>JAUBOM010000280.1:2214-3487 GCA_036700245.1 Microcoleus vaginatus BM001213989
AAAGTAGCAGCTTTCCCTTGAAGATTGCCAATCTTTTCGTAAAGTTCGAGAGATTGTTCATAAAATGCTATCGCCTTTGCTACTTCCCCTTGATTGGCATAAATTCCTGCTAGACAGTGCAAAGTAGCAGCTTTCCCTCGAACATTGCCAATCTTTTCCTCAAGTTCCAGAGATTCTTCATAAAATGCTATCGCCTTGGCTACTTCCCCTTGAGTCGCATAAATTATTGCTAGACAGTGCAAAGTAGCAGCTTTCCCTTGAATATTGCCAATCTTTTCCTGAAGTTCGAGAGATTGTTCATAAAATGCTATCGCCTTTGCTACTTCCCCTTGATTGGCATAAATTCCTGCTAGTTCGTGCAAAGTAGCAGCTTTCCCTTGAATATTGCCAATCTTTTCCTGAAGTTCGAGAGATTCTTGATAAAATGCGATCGCCTTTGCTACTTCCCCTTGATTCGCATAAATTCCTGCTAGTTCGTGCAAAGTAGCAGCTTTCCCTTGAACATTGCCAAGCTTTTCCTGAAGTTCGAGAGATTCTTGATAAAATGCGATCGCCTTTGCTACTTCCCCTTGATTTATATAACTTATTCCTAATTCATATAAAGTATTTGCCTTTAAAGATATGAAATCTTCATCCTCTTTCGCCAAATCTAACGCTTGTTCTAGATAATATTTTGCTGTCGAGTATTCACTCCGACTGCGATGAGCAATTCCCAACTCATTCAAAACTCTGATGCGAGTTTTCAAATCCCCTTCAGTTTCCTCGCGCCCATTCGAGGGAGTGTATTCCATCAACAACCGTTTTAATAAATCGATGCGTTCCTGCTTTTCGGGCACCTCGCAATTTGTAATCTCTTTGCTAGCATCCAGAGTTTGAGAAACCGCATCATCTCTAGTATTTGCAGGAGTTTTGAACACAAAAGTCCCCGAATTCCAAGCCCACAAATCCGGCGCAAAATTAGCAACTCGCGTAATCGCATAATCCGGCAAACAAAAAAGCATTGGATGCGGCACTTTAATCGGATAAGCATCTCGCACCCAATTCAAATCTACCAACATCGGCGGATATTCCCCCGTCATCCCGATCGAATGTTCCAATCCCCGCACAATTAAAATTAACTTCTTGTGTGGTTGAACTTTGACTGTTGGCAAAACCTTAAGAATTTCCTCCATCAAAAAGCGGATATCGGGATCGGGAAAATCCAAAATTTCAAACTGGATCTCTTGACAATCGGGATGGCTAATTAATGCCTGAATAATCGCATCCCTATCCT
>JAUBOM010000045.1:0-50236 GCA_036700245.1 Microcoleus vaginatus BM001213989
CCTCACGAGTGAGTGTCAGTAACATGATACCTCATCTTTCTGATAAAGGCTATAAAGTGCGATCGGACTATCCACAGCTTGTATCAGTCTTACCTTGAAGTCAAACGCACTTTCTATCATAGTGAGCTTAAATTTACGCTATAGATTTGTCCATCGAGTTTTTAGGAGCCCTCTTTCCATTCTAGCTCCCCGGTTTTGCTGTCGAAAAGCATTTTATAAAACCCTAATTTTTGTTCTAAGATTAATCGGAAAAAAGGCTGTCGAAAGGCATTTTATAAAACCCTAATTTTTGTTCTAAGATTAATCGAAAAAAAGGCAGAGCCTCTATCAAATATCTTTTCCACAACCTTCTCGGTTCACTTAACAGTCGGTACGCCCATTCTATGCCGACTTCGCTCATCCATTTGGGAGCTCTTGCTTTGCAACCAGCTTCAAAATCAATGGTTGCACCTATTGCTAAGAAAATTTTGACGTGTGTTAATTTGCTCTTGTATTTAACCAGCCACTTTTCTTGCTTGGGGGCTCCCACCCCTATGGCCAGAACTGTAGCTCCTGATTTATTGATCGCGTCAATTATTTTTTCACACTCTTCCTCATTGTTTTCAAAGCCAAAAGAAGGAGAATGTGCTTCAACTACTATTTCTCTACCAACATTTTGGTTAATTTTTTCCTGAGCTTTCCTAGCAATACCTTCAGCAGCTCCTAGCAAAAATATTTTGATTTTCTCGTTATCTTTGTGATACATATAAAATGCAGGAAACAAGTCAGAACCTGAAATTTTTTCTTTGATAGGGGTACCCAAAAATTGTGAGGCATAAATCAATATTTGACTGTCACAGACTCTATAATTAGATTTATTGTAAGCTTCATAGAAGTCGCGGTCATACTGCAACTTAATCAAGTGGTCTACATTTGGTGTAAATACGACACCGCCTTCGCAGTCGAGTTTTTCAAACAACTCTGTTATTGACAAGTTATCTATCGAGACATTCAATAAATTAACTGTTTTCATGTATTATTCCCTTCCCGGTTCATATTAAACTACAACTCAAACTATTCTAACCCACAATATAGCCTCGTGTTTTTTCTGCTTGGGGCTTAAGTGAATATACTTTTCTAAGTATATCCTTGTACACCATACCTGTCCAGTGATGATTTTTAAAGATTGTGTAAAGAATCACATCGTTTTAGCAAAAAGTGTAGGAAGCCATTTTGGTTAACAAATCGCAACACAATTTCACTAAAAAATCTCTCCCATGCTAATAGTTGAAGCATTGCCAATTAATGTCAAAATTATTTTTCACATTGATTTGAGCCGATTGACAAATATATTCCAACTTCCGAACTTGATTTAATGCAAAAATGGTAGATTTTTTAGTTTTTGTATCCAGCGAAGCCAATATATTTTCCAGCTTTGAGCGAAGCCGCGACTTCCTAAAAATCAGGATGATTTTTGGTGAACCAGCGACTGTCTTCTTGGGGGCGAACTGGTTTTCTTGCTTTTAAGACTTTCTGGAGCTTTTAAGACCAGAGTCGATATTCCTCCAGCAATCAGCGCAAAAATCGGGTTAGTCATAGCGTTCAAAACACAGTCAAATACGTACATAGTTAAGGCTACTCCCAGGGCTGCCGCAGGCGCTACTTTGGGATTAGACCAGGTTCTGGCGGGATACTTGAACACGGCAAAGACGATAACAGGAAGTAACAAAGAAGAAAATAAACTAACTAAACCGACTGTACCGTAGGTGCCAAATGCAATAATCCATAAGCTGTCGGTGATCGAGATATCTTGACCATCCTGGTTGTACACGCGGTTTCCGCCGGAATCCCCCCAGCCTAAAAGAAATCTTTGCCGCGCTTTTTCCCCGAGTATCTCTTCCATGTCAAATCTATACTTCAGAGAGCCGGCTCGGTCTTCGCCAAATATTGGAGTGATGAACCCCATCACGTCTTTACTCGAGAATTGACCCGATGCAGCTATGTACAGATAAAACACTATATATCCGATTATGAATAGCAGGGGCAAAGAGGTACGAAACCACTTGGCACAGAATAATACGATCAACGCGAATATCAATAAACTGGTGGCCCCACTAGAACGGCACAGGAAAGAAGCGATTACTAACATAATTGCTAAAGTCTTGATGTTGCGGCCCTGAAACTTTTTGAGGGCCCCCGTTTGCCAGAACCAAACTGCCATTAAGGCGGCTGTCATCATCCACACGGCCACCATCAAACCGTGCTGCATAAATACTACCGGTCTCCACCCCCCCGCACGCAGTGCTTGACTCCAGTCATCAAAGGCACTGACGCCGTAAACCATTTGGTGCAGAAGTGGACCCCTAACCCCTTCAACTAAAGTAAAAGGAATGTAGGCTAACCCACCTGCCAAAATCCCGATCCCCAATTGTCGCAGCCCGTCTAAACTACCCAAATACAAGCGTCCTACCAAATAAGGCAGACCCCAACTAATGATTTGGAGGAAAGTCGGAGAAATCGGGCTGCCGCCATTACTAATTTGGGTAACAATTGGACACAAACACCAAATTAGCATTGGCACGTCCAGCCAACCGGGCTTAAAACAGGTGAGGCGGGCAGTATCGTAGACAAGAGTAGCCATCAAAATGGAGTAGCAAACTGCCGACATTTTGGTCAACGGCGGCAATATGGGGATGGGATAAGTAGCTTGCGGCAAAAACAGCCACGCTAAAACAAAACTTATAATTACCGCCCGCTGAGGCGGAAACCTCACAAACAGGTAAAAAACGATTGGAAGCAAGCCGAACAGAGCAACGGGGATTAATGTAACCATAGTTTTTTTTGCAGTAAAATTGTACAAAGACAACTAAATTTGCCTGATAAAAATTCTCGCTTAAACGATCGCCCAACCCCAATCTTTTAAATCAACCTCAATTTTACGCTTTGTTCGTTAATTGTGCGTGAGGTTCCACAGCAGCGTACAGTGTCGTCTCGAAGAGATTAGTTGCATCCTCCGAGTCATAATTTATCACTTTGTCCAAAGCAGTCTTGGACATTGCCCGCCATTGGGCATCAGACAACTGACAAATCTGCTCGATCGCTTTTGCCATATCATCTGGGTCTTTTGGCTTGACAAGTATGCCACCCACGCCAGCAAGTAGTTCCGGAGCCGCACCAGCAGGAGTGCCAATAATTGGCAAGCCGAAGCCATCACTTTGATAATTGGCAAGCCGAAGCCTTCGGCTCTGTTGGAAAACAGCCAAGCATCGCATTTGCTGTAAAATTCTTTTACTTGGTTTTTACTAGGTGCCTTATTATACTCTGTGCCATCCGGCAGCAAATTGGGATGAGGAGTATGGCCGGAACCAAAGGCAACTAAACGAAAGTTGGGAATTTTTTCAGCAGCTATAGAGAAAGCTTTCAGGGCAATATCGCAGCCTTTCCAAGGAGTTGTAGTATAGTACGTCCCGACTGTGGGAACTAATTGCTTGCCTCGCGGCTGCGGAGCGATCGACTGGGGGTCGTAAAACTGTTTGGTGTCCGCGGTGAGAGGGACGAGAGATACAGACAAATCGCCGTATTGATTCCAAGCTATGTAGGCGGGCCAAAAGGCGACAGCGATTTTGTGCATCGGCAGCCGCCAAGTTGAGTCTACTCGACCTTTTGGTACGCAGTCAAAAGCATCGTAGTGTTCGAGAAAATATACTTTCGTTCCTTTGCTCGGAGAGAGTTTTGCCACCCACTCGGCAGTTTCCCACCTAGTAGCCATGATAATATCGGCATCAGGTATGTCTTTGCCGATAATGGGACGGTAGGTTTCGAGAACTCGGCTTTCGACATCCACCTTGTCAAAGTGAGGCTGTTCTTTCTTTAGAGCGGACTGCCAACCCCTACCTCCAAGCAGCGATCGCAATTGTTGGATCAAAGTCGCTTGCTGCGGGGGCGTAGAGACGATAAATATTTTGTGTCCTCGCTTTTGGAGAAGTTCTGTGTAGATAGATAACTCCCTCATGCCACCTGTAAGACTAAGGGTAGGAAGGACAAAAGTAATTTTCATGAATAGATGCGGAAGATAGAGACTGGTTTATAAAACTTCTCCATAACAGCAAGTTTGCATTTACGAGCCTTTTTTTGGCTTGTGTGCAGGGTACGGGCGAATGCTGCAGGATCGTAACTCGATAGTCGAGGCGATCTTACTTTGTCGTCAGGGACTTTTCCCAATTACCAATCGGGAGATGTTTGAGGACTCGACAAGTTTAACCTCTAACGGTGCGATCCTTAAAACCTCCGTGGCGCTCGCATTCTGATTTTGGCCGACGATCGCTCGATCGGACGATCGCTTTATAAGCAGTATTGGCTAGTCGGTGGAGTCAGAATTCGTTTCGAGACTGCTGGGTAGAAAACAGGACAGGGGCGATTTTAGTTTTGGCAGAATCACCCCACCAAAAGATATTGACTTTCTGCTAAGAATCCCGCGCCAGAGCGAGCGGCTAGCGCAGAATTCCAAATGGCTGCAGTTAGCATCCAAACCCAATCTGTTGGTTGGTCGCTGCTGGGTCATAGTAGGGAGAAAAGGAAACTATATTAACGTCGCGCTGTTTAGATTTGTCTTCAGCAACTTTCAATGCCGCTTCAAAATAAGCCGTGGCATCTTCCCAAGTATAATTGTTCACTTTGGCATAGGCGGCTTCGGACAGGGCTTGCCACTTGGAATTTGGCAACTGACAGATAGACTGTAGGAACCGATTGTTTGTTGCGAGGACAGGCTTAAAATTGCTTGGTGTCCAGGGTAGGAGGAGCTAAGGAAACTTGGCTATCGCCATATTTTTCCCTAGCTAGGTTAACTAACCAATCAAAGATCGTAACTTTGTGCAGGGGCAGCATCCAGGTTGCTTCTACTCTACCTTGAGGTAGATAGTCAAAAACTTCGTGGCCCTGGAAAAAATAAGCTTTTGCTCTTTTGCTAGGAGAGAGTTTGGCTACCCACTCGGGGGTTTCCTACCAGGTGGCAACTACTACGTCAGCGTCAGGTAGATCTTTGTCGTCTACCGGGCGGTAGCGATCGATAATTTTGTGTTCTACACCTAAGTTATCGAAAAATGAGGGTTCGTTTTCAGGTGGGGAAATCCAACCTCGTCCCTGCTGCTGCAACTTGACTTGCTGGCGCATACTCGGGCCGAAGCTTACAATCACGATATCGCTACTATTAAACCTTTGGTTGACAAAATTCGCAATGTTTTGACCGTCAAGTGTCCGCCAGATATTGCCACGGTTTATCCTGATGTTCCTAAGATTTATCAGTGTTTTTAAAACCTGCTGAGCAATGCTAGAAAATTTACCGAAGCTGGTTAAATTACATTAAAAGTAAGCCGCTTTAGAAGAAGGAAGAGGGAAGGGAGAAGCAGGAATAAAAATTTAGCTTTCTGGGAGATTAGGAAGTAGAATCGGATGTTTTAGGTTTAGAATCGAAGCGGGAAAGAGAAAAAAGAAAGAAAGAATCAGAATCGTATATTTCGGCTGGTAAAGGATGGATTAGTTTCAAAGTCAGCGATACTGGAATTGGGATGAAGGCAGAGCAAATAGAGAGAGTATTTCAAGCATTTATGCAAGCGGACGAGTCTACTAGCAGGTACGGCGGTACGGATTTGGGACGGGCAATCGCCCAGAAATTCTGTCGGATGATGGGGGGAGATATTAGTCGGGAGTTCGTGTTGGGAAAATGGTCAATTTTTACTGTAGAATTGCCGGGGATAGTCGCTAAAAAAGCAGCTAGTTAAAGAGGATTTGCCAACCAATAGTTGCTAGGGCTAAATCTGCGATCGCGTGGCTGATATAACTCGACCAAAGCGAACGGTAAGTCAGATAAGACTGCGACCAAATTATCCCGGCGGCGAAGACAGCTAAGGAACCTAAGAGCACAGCCTGCCAGTCGCTGTAAGCTGCTATTACAAAAATGTGGTGCAGCGTGAAAAATAGCGAACTCAGAAATATTGATTTTGTTCCCGGTATGAGAATCTGGCACTTGTTGCAGACAAACCACCGCCAAGTAAATTCTTCGATCAATGAGTTAACTAGCACAAAATATGCTTCAACAATTATGTAAATATTAGGGCTGCTAATACCTAATTGGTGCGATTTTTCTTTAGCAACTACAGGATCGATCCAGTGCTGACCGAAAAGCCGGTAGATACTTAGAATCATCGCAAACATGAATATTCCCCAAATTGCTCCAGCCAGCAATTCTTGGGGTTTGGGCAGGGATAAACTGAGCTTTTTGCGATCGACAAAAACAGACCACGCGATCGGAAAAACCAGCAACCAAACTTGACACAATACTGACAGTGTTTGTCCCCAGCTTCCCGGGGCCATATACAAGCCTGCTATTATTCCAATACTAGCTGCAGGGACAAGCAATGTTAGAGCCAATAGTGCGGTTGTGCGATCGCCCATGTCCAGCATTTTTCACGCTTCATTTTAAAATAGGATTGAGATCGGCCGAGGTAAATTTAACATTAGGCCCGTCAAGTTTCAAACCACCGGGGTCCTAAGGGGCTTCTAGCGTTTGCTTCATCAGCAAGAGTGGCTGCATGATGCTAGACTTACCAGAACTGTTGGCACCGGCTAGAATTGTCAGCGATCGCACTTCAATCTGGCACTCTTCGTAAATAGACTTGTAGCCGCATACTGCAATTTCAGTAATTCCCTGTACAGGCTCTTCGTTCTCGGTTTCAAAGAAAGTGGATTGAGTCAGGAGATTATGTTGGTATTTGCGGCTCGAAATACCATAATATAATCTAATCCCTAGTAGCTGTGTATTTTGGCTGAATGACGCTCGCAATTGATTTTGGAACTAGCAACACCGTCGTCGCTCGCTGGAATCAAGTCCTCCAGCAGCCCGAAACTTTGAAATTACCGGGATTGTCGGCAATCTCGGCTCAAAATCCGCCCCTAATTCCTAGTTTACTCTACGTTGAGGACGCTGCTGCAAATAAAGTAATACTCGGTCAGCAAGTCCGCGACAGAGGCCTTTATTTGAGTGGAGATTCTCGGTTTTTCCGCAATTTTAAGCGGGGAATTGGCACTTCTGTTCAGGGTTTTGTGCCAGAACTTGACGGGCAACTTATTACTTTTGAACGAGTAGGTGAGTGGTATTTGAGCCAAATTGTGAACTCAATTCGCGAACTGCCCTTGCCGATCGATTCTTTGATTTTTACTGTCCCGGTAGATAGTTTTGAAGCTTACCGCCATTGGTTGGGCAAAGTGTCTGAATCTCTGCAAGTAGAACAGGTGCGGATGTTGGACGAACCTACGGCGGCTGCTTTGGGTTACGGTTTGGTCGATCGCGAAATTCTGTTAGTCATTGATTTCGGTGGCGGCACTCTCGATCTTTCTGTAGTGCGTTTGGACGCTTCCTCCGACAAAAAACCCCTCGGTTTTATTCTCAAGTGGGGCGAAAAGTTATTAGCTGAATCTTCAGCGCAAAAAACAAAAGTTGCCCGGGTTTTGGCTAAAGCCGGACAAAATTTGGGCGGTTCTGATATTGATAATTGGCTGGTTGACTATTTTTTCAAAACAAAAGGGCTGCCAAAATCTCCGATAACAACGAGATTAGCAGAACGGTTAAAGATGCAGTTGTCTGTGGTGAATCAGGCGGTTGAGGTTTATTTTGATGACGAAAATCTTGAGAGTTACGAATTAGAATTAGATCGCTCTCGCTTTGAATCTATCCTCGCCGAACATCAGTTTTTTGACAACCTCGACGAGTGCATGAATCAAGTATTGCAGCAAGGGCGGCGCCAAGGCTTAGAAATTGGCGACATCGATGCAGTTTTGCTAGTTGGCGGTACTGTCCAAATTCCCGCTGTCCAGCGTTGGGTGCAGCAATATTTCGAGCCGGCAAAAATTCGCTGCGACAAACCGTTTGAGGCGATCGCCCAAGGTGCTCTGCAACTGAGTCAAGGGCTAGAAATCAAAGATTTTCTCTATCACAGTTACGGCATTCGCTACTGGAACCGCCGCGAAAATTGCCACAGTTGGCACAGTTTAATTAAATCCGGGCAATCTTATCCGATGAGCGAACCGGTAGAATTAGTCTTAGGGGCTTCTTTAGAAAATCAGCCGAGTATAGAATTAATTGTCGGCGAATTGGGAGCGGAAACTGGCGGCACGGAGATATATTTTGACGGCGACAGGCTAATTACTCGCCAACTCGCGGGTCAAAGATCGGTACAGCCACTAAATGACAAAGACGGAGCACGCAGCATCGCTCAATTGACGCCGCCTGGGTATCCGGGGAGCGATCGCATAAAAGTTTTGTTCCGCGTTGACGAACAGCGCTTTTTGCGCATTACTGTTGAAGATTTGCTGACAAATGAAACTTTGTTAGAGGATAAACCAGTGGTGCAGTTAAGTTAGGAATAGGTTTTACAGGTAAGGTGCGCTTCGGCGCACCCTACTGATTGCGTTCAAAACAAATTTAAAAAAGCAGATGGACTACAAACTAGAAGTTCCACTCTCTCCGGAACTAGAAAAGTATCGCCACAGAATTGAAGCTACCATTAAACCTTACATTGAAATTAACATCCAGAATAATGATGACGTTAATTGGTGGCAGAGTAAATTTGGGGGATATCCTTATTTACCTAAAGGCTTTGAATATCCCAAAACTTGTGACGGTAAATATTTATTTTTGCTAGCGCAACTCAACTTTGATGAAATACCGCCTTTAGATGGTTTTCCCGATCGCGGAATTTTGCAGTTTTATATAGCCGACGATGACCTATATGGTTTAGATTTGGGCAATGGGGCCGAGGTAGATAATCCCACAGCCGAAGACAGCTTCAAAATAATCTATTTTGCTGAGCCAGACCTCCAAGTTGAAAACATCATTACCAATTATGATTTTTTGCCGCAACCAGAATCTTTTCCTGTTAATGGCTGTTGCGGCTTGCAATTTACTAAAAAATATGCGCCGATTAGTACCATTGACTACCAATTTACCGAACTTTTAGGCTCGGAAATCCATGAATTATTTATGAACCATGAAATTGAGGATGGCTACCTAGAAATATCGCATTCCTTTGGTCATAAAATAGGTGGTTATCCTTATTTTACACAAGACGACGTAAGAAAATATAGTAGTAACTCCGACCAAAAACAAAAGCCAGACCTTCTTCTATTCCAAATGGATAGCGATTGCAATGAGACAGTAAATATCATGTGGGGAGACAGTGGTGTAGGTAACTTTTTTATTGATGAATCAGCACTCAGAGAATTAGATTTTAGTAAGGTTTTATATAATTGGGATTGTCTTTAAAAGCATTCGAGACGCGACATCAAGCGCGATCGCCCTCCTAGAAGCACAGATTTAGATACTTAAAATTCTCGTTTTTCATAGCCGCTCAGAATAAACGCAAGCATCATTCGTTAACGCCAGCGTCATTCTGCTGATTAAAAACGCGGTCTATAATGCGCTGTATTCCTGGGAACGCAGATCCGGAGGAAGATCCTCCAATTTTCCGGCTTAGAAAGCCAGGCTCTTCCTCTGGACATCTTTTCCCCGGATCTTCCTAGGAATTAGTTAGTTTTTGGAGATGTCTATTGGAGACGACAACCTATGCAGATAGTTAGGTTTATGGTTGCGTAGGTGATTGACACGTCTACCACTTTAGGCATAGACTTTTATTTAAAATACTCTTGAATCTGAACCGTCAGCCTTTCATTGTAGTATCAAGATTTTAATTAACCCAAATCCTAGGAGATTCACAGGTATGAGTACCACTCCCACTTTACCCCTCTGGGTTCAAGATAGAGAAGAAGTTCTGAAACAGGATGATGGAGTAGAATGGCGGGACGGGAATCGTCCAGACTATTCTCGCACTAATGCTTTCATGGCAAAGGAAAGGAAACACAATCATGCCGAAGGATCTTTGAATGCGATCGCCTATAACCTGGTGAGAACATTTGAAATGGAAGCATCCTTCAAAACCAACCCCCAACAATGGCTCTCTGTAGTTACGGATAAATTCCGTATGAGCACTAATGGAGGAAAAGAATACACAGCCCAAGAAGTTGTAGATCAGGGAACCTATAATCTCTTTCTAGAAAACTCAGACTACTACCGCGCCTCTGATGAAACCTTTAAATCCTCCTACAACCTCTTTCACACAGCTTTTCCCGATGGCTTTCACTGGGAATTAGTCGAAGTCGTTGCAGGGCCTCCTAGCGTTGTTTTTAAGTGGAGACACTGGGGTGTTTTTAGTGGAGCTTACAAAGATCATCAAGGGACAGGAGAAACTATTGAAGTTATTGGTCTTAGTATTGCTAAAGTCACAGAGGATTTAAAGATTGAGTCTGTAGAACATTTCTTTGACACCAATAATTTCTTAACAAACTTAACGAGAGGAGGATGTCCCGTCAGTCATTAATTAAAGGAAGAGGTTATATCGTTTCCGCTGGAATCGGAATCATACATAATTGTTCTAGTTGCGGTGCAAGCGTCTCCCTCGCTATAAGTAGCGAAAGCGAGCGAGACTATCGCTTTCGCTACTGTATGATTCCGATGTAACCGATTTGATACTACAGCTTGCAATTTACTAAAAAATATGCACGGATTGGTACAGATGACTACCAATTTAGTAAAGGTTTAGGAGAAGATTTGTATGAATTTTTGAGCAATAACGATCGCATCATAAAAAAGTATTTAGAGATATCGCGTCCCTTCGGTCATAAAATAGGCGGTTATCCCGGTTTTATACAAGGCGACGCAAGATGGGGTAATAACCCTGATAGTGACACAGAGCAAAATATTCTTTTATTTCAAATGGATTCTTCTGTTGATGATGCGGTACATATTCTGTGGAGAGACGACGGCATATGTAACTTTTTTATTTCTGAATCATAACTTATCAACTTAGACTTTACTGATGTTTGGTACAATCGGGCTTGTGCTTGAAAGCAGCAGTTAAGTAAGCTCACCTAAAAAAACATAATACCCAGAACCCCGGCTTCTTTAAGAAGTCGGGGTTCTAACAGATTGAATAGTGTTCGACTATGCCCAAGCCCCATCGCTCCGCCCAATTCCCCATGCCCCATGCCCTAAACCTGAGATTTGTGCACCACCACAGGTGTTCCCACCGAAGCCCATTCAAATAGCCATTTAGCGTGATTGACAGCTACATTTGTGCAGCCGTGAGTAACGGGATTGCCAAACAAATTGTGCCAGTAAGCGCCGTGAATTGCCATGCCTCCGTCGTAATACATTGTATAGGGAACGTCGGGCACGTCGTAGTCGGGCCCAGTCATTCTAGTAACGCGGTGTTTGGTTTCAACGGCAAAGGTTCCCGTGCGGGTGGGAGTCGATGATTTGCCGCTGGAAATAACCACTGCGTAAACTGCTGTATTTCCTTCCCAAGCTATTAACCGTTGTCTTGATAAATCAATTTCAATCCAGCGCTGGCTCGATTGTTGCAACTGCATAATTTTATTGGCAATTATGTTGTGCTGTTCGCTGGCAAATGCGGTCATGGAAGCGCCGCAGAATGCAGCAAAAGTGAGGGCGCAGCCGAGACAGAAAGTTCCAGCGCGGCGAAAGTAAGTTGATTTCATAAAAAATACTCGGTAAGTGCGAAACTCCGCGGCTTTAGCCCGATCGTGGGAAACGACCCGGCGGTTTCAACCGCCTTGAATCCCCTTACGGGGAGAGGGGTATGGTTGCCCCTTTTCGGAGATATGGTTGTCTCCGGCCTATTTCTAGGTAACGTTCGCTTTGCCAAAGTTATAAAGGCTTGTTAGGCTTGCAGCACTATCTCAGTGACTTTAAGATTGTTTAACTACAAGCGACAGGGCGGAAAACTAGCGTCGCATTCTCCGGTGTCGTGACCCAAATAACGTAGTCAATGAAGACTTAGGCGGGTCAGTACAGCTTGCTTCGATCTCTCTTACAAGCCCAGTCCTTTTAGGGCTGAGTTACTGACAATGCTGTTGATTCCTGGCACCTGGTACCATTTTAGATTTTAGATTTTAGATTCCAGATTGGAAACAGGGCTTAACAAGTCGTTAAGTTTTGGGCGAGATTCCGGGCAATTTGGACGATCGCCCGCCAATCTCGATTTTCCACTAAGTCTTTAGGAAATAAGTCTCCGGCTAAACCAACGGCGATCGCCCCGGCGTCAATAAATACTTTCGCATTTTCCAGCGTCACCCCGCCAGTGGGAATTAAAGGAATGTGTCCCAGGGGGCCTTGCAGGCTTTTCAGGTAGGCGGCGCCTCCCAAAGCCGAGATCGGAAACACTTTAACGCAGGTAGCGCCTGCTTGCCAGGCGGTCACAATTTCCGTGGGAGAAAAAGCACCGGGGACGATCGGCACTCCGGCGTCAACTGCTGTTTTAATCATCGCTACATCGGTGTGCGGAGTAAACAGAAATTGAGCGCCGCAGTCTATTGCTTGCTGCAACTGTTCTAAGTTTAATAAAGTGCCAGTGCCAATACTAAAACTAGGGAATTCCGAGCGGAGTTGGGCAATTAATTCAGCGGCTTTGTGGGTGTTCCAAGTAATTTCAATAAACTGGATTCCTCCTGCTGCTACCGCTGATGCCATCTGCCAAGCAAGTTCCTTTTCGGAGGAACGGATGACTGCGATCGCGCGGTGTTTTTTTAGTAGTGTCAACCAAGATTGATGATTCATACTAACTGATTTTGTCCCCAGATAATTCAATACAGTTCATATCGGAATACCGAGCGGTTGAAACCGCGTCTATACAAACAAAACCCACGGAGGTGGGTTTTTAAGGGGGCGGTTAAAATTGCGTTATTTTCTTTACACAACAGGCGAGTGGACTGCGTTTGACTCGCTAGCTAGAGTAAGTAAAGCCTCAGCATCGCTCGGTCGTGCCATCCATATTACCGCCATTTGCATAACCTCGCTCTACCCGTTGTAATGAGCAACAACTTTAGTCACTTTTCCGGTTGAACTGACTTCCATAAACTCACCTGTCTTCGTGCCTTTTTGGTTGATGTAGTAAAGGACAACACTGGAAACTCCCCACATCACATCAAGCAACTCAAACTTGAGGTCAGGATAAACTTCCAGCCCCTTGTTGAAGTAGTTTCGTAGCGCTTCTTTGCCTGTCACTGTCCCAGATGGTTCGTTTAGCAGTTGCGCTGCGACAGGCGATATCAGAATTACATCTTCTGCGTAATGGGACATGATTTGATCGAGATTATGAGTATTCCAAGCTTCTACCCAATCAAGTGCAAGTTCACGCGCTCTATCTTCAGTGACGATCATGGTTTGCTACTCCAATGCTTTTTTCGCTGCTTCCTGTGTGCCCACAAAAAAATCGGGGAGATTCCAGACAATCCCAGAATCACCCCAATTATTGATTTCAAACTTTAGATTTAATCTAAAATCCAAAATCCAAAATCTAAAATGGATTAGGCGATCGTCGCCATCTTGACATCGCTGTTGGCCAGCAAATTTTGCAATTCATCGGCATCCACAGTTTCCTTTTCAACTAGCATATCTGCCAAAGCATTAAGGACGTGGCGGTTGCCGACGAGTACATCTTTAGCGCGGCGGTAAGCTTGCTCTACCAACAAACGCACTTCATCATCGATCGTCGCTGCGGTTTCTTCGGAGAAATCGCGTTCGGCCATGATATCGCGACCCATGAACATATTGCCTTGTTGGCGACCGAGAGCCACAGGACCTAGCCGATCGCTCATCCCGTAGCGAGTCACCATTTGCCGCGCCACTTGTGCTACTTTCTGCAAGTCGCTCGAGGCACCGGTTGTTACTTCGTCTTCTCCGAAGACAATTTCTTCAGCAATGCGGCCGCCCAAAGCTACCGCCATTTGATTTTGCAAGTAAGAGCGAGACAACAAGCCAGAATCCATCCGATCTTCGCTTGGTGTGAACCAAGTCAAACCGCCAGCGCGGCCGCGGGGGATAATGCTAATTTTCTGCACGGGGTCATAATCGGGCATCAGCGCGCCGACTAAAGCGTGACCGGCTTCGTGGTAAGCTACCAAAGTTTTGCGCTTTTCGCTCATCACGCGGTCTTTCTTTTCCGGGCCGGCGAGCACGCGGTCGATCGCATCATTGACTTCATCCATCGAGACTTCGGTCAAGTTGCGACGCGCCGCCAAAATTGCTGCTTCGTTGAGCAGGTTGGCCAAATCCGCACCTGTGAAACCAGGTGTCCGGCGGGCAATTTTTTCCAAGTCCACATCTTTCGACAAAGTTTTGCCGCGGGCGTGAACGTTGAGAATTTCTAGGCGACCTCCGAAGTCGGGGCGATCGACTACAACTTGGCGATCGAAGCGACCCGGACGCAGCAGCGCGGCATCGAGCACATCCGGGCGGTTTGTGGCAGCAATCAGAATGATGCCAGTATTGCCCTCAAAGCCGTCCATTTCGGTCAGCAACTGGTTCAGGGTTTGTTCCCGTTCGTCGTTACCACCGCCCAAACCAGCGCCCCGTTGGCGGCCTACCGCGTCAATTTCATCGATAAATACGATACAAGGAGCGTTCGATTTAGCTTGTTCAAACAAGTCGCGGACGCGGGAAGCACCGACACCCACGAACATTTCCACAAATTCTGAACCGGAAATCGAGAAGAAGGGAACGCCTGCTTCTCCAGCCACTGCTTTTGCCAGCAGGGTTTTGCCAGTTCCGGGAGGGCCGACCAGCAGCACGCCTTTGGGGATTTTTGCTCCGACTGCGGTGAAGCGGTCTGCATTTTTCAGGAAGTCCACGACTTCTGCGAGCTCTAGCTTGGCTTGTTCGATGCCGGCCACGTCGCCGAAAGTCACCTGAGTTTGTGGCTCCATTTGGACTCTAGCTTTCGATTTGCCGAAGTTCATGGCTTGGTTGCCGGGCCCGTTTTGCGCGCGGCGCACCAGGAAAAACAGTCCCACCAATAGCAGGATCGGGAAGAACAGGCTGCTGAGGGCTTTTACCCAGAAGCCTTCGTCGTTTGGGGGCAGAACAGAAATGTCTACGTTGTTTTTGGTCAGGATGTTGATCAGTTCGGGGTCGTTCGGCAGGTTAACGATTACCTTGTTGCCGTCCTGAGCTGTAACCAGAGCTTTGCTGCGGTCAGAACTGATATTTATTTTGTCTACTCTCTTGCCTTCGACTTCCTGAATGAATTGACTGTACTTCCAAACTTCCCTACTTGGGGGCTGTTTGTCAAAAAATGCCGTTGCTAAGGCAATGACTACAATAGCCAGCAGTGCGTACAGGCCAGCGTTTCTCCACCGTTTATTCACCGAGGTCGATCCTCCTAATTTTTAGTCCCTGTGACTGGGGATTTTTTATTTATGTTCATCAATCTTAACGTAATTGTAACTTGTTTGCGGCCGGCAAGTATTGTGTGAAGGAATAACAGAGTTTACTTGTCTGTCCGAGAGAGCGCTGGGCTGGGCAACGGCCGGAGGCTGAGGATATTAGGAGGATGGACAGAACTCAAGGGCGGACGATCGCCCTCCGGCTTCCCAAGAGTGCGCTTGTGCGCTAGATTTAATTGGCGATCGAACTGGCGATCGAATTTTCCAATCTCGGCTGCTTAGACCTAAAACCTTAATTTGTCAAGACACAGGTAAAAAATTTATGAATGCCAGCTAAGTCTTTCTGGTTTGGCGATCGATATAACTGAATAACTGATATATTGCACCATTGGCGATCGGGTTTTAAAGAGCGGGCGCGGGCGGGACGCTCACCCCACAACAAGCTTGATATCTTCTTGTAGAACAGGCATCCTTGATATCTTCTTGTGGAACAGGTCCGAGGGCCTGTTAAGCGAGAATGGTGCAAAATATCAGATATAACGTATATATGCTCGTCAACTTTCTCGTGCCAAGATAGATACGACCAAAATAAAAATATATTTTTTTTCAAATCAATCCTTGAAAAAATGATTAACACAAAACCATCAGTCAGTATCGGAATGCCAGTTTACAACGGTGAAAGCTACATTCGGCAAGCCATAAATTCCCTGCTGGCACAAGACTATCCCAATTTTGAACTAATTATTTCCGACAACGCTTCTACAGACCAAACTCAAGAAATATGTCAGGAATACGCAGCCAATTATCCTCAAATTCGCTATTTCCGAAATGGCGAAAACCTCGGTTCTAGCAAAAATTTTAACCGAGTTTTTGAATTGGCGATCGGCGAATACTTTATGTGGGCTGCCCATGACGATTTGTGGCATCCGAGTTACATTAGCAAATGCGTTGCCAAACTCCAAGAACACCCCCAAGCCGTCATGTGTTGCAGCGAAGTTGCATTCATCGATGAAGAAGGAAATATAAATCCCGACTGGAATCATTACAGAAATCGAGAAACCCTCGGCATGGAAGTTAGCGAGCGAATATTTACACTCGTTAACAAGCTAACTTGGATTGAAGTGTACAGCCTGATTCGCAGCAGTGCTCTCAAACAAACAAACAAGGTGAGTTCCAGCTATGGAGCCGACGTTATTTTAGAGTTAGAACTATTTATTTTAGGTGAAACAGTCAAAATTCCCGAAGTTTTATTTAGCTACCGGGTTCCCCGCAAAGTAGCTAAAACTTCCTACGATTTAATGGTGACTCTCAATCCAGATGGAGCCGACAAGCAGCGCCGAGATTATCACTTGTCATTAGCCAAAGACTTGTTAAAAGTTGTGCAGAACTCCGGCTTAGACGAGAGATTAAAAAAGTCGATATGCACTGACTATATCGCAACAGTTAGCGAAAGTCAGGAATGGTTAGAAATGATTGCTAGAGAACAGTTATTGCCGTTCCAGAACCCCGCCATTATCCAACAAGTTAGATTATTTGTCAGAAATCAACTGCAAGAACAATTTGGACGGAGTAACTTGATGACAACCAGCCGACTCTGCATTTATCGAGACTTTTTAACCGATTATTATCGGCATTGGATTGCCCAAATGAAAGAGGAGTTTACTCCTCGACGCAAACAGTGGGAATTCGTGGCAATTGTCCAAGCTTTGCACGAACGGGGCTTGCTGGGCAGCGGTAAAAAAGGTTTAGGATTTGCTGTCGGAAATGAGCCGTTACCGTCTTTATTTGCTTCCTTGGGCTGCGAGATTGTGGCGACAGATCAAGGTTTGAATCCTGTTAGCCAAAAACAGTGGGGCGAGACAGACCAACTTTGTAAAGGTAAAGAAGCTCTCAATGAGAAGGGCATTTGTCCGCCCGAACAATTTGAGAGATTAGTTGAATTTCGGGAAGTAGATATGAACTTCATTCCTGAAGATTTGAGGCTAGGAAAGTTTGACTTTATTTGGTCGTCTTGTGCTTTTGAACACATAGGCTCGATCGAGAAAGGGCTGCAATTTGTCCAAAATTCTATGGATTGTTTAAAAAGCGGCGGAGTTGCTTTCCACACGACAGAATTTAATTGTACGTCCAATGCAGGGACGCTAGATTTACCGAATTTAGTGTTTTACAGGCTTCAAGATATGGATCGACTAATTAAAGAATTAGAGAAACGAGGACACTGGGTAGAGCCGGTCAGCTATGAAATTGGCAGCGATGAACCAGATTTAAAAGTAGCAAGAGCGCCTTATACAGAACCGCATTTAAAATTGGAAATGGGCGGTTATGTGGCAACCTCTCTGTTGCTGATTGTCCGCAAAGACTATTATAAAAAAGGTGAAAATTCCCCCAGCGTACCAGTTGTTAGTCAGGAAACGGAAAAACCCATAAAAATAATTTACGACATTTCTGTTCTCGGATACGGTCAGTACACATACAGTTCACGAACAGGTGTTGCCCGAGTCATTGAAAATATTGCATTGAGTTTGCTTGCTTCCAAAGAAATAGATTTATCTTTTGGCGCGACTGATTCTTGGTACGCCGTGAAAACTTGCCTGGATTACTTGCAGACTCAGCCAACTTTTCGGGGGATACCTTTGGCTCACTCCAGCTTTTTCAGAATTTTTGAAACCAAATTAATTGAGCTTTACAAGATGTTAGAAAACCGGGAAAAAATCTTCCCGGAACAAAGCCAAGAACCCCAATCCAAACTTTTAACAGACCAATTAAAAAAATACCTTTCAAATTCGATCGGCATTTCCCAGCAGCGCAGCCATTTAATCGACCAGGAGAGATTGAGCGAAGCCGATATTTTCCACGCGACCTTCTATCAAATTCCGCACCAAGCACGCGAGTGCAAAAAGCTCAAAAAAATTGCCACTGTTTACGATTTGATTCCAATCATATTGTCGCAGTTCTTTATCGGTAAAAATGATACCGACTACCAGAGAATGCAGGCATCTTTAAACAGCTTAACGGCAGAGGATTACATTATATGCATATCTGAAGCCACCAAAAACGACCTGCTAAATCACATCAAACTCAACCCGGAAAGAGTGTTTGTAACTCATCTAGCGGCAAATACCGCTTTATTTTACCGCTGCAATGATGCGGAAAATATGGCATCGGTCAAGCACAAATACGGCATTCCCGACGCACCGTATATCTTGGGTGTCAGCACCTTAGAACCTCGAAAAAACCTCGAACACGTCATCCGCTGCTTCGCTAAAGTCGTGCAGCAACAAGGTATCAAAGACCTCAACTTAGTTTTAGTCGGCGCTAAAGGTTGGGAGTACGAAAAAATCTTTCAAGAAATTGCTAACTTCGGTCTGTCAAAAGACCGTATCATTATTACTGGCTATGTAGCTGATGAAGATTTAGCCGCCATCTACAGCGGTGCGATGGTTTTTGTTTACCCGTCGCTGTATGAAGGTTTCGGTTTGCCGCCTTTAGAAGCAATGCAGTGCGGGATTCCTGTCATCACCTCGAATAATTCATCGCTTCCCGAAGTAGTCGGCGATGCGGGAATTATGCTCGATGCGGCAGATGCTGACGGACTTTGCCACAGCATTCTCAAACTGTACAGTACACCTGCTTTGCGACAAGAAATGTCTTTAAAGTCGCTAGCCCAAGCGAAAAAGTTTAGCTGGGAAAGGTGCACTCATGAGACAATTGCTGCTTACAAAATAGCTTTGTCTGGTTGAGAAATTCCAGCAGGTTGACTGCGTAAGTCCTGTCTGTCATTCGCAAGTGGTGTGAAGAATCTCAAACCCTTTTAACACCGCCCTTGAGTGCGTAAGTCCTATCAGTGTAAGAAGCGAGTTAACCGAGTATGTCAATTGCACGGGAGCATCAAATTAAAGTTATTTACGATATCTCTGTCCTCGGACAGGGACACCTGCACCAGCGCGCTAGAACCGGCATTTTTAGAGTAGTTGAAAGTATTGCTGAGAATTTGGCAAACTCGAAAGAATGCGATTTGTTATTTTGTGTCAGTCAGTATTTGCATTTGTTGGATGCGAGTTTCGATTATCTGGAAACCAATCCAAAATTAGCGGGTATTCCCCTGCTGCATTCGAGCTTTGCCAGGGTTTTTTACAGGCAGCTACTCGATGCTTACAATATGCTGGATCTTCAAATCCAAGCAAATGATGCGGGCAATGCTGTCGCGGAAAAAGCTGTTTTTGACCATTTGAAGAACAATTTACAAAATGCCGTTCAAATCATGGGCGGTTCCTTTGTTCCGGTAGATGCTAATAATTTAGAGTCAGCAGATATTTTTCACTCGCCCTACGATGAAATCCCTGTTTCGGCAAAGCAAACAAGTAAAACTCAGATTTTTTTGACTATTTATGACTTGATTCCTATTTTGTACCCGCAGTTTTTGCTGAGCGAGCAAATCCCTTTACTTTACAAAAAAACCTTAGCAAGCATATCTCAAAAGGATTGGGTGATTTGCATATCGCATTCAACTAAGAACGACCTTTGCAATTATCTCAAGATTGACGCTTCGAGAGTTTTCGTCACGCATCTGGCTGCGGAACCGACTGTATTCTACCCCTGTGGCGATGCGGAAAAACTTGCTTCGACTCGCCGCAAATACGGCATTCCAGATGCTCCTTATATTTTGAGTTTGGGTACCTTGGAACCTCGAAAAAATCTCGACGGTGCGATCCGCAGTTTTGCTAAACTAATTGAGGAACAAAATATTAAAGATTTATATCTGGTGTTAGTGGGTACTCCGGGATGGAAATACGATAAAATTATGGCCGAAGTTTCTCAGCAAAAAATTCTAAAAGAGCGGATCATTTTTACAGGATACGTCCCCGAATCGGATTTGGCAGCGCTTTACAGCAGTGCTTTAGCATTTGTCTATCCGTCGTTTTATGAAGGTTTTGGTTTGCCGCCTCTGGAAGCGATGCAGTGCGGAGTACCGGTGATTACCTCAAATACATCTTCGCTTCCCGAAGTAGTTGGGGAAGCGGGAATTATGGTAGATCCAAAAGATACCGACGCGCTTTGTCATAGTATGCTGGAAATCTACAACAAATCATCGCTGCGAGAAAGTATGTCTTTAAAATCCTTGGCGCAAGCTAAACTTTTTAGCTGGCAAAGGTGCACTCAAGAAACTATCGCTGCTTATCGAACTGCTTTATCGTAATTTTACAGGAAACTCACCAATCATGAAAATAGTTATTGACGGCATATTTTTTCAAAGCCAGCAAAAAAGCGGGATTAGTCGCGTTTGGCAGTCTTTGATGGAAGAATGGGTAAAATCGGGTTTTGCTGAGAATATAGTAATGCTGGATCGCGCGGGTACAATGCCGAAGATTGCGGGGATTGAACATCGATCGATTCCGGTTTACGATTACAACAAGACCGATGCTGACAAACAAATGTTGCAGCAAATGTGCGATCGAGAAAATGCAGATTTATTTGTTTCTACCTACTATACAACACCGATTTCGACGCGTTCGGCATTTGTCGCCTACGATATGATACCGGAAGTTACCGGAGGCGACCTCAATAATCCCATGTGGCGAGAAAAACATCATGCTATTCGCCAAGCATCTTCCTACATCGCCATTTCCCAAAACACGGCCCGCGACTTAGTAAAGTTTTTCCCCGAAATATCTCCCGCATCAATTACTGTCGCTCACTGCGGCATTCAAAAACATTTTTATCCTTCTAATATACCAGAAATAGAAGCATTTAAAACTGCGCACGGGATTGATAAACCCTACTTTTTAATAGTGGGAGAACGTTTAGGATTCAACGGTTATAAAAATACGATCGCTTTTTTTCAAGCTTTATCGAGACTCAGCAGCAAGTCGGGATTTGATGTTGTTTGTACTAGCGGTCAACCTTCGCTAGAACCTACATTACAACCGTACACTGCTGGTGTAAACGTCCACCTGCTGTATTTGGGCGACGCTGAATTAAGAGCGGCTTACTCGGGTGCGATCGCCCTGATATTTCCCTCGAAGTATGAAGGTTTCGGACTGCCAATATTGGAAGCAATGACTTGCGGTTGTCCCGTCGTCACTTCTGGCAACAGCTCGATTCCAGAAGTAGCAGGCGAAGCAGCGTTTTATGTAAGCGCAAATGATGTCAATGCACTGGGAAATGCGCTGCTTGACGTGCAGAAGCCGGATATTCGCAACTCGTTAATTGCTGCCGGACTTGGACAATCCCGCAAATTTTCTTGGTCAAAAATGGCAACAACAGTTAGTTCAGCGTTGATGCAAGCCTGCGGCAGCCAACAGCAAATCCAGGCGAAATCGCCGGAAGCTCCAATCTTATTGTCAAGCATTATCGAGCAATACCAGAAAAATTCCGCTGACTTATCCGCCCTAGCAAATGTCCGCCAAGCTAGAAAACAAATTGCTGCAATTTGGCTTAACTTACCAGCCGAACAAGTTGCAAGTGCCTTTGCAGGCGAGGCCGGCAAACAGCACCAAGCGGTGCTGGTCACCGACATTAGATATGAACCGCTAACGGATACAGAAGAGAGTTTTGTGAGCGAATTAGTCGTAAATGTGGCGAAAGGATTTAACGAGCCAAAAGCCATCAATTACCTGCTTGCAGCCATGCTGTACTGTCGCGCCGACCAATTGCCGCTCAAGTACGATCGCGCTACAGTGCCTAATTGGTTCGCCAACGAATATCTCAAATTCATGTTTACTTGTCCGAACCTATTCCAAACCCGAGGAGAAGCAGACAGTTACTATCAATTCATCCAAGGTTGGGTGGATTACGTCCATAGCAATATCTTCAAAAATCCCGATTCCCAACTTTGGCAAAATATAGCTTTATTTTTCTCGCAAGTTGCGAACTTTATTCCGCTGTACTTTACCACGGCAAACCTGCGCGAGATTTACACCAAACGGGCGGAAATAATCGAGTTTTCGCTCAAAAATCGCGGCAGTTCAATTGATTGTATCTTCCCGGCGCGATCGCCAAATCGGACAAAAATCCGCCTCGGCATCATCAGCGACCATTTCGCGCCGCAAACTGAAACCTTCGCGACCATCCCGATTTTCGAGCATTTAAACCGCAACCAATTCGAGATTTACCTGTACGCCCTCAACACCAGCGGCCACCAATTAGAACAATACTGTCAAAGCCGCGCCGACAAGCTGGTTGCACTTCCGAAAGACTTTGCATCGCAAGTCCAAACAATCCGCGCCGACGACTTAGATATCCTGTTTTTCGGTACGAATTTAACAGCTATTAACAAACCAGTTGCCTCGCTAGCAATCCACCGTTTGGCGAGGGTACAAACTACATCTTTCTGTTCCCCGACAACCACCGGAATCCGCCACATGGATTACTACATCGCAGGCCAATTTACCGCGCCGGATGCTAGTTATCAAGAACAATATCGGGAACAGTTGGCTGTTCTCGAAGGCAGCGGTTTTTGTTTCAAATACCCAACAGAATCGGAAGTTGCTACAGTTAAACCTACCCGGCAAAGTCTCGGAATTTCCGACACAGCAACAGTTTTTATCTCCGGCGCCAACTTCTACAAAATTTTGCCGGAGTTGAGAGAAACTTGGATCGAGATTTTAGCAGCCGTACCCGATTCAATCTTGATTTTATATCCCTTTGGGCCGGCTTGGACTCGCACTTATCCCACCACACCTTTTGTCAACAATCTGAACGCTGTCTGCGCTAAATACGGCGTGAATAACAACCGCTTGCTGTTTATAAAACAACTGCCTAGTCGCGCGGATGTAAAAGAATTTTTGCAGCTAGCAGATGTTTATCTCGATTCCTATCCTTATGCTGGGGCAACATCGTTAATTGATCCTTTGCAAGTAGGATTGCCGACGGTGGTTGTGGAAGGAAATGCTTTGCGGTTTCGCCAAGGTTCGGCGATGCTGCGGGAACTACAAATGTCTGATTTAATTGCGTATGACGAAGCATCTTACATTCAGCTAGCAGTTACTCTCGGCACTAACCCGCAATTGCGGCAGCGCTATCGGCAGGAAATTCAGCAGAAAATGCAAGGCAATCCGCGCTGTTTTGACAGTGTTGCATACTCTGGGGCGATCGGCCAATTATTCCAAGAACTCTTTGGCAAATGGCAAACCAGCCACCAGGAAGCATCCCGCAGCTTACAGGATAGCATTCCCAAGCAGCCAGATTTGGGCGAGATTCTCTCGAACACCGTCAACCTTTATCAAAGAAACTCATCAAACATCTCAGCAATATCCGAACTGCGTCAAATCCGCAAACAAATCGCTGATTTTTGGCTGAACCTTCCCGCCGAAAACCTCGAAACCGCCTACAAAAGCGACCCCGGCAACAGCTATAAAATCATGCTTGCCAGCGGCTTTCAACATCAAGCGATGATAGAAGGCGAACAAATATTTTTGCAGCAATTAACCCAGATTAGCAAAGGATTAGTGCATCCCAAAGCTGTCAACGCCTTGCTCGCGGCGATGCTGTATTTCCCGCCGGGAACCATGCGAATTCCCGACGCTCGCAACCGTTTGCCGGACTGGTTAATTGGGGATTACGAAAAAGTTTTTGAGACTGAAGCCGCTGTCAAGTCTGATTCAAGTTCTGACTTGCTAGCTCAATACATTCAATCGCCACAGTTTGCGAATCAACTGTTAGGATGCGTCAATCTTTACCGCATAGATCCCTCTGACGAATCGGTAGTTTTGGAACTCCGCCAAATCAGAAAACAAATGTCTGATTTTTGGCTGACTGTTCCTTCAGAGAAACTCGAAAATTTTTACCGAGGAGGCGTTGGCAAGGGATATCAAGCAATTCTTAACTGCGGCTTGCAAGCAGAAGCAATGACTGAAGCCGAACAAAAATTTTTGCAGCAATTGACCGAAATTAGCAAAGGGTTGGTGCAGCCTCAAGCTATCAATGCTCTGCTGGGGGCGATGCTGTATTTTGTTCCGGGAAAAATGCGGGTTCCCGATGCTCGCACCCGCTTGCCGCAGTGGTTGCTTGAAGATTACGAAAAGGTGTTTGAAAGCGCATTTGCGACAACAGAACAAACAGTTGTCACACAAGATTATCTGCCGCAGTTTCTCAATCAATTAACTGCTGCCGTCAATCTCTATGAAATCGACCCGACGGCTGAATTGGCAATATCAGATTTGCGGCAAATTCGCAAGCAAATTGCCGATTTGTGGCTGAGCGTTTCCGACGAAAAAGTAGAAGTTTTGTACCGGAGCGATTTTGGTAAGGGTTACAAAGCAATGCTGGGCAGCGGGTTTATTAAGGAGCCGCTTCATGAGAGCGAGCGCGAGTTTTTTAACTCGTTGGTTGTTGAGTTGAGTAAAGGGTTTGGCGCGCCTAAAGCTGTAAATAATTTGTTGGCGGCGATGCTGTATTGTCGCCCTGGACAGTTGCGGGTTCAGGATGCAAATACTTGTTTGCCTGCGTGGTTGTTGGCGGATTACGAGCAGTTGGTTGGGGGTGCGGTTAAGGTGGCTGTGAAGTAAACGGATATAACCTAGGGTGGGCCGCAGCTCACCCAGGCCTGTCTGGCGCGATCGATTAGTTAGGCAATTGGAACTTGATTTGGAAGGGCAAAAGAAATGCGTCAAATATATAGAAACGGTGAAAATGGAGAAATAATTCGAGGTAAAGGGTTGTCGGCATTTATACACAACGGGAACTACTACGAAACCATCATTGGAGTTTTTGAGGACGGTACGATCGATTGTTGGGGATTGGTTAACTTTGAGGAATTCAAAACCAAAGTTGCTGAGGGATGGGTTGTTACCGAAGTTCCCAAGGGTGCGAGGATAAGCTGTCACCATCTCTACTACGGAAACTCGACTTTAGAATTCTATATAGAGATTGATGAGTTTGTCAAAGAAGTGGAAGATACGATCAATTTGCTTCAAGGCAAGCAAACAGTTTCACAGACTTGTGTTCAAGCCTTTGCTAGATTCTTAACGTTACCAACAAAAGAAAATAAAAGTAGCTTGCAAGAAGCTTACAATGCTATTCCAAAACATCTGAGAATTTATGTGCTTGGCGATATGGATTGTAAAGATTCTGCTATCAGAATGTGTATCGAAAGCACAGAAATTTCCCAGGAAATTCTCGAAAGCTTGAAGAGGGACTATGAATGGATATTTGAACCATTAAATTAAGCGAATATCTGAATCCTCAGTATTGTCCCAAACTCTATCTAGTGATGTTTGACTCGCTTGAAGCCAAAACTCAGCTTCTTCATCAGGTAAGAGTGTTACTAATACTTTTGCCCCTTCGGGTAACTCTGATAACTCCAGCAGTTCAATTTTCCCTTGTCGAACAGTAGCCCAAAGCGTTTTCAGCATATCCACCTCATAAACTGTGCTTTATGCAATTTGCTGATTTTTGGTAAGTTGTCGCACTGAGCGACTAATTACAACCTAACAATGTTTTAGCCCGATCGCCTGACGGGGAGTGGCTAGCAATTTTTCGCCCAGAAGATGGACAAGGTGCGGCATTGCGCGATCGCAGTTTGCACCGCTGCAGTCGTTTATCCGCAGGAAAGGTTTGTAGCGGCGCATTCCAATGCCATTATCACGGTTGGATCTACAATCAAATTTGAACCCCGATTTGCTATCTACTCACTGCGAATTCTGGCTGCTGAGTCTCAAATAAGGGGCGAGTTACCTGGCGCAAGAGCACTGTTTCTAAACTGCCTTCTACTACATTTTCTGCTTCTATTTCCAACTCGCCCCACAATAGCCGATCGCCTTGATTGGGCATTTTACCTAAATTGTGGATCGCGAATCCGGCGATTGTTTGGTAAGCTTGGTTAGTCGGCAGGTTTAACCCGAGTTTTTCGTTAACTGCTGTCACTTCCCAATTGCCAGAAATTAGTGCCGAATGAGCATCTTTTTGAACTAGAGTTGCCTGGGAAGGTGGCAGCAGCGGTTGAGACTCTTTACTGGTAATCCAATCGGTCAGCAGCCGCACGGTACCGTTGAGAATTGCTATCAGCGGCCACAGTAATTTTGAGCAGAGCTCGAGGGCCGGCATCAACAGCAAAGCGGTGCGTTCTGGGGCGTGGGTTGCTAATACTTTGGGGGTTAGTTCTCCTAAGACTATTTCTACGTAAGTTACTAAGATAAAAGCTGCGGGAACTGCGATCGAATGAGCAGTCAGCACGGCCGACAAATGACCGATCGGCCATTTGTCGATCCACGGTTCGATCCAGTGTACAGTCGCTCCCTCACCCAACCAACCCAACAGCAAACTGCCTGCTATTGTGCCAGTTTGAGTCACAGACAGGTAATGCGGTATGTTGGTCTGAGCTTGGTGGACCAGTTCGGCGGTTTTAGCGGTTCGGCGATCGTCCAACTGGGCAAGTTGGCGGATTTAATGGCGATCGGCTGATACTAATGCTAGTTCAGACGCCACAAAAAAGGCGATTAAAAGTGTTAAGCCCAGCAACATTGCTAACCTCAGCATTGTTTGAGCGACTTCTATTTCCAGGCAAGTAATGTTGTTCAAGATTGAGATCTAATATGATAGAGATTTGAGGTTAATTCTTTTATTTTAGCTTGCGATTCAGATAGGTTGAACGCCAGACATTTCGGATCTCCGCACTACCCCTATTCCTAGGTACGCAATGCGCACCTTACCCGTAGAACTTGTCAACTCTTTCTCTTCTCTTACCTTCCTTCGCGCCCTTCGCGTCTTCGCGGTTCGTTTTAACTGAGATCTTGCACCATTCTCAATTACTTGTTTAGGAACAGGCAAGATGCCTGTTCCACAAGAGATGAATTTTATTGTGGAACAGGCATCTTGCCTGTTCTTGACAATGGTGCAAGATGTGAGTTAAAAGAAAGAATCTAATTCACAAAACCGGAACTCATTGCTGTATCAACTCTCCCTTACTTCCCGGAGCGAGTTAATTTCCGTAAAAGTCTGATCCGGATCGGACTTCAACCCGCCTTGAATGTAATTCAACTTCACTTCTTCCAACAAATCCGACAGCAGCGACTGCAATTCCCCGAGAGTTTTCTCATCTTGCAATTCCCGCCGCAAACTTTGATTAAATTCTTGGCTGAAATTATCGAGAATTTTTCTACCTTTATCGTCTTCATAAGTAGTAGATACCACATCAACAGCAGTTTTAGCCAAATAATTCGCTAGCTGTTCCGTCATCTCCGTCGGCAAAATGTTAATCGGAGAGAAATTTTGCAGGATTTGATAAAAATCCGACTGTTTGATTGTTGTTTCCAAATTGTGGTGCAGCAATTCTTCCAAATCCGGTTGCACCTGCGGCAAAACTTTGTAAATTGTCAGATCCAAAATCCGCTTGGTAATTTGTTCGATCGTATTTTCCTGATTGACGTGAAGGTACGGCTGCTGCTGCGCCAGCAGGACCTGGGCCGCATCGCCGTGTTCGATCGAACTTTTAGCTTGATTGATAAACCGCACCATCATGTATTCCGACATCGTATCGGCTAAATAAGCCACCGGTTCGTAGGTAACTTGAGCAAATACGCGATCGAGATTCAGCAAACCCGACTTGTGCAGCCGCACCAATACCGGCAGAATCCGCCACCCCTGCCAAATCGGGAGCACCAGAAACACCTCGTACCAGCGCCTCAGCACAAAATCAAACCAAGTTACCCCCGGTTTACGGCGGGTATGGAACAGACTTTTAATCAAAAACTCCGCCGCAAAAAAACCAATAAAAAACGTATCAATTCGCCAAAACTGGTCAGCCATTCTCAAATATTGGGGATTTGGCAAACTCGAATCAATGCCTTTAATCGGGTCATAAATTTTAACTAAACCCGGAAAAAAGCTCTGATAAACAGGGCGCAACTGAAGGTAACTGAAATGGAAAAGCACCAGCAAGAAATTGACCACCGCTACTAATGCACTCAGTTTGGCCCAAGAAATTGCTTTTTTGGACAAGTTTACATCGGTGCTGTTAACAATTCTGTTGGAATCTGACATAAAAGTAATTTTCCGAATTTTCTAATCGATAAATCTATCTTGTGGCCGACGCTAAAAAACCCCTAACCTCTTAAAATCCCTTGGTGAACGCTAACGCTAAGTATAAGGAAACCAAAAGCCGTGAATTTAAAAACAGTCATATCGCTGCTCAAACAAACTTTTGCTGAATGGCAAGAAGATAAAGCGCCAACCCTAGCGGCCGCCCTAGCCTATTACACAGTCTTCTCCCTCGCCCCGCTGCTAATTATCGTAATTGCGATCGTCGGTGTAGTCTTTGGTGCAGACGCAGCCCAAGGTCAAATCGTCGCCCAACTCCAAAGTTTAATCGGCAAAGAAGGCGCCGAAACCGTCCAAGAACTAATCCTCAAAGCCTCCGAACCCAAGTCGGGAATGATTGCTACTATAGTCGGCATCGCTACACTTTTGTGGGGCGCTTCCAACGTGTTTACTAATCTGAAAGAAGCCCTCAATACTATTTGGAATGTTTCACCGCCCCCCGGACGAGGCATCTGGGGATTCCTGCAAGACCGCATATTGTCTTTTGCAATGATTTTAGGCATCGGCTTTCTACTGCTAGTATCTTTAGTAATTAGTGCCATTTTAGCCGCCGTCAGCTATTGGTTGAACGGCTTGCTGCACTTACCAGTCGGCATTTGGCAGATTGTGGACTTTGCTCTCTCCTTTGGCGTAGTTACGCTGCTTTTTGCCTTAATTTACAAACTCTTGCCCGATGTCCATCTTGCCTGGAATGATGTTTGGATCGGCGCCGCCATCACCTCAGTGCTGTTTACGATCGGCAAATCCCTAATTGGAATTTACCTCGGAGGTAGCGGTATTGCCTCTACCTACGGTGCTGCGGGCTCCTTCGTGATTATCCTGCTTTGGATTAATTATTCCGCTCAAATTCTCTTCTTAGGTGCCGAGTTTACCCAAGTTTGGACTAACCGATACGGATCCAGGATGCCAGGTTCGCAAAAGAATATCCTCAACAGCGAAAACGGGGAATCCTCCCCACGCAAACAGCGGAAGAAGTCTTAACATTAGACAAACGGGAAATTTGAGGTTAGACTCGCACCCCGGGTTTGACAGAAGAAGCCAGAAGCCAGAAGGAATAAGCCAGAAGGAATAGGGAAAAAGGCAGAAGGCGGAAGGAAAGAAAAATTTTGAATGCAATAATTTTGCTTTTTTCGCTAGCCCTATAATATTCGGTCTTCGGGACGACCGACTTCTGCTTTCTCAGAAGCCCTACTTATTTATCCAGAGGGGTAAAATTCTACCTTCGGCTGACCTCGCATCTCTAGCAGCAAGCGGAAAGCAGGCTCGAGTTAGATATTGCTAGGAGGTGCGAGTTTGACACCGGGCAGAATACGGAAAATTATTCCCTTCACCCTCGTTCATTTATATTTAGATTATCTAGAGTTTGAGCTGCTGCACGTCTCTGTCAGCAGAAGGAAGTCGTCTTTCAATTTTTACCTACAACTTATCCCTGAAGGATGATTGATTGATCCCGCATTTTGACTTTAATAAAAATGAGCGAGAAGATGCGAGTCGCGGCGCCGCAGCCAAAATTACACTTTCAATCTTCTTCTGAAATATTTGTAATTTTTGGTAAATAATCATGATTTCATTAACTAAAAAACGTATCGCTCTCATCTCCGTAGACGGCGATCCCTCTCTGGAAATTGGCAAAGAAGAAGCGGGCGGGCAAAATGTTTACGTGCGTCAAGTAGGGGAAGCTCTGGCTAAACAGGGGTGGCAAGTTGATATGTTCACCCGCTCATCCGATCGCCAACAAGCAAGCATTGTACAGCACAGTCCCACTTGCCGGACAATTCGGCTAGTAGCAGGGCCGCAAGAATTTATTCCTCGCGATGAACTTTATGGATATTTACCAATCTTTATTCAAGAATTTCAGAAGTTTCAGTTAGAGTCAGGCTTTGAATATCCCTTAGTTCACACAAATTATTGGCTGTCTTCTTGGGTGGGAATGGAGTTGAAAAAATCGCAACCCCTGCTGCAAGTTAACACTTACCATTCTTTGGCAGCAGTTAAATACAAGTCGGTTTCGACAATTCCGACGATTGCCAAAACCAGGCTGCAAGTAGAAAAAACACTTCTGGAAACAGCCGATCGCGTGGTGGCTACCAGTCCCGAAGAAAAAGAACACATGAGGTCTCTGGTTTCCTCAAAAGGCAATATTGACATCATTTCCTGCGGGACCGACATTGAACGGTTCGGCTCGATCGCCCGATCGACCGCCCGCCGCGAGTTGGAAATAGCCCCCGAAACCAAAGTCGTGTTGTACGTCGGCAGTTTCGGCCCCCGATCGGGCATCGAAACCTTAGTCCGCGCCGTCAGTCTGTCGGCCGTGCCCAAAGCCGATTTAAAACTCATAATTGGCGGCGGGTGGCGTGCGGGGGAAAGCGACGGCAAGGATCGCGATCGTATCGGCAGTATCGTTAAAGAACTCGACCTGAGCGAGATTACCAGTTTTCCCGGCGGCTTGAGCCGAGACATTCTCCCCGCCTACTACGCCGCCGCCGATGTGTGCGTCGTTCCCAGCCACTACGAACCCTTGGGTTTAGTCGCCCTGGAAGCGATGGCCAGCGGCACGCCCGTAATCGCCTCCGACGTGGGAGGGCTCAAATATACTGTAGTGCCGCAAGAAACAGGTTTGCTCGCGCCGCCAAAAAATGAAGCAGTCTTTGCCGATGCGATCGATCGCTTGTTAGGTGACTCATTATGGCGCCAGCAACTCGGATACACAGCCCGCCAGCGCGTCGAAACCTATTTCAGTTGGGACCGTATCGCCTCCCAACTCAGTCAACTTTACACTCAACTGCTCCAACAATCGGCCATTCAACTTGACCCCGTGAGCGCTTAGTAGTATCACTTAGTATAGTTGAAGCCTGTTTCCCTTGATCCCTATTTCACTCATCCGTTCTTACTGGGAACCTTCAACTATAAGTGATATCAGGAGGTACTATTGTACGCACCAGAACATCGGGAAAGCCATCTGCAACCCCTTTCAGACACCGAGCTAATTCGCCTGTGGGTGGATCGCAAATCCCACCGCAGCAAGCGCTTTAGCTCGCAGGCGGCCCACCGTTTTCGGCTGTTTGTAGAAAAACCGTTCGCAGAAGTGACTCTGACAGATGTCGAGACTTTCGCCGCAGCAATGAGGGCGAGCAAACTTGCACCCGGTTTCTACAAGCAAACCTTGCTAGCGCTAAAATCGTTGTTCGCCTTCGGCCAGCAAACGGGAAACTTGCCCCCAACCATCCCCCTGCACGGGTGGCCGGTGTGGCAGCGCCGGCAACTGTCCAAACGCCTCCGTTTTAGACTCTCTTGGACTTTGTGCATCTGTTTGTGCTTTTTTTTGGGTCGAATGACGGTGAGACTGTGGGCACAATCAGTCTGGGCAGAAAGGTCGCCCGCCTCGAAACGCCTGCCGTCCGTTGCAGCGATCGACTCACCACACCCCAGAGAGGATAACATCGATCGCTCGCCGGAACCCCAAACTGCAACCCTGAATTCACCAGATCCCAGAGAGGATAGCAGACTCGATAGCATCGGGCCGGAACGTCGAGTCAAAGCCTTTCTCGACACGATTGCCGCCGCGGAAGGCACCGCTAGCCCCAACGGCTACCGCACCCAGTACACCGGCACCACATTTGCTAGCTTTCAAGATCATCCCAGGGAAATGAGGTGCGGCCGCCGCTACGGCAAAAAACTCTGTTCCGACGCAGCGGGGCGATATCAGTTTCTCAGCACCACTTGGGACAGATTCGCCAAAAAATTTAGCGTCAGCGATTTCAGCCCAGAAAATCAAGATTTGATGGCTATAGAGTTAATCCGAGAAAAAGGTGCATTAGAAGATATAGAAGCGGGTCGATTGGAGTCAGCAGTGAGAAAACTCGCTTACATCTGGCCTTCTTTTCGCCGTTATGGCGGTTCCGTGGAATCGTCGATGCCGAAACTAGAAGCAATGTATCAGCAAAATTTGGAGCTCGATCGCCCAGGATTGATTGTTAGCAATTAGTCAACAGTCCCAGGACGAGTTGAGATTGCGGTTTGGCAATTTTGGATTAAATTTTGATATCCAAAATTTAAAATAGGGGAGTTATGGGTGATGTCTATTCCGGTTGTATCGGAATTATTAAACCACAGAGGGCACAGAGGACACAGAGAAATAGAAGAGAGAGATGCATAATTCCGATGTCAACGGATTAGATATGATGTCTATTCTTCGGAAATTTTAAAATTAGGCTAATTTTCCATCTTCCATGTGAACGATGCGATCGGCAATATCCAAAATTCGGTTATCGTGGGTTACTAGCAAAATAGTACAACCCTGCTCTTTGGCAAGTTTCTGCATCAAATTCACCACTTCGCGACCGGATTTGCTGTCCAGGGCGGCTGTTGGTTCGTCAGCTAAAACAATTTGCGGTTGACTGACCAAAGCGCGGGCGATCGCAACTCTTTGTTTTTGTCCCCCTGACAAGTCATCTGGATAATAGTTAATCCGCTGTTCCAGTCCTACTAACTCTAGCATTTTTGCAGAGCGATCGCGCATTTGAGAACGCGACAAATTCCCGTGAACTTCCAAACCCATCTGCACGTTTTGCAGCGCCGTCAAACTGCGGTGTAAATTGTGCGCCTGAAAAATATAGCCTATTTTGCGCCGCGCCTTTACCAATTGGTCTGAACTCGCTTTGCACATTTCTTGACCGAGAATTTTGAGACTTCCCGATTGACCGGATCTCAGTCCGCCAATCAAAGTTAAAAGCGTTGTTTTTCCCGTTGCTGGTGTCGAGATTGCTCAACTTGGCTGAGTTTGGCTTGGGCTTCGTTAATTTGTTGTTGGCGAGATTGTTGAATTTGATTTAGTTTGGCTTGGGCTTCGTTAATTTGTTGTTGGCGGGATTGGCGAATTTGATTCAGTTTTGCCTTTCCTTCGTTGATTTGCTGTTGGGCTGTTTCGGCGGCGAGGCTTTTGCTGTCGCTAGTTGAGGCGGAAATTGCTCCCTGTTCATACAGTTGGGAGTAGCGCCGATCCTCGCTTATGGCGTTGCGGAGTTCGGCTTGTAGACGGGCAATTGTGGCTTGTTGGGTTTGAACTTCTCCTTGCTGTTCGGCCCTGATGCGGGCAATTGTGGCTTGTTGCGCTGCAATTTCGGTGCTGCGATCGATTTCTAGACGCGCCACGATCGCCTGTTGCGCTGTGATTTCGTTGCTGCGATCGGCCCTTATGCGGGCAATGGTGGCTTTCTGGGCTTGAATTTCGCCGTTTTTGGCTCCAGCTTTCACTTTTGCTAGGTTTGCCTCGGCGACGCGCACCTGTTCTTGAGCTTGGTCGAGGGCGGCTTGCTGGCGATCGCGGCTGTCCAAAATTGCGATCGCCTGACCTGTTTTCACCCTGTCTCCTTCTTTTACTAAGAGTCTATCGATCCGGTTTCCTTCTGCAGCGCCGGAAGCGGAGACTTTAATTACTTCTCCTCTGGGTTCGAGTCGCCCCAAGGCTGTAACTGTCGTTAATTGGGATGCTGCGACGGCTGCTGCTGCGGCTACTGCGTTGGGATCGGGTATGCGCGATCGCCAGATCGTGTAGCCTGTGGTTCCCCCTGCCGCCAGGGTTGCTACTGCTGCCACAACTAGGAGTTGTTTAACTAGGGATGGAGTTGAGGATAAGCCGTCCGCTGTTGCTCGGTGTACCATGACACACCTCATCTTTTAGGTTAATGAAACTAAACCGTTTAGTTCTAGCTTAATACTAAACCGTTCAGTATAATGATGTCAAGACCCAAAGCAAGAATTACAAAGACAAGCGATGGCCAGGACAAAACCGAGCGAACCAGACAGCGCAGCAGCAAGTGACAAAACCGAGCAAATCCTGCAAGGTGCGATGCAAGAATTTTTAACCCACGGCTACGCGGGGACGAGTATGGACAAGGTAGCGAAGACGGGCGGAGTTTCCAAAGCCACGGTTTACAGCTATTTTGCAGATAAAGAAGGATTATTCGCGGCCTTGGTACAGCGGCTGGCGCAAAAAAAAGTCCATTTTACAGTTCTGGATGAAGAACCGGCCGTAGCGCTGCGATTCGTTGCCACAACTGTATTAGATCAGGTGACGCAGGAACCTGAATTTCTCAATTTTGTGAGGTTAGTGATTGCGGAGTCGGGGCGTTTTCCCCAGCTAGCGCAGACTTTTGTGAAAAACTTAGCTAAACCGGGTATCGAGCGGCTTACTCAATATTTGGCATCGCATCCAGAGTTAAAATTGCCCGATGCGGAGGCAACGGCGCGGATTTTTATTGGATCGCTGGTATATTTCCAGTTAACGCAACATATGATGCACGGCAAAGATATTATCCCAATGGAGCGCGATCGATTGATCGACGGTCTGCTGCACTTGATTTTATCCCCGCAGTCCAATTCCTAAGTGCGATCGACAGAATCTAGGAATTTTCTTTGATAATTATTTAAATGCCATAAAGAGCGAGATCCCTTTATGGCTCCGATCGCAGGTTTTAGTCAGGTGTTTTTCCTAACCTTTCCCTCAATCCCTCACCCGATAACTGCGGCAGTTGTTCTACAAACAATGTCAATTCTGCCACAGGCAATGCCAATAAGTTAGTAACTGCTGTAGGCAGAAGCTCGCCCAATTCAGGCGATCGCATTTGCAAGACGCTTTCAGCTAACAATTTAACCGCTGCTTCCCGCCCTGTTTCATCGACTGTCAGCATCGATATTGCCAGCAACAGCACTGTAAATTCCGCCGCCTGCAACTTGGATATTGGAGATAGAAAAACAGTCATTTTGGGGCTTAATTCTCCAAATCTGACTTGCAGAAACTTTTCTAAGATTAAGCGCTGTTGTTCTTGTCTGCCTCGTTCTAGTCCTTGTTCTAGTCCTTGTTCTAGTCCTCGTTCTAGTCCTTGTTCTAGTCCTCGTTCTAGTCCTTCTTCTAGCCCTCGTTCTAGTCCTTCTTCTCTAGCTTGTTGCCGTGCTGCTTGTATTTCTTGTTGAAAAAGTGGTGCAATGGTCATAAATAACTCCCGCTCTTCTGGCTCTAATTCTTGTGGCGCATCCGTTACTAAATTTGACTGTAACCGATACAGCAATTCTAGCGCGATAATCCGCAACGGATCGTCTGCAGCTAAAGCGCTTAATTGGGAAATAGCCCTTTGCTGCACTCCCCCTTTGCCCAAAATCCTCAACCACAGGGTTTCTGGAGTTTCTGGCAACTGGTGAATCGCCACAATTGCAGTCCGCAAAGATTCTCCCAAAAAATAGATTCCCTGCATCCAATTCTCTGTGTCTGGTATCGCATTAAAGCTATCTACCAATGCTTTCGATGCTGTGGGCATCAAAATCCACAGTTTGGGTAACTGAGCGTCATCATAGCGAGTATTTTCTCTCCTAAATTTTCGCTCCAACTCACCTCGCACGTCCAATAACTTGCCCAGACAGCTACAAATTTCGCTGACGTTTGCCGGATTGCGAAACGGTTCAAAAATTGCAGTTGTGTTTGCCATTTTTCCCAACAAACCCAGGGTTTCTGAGTATTCGGGAATTGCGTTGCTGGGAGTGAAGTAAACATCGATTTCTCGGACTTCGGAAGTCACATCTCTACCGACATTGACCGTTCCAATCGGCGACAGCAATTCCTCCAGGTATTCTTTGGCAAAGCGATCGTGAATAAATCGCGTCATAGAAATTATTTCAAACAGTAAATAGATTTTTCAGCCGTTTTCTTACCCATTCTACAGGATTTTCATCGTCTTCCCCTGCATCTATCAACTCCATTTCTCGCAGTTGCTGGTGTCTCTCGCTTAACTCTTCTTTGTGTTTGACTATCTGTTGAATAATTTGTTCGGATAAATCCTGCTGTTCTGTTAAAATTTTTTGGAAACCTTCTTTATTAATCGCAAACAAAATTGTTTCTTCCAAAGCTCTCACCGAAGCAGTTCTGGGGATTCCCAGCATCAAAGAAAGTTCCCCGAAAAACTGACCAGAACCGAGGTTATTCAGATGTTTGTCAATAGCTTCGACAAAAACTTCGACCGACCCTGAAAGAATCATGTAAAAAGCATCTCCCGGGTCGTTTTCGCGAAATAAAAATTCTTGCGGTCGCAGCCGTTGGCGGTATCCAACTTCAATCAATTGCCGCAATTCGAGATCCGTCAGATTTTCAAAGTATTCCACCTCTCGCAGCAAACAGCTAAGGGACGATCGCTTTTTCAGTTCCTTTGAGAAAATCGGCATTTCTGGCTCGTTTTTTGAGGAACTGTTCGTAATGTTAATTGCCGTTTCTTTTTGGTTTAACATTGACAACAAAACTTCGGAATTTCGCAAATAAGTTTCTCTGTTCTTTAACGGGAATTCGATTTTTTGGTGGCGGAAATTGTACTCGATCGCAAAATTCAAAGAACTTTTAATTACTTCTCTTTGAGTCGGCCTGTCCGTCCAAACTAAAAGTTCAAATTTAAAACTATCATCGCCAAACTCGACAAACAATACTTTCGGATTCGGTTCGTACAAAACTCCCGCTTCCGCGTAAGCAATATTTAACAGAGTTTCTGTCACTAACAGCGGGTTACTATTCTCGGCTACTTCTACGGGAACTCGCAGACAGAGGAGCGAGTTTTCGTAACTCCAGTTAACAATTTTGTTGCTAATCATTTTGCTGTTGGGAACTATGACGCTGGAGTCGTCATTGGTTTGGATGATGGTCGATCGAATCGAGATTTTTTTGACGATTCCCATTAATCCTTCTAATTCCACAAAGTCTCCGACTTTCACAGGTCTGTCTAAAAGCAGCGTTAAGCCGCTGACAAAATTAGTTGTTAAATCCTGTATTCCAAAGCCGAGTCCGACTCCCAATCCCCCCGCAACGACTGCAAAAGAAGCGAGGTTGAAGCCGATGCTTTGGATGGCGACTATCGCTCCCAAAGCTACTATTAAATAGCCAATAATTACTGCGATCGCTTCCCGGTTTCCCTCGTCAATTCCCAGTCTTACTAGCAAGCGTTCCTTAAGAAAGCCAGTAAAAAAACGCGATATGATGAGGATAGCTATGAACAATACAATCAGTTCCACAAGTGACTGCAGCGATACAGGATTCTCACCTATTTTAAATAAGGTCGCTGTAAAAATTTGGGAGATTTCTGCAAATAATTCTTCGGGTATTGTATTCAATTTTTATTCACTAATTAATAACTTGGGTGTACTCAAATTTTAAGCCCTTGGCACTAAGCTAAGGAGGTTAGTCATTAGTGCCAATTTAAAAAATAAAGGACTGAAGTCGTTACCACGAACTTTTGACGTGTTTTTAGGGTAATAAAAAACAGAAGCCCTTAGATAGATGTGTGGTTACTCAGACTACGCCGTTATCCGTCTTGGCCATTTCTAGGATATATTGTCTTCCCATGCCTGCGGTTAGTGTACCGCTTTTTCGCAAGGCCCGAATCATCTATTATTCAAGCGAACCTTCTACTAACTTGAGTCAAAGTTAACTCTACTAGATTTTATCATATTTGCCACGTATTTTTTGCTAAAATCCGGTTATAAACTCAAGTAGGGATTAAGGAGATGAATATTTAATAGAAATGTCAAGATATCCAAGTATGACAATGACTTTAACTGGTGACCGAGATAGTGCTACCCCCTGTGCGAGTGCGTAAATCCTGTCTATATCTGAAAATATCTCACTAAAAAATTCCTGGATATAACTGAAATTGAGAACGTTGCCTGAATAGATAGTTAGCCTCCTACCAATATAATTGATGAGTAATATAAATGTTTGGTGATACATCCGAAGAATAAACGCAAATAGTGTACCACAGGTATCAATATCGCGTTGAAAGCCTAATGGTCGCGCTACTGAACATTTTCTTGATTACCAAAATTGGAGGCAGGATGTTCCTTGCGATCGCCCAATTGGAGAGAAGTTGTAGAATAAAAGCTGAAATGCACTAGCCAACATGACCAAATTTCCACCAGAGAAAACCCAACCGCCACAGCAACAGAGCACAACAGCACAGGTATTGCGACAGGCCCAGTTCGAGGCTTTTTTTGCTGCCGCGAATGCCGGAATGATGATTTTAGACAGCCAACTCCGGTACGTCCAAATTAACGAAGCTATGGCGGAGTTCAATGGCATTTGTGTGGCAGACCATATTGGTAGGTCGTTGCGTGAAATGCTGCCAGAATTGGCTGCGACTCTGGAACCAATCCTGCAAGAAATTCTGGATACGGGCAAGCCAATTCTCGACTATGAAGTAGTGGGTGAAACGCCGAAACAACCAGGCATCCTGCGCTACTGGCAAGTATCTTACTATCCTTTGCGGGATGAAAACGGGCTGGTTTTTGGTATTGGTGCGATTGTGATTGAAATTAGCGATCGCAAGCGGGCAGAGAAAGAGCAGGCACGACTGACGGCAATTGTAGAAGCAACTTCCGACTTAGTAGGAGTTGCAGATGCGAGTGGGCATAGCATATACCTCAACAAAGCCGGACAGAAAATGCTGGGGATATCCCCAGAGGAAGAAGGATCTCAGTTTAGTATAAATTCTGTGTTAGCTCCCTCGGCAAGGGCAAAATTCCGCGACGAAATTTTTCCAATCGCCTTGCGAGAGGGTACCTGGACTGGTGAAATCCTATTTTTGTCACGCGATGGGCAAGAAGTTCCAGTCTCCCAGGTTTTGATCGTCCACAAAACGGAAGCGGGCGAAATCGAGTTTATTTCTACTATTGCGCGGGATATTCGCGATCGCAAAAAAGCAGAGGAAGAACGGCAATTGCTTGTTACAACAATCGAAAACAGCCGTGACTTTATTGGCGTTGCCTCAATGGATGGTCGCCCTCTAATCCTGAATCAGGCTGGTTTGGATTTAGTTGGACTCAGTAGTTTGGACGAAGTTAGAACCAAACACATTACCGACTTCTTTATGGCAGAAGATCTGGACTTTGTACAGCAGTCTATTCAGCCTGCGGTGATGAAAAACGGAAGTTGGCGGGGTGATTACCGCTTCAGACATTTCGTGACGGGTCAACCTATCCCGGTAGATTACACCCAATTTCTGATTAAACATCCAGAGACTAATGAACCTATAGGGATGGCCAGTATTACGCGGGATATTCGCGATCGCAAAAGCGCAGAAGATGTCCTCAAACAAAGTGAAGAACGATTTCGATCTTTGACGGAAGCCACCGCTCAAATTATTTGGATCGCCAATGCAGACGGCTTCATGGCGATCGAGCAACCTACTTTGAGTGCATTTACAGGACAGACCTTTGATGATTACAAGGGATGGGGCTGGCTAGACACGATCCACTCAGACGATCGCGCGATCGTTGCTAGGTCATGGTCGGCTGCCATTGGCAATCGAGTCCCCTATGAAGGTGAATTTCGTATGCGCCGCTGGGACGGGGAATATCGCTACATGAGTTGTCGTGCTGTACCAATCCTGAACGCGGATGGTTCAATTCGGGAATGGGTTGGGGCTAATACAGATATTACCGATCGCTTCCAAGCTGAAGAAGCTCTGCGCGATCGCAACGTCTTGCTGACCTCTATTTTGGAAAATACACCCGACTTCATTGTGGTTAAAGATCGGGAAGGGCGTCATGTTGCCCTTAACTCCAATATCGCAAACTTCTTTGGCAAGCCAATTGAGGAAATCATCGGCAAAGATGATTTGGAATTACTGCCGGCTGATATTGCCCGTAAAATTATGGCAAAAGATCGCCAAATTATGGCAGCAGGAATCGCTGAGACTTACGAGGAAGATGTCTCTTTGGGTGAAACCAGCACGACCTTTTTCACTACCAAGGTTCCTTGGCGGGATAATCAGGGCAACATCGTCGGCGTCATCGCCACAACACGAGATATTAGCGATCGCAAACAAGTAGAAGCCCAACTGCGCGAACGCAACGCGCTGCTAAACTCTATTTTGGAAAGTACACCCGACTTCATTGTGGTTAAAGATCGAGAAGGGCGTTATGTTGCCATTAACTCCAATGCGGCAAACTTCTTGGGCAAGCCAAGTGAGGAAATCATCGGCAAAGATGATTTGGAATTACTGCCTAACGCTGCCCGTAAAATTATGGCAAAAGATCGCCAAATTATGGCAGCAGGAGTTGCTGAGACTTACGAGGAAGATATCTCTCCTGATGAAACCCCTACGACCTTTTTGACTACAAAGGTTCCTTGGCGGGATAATCAGGGCAACATCGTCGGCGTCATCGCCACAACACGAGATATTAGCGATCGCAAACAAGCCGAGCAAAAACTCCGCCAAACGCTAGAAATGCTCGACTTAGCTAGCGATGCTATCATTATTCGCGATATGGATGACCGCATCCTCTACTGGAACCAAGGTGCAGAAAAGCTCTATGGTTGGACAAAAGCCGAAGTAGTAGGGCGGTACATTCACACATTCTTGGAAACCGTCTTCCCTACACCGTTAGAAACCGTATTGGCAGAGTTTTTACAGCACGGAAGTTGGGAAGGAGAAGTTCACCACACCACCCGCGATCGTCGGCATATTATTGTCGGAAGTCGCTGGACATTACAGCGCGACGGGGAAGGAAAGCCTTGTGCCCAACTCGAAATTAATAATGACATTAGCGATCGCAAACAAGCCGAAGATGCTATCAAACAAAGCGAAGAACGCTATCGTTCGCTAATCGCTGCTACGTCCCAAATGGTCTGGACAGCGGACGATCGAGGAAGAGCCGCGGATCTACCGAGTTTTAGAGCTTACACCGGACAAACGGAAGCTGAGGTGCTTGGTTTTGGCTGGTTAGATGCAATTCACCCCGACGATCGGGAACGAACGAATCAGGCCTGGATGGAAGCAGTGCAAACAAAAACCCTGTTTGAGATAGGATATCAACTCCGCTCTGCGGATGGAAACTATCGTTATTTTCAAGCTAGAGGGGTACCACTTCTGGATGAAGATGGCAGCATCCGAGAGTGGATTGGCACTTGTACCGATATCCACGATCGCAAACAAGCGGAAGATGCTATCAAACAAAGCGAAGAACGCTATCGTTCGCTAACCCTTGCCATCTCCCAAATTGTCTGGATAACGGATGCTGAAGGAAGATGCGAGGATACACCGAGTATGAGAGCTTACACCGGACAAACAGAAGCTGAGGTGGTTGGTTATGGCTGGTTAGATACAATCCACCCGGACGATCGCGAAGGAACAGTTCAGGTGTGGAGCCAAGCAGTGCAAACGAAAAGCCTGTATGAGATAGAATATCGACTCCGCTCTGCGGATGGAAACTATCGTTATTTTCAAGCTAGAGCGGTGCCAATTCTGAATGAAGATGGCAGCATCCGGGAGTGGGTTGGCACTTCCATCGATATCCACGATCGCAAACAAACAGAAATCGTACAAGCAAAAGCCAGAGAAGCAGCAGAAGCAGCAAGTCGGGCAAAAAGTGAATTCCTTGCTAACATGAGCCACGAGTTGCGGACTCCCCTTAATGGCATCATGGGATACGCGCAGATTCTTCAGCGTTCCAAATTCTTGAATGAAGAAGAGCGATCGCGCATTAATGTTATTTATCAGTGCGGTTCCCATTTACTGACCTTAATCAATGATATTCTCGATTTGTCGAAGATTGAAGCTCAGAAAGTGGAACTCATGCCTACTGATTTTCATTTCCCGGCGTTCTTGCAAGGTGTAGCAGAGATGTGTCGCATCCGAGCTGAAATTAAGGGAATTCACTTCCATTTTCCATCAAACCCCGAACTCCCGATCGGTATTTGTGCGGATGAAAAACGCTTGCGACAAGTGTTAATTAATATTTTAAGCAACGCTATTAAATTTACGGATGAGGGCAGTGTCACTTTTATAGTCAGTTTTGCAACAGAAGGAAAAATTCGCTTTGAAGTACGGGATACAGGTACCGGCATTGCACAAGATGAACTCCAAGCTATCTTTCAGCCCTTCGAGCAGGTAGGAGATCGCAGACGGCAGACAGAAGGCACCGGATTGGGACTGGCAATTAGCCAAAGGATTGTAGAATTAATGGGCAGTACCATTCAGGTTCAAAGTGAGATGAATGTTGGCAGTATTTTTTGGTTTGATGCTAATATATCTCAAGCCGATGAATGGGTGAAAACATCTCAAATCGACCATCAGGGGCAGATTATCGGCATCAAAGACCGCCAACCTAAAATTGTGGTTATCGATGACAAATGGGCTAACCGTTCGGTAATTAGCAATTTGCTCAGTCCGATCGGCTTTGAGGTGTCTGAAGCCAACGATGGGCAGCAAGGCTGGGAAAAAATTCTAGAGGTGCAGCCAGATTTAATCGTTACCGACCTATTAATGCCCGAAGTAGATGGCTTCGAGCTAATTAAGCGGGTTCGAGCATCGGAAAATTTCAAAGACCTGATCATTATTGTTTCTTCTGCCAGCGTATTTGAAACCGATCAATACAGAAGTTTAGAGGCAGGAGCCAACGCCTTTATTGCCAAACCTGTTCAAGCAAACGAACTCCTGCAAAAATTGCAAGAGTATCTTGAGTTGGAATGGGTTTACGAAGCTAATGAAGCTCCACTGGCGATCGGCTCAGACACCAATGATCTCATTTCCCCGCCTGCTACGTCCATGGAAATACTATACGAGCTGGCCATGAAAGGAAATTTCCGAGAAATAGTTAAGCAGGCGGTATTACTGGAACAAATAGATCCCAAATACATTCCATTTGCTAAAAGATTGCATCAGATGGCAAAGGACTTTCAAGACGAAGAGATTTTAAGGTTTATTCAATCCTACAAGTAAGGTATATGAAGTCGGAAATTCAACCAAATGGTACGATTCTTATAGTTGATGACAATTCAGCCAACTTGGGTGTCTTATCTGATGCCTTAAGTCAGGAAGGATTTGAAGTTCGGGTCGCAAAATCTGGAAAGATGGCACTAGAGCGAGTCAAATATGCTCTACCCGATCTAATCTTGCTAGATGTCATGATGCCAGAGATGGATGGATTTGAAACCTGTCGTCGATTGCAGGCTAATCCAGAAACTACACAGATTCCCGTTATATTTATGACGGCTCTTTCGGATACGGCCAATAAGGTGGAGGGGTTTCAGCTTGGGGCGGTAGATTATATTACCAAACCCTTCCAACAGGAGGAAGTATTAGCTCGCGTCAAGCTGCATTTAAAGCTTCATGTTCTAGCGGAGAAATTAGAGGAAAAAAATATGTTATTGGAGCAAAAAGTTGTAGAAGTCAGCAAAGCCTATGAGGATTTGCAAAAAATGCAAATTAAGTTAATCCAAAGCGAGAAAATGTCCGGCTTAGGGCAACTGGCGGCTGGCATTGCTCATGAAATTAATAACCCTATAAATTTTATTGCGGGCAATCTGGGTTATGCCCAAGAGTACGCTCATAACTTACTAAAAATTATACACCTCTATCAAGAAGATTATGTAATTCCCACCCCTCGGATTCAAACAGCAATAGATGAAATAGAACTGGATTTTCTGGAGGAAGATTTTATAAAAATTCTTAACTCAATCAACTTAGGAACGCAGCGCATCCAGGAGATTGTCAAGTCTATGCGGATTTTTTCTCGCGTGGATGAGGCAGAAGTGAAAACAGTAAATATCCATGAAGGAATTGATAGTACCCTCACCCTCCTGCATCATCGTTTAAAAGTAAAACCAGACCATCCTGAGATTGAACTAATAAAAGAGTACGGTCAGCTTCCACAAGTAGAATGCCATGCCGGGCAACTCAATCAAGTGTTCATGAATATTATTTCTAATGCCATTGATGCTTTGGATGAATCTAATCAGCAGCGTTCCTTTGCAGAAATCCAACAACACCCGAACCGCATTCAGATTTCTACAAAAGTAATTGACGATAATTGGGTTGCTATTCATATTAGTGACAACGGTCGGGGAGTTTGCGAAACCGTAGGACCGAAGCTATTTGACCCCTTTTTTACCACCAAACCTATCGGTAAAGGAACTGGCTTGGGGTTATCCATCAGTTACCAAATTATCGTTGAAAAGCATGGGGGCAGGTTATACTGCCAGCCTGTATCAGGAAAGGGGATAGAATTCGTCATTGAAATTCCAATTCGGCAACAAGCTAGTCAAGCTGCTTAGTTTCCGGGTGCAATGTCTGTTTGGCAATCGATAGCTATCGTTATCAAGGCTTCGACTTTTCCGACTGAAACAGAAGTTGATTATTTGGTGACTAATGCTGTCACCGATAAAGCAACGGCACAATGGATAGTAACAAATTACTCCCAAGGTAAACGTCCTAATAACCTTGGGGGTGACTATATACAGTAAATTTCATGTTTATGAAGGACACCCGCCTATCGATCTATCCCCCCCTACTTCATAAACCTGGGATACGCTGTATATTATAGATTTGTTCGCTAGTTCCAAGTTGGACAAGAAAAGACTTCAGTCCTTACTACGAACTTGCGATCGGATTGAAGTCCATACTACAAACTTTTGTTAATTTCTCGCCGATCGCGCGGGCGACAGGGATTACCGATACAAACAAAGCCGGCAGGCATATTTTTAAAGACGCTGCTGCGAGCTCCAATTAAAGCGTTGGCACCGATCTCGACACCAGGACCAATGAAACAGTCGGCGGCAATCCAAACGCCGTTATTAACGATCACAGAAGCTGTTATTAAGCCAAAGGCGGGGTCTTGGGGGTCGTGAGTGCCGGTGCAGAGGTAACTTTTTTGAGAAATGACGCAGTGTTTGCCGATCGCAATTCGATCGAGACTGTACAATACAACATCATCTCCGATCCAACTGTAATCGCCGATTTCAATTTTCCAAGGATAGGTAAAACGAGCCGTAGGGCGGATAATCACACCGGAACCTATTTTCGCTCCAAATAACCGCAGCAACCCGCTTCTGATACCGTTAAAAGGGTGTGGAGTGAGGGGAAATGCGATCGCCTGCACCAACCACCAAAGCAAAATTACCCAACCAGGCTTTCCCCGATCGAAATTTGATTGGTTGTACTTCCGCAAATCAACCAAAGATTCGCCTGTCAAAGTATTTGGCCCATTGTCGCTAATTGGATGAGCATTTATTTCAGGATTTAGGGAATTTGCGATCGGCTTTTGCGGTTCCGGGTCGGGAGTTGGCGTATAATAAGTCATCTAATGTTTAATTTAAAATCGAGTTTAGCTTTAAGGACTGCTGCATGACATTTCCAGTTAGGGACAATTTTAACTCTGAAAACGCCAAGGATATAGCACATTGCGAGAATCCAAATCCCAAAATTGCCAAAGTGCGACTTTTACAAACAGCATTGGTACTGCTTAGCAGCTTTTTTGTAGCAGAGTTAATAGCTGCAATGACTTCTCATAGTTTGTCCCTATTAGCAGATGCGGGTCACGTTTTTTCAGATGTAGCAGCTTTAGCAATAACTTTGACAGCCACTTGGTACTCCTCAGTCAAAGGCAAAAGCAAATCCGTAGATTGTACGATCGCACAATCGCCAATCCCTGAACGAGGAGAAATCATTGCTGCTTTAATTAATAGTATCAGTTTAGTAGCGATCGCCCTGTGGATAGCCGCCGAGTCGATCGCCCGCTTGCAGTCCCCAACCCCCGAAGTAGAAGGACTCCCGATGTTAATTACCGCCATAGTCGGTTTAAGCATCAACTCAATCAATGCTTGTTGCTTGCATTCCTGCTGTCACGGCGACTTAAACCTCAAAAGCGCCTTCCTGCACGCAGTTGCCGACATATTTTCCTCAGTTGGAGTAATTCTAGCTGCGATCGCCGTAGCATGGCTGCACTGGAATTGGGCGGACGGCTTAATTAGCTTGCTAGTATCAGCATCAATAATTTTATTAACCCTACCCCTGCTAATCGAAAGCATCCAAATGCTGCTAGGCAAAGTATCAGCAATATCCGCAACTCAACAACCTTGCGATTGCCAAAAAATCAGCGCCGAAAAATTGCTTTTTCCATCCCTAGAACAACTCATAAAATAACAAAACTTCATCCGCGTCCATCCGCGTATATCCGCCCACATCAGCGGTAAAAAATCAAAATCTCGTCAACAACTCCACACAGCCCAAAAACAGCTTATTCCATCCCTAAAAAAACTCATAAAATAACAAAACTTCATCCGCGTCCATCCGCGTATATCCGCCCACATCAGCGGTAAAAAATCAAAACCTCCTCAAGTGAACCCAAGAACCCACCCCTAATCATGATAAAATAAACTGCGGCGTCATTGGCAACTCCACACAATGGAAGAAAACCGCGCTCAAGCCTATCTGCAATTAATAGACACCCTGCTGAATTGCCCCAACGGTGAGGAAGCACAGATTTTACAGGATAATTTAGAATTGCTGGATTGGGGGTTTGTGGAAGTTTGCAAGAAAGTAGCGGCACAGTTGGAAGAGACCGGAAAGGAAAAGCCAAAAATTAGCAGTAGAGGGGTGAGATTACAGGGCATTGTGATAAACTAAGAGTTATAGTTCATATATATTCCCTATGACCAACAATCTGCTGGAATCCTTCCAAAAAGCCTTCCAGAATCTTCCGTTACTTCCTGCGATCGCCCCAGAGCAACTGAATAAATTTCATCTGGAATATGGCACTGAGATTTTAGAATAATTGGATCATTTGGTTGAAGATTGCTCACCAGACAATAACAAAATCATTATTGCTGGCTCAATTTGGCCAGAACACGCAGAATCGCTACTTTGTAGTGTTCTTTTCAATCTCTGACGTGATTGAAATGTCAGATGTCAATTATGTAAAAATTTTGTTTGCTATGGCAGTAAAGCTTATGGAAGCAGCAGAAGAACGCCATATCAGAATCGGTTCTAAAAAAAGATCGCCTACGAGAGGCGCCTGCTTTGGGGCGACTGGGGAATCTTTACCAACAATATCCTCAAGGCGATCGTGCGAGTAACTTGGAAAGGGCGATCTTTCAAATTTCACTGCTGCATTATCCGTTCTCACCCGTGATGCTTTTCCCGAATATTGCGCTATGGCGCAAAATAATCTAGCAACAGCCTACCGTAAGAGAATCAGGGGAGACAAAGCAGAGAATATCGAACTGGCGATCGCATCTTTCACTGCTGCATTAACCGTCTACACCCGCGAAGCCTTTCCCAAAAAATGGGCTCAGACGCAAAATAATCTAGCAACAGCCTACTCTGACAGAATTAGGGGATAGAAAGCAGAGAATATCGAACTGGCGACAAAGTGTTATAAAAATGCTTTAACTATCAGAACTCGTGAAGCTTTCCCTCAAATATTTTATCAACGATTTAGGTAAAATTTTAAGTATCTTAGCTAGTGGCATTCACTTAAGTATTAATTAGCTCAAGAAACCCGGCGGTTGAAATCGCGTCTACACAAACTTTCGCCCCCGCAACGCGAGACTAAGAGGGACTCGGCGGTTGAAACCGCGCCTACACAAACTTTGGTCCACTCCAAGCTGACTAACAGATATTCTCACGGCAATTTCACTTCAGTCTCCTGACTCATAACTACTGATGGCGACAAAGGCGCCTGAGACTCTGCGACATTCAACTGACCGCCACAACAACGCAACTCGTAAAGTTTTGCATTAATTTGATACTCGTACTGACTCAATAGCCTTGCATAAATATAGCCAGCTTTCCCATCCAAAAAGCCTAACTGAATGAAGTAAAATAAAATAAATCTGAGTATGGGTTTAAAAGGCAGCCATACCCAAACTTTTTTGAGAAATCGTTTCCGCTGCACTGCATCTCCAAATAGGTGAGCGCCAATAGTGCCGCTGTCATCGCGACCCGTAAGAATATTGTAATAAACGCGAGCGTCCCAATTAGAATAGCGGTTGTGCCGTTCTATCCAGTGAAATAAATCGCGGTAATCCTCGTGGATCATGTCATTTTTTAAGTAGCCGACTTGACCTGCTAAAATGACGTGTTCGTGAACTTCGTTGTCGCCAGTATTGGGGACGCATTCAGTGCCGAGATTTTCGTAACGGCCTTTTTCATGCTTGAACAAACGCAAATTCCAGTCGGGATATCGGCCGCCGTAACGCAGCCACTGACCTAAAAATAAGACTTTGCGGTTGAGGTAGTAGCCGTCAAAATTGGGGTCTTCGATCGCCAGGGCGATTTCGTCCCAAAGTTCCGGCGGAATGCGCTCGTCGCAATCGACAATTAATACCCATTCGTTGCGAAAGGGCAGATTCTCTAAAGACCAATTTTTCTTTTTCGGCCAGCGGTTGTCGAAGTAGAATTGCACTACTTTTGCGCCGGTGCTGATGGCAATTTCTACCGTGCGATCGCTGCTTTGGGAATCAACCATGAAAACTTCATCGGCCCTGGCAATGCTGGCCAGACACGCAGGTAGATTAAGTTCTTCGTCTTTTGCCGGTATGAGAACAGAAACCGGAATCTTGGATGAACTAGATGTCATAATCGAGTGCTTGAACCTGAATGCGGTCGAGTTTTTGTAGATGAAGTGGGATCTGCACAGCCGCGCCGACAACTTGAGCAGCGAGGGATATTGCCTCTAGCCTAATGCCTGCTGGTCGATTTCGGTGCAAAAATCAGCCCGCGGATGGCTGCGCTCAAATAACCGATTTGGCCCCAGGCAAAAACGAAATTTTCAAAACGCAGCCCCGGATCTCTAATATATTTTAAAGATTTCCAGACACCCCTCAATATTCTTTCACCCCCTCGCCCAAGCTGAGCAATACCGTCTCGATCGGCCAATTGTTCGCGATAACACTCGCTGATGCCTTGCCACCACCCGCGCTCTAGGAACCAAGCTTTGTTGAGCCGTTCTGTGGCGACATTGTGAAGCACCAGGGCCTCGGGTAGATAAACTACTTGCCAACCTAACTCTAAAGCTAATTCTGTCGCCCGCAACTCTTCATTTGACAACAATTTGGTGCCGACTCTACCGAGTTTGACATCGAAGCCGCCAATTTGTTCGAGAAAAGTGCGCCGGATTGAGTAGTTTACACCCCTGGGAGTCAAACCGGCAGCAGTGACGTAAACGCAATTTTCCCCCAAATCGTAAACTCCCAAGTTCTGGGCCAATCCCGGTGACAGCCATGCGGGCGGGCTGACTCCCGCAGGCCAGAGCAAATTGACTTTGCCACCAGCTACGGCGAGTTTTTGATTGCTTTGATAAGCGCTGTGCAGCACCCTGAGCCAATTCGGCTCAGCAACAGCGTCGTCGTCGAGATAAGCTAATATTTCGCTGCGAGCTTCCTTTGCGCCAGTATTCCGGGCTACTGACAGACCTATTTCGGGCTCCCAGACGTACTTGAGGCGGCGATCGCCCAGTCTTGCATCTACCACCTCGCGGGTGCGCGAAGTAGAACTTTCCGGGCTGGCATAATCGCTAGAAGCGTTATCCACTACTACTACTTCAAAGTTGTCGGGAAAATCCTGTATCAGCAAGCTGTCGATCGCAGCACCTAGATAGGTGTGACGATTGTGGGTGCAAATTATCGCTGATATCTGAGGATGTTGTGGCATAAATAACAGCTTGGCAAATGCTGGGAGATCGATCGACTTACTCTGATATTGTCTCATCAATGCTATTATCGCTTAAAAAGCATTTGGTAGTTGGCAGTTTAAATCATAATTGGGAACTGGCAATTGGCAATTGGCAACTGGGAATTGGCAATTGCCAATTGTGTTTAATCCGTAGTATGTGACCCCAAAAACGGATACAATTTTCCGGCAGGATTCGCGATCCGCCCATTTTTTTAGACCAAACTTCAAGCTACCAGATCGATCTATGGAGTAAATCTCAAATCTCAAATCGACTGACTGCTAACTGCTGACTGATGACTGAGTAAGTGGGTAGAAATAAACATTACATGGAAGGGCTGGTTTTGCACTAATCAACTCTCTCGTAGTATAGGCCCTAGGCTAAACTTGCCCCTACTTGACCGAAAGCATCCAGGATACAAGCCCCCGGATTCATTCCTTCGCAGACTCAG
>JAUBOM010000281.1:0-3423 GCA_036700245.1 Microcoleus vaginatus BM001213989
AAAGCAGAGAGCGTCATTAGAAACCTCACAAAAGTTTCAAGGGGATAAAGCTTATCTAGGAGAACCATTAATTAATACTCCTCATAAAAAACCCCGTCAGGGAGTTCTGACTCCAGCCCAAAAGAGAGCGAATAAGTCAAAAGCTCAAAAAAGAATCTTTGTCGAGCATCTAATTAGGGCTTGCTGAATAATCGATCGCAAACTAAGAACAGGAGCGCTCGATATATTCAAGCAGAGTTAAAGATGAGTTTTTCCTTCCTCAATCTGAGCAAGTTATAAACGCAGATTATATTAGATCCAAAAATGGGCATTGTTTTCCACGAGCTGCATAAAAATACACAAAAAACCCGGCGCCACCAGGTAGAAAGGTTCATGACTAAAAAAGTGATAGCAATAGCTGTCTGTGAAGTATTATCAAGTTTTGCCATGATGCGATCGAGACTAAATCTGCGTTTGCCTTGCCCAAACTTTCCCTCAATTGCCTGACGAATCCTCTCATCTTCTTTGGCTTGCTTCTTTTTTTCTTTACTCACAGTTGCTGGGGGCCTTCCTAGAGGTAGCCCACTCATTCTAATTCCTCTTTCTTTACACCAAGCTCGGTTTTCCCTTGTTCGATAAATGCGATCGGCATGGACTGATTCTGGGTAGTATCCTGTGTAGCTTTTAAATGCTTCTATTTGGGCTTTTAAGTCTCCCGATTCGTTAAAATTATCCCAACTTATCCTGTATAAAAATACATATCCTTCAAAGCAGCTTGCTGAGAGTTTGGCTCCAAACTCTACGCTTTTTCCTGCTTTTCCTCTGACTATGGGACGGATATGGGGTTGGCTTAAACTTACTATTCTCTCCTCAATACTCTGTTTCTTATTATCCAATAACCATTGCTGTTGGCGATAGACCTCTGTGAGGACTAGCAATGTTTTATATTGCTTTTTATTCAGACATTCTAGGCTCGCACCTGCATCGATTAACTGTTCAAGATGAGCTAGATTTCTTTTAATGTATTGAAGTTGTTTTTTAATTGCCTGTCTTCTTTTGTTGCGGGTGGGTCGTCTTTGTTTCGCTACTGCTAAGTAGTCTTTTCTTCCTAAATTACGGTAGGTTCTTGGTTTTTTATTAATTTTTTCTTTGATTTGTTTATACAGAATGTCTATGATTTTTTCTGTATGAACTCTGGCTCCGTTTAATAATCCTAAGTCGGTCGGATAACTAATGTCGGCTGGGGCGCAGGTTGCATCTATGATTAGTTTACCGCGATTGGGTGACTCATTTTTGCCGTCCGAATCCTTTTTTTTTTCGGGTTTAATTGGGGTGATGGAGCGCATTTTTTCGACCAGGCGCTCGTTGACTTTATTAATCAGGTTCGGACTGATTCGTTGCAGAAAGTGTACTAATAGAGATGGGTCAAATGCGAGTTCATTGCTGTAGCTTGATTGACCGATGAAGTATTGTAGGTAGGGGTTTTCGCGGATCTGTTCGACTGTTTCCCGATCGCTAATTCCCAATTTTTCTTTGATAATTAATGCCCCCAACGCCATCCGAAAGGATTTAGCTGGTGCGCCCTTTTCGGTGGGGAAGTTTTGGGCATATTCTGACTCAAATTCTGACCACGGAATTAGTTGAGCCATTTTTACCCAACGGTTGTCAGCAGACAACTTTCCTCCGAAGGGCAGTTCAAACTCGGATGAGGGGCTTGGCGCAAGCTCAGCTTTTCTGTACACGATCGCAGGTGGTGATGCACGGGTTTTGACCTATTCTACCTGTTTATTTTGCACTTTACCCTCGCCCCTGGCGTTCGCATAACCCAGGCTACGTCAAGTGCGATCGATATATTCAGCAAGCCCTAATTAGATTAATAAAAATATGGAGAGTAGCATCAGAAAGATTTCGCTTAAAAGCGAAAAATTACGAGAGAGTAATTTTGGTAGTATGTGGATTAGTAAGATGGCGAATAGGTGCGCTCGTTATGTGTCAATAAAAGTCCCTACAAACTGAAAAAAAAACAGTAAACTTTAGATCATAAAATTGGGCAGTTTTTATCGCTCGACCGTTGAAACCATTATGGAAGCGTTGGTTTCTGGCGGACGGCCCCTGCTGGAACCGTCCGCCAGAAACCAAGCGGGGAAAGGGATTGGAATTATGGGAGAGGTCTATTAATTGACGGATGATTTGGACTCAATCCGCGACTCCCCCTTAATAATTGGGAGTTTCGACCGCTGAGTCGAAGCAGCCATCTTCAGACGGTTGTATTAGAGGTTACGAACCTCTAGGAGATCTTAAAAAAAAATCAATTTTTGCTTCTGATCAGAATTCCGAACCCAAGCGTTTAAAAAAAAATCCCCAGTTCCCGTCTATCAAAATGTCCTGTGGGCGACCTTGTGCCATCGCAATTTATGCAAGATATTCTGTGCTGATCCAGGTTGCAACAATCAGAAATTTTTGGTCTAGTGGCAAGTCAAAAATGTTTGCTTTAGGTTTAGTCATTGGATCTCAATCGCCTTTATTTTCAAAGTAACGGTAGCTTTGCTTAAACCAAAGTTACATATAGAAAAAACTCAAAATTCCTGTAACTCATGCTAATACTCGATTTGAATACTACGCCCAGGAAGTTGGAACCAGTAGCACGACAAACTGAATCGACTCATAGAAAAAACATGAACACGCAGCTTTCGCTTTTTAACACAAACGCCGCAACCGGGAACCTGTACAGAGCCGGCGACTGGGTGAAAGTACAAAGAAAACCTGCGATCGCAACAGGGGTTAAACAGGGCGAAATCTTCCAAATCAACCAAGTACACCCAATCAACGGCAGTCTAAAATTCTGGAATCCCCACATTAATCAATGAGATTTTTTGTATCCAGAAGAAGTTAAGCTAAAATTCGAGCCTGTTTTCAGGGAAGTTATAACGACACAACCAATTGCCGAGTCTGTTGTAGGGGAAGTCGAAGTTAAGCAAGAAGTTAAGCAAGAAGTTAAGCCAATTGTCGAGGCTGTTTTCGGGGAAATTACCAAAATAAATGTTGAGTCTGTTTTCGGGGAAATCACCAAGGTATAGCAACCGCCAGGTTGGTTAAGACGCTAAGCTCAGAATGTGCTCCATCGCTGCAGGCAAGGTAGGGAAGCGCTCCAGTTGCTTGCGGATGCGACTTTTTACCCAAGACCAGCACCGCTCAATCTTGTTCAAATCAGGAGAGTAAGGTGGCAAGTAGCAGACCTCACAACCAACAGCCTGCACTAATTGCTCAATGCGTCCACCCTTGTCAAAAGTGGCGTTGTCAATCACCAGCTTCTACACTGGTTTTAAGTAGCTAGACAAAATTAATTACATAGTTTGGGTGCATCTCACTTTTGCAAATATATGAAAAAGGGCTACAATGAAAAAGCTAGTAAAACTGTGAAAAAAGATGAGATAAAAAAATGAC
>JAUBOM010000046.1:0-18264 GCA_036700245.1 Microcoleus vaginatus BM001213989
CCCCTTACCAAGGGGGGGCCGGGGGGGGTTCCAGATGACTCTCCCTCACAACGCACAACTCAAACCCGCAGCCTCAGCCCCGAATATTTCCAACAACAAAAAGCCAAATTAGAAACAACATCACAGCAACTAACACAACTGCTGGAACAGATAAAACAGCGAGAACCAGAATTCACCCTAACTCAAAAAGTCGAACCCATCGACATCACCAAATTCCAACAAACCTTAGACACCGAAACAGCAATCATAGAATGGTACATCGGCAATAACTCGAACTCCGACGATAGCTGGGGCGGATCGGCCTTCATCATCACCCGCGACAGCATACAACCAGTCACATATACCACAACCGAAATAGCCAAATTAGAAACCTGGAAAAACAACTATCTCGACGAATACCGCAACGAAACAACCAACCAAACCTGGCAAAACACCCTATCCCAAAAACTCCAAGAACTCTCAGAAATCCTGCGGCTAAACGAGATAATCGCCTACATCCCCCCCAAGTACGAACAACTAATCCTAGTACCTCACCGCTACCTGCACTTATTCCCCCTCCACGCCCTACAATCCACCTCAGAAACCCGCTTTAAAGAAAAAACCAACTTTCGCGGCTACCTCCTCGACGGCTTCCCCGCCGGCGTGAAATACGCCCCCAGCTTGCAACTGCTGGAACTCGTAAAAAATCGCATCACCACCAGAAACTCCCCCCCACCAAATCAGCTACAACTATTTGCCCTCCAGAATCCCACCGAAGATCTATGCTACGCGGACATGGAAGTAGAAACCATCCAAACCAGATTAAATCCGAATCGAATTTTACTCAAAAAAAAAGCCACAAAAACCGCCCTTAACGACAACCGAAAAAACCTCTCAAACACCAGGTACCTGCACTTTTCCTGTCACGGCGTATTCAACTTTGACAATCCGCTGCTGTCATCCCTAATCTTAGCCGATTCCCTGGAACCGCAAACCTCACCCCCGCCCCTAGAGTCAAATCAGCCCGGGGAAAAACAGGGCTATGTCACCCTACGCAGCGGCAGAAAAGCCTTTCTAGAAAAATGCCTCACCCTGCGAGAAATCTTTGCCGAATTGCAGTTACCGCAGTGCAGTCTTGTCACACTTTCCGCCTGCGAAACCGGGTTAACCACCTCAACCGCAATGACGGATGAATACATTGGTTTACCCAGCGGTTTTTTGTATGCGGGTAGCATGAATGTTGTCAGCAGTCTGTGGGCTGTCGATGATTTTGCCACAGCAATTTTGATGATTAAATTTTATCAGGAATTGCCGGATGCAGATTCAGTAGCCCTCGCTTTGAATGCGGCGCAAAACTGGATGCGCGGGGTGAGTATGGAGGATTTCCGAGTTTGGGTAGGATTGTTAAATTTAGATGAAAATTACAGACAAAAGGCGGAATGGTCGTTAACAAAATTGAATGGAGAACAGCCGTTCCGCGAACCGAAATATTGGGCGGCATTCTGTGCGACGGGATATTAAGTTATGCGTCCCATCAGGATTTTGTAGGGGCGGGTTTTACAAACAATATATAACGATGACAACAATCTAGATAAACCCGCCCCAGCCCACCAATAACCCACATTAACCTGAAATTTGCATCGAATGTTAAAATGTAATGATGATTTTTCGTTGGGCGGGGGCGGGTTTGAGAGATTGTCGATTTCAGGCAATTATTGTTGGTGAAACCCGCCCCTACAAATTTATATTTTTTAATCGCGGGAGTAATTACAATGGAACCTGAACAAGTTATCGCTATCTTTCTCAAATGGCTGCACGAAAATCCGAGTATCTTCACGCCGACAGCCTGGAAAAGATTACCCCAATTAGAGGAAGAAATAGCAGAATCCGCAGATGATGAATTATTTCCCATTGCTTTTACTATCAGCAAGTGGTGTGGCAAAAATGGATTGGGAGAGAAATTAAGAGAGAGTCTGCTGCAGAAAGATTTCGACGATGCGGGCGAACCCACCCCAAGTACAACACCGCCGCTAACCAATATCACTCAAACTCTGCGTACAAGCATTGAAGATAGCTACAAAAAACTTCAACAAATCGCAGCAAAAAATTAATCAGATACCAGCAATGACTCCGACTAGCAAAATCTATGCCCCCAACGTCTATTTATTTGCCTTTCACCTCTGCAACGCCCTAGAATCAGAGTCTAGTTCCCATGTGGAATTCGCCAGTTTGTGGCAGAAGTGCGATGAGATTTTGCAAACTAAATTAGCAGTCACTGCAAAATTTAATGACAGCTAGTTGCACAAAAAAGATGAACCTGTCGGCTTACGAGTTAACCTGATTAATAAACAAGTTGTTGGCAACCGCAAGTCTCTACCCTTTGATAAGGAGATTTCGGTTGAAAATCAGCAAATTCCTGTCAAGGGCTTTGCCCAACCGCTGCGAATTGATGACAGCTATGCCCTAGGTGCTGGTTTAAAGGAGGAGGAATTAGAATATTTCAAAGGTCAGATGATTGAGATGCCGCCTCGGGCTGTGAAGTATGCCCGAATGCTGATTGATTTGGAGTTTGGGGAAAATACGATCGCCATTCACGCCCAAAATTACCAAAATACATTAAATAAAATAAGTCTTGACATCAAAGCAGCTAAAAAGTATAATGATAGTGATGCCGATTTAAGTTTCCTCGCAGCATTTAGTAAAGAAACTTGCCCGCAGTTTCAAAGGCAGATTCAAGCAGATTTAGGCTATTTCAAACACGGTTCCGGCTTGCTAGAACAAGCAACCGAGGCAATTCGAGCTATTGTGGCGATCGAAGATGCTTATCGGAATGCGAAACTAGAGGTCACGATTCAAGCTGTCGGCTTTGGTTTGGGAGTAGCCGGGGTGGTGGCTGGAAGTGCTCCTTATTTAATTAAACAAGACCCGCCGAATCAAATGGTTGCTTTGCCTTTCCTGAAGGTGGGAATTACTTCTTTTGGGTTTGTATTGTTGATTAGTATTGGTGCGGGGGTTGTGGTTTGGGGTGTGGTTATGCTGAGTGCCAATTCCAAGAATCTACTCGGTAAGTTCAAGAATCTACTCGGTAAATATAAGCAGTTGCCGCCGCAATAGACTTGAATTGCATAAATCCTTGATTAATACGGAAACCGCAGATTCAAGGCAGATAAACACAGATTAACGCAGATAATTTTGAGATTGTTTGGGAATGAGTGCAAGAAGTTTAATCATCCCGGTTCCGGGGGGGCAAATCACCCGCCCCAGAAAAAGATTAGCCTTAATATTGAGGTACAGACGGGTCTACTTCTTCACTCCAAGCAGTAATTCCGCCCTTAACATTAATTCCCTCAATTCCAGCTTCCTTCAAAATCCCCAAAGCCTTCGCAGAACGCCCGCCCATTTTGCAGTGTGCAATCAAGCGGTGGCCGTTCAACAATTCTTTGACCTTGGCGACACCTGCGCCCTGTTCGATATCCGGCAAAGGAACCAAAACTGACCCAGGAATTTGACAAATTTGATACTCGTTGGGATTGCGAACATCCAACAATACAAAATCCTTCGCGCCGCTGTCGATTAACTCCTTAAGTTGCGTGACAGTCATCTCAGGAATTTGCGTTTGCTGACTTGCTTCCTGCGCTTTTGCTTGAGGAATGCCGCAGAATTGTTCGTAATCGATTAACTTTTCAATTACTGGGCGCACTGGATTAGGCCGCAGTTTCAATTGCCGGAACGTCATCTCTAAGGCATTGTAAAGCAACAGTCTGCCGCTCAAAGTTGTGCCTTGACCCAAGATAATTTTGATAGCTTCCGTTGCTTGGATAGAACCGACAACTCCGCACAAAACGCCTAAAACGCCGCCTTCGGCACAAGAAGGAACCATCCCAGGAGGCGGGGGTTCCGGGTACAAATCGCGGTAATTCGGGCCACCTTCGTAGTTAAAAACTGTTGCTTGCCCTTCAAATCGGAAGATGGAACCGTAGACGTTGGGCTTGTTTAGAAGCACGCAAACGTCGTTCATCAAATAGCGAGTCGGGAAGTTGTCCGTGCCGTCGATAATGATATCGTAAGGAGTGGCAATGTCGATCGCATTTTCGGAACTAACGCGAGTTTCGTACAAATCAACTTGACAAAAAGGATTAATTTCTAAAATCCGATTTTTAGCCGACTCAATCTTCGGTTTCCCAACCCAAGAAGTGCCGTGAATTACCTGCCGCTGCAAGTTGGAATGGTCAACAATATCAAAGTCTACAATCCCAATGCGGCCAACACCGGCGGCTGCTAAATATAGCAGCAGCGGCGAACCGAGGCCTCCCGTACCGATGCAGAGCACGCTGGCAGCTTTGAGACGCTTCTGCCCTTCCAATCCAACTTCTGGGAGGATGAGGTGGCGAGAGTAGCGTTCGTATTCTTGTTTGTTGAGCTGGATCTCGTCCAGATTAGGATTTAGCATGATATTGTGTGTAGCGCCGATTTAGAATTATATCCTATCTGAATCTTTCGCCTTTTTACGAGTTTGTTATTTTTACTAATTATTTCTTAATCTGAGTCGGTTCCACTGCGAGAATTTCCTCTGCTTGAAAGTTCCCCTCTCCGTCAAGACTCCAACTGCGGAGGTCTTCCCAACAGCCTTGTCGGACGGACACAATGATATAAGAGTATTGGGCCCAAGCCAAGGTCCGATCGCACTCTGAGGGCACTGCCGGACAATCCGTGTGAGAATGATATATACCGATAATATCCAGAGTGCGATCGCGCCCATATTTCATCGCCCGCAACATATCTTCGGGCCTTATAGCATATCTGCGTTTTTCTGTCAATTCTTTTTGTTCCGGCCAATTCTCCTCAGCTTCCGCAGTCCAAGCATTGTCAGTCGGCCAAACTTCTACTAAAGTTTTAACACCGCCAGTAACTCGACCGAGCAACAAACCGCAGCATTCTTCAGGATAAGCGCTTTCGGCGTGGGCGCGCATGGATAAAATGTGAGAATCGGAAAGTGCGATCGGCTGCATGGGATTTTATTGTAGATTTTTTTGTAAAGTGCGATCGGGCTTTTTTTTAAACGAACCGCGAAGGCGCGAAGGACACGAAGCAAGACAAGAGAAGGGAAGAGAAATAACTCACAAAAGTAACCTAATTAATTACCTGCACTTAGATATCTAAACGTTAGATTTTTCCAATATTTCTCAACTTCTTCTCTGCGCCCTCTGCGCCCTCTGCGGTTCGCAAAAAAAGTGAATGTAGGGTGCGCCGGACTGCGCACCTTACCATGAAAGTTAATGTAGCTATCTAGCCCTCAATTGCAATTAAGAGGGAGTTTGCTGCAATTCTGGCCGCTCATCTGGAACGATCGCCTTTTCGACAGGACACACCTGCAAACAAATGCCGCAGTCAATGCAGGTATCAAAATCAATCCAAAACCAATCAGTACCCTTGACATTTTTGCCCGGGCCGGGGTGAATGCAAGCAACCGGACAAGCGCCGACGCAATCAGCAACTCCCTCGCAAATATTCGTAACGATAGTATGTGGCACAGTGTTCTCAATTCTTCAAATTTGGTGGACGAACTAGAAATAACTTTTCACTTGGAATGGAATCTAAAGCCTCAGTTTTTCTTCTAATTTAACATTGAAAACAGACGTTATTGAGGTTGATTCGATTTGCCAAGCAGCCCGAACAAATCTTCAGCCACAGCTTTGTGACCGTCTTTGTCAAGGTGAACCGTATCAAATTTAATATACATCGGGGCAAAACGACCCTCTTTTTGAGCAATTTGCGATCGCCCGCGGCGAACTCCTTCAGTAGAATCGGCATAGGGTAAACCAAGAGACTTACTAATTTCCCCAAGTCGCTTACCCGCATCAATAGTCAGCCGCTGTCTAGGTACTTGCTGTTCGTTATCAGAAAAACCGTCAAAAGCCATAAAGCGAGTAGGCAAGTAAACTACAGCCAAAGAGCGGCCGTCAGCAGCAACAGAGTCCCGGAGTACACTCAAATCCGTCTCGAATTCCTTCCAAGCACGATCGGCGATATCGTTCGGAAAATCAGCCTGCTGCCAACCCAAGGCTAGGGTTGCGCCCAAAGGAACATCCGGTTTGAGGTTGTTGTTTGCCAAACCCAGGAAGTACAAGCATTTTTGGGAGTTCATTTTCAGCCAAGACGGGGTAGCGAAAATTTTGAGCTGGTTTTTCAGATCCCCCAGCTTGGATTTGACAATTGGCTCCAGATAAGGGTTTGCAGGCAGTGATTTGTGAGCGCGACGAAACCAGTTCATTGAGACCAAGTTGTTGTCTACCGCCAGTACCACTAAATCTGGCTGGTACTGAGACCACAGGTTGCGGTAAACCGTGTTGATTTCCTTGAGTGTATAACCCTCTAGAGCGCCATTGATGTAGGTTGCCTTAGCACCGTTTTTCTGAAAAATAGTTGCTAGCTGAGCTGGCCAAGTATCTTCAGCAGCAATCCCAGTACCGAAGGTGGTGGAATCTCCCATTCCCAGGATTCGCAACTCGCCTGGAGCTTTTTTAATCGGCACCACAGGGCCACGATTGCCGGGACTGCTAACGGCGATGGGATGACCGCCTGTGAATTCTTGATCGTAAACATTATTGGTATACTCTCGAGCAGTCACTTGCAGGACTGCTTCTAATAATACAAATGCCAACAATACCTTCGACAAATCCACAGCAATGTAGCGAAATGTGGTTTTTAAATTTGCAATCGCTTTGTCATTAAATATCTGACTCATAATTTTTCTAGCCGATTAGAACTGGAAGTAAAGGAAATTTGAACTTGAGGCACCGGCGAAGGTAAACATCAGCGCGATCGCCATTGCATAAGTAATCCACTTGAGCGAATTTGGGTGGTTTTGTGTCCAACTCATCCATTTTTGCTTCAAATCCCACCATTCAACTAGCAGAATTGTTGCCATGTATAACAGCGGTCGATAGTCAATAGGTATCCGCCCGTCAGCAAAGGTCAATATCCGCTGCAATACTACAACCGCACTGTTCAAATCCGCTGCCCGGAAGAATATCCAAGAAGTACATATTAGAAACAAGGTAATCAGCCAGCGGATTACATAGTTCATTTTAGAAGTTGGCTTAGATGAAAGTTTAGTTGCTCGTTCAATGGAGAGCATTGCTCCTTGCAAACCTCCCCAAACAACCCAGTTCCATCCAGCACCGTGCCAGAGGCCTCCCAGCAGCATGGTAATCATTAGGTTCGCGTAAGTGCGGAGATTGCCGCCCCGATTCCCGCCTAGAGGAATGTAGAGGTAGTCGCGCAACCAATTTGACAGCGAAATGTGCCACCTGCGCCAGAAATCAGTAATGCTATAGGCTAAATAAGGTTTCTCAAAATTTTTCGGCAGTTCAATTCCCAATAGGCGAGCCGAACCGATCGCAATATCCGAATAACCCGAAAAGTCACAGTAAACTTGAACGGTATAAGCTAATGTACCCATCACAAGCCCCAGCCCGGAAACATTTTCTGGACTGGCAAAAACTTCGTTAGCTATTGGTGCGATCGAATCAGCTACATAAACTTTTTTCAGCATCCCCCAGAGAATCTGGGCAATACCGCTGCGGATCGCAATCCAGTTTACCGATGACTCACAGGCAAACTGGGGCATGAGAACCTCGGCGCGGACGATCGGCCCAGCCAGCAGGCTAGGGAAGAAAATCACGTACAGCGCTACGTCGAGGATTGACTTTTGAGCCTTGGTAACGCCCTTGTAGACATCGACTATGTAGCTAATTGTTGAGAACGTATAAAAAGAAATACCCAGAGGTAATAGCAGGTTCAGTTGAGGCGGAAGGCTAAATCCCAACAGCGAATAACTCGAATCTAAGAAGAAGTTGGCGTACTTGAACACAAACAGAGTGCTAATAACTACAGCCAGAAAAGTAATTAAGGCCGTAGTTCGGTTTCTCTGTTGAGTCGAATCGTCGATGATTCGAGCTGTTTTATAAGCCAGCAGGGTATAGCCAACCATTAAAATTGAGTATGGTACGCTCCAAGCCCAATAAAAACAGTAGCTAGCCAATAGTAAAAACCAACGTCGGTAGTGCGGTGTCAGTAAGTAATACACATACACCACAACTACCAGGAATCCTAAAAATAGTGTGGAGTTAAACAGCATTTTTTACTTTTACTCTTCAACAGTAGACTCACGCTCACAATGCTACCACGAACTAAAACCGATAGAGGAGCTTGCTCTCGGATGCAGAAACCGGGTTTTTGTATGGAAAAACGCCATTACAGCAATGGATTTAGGGTAAAAAATCAGTTTTATTAAGTTTTTTGTACAATGTTTGTTAGAGCCACGGCTTCTGTCATAAGTCGGGGCTCTGGGTGTTCTCTAGCACCTCTTAATTTACCGTTTCAATTGTTGGCAATCCTTCGGCACTTACCCAAGCAATTTGAGTAATTCGTCGATCGCGCGCGTATTCCCGCGCCGCCTCCTCCGTCTCCCGACTCTCCAAATCTATTTCTACCCGAACTAGGTGAGTAGACTCTCGGAGTTTGCGAGCGTAAGCAAACGCGGCGGCACTAGCTTCAGGAGTTTGAGCCACCACCAACCAGTCGCTGGCTGGCGTCTGGGCGGGCAATTGCCCCTCTGTCAGTAAAACTTGGTGCAAATCTTCAATATTCAGACAAAACCCGATGCCGGGGGAATTTTGCCCTTGGGGGTCGAACAGTCCCAACAGTTGGTCGTAGCGTCCTCCTTGTCCTAAAACTCGCTGTCCAGTCTTGCTGCTGCTGACAACTTCAAACACAATTCCCGTGTAGTAGTCAAATGTTTGAATTAAACTCAAATCGAGGTGAATGTGGGATTTTAGATTGGGAATTTTTGACTGGCATTGGTGCAGCAATTCGATCGCCGATTTGAGATTGTTTAACGCCGATTGCTGCGGCAAATCTAAATCTAGTTTGGCAACAATTGGCAACACCTCTTCTGGACGGCCGCGCAAGTCAAATAACAGCAATGCTCTTTCTCGCAATTCGGTTGACAGCGGCAAAGTTTCCAAGGCAATTCGATCGAGATTGGCGATCGCCCCCCGAACTTTCTGGCGCACGTTTGGCGGAAACTGTTCTAGCAATGTTGCAGTCAAGCCCGCTTCTCCCAAAACCAAATGCCAGTCATCTATTTCCAAGCTCTGCAAGCACTCAGACAGCAGCAGCAGCACTTCCGCATCCGCAACCGTCCCCCCCGCCCCGAGCAGTTCTACCCCAGCTTGATAGAACTCCTGTTGCCCGCCTGAGCCAGTATCTGGGCCTTTGCGGAACACGTTAGCGTTGTAGTAGAGGCGCTGAGGCTGCCAGCGAGTCCCGGCCATCCGCATTGCAGCCGCGCGGGCGATAGATGCTGTCAATTCCGGCCGCAAACCGAGTTCTCCATCCTCGGCGTCTTGCAGTTGAATTAAGGTCGATCGGTCGATCGCGCCCCCAGCCATCAAAGTTTCCAGCCGTTCTAGAGTAGAAGTAATAATCCGGTGATAGCCCCAGCGGTGAAAAACCTGCTGTAAGCGCCGTTCGATCGAAATTTTTTGAGCAACGTCAAGGGGCAATAAATCTCTTGCACCCGATGGGGGTTGGTGAACCATATCAATTTTAGATTTTAGACTTTAGATTTTAGATTGGGCTTAGAAGCTTAGCTTTAGGGGACGGTGTTAAAGTCTAACGAGGCCAGCCTAACATTCGACTTTAACAAATTAAGGTATCATATGAATTTTAGATTTTAGATTTTAGATTGGGCCCAGAAGCTTAGCTTTAGGGAACAATGTTAAAGTCGAAGGAGGCAAGCTTAACATTCGACTTTAACAAATTAAGGCGTCATATCGTTTTCCTTTGCATCGAAATAATCATTTTCTTGCCTCAGTGCGATCGTCCCCTTCTTTTAGGAACACCCGCGATCGCGGGACGATCGCACTGACGGTATAATCCCGATGTCACCGAATTTGATATCACCAAGTCTTGATTTTTTTGAGCGATCTCAGTCCACTGCTGAGCAGTTCACCACTGTCTCAATATTCAAGACTCACAATTCACAACTTCTCACTTCTTCTTCCCGCCAAACAAACTTGCAAAAAATCCCTGTTTCTCACCACCTTTTTTGCTCTTGGCGGCAGCTTGTTCCAGCTTTTTCTTCACCTCCAAAGCCGTCGGTTCTTCAGGATTTGATGCCAAAGCTTTGTTCATCTCAAGTTTTGCCATTGTGGCTTGATCTTGTTGAAAGTAACACATTGCTAACATAGCGTGAGCCTGGCTGTGTTTTGGATCGCGTTTCACCCCTTCTTTCAACTCTAAAATTGCTTTGGCGTAACTTTTGCTGTCCATGAATCCTTGAGCTCGGCGGCAATAGGCTTCGGCCGGCGAGTCTTGGAATTTGGGCGCAGATGGCGCTGGAGTTGCGGTTGCTGGGGTTGCTGGGGTTGCTGGGGTTGCTGCTGCTGTTTTTGCTGTGCTAGTTGGGGTTGCGGCTTTTGGAGGTGAACCGGCTGCAACCCCAACACCACCACCCATGCGCTCTTTTCGCAGCAGGTAAACCATGTTGAGTTCGCTAATTTGATCGATCGCCTCTTGCGTTTCCTTAACTGATTCGTACTGTTTGAGAGCGAGTTTGCTAACTGCTGTTTTGTAAGCTTCTTCCCAATCTTTAGCGGTAGCTAACTGTTGGGCTGCTTCGCTTTCGATTTGCATTTTCGGATCTTTAGCGACGCGCTTGGCGATGGCTGCTAATAGCAGGTTGTATTCTTTGCGATCGCTTTCTTTGGAGAATTTGCTGTAAGCCGGATTGACTACTTTTGACAAAAATTGGTTAGCCCAATCTTTATCGGCTGGGCTTTCAAAAGAGCAAGTATCCGAATGCAAGCGGCGGGCAATTTTCATGTAGCGCTTGCGGATGTCGTTAAACTCGGCGTCTAAGGGAATTCCCAAAATTGCGTGCTGATCAGTAAAGTCATACTTGAACAGCCCTTTTGTCATTTCAAAAGACATAACTTTTACTCTTCCTTTCCTGGCTTTTCACTATTCTTTAATGTAGCTTGAGTCAAGGGGTTCTGACCCCCGTACAACCCCCGATCTCTTGCTGCGGGCACCTTACCCCCAGGAAGATAAGGGAGGAACTGCTAGCAGTGCGCCACTAAGTTCGGCGTGTATTTTGCCGTTTGTGGCCAAAATCCGACCCGAGTTCATCTCAAAGGCACTGCCGTCATAAGCTGTAATTTGACCTCCGGCTTCGGAGACGATGACTACACCGGCTGCTACGTCCCAAGGGCCGAGTCCCCGTTCCCAGTATCCGTCCGATCGCCCCATCGCCAGGTGTGCGAGGTCTAGGGATGCCGAACCGCTGCGCCGCACGCCTTGGGTGAGGTGGGTGAGGTGACAGAATTCGGCATAATTATTGTCTGCTGTTTCGCGCCGATCGTATGCAAAGCCACTGACTAGCAAGCTGGTTCTCAATTCTGGGATTTGAGAAACTTCGATCGGCGATCTGTTGCAAGTTGCTCCCAATCCTTTGGCTGCCCGAAACAATTCGTTATGCAAAGGGTCGTAAATTACTCCCATTTGTGGTATGCCGTCGATTAAAAGTCCGATCGACACGGCCCAAAAAGGATATTGGTGAGCAAAATTGGTTGTGCCGTCCAAAGGGTCGATCGCCCACAGGTATTTGCTGCTGGCATCTCCTAATTTGCCGGATTCTTCGGCGAGGATGGCGTGGTCGGGTACGTGGCGGCCCAGAATTTCTAAGATGACGGCTTCTGAGGCTTTGTCGGCTTCTGTCACTAAATCACCCCATCGGCCTTTTTCTTGAATTTTTTCTAAATTTCCGCAGTAAGATTGCAGGACGGAACCGGCGGCTAGGGCTGCTTCGGTGGCTATTTCTAAGAAGTTTTGCAGTTGATTGTCTGTCATTTGTTAGTTGTTATAGCAGAAGGAAGAGGGAAGAAGGAAGAAGGAAGAAGGAAGAAGGAAGTACGAACCGCGAAGACGCGAAGGACACGAAGGAAGAGGGAAGAGGGAAAAATGAAATCATTGCTCATTAGTTGTTAGTTATAACTGAAGAGCTTCTATTCATTGACTCATGACTAATGACTAATGACTAATGACTATTTCCGATTTTGCTCGCGGAATTCTGCAGGAGTTTGGCGCAGGGCTCGTTCTGGATTCCATAGGCCTTTACCCATGAGTCTCGCCCATTCTTGAGCGTTCACGAGTCGCTGCTGGTATTTGGTGTTGGGCGATCGCACTGAGGCGAGGGCATAACCTTCTTTGATTAGCTGTTCGTTGAGCAAAATTTTATCTTGCCACAAGTAGGCTAGTTTGCGATCGAACTGGTCTTTCTGTTCGATGTCTGATTCTAACAATACCTGTTTTCCCCCAGTGAGCTCTTCTAGTCTTTGTTTGGCTGCTTCTCCCCAAGGCTGCTGTTTTAAATCCGGCGCATCAATACCAATCAGCCTGATTTGTTCTAATAAGGCTATTTTGTTGGCTGTACTGATAACTTCGATTGTTTGGCCGCTGATGGCCCTTTCTACTTTGGCGATCGTACCTTGGGGAATTTCTGGTTTTTGGCAGCTAGCTAGCAACAGACAAAGGGCGATCGCACATAATCGATAAAGCATGGATAATTGGTAGTTGATAATTTATCAAATTCCCTCACTCTTCATCCAACGGCAAACCGGCTCTAACTTTACCTTTGCCGAAGTAACGACCGAATTGCAGTTCGTACACTTCGTCTTCGTCTTGCGTCTCTACCTCGATGTTGGAACGCGGATAGCTGACGCACAGCAGGGCATAACCCTCTCTTTGCAGTTCCACCGAAAGCCCCATTGCTTCTGGCTGGTGCAGTTCTCCCGAGTTGACGCGCACCGCACAGGCTGTACAAGCGCCGTTGCGGCAGGAAAAGGGCAATTCTACTCCTTGGTTTTCCGCGCTTTGGAGGATGTAGCGGTCTTCGGGTACTCGCACGGTGTGGCGATCGCCTGTCTGTCTGTTATGAATTTTAATTGTGTAAGAGTGAGTCATGGAATTTTAGATTTTAGATTTTAGATTTTAGATTGGGGTTTGGCTGGCAAACTCCTTTAGATTAAGGGGTTTGCGACACAGGTAGGAGAATTCAAGCCCGCTCGTTTGACAGCCTACCCACATTAAACAGTAAATTTATGCCGTTACCCCTTCCCAAATCAGATTTGTTCTGTTAATATAGTTTAGCTGTGGCTAAATGAATTAATTTAGCCCTGGAGAGGTGGCCGAGCGGTTGAAGGCGCACGCCTGGAAAGTGTGTTTAGGGCAACTTAACGAGGGTTCGAATCCCTCCCTCTCCGTTAAATAAGCTGTTCAGGCAAAAAAAACAGCTTGCAAAAAAAATCTCCGATCTGAGATAAATACTTTGATTATTAGCGAGATCCCTTGAATTCTTTTAGAAAACTCAAGGGATCTCGCTTTTCAATGTTGGAGTGTAAATTAGGGCGATCGCGCCGAGAATAAACGCCCCGATATAATGCCAATACTAGAAAACCATAGTGACCTAGACCAATCGCCAGCGATATGGTCTAGCAGCGTCACTTAATTGTTTTTCCAATGCCCAATTATCCCAATTAAATAAACAAGCTAGGTGAGATTTTAAAATAATCGCCTAGTGCCTTAGCTTGTGCCTTGCTAATCGCTCTTTTCCCATTCACCACCTCAGACACCACACCGCTCGATCCAATGATACCTACCAAGTCCGCTTGACGGGTGCCGCTGGATTCCATGATGTGTTGCAAAATCTCATGAGGCTCCGATTTGTCGATCGGATAATTTTCTGTCTCATAAACTTCAATCAGCGTGACTAACAACTTGTATAAAGCTCTCTCCTCTGGAGTGAGGTTTTTAGCGAACGTTAGCCGTTCTGCCACTGCCAGGAGGCGATCGTATTCCTCTTCGGTTTCGATCGCCCTAGGAGCAATTTCTGCAAGCAATTTGCTATAACTGGCTCCATCAAAAGTAAGGATCATTTTTCCATTTGTCTTTGTCGTATTCAGCGTGGGTTAGAAAATATTTGTAGTAAATAGTTTGGTTCTCGTAGTTGATGCCGACAATCAGGCGATATTCGTTGCCTTTGATATTAAAGACTGTCAAGTCTCCTACTGCTTCGGCATCCCGGTAAATCTTGCGAACCTCGTCCAAATTCTGCCATTCTGCTTGCTTTACAGTTGCATTCCAGCTATCAATTTGATTTTTGACATCGGGATACTGGGCAGCATCTTTACGGAGGTTCCGGAGCGAGATTATGTGCATTTGTTTTTCTTTGATTTTTTATTTTGTTTGACATAGTGGTTTTGAGGTTTTGGTTTTGAGGATTTTGTTTTGGTGGTTTTGAGGTTTTTGTTTTGCTGGGCTACTATGCTTACACTCTCATTTTGAGAGGAAAATGTCAAGGCCCGATCGAGTAAAAATTCTTTAACGCCCTCCAAGTGGGTTTTGTCTGTGTAGGCGCGGTGGGAAACCGCAGGCTTTGTCTTTAATCCCACTCTTCCTCCCCCGACTCGATCCTCATCCTGTAAAAAAGCTTCTAGCAGCGTGGTTCGGGCGATCGCCTCGCAAATCAGAGTCAGCGTTTTAGCAGAGGCTCTACGCACGAGAGGGTTGGGGTGATGTGCTAGAGCTTCCAGCAAAAAAGGAGTTGCAGGTTTGCCAATTGAGCCGAGAGTTTCGACTCAATTAGCCTCACCATTCCCTGCGAATCTCCCATACATTCGACAATCTTTTTGAGCAGTTCGCTGTCACTGGGATTGAAAGTTGCGAAGGCCATTTGCTCCCTCACCGTTTGCACCAAAGCGTCGCTTTCTGCTGGCTCAATTGCTGTTTGAATATCAGTCGGGGAATTTTAGATTTTAAATTTTAGATTTTAGATTGAGGTAATTTATATCGAACTTAGCATCAGCGAGATTTGCCCCTCTGAACGAAGTACCCTCAGCATTTCCAATCTCTCGCACAATAGCCGAGAAAGACACAAACGCAAACCAAAGATACAGCAGCGACAGCAAACCGAAACACATACCCCAAAACAGTTTGTGAGTGCTCAGAAAAGCGCTCGCCGTTGCACTGAACAAAAAAGCCGCAGCGTAAGTCGCCACACTTCCAGCCGATGCGATCGCCACCTGTGCAAATTGGCCGCGAATCCGGGAACTCACAAAAAACATTAACACCCCGCCGATCGTCATTCCAGCAATAGCAGCCTGGGAATTATTATTAGTTGCAGTGCCAGCATAGAAAAATCCCAACAAAGTTCCTGATAGAATAGCAGAAATTGTTCGTGCCAATCTACCCGCTTTTGAAGTTTTTGGCTGTTGGCTGGCGATCGCCGAAGCCAAACCAGCAGCGCTCAAAACCCCGTACAGCAACAGAACAAAAGGCCAACTGCCAGAGCCCGGTACTTGTCCTTGAGATCCCAAAATCAGTCGAGTCAGAACATCGCCCACAACCAAACAAATCGCGATCGCCCCAGCACTCAAAACAGCAATCTGTCGCCGAGAAAGCCCAATTTTCGCACCGATAAAATTCGCACCCGCTAACTGAGCATTTCTAAAATTGCAGCCTCGAACATCCGCACCGCTGAAATCAGCACCGTTAAGAACTTGTCCTTGGAACGATCGATTTCGTAAAATTTGATTGCTAAAATTATTGGAATCCGAATACTTCATATTAGTAGAAGATGCTTGAAAATATATAATAAATCTGTCAGTGTTCCCGTCCCCTATCTAAAATCTAAAATGGTATGACTTATCGACCCACCCTCAAACAAATTTGGCAGATTCTCGGTGTCGGAATATTGCTCGCACCAATAATACTCTACAACATTCCCTACTTTTTGCGTTCCAAACAAACAAATGAAGCCCGATCGCTCTTTCAAGGAATAGCCTACCGCAGGGAATTTCGGACTAATCCGCGTCCCACCCTAATTCACATTGTTAGCATCGACCTAAAAGCGCCGGGAATAGGAATTTTTGTCACTCCCGGAAACCCAACACCCGATTTAACAGAAACCAATGCCCGCACCGCTACTGAATTCCTGAAAGAATTTAAATTGCAATTAGCAGTCAACGGCAATTTTTTTTATCCCTGCATCGAGAAAGCACCTTGGGATTACTATCCCCGCAGCGGCGATCGAGTAAATAATGTCGGACACGCCATTGCCAAAAACCAAGCTTATTCTCAACCAGATCCAGGCTTTCCCGCCCTTTGTTTTGATGCCAAAAACCGCGCTCAAATAATCGAAAACGGCACTTGTCCTGCGGGGACAGCCTATGCAGTTGCCGGAGATACTTTGCTGGTTAAAAATGGCAAAGCCGTAGCACAAAGTCAGGAAGAACGCAAACAGGATAAACCCTATCCCCGTGCAGTCGCGGCGATCGACAAAACAGGCGACAAGTTGTGGTTAATTCTGGTAGACGGCAAGCAGAGGCTTTACAGTGAAGGGCTGAAATTGAGCGAAATAACTGAGATTTCGATGCAGTTGGGAGCCGAGGCTGTGCTAAATTTAGATGGCGGCGGGTCTGTAACTTTTGCAGTAGCATCGCCGTCAGGAGCGAAACTGTTGAATGCTCCGATTCAGAATAAAATCCCCATGCAGGAACGTCCAATTTCCAATCATTTGGGATTTTATGCGCGGGATAATTAGGGTTTTAAATTGCGCTTTTATCTCCGAAAATAGGGGTTAAGAATGATTGTACTCTGCACTGCGCCCAAGCCGCTGCTTGTAAAAAATTGGTTGTTAAAATCTATTTAAAAAAATAAATGATGCCTCCGCATACTCAAATAAATAGGGTACTGATTGCCTTCATTACTAATACAAAAGCTCGCTTAAATACCCACAAAATTTCTTATTCAGCAGTGATTTTTTTTTTAATCTGCCCAAAATCCGGGAATAATTGCTAAAATTGTAAAGAAACGTAACAAAAATATATAATTGGCTTATGAAAATTAGCGAAATCCAAGCAGCGCTGCAAAGTTCGGATTCTCAACAGAGGCTGCGGGGGGTAACGGCTCTGAGAAAGTGCGATTCTGCGGTGGCGCTACCGATGTTGCTGAGCAAAGTGGACGATCGGGAGTTTATGGTGCGATCGTTCGTGGCGATGGGATTGCGGCGGACTCAAAGTGCGGAAGCTTTTGCGGCACTGTTAAAAATGATGCAGTTCGATCGCGATCCGAACGTGCGCGCCGAAGCCGCTAACTCTTTGTCAATGTTCGGAACCGAGGCGATTTCTCACTTGGTGGAAGCTTTTCGCCGCGATGACAATTGGCTCGTCCGCCGCAGTATCATGGCTGCGCTGTATGAAATGCAGTGTCCTGATGCAGTATTTGAAATTTGTGCGATCGCTCTTGGCGGGGAAGATTTACCAGTTCAGGAAGCAGCAATTGACGGATTGGGTCTGCTGGCAAATACTCAGAAGCAAGAAGAGGCATTGCACCAATTATTACTTCTAGTAAGTTCGGATAACTGGGGAATTCGGCTGCGAGTTGCTCGCGCGCTGAGCAAATTTGACAATCCTCAAGCTCGCGCTGCTGTGAGCTATTTGGCAAAAGATCCAGATCATCGGGTTGCAGGTGCGACTTTGGAAGCTTCGCTTTAAAACAAGGGCTTACAAGCTCAACTGCGCTATTTGCGGTATCGTGCCGAAAAAGACCCGGCCGGGAGAATGTTTAAGCGGTTCTACGGCCAGGAATGGATCGAAGAATACATTCACGGCTTTTTGTTCGATTTGGAACGCAAGCTGGCACAATTGGTAAGTAACAAGAATTAATTTTAATACAAGCTTCAGCCACTATACTAATAAGTGTAGGTTGGCATGAGGAAAATGCCAATGGTCAAAAAAAATCGCAATGTAGTTAGTTCCAATTCAGACACCAAAGTCAAAGTCGGACTTTCGCTGACTTCTTCTAGTGCTGATCGATTGAACGTGATCGCTCGAAAGCTCGGAATATCAAGGTCGGAGCTCCTAGAACGCTTGGCAAAAGGCGCTCTGGATATTTCTAAGGACAAGACGGAAGTTACTGTCACTTGGAAAAAAGGTGAAGAAACGGAGGTGGAAGCCGCTGACTTGGAAGGGGAAACAGCCGAAGAAAGCGAAATTAATGACGCTAGAACGGCAGAAACTCACTTGGACTCAGTGAACGTACAGCCAAATCCGTTGCAAGAAAGTTACGAAGCTTTACAGCAGCAGTTGGCTGAACGCGAAAGTTTAATCGAATCTTTGCAGCAGCAACTCGCTACCGAAAAGCAAAATCTCGAAAGCCAAT
>JAUBOM010000046.1:18364-18529 GCA_036700245.1 Microcoleus vaginatus BM001213989
TTTACAGCAGCAGTTGAGTGAACGCGAAAGTTCGATCGAATCTTTGCAGCAGCAACTCGCTACCGAAAAGCAAAATCTCGAAAGCCAATTGCAGGAAACTGTAGCGAAGTCAAGTTACGAAACTTTACAGCAGCAGTTGAGTGAACGCGAAAGTTCGATCGAATC
>JAUBOM010000046.1:18629-21921 GCA_036700245.1 Microcoleus vaginatus BM001213989
TTTGCAGCAGCAAGTCGCCGCCAAAGACCAGCGGGAACACGACTTTGTGCAGCAGTTAGCAGAAAAATCGAGTTCGATCGAATCTTTGCAGCAGCAAGTCGCCGCCAAAGACCAGCGGGAACACGACTTTGTGCAGCAGCTAGCAGAAAAATCGAGTTCGATCAAATCTTTGCAGCAGCAGTTAGCAGAAAGAGAAAGTTCGATCGCATCTTTGGAACAGCAATTAGCTACCGAAAAGCAAAATTTGGCACAGCAATTGCAGCAAACCGTGTCGAAGTCGAGTTACGAATCTTTGCAGCACGAGTTAGCAGAAAAGTCAAGTGCGATCGGGAAGTTCCAAGTTCAACTAACCAAGTTGCACTCTCTAGAAAATCAATTGAGCCAGAGTGCGGCGATACAGCGGAATTACGACGCTTTGCAGCAACAGTCTCAAGAACAGCTAAGAACCATCAAAGCTTTACGGGAACAGCTAGGTCAAATGCAGGCTGTGGCTGGGATTGGCGAAGCTTATCTCAACAAGTGGCGCCGTCCCTGATTCTCTCATCAGCACGGCACAGTCTAATGCTCTGGCTGCTTCGGGCGCACCTTACCCCTAAAACGTCCTCTAAACTCGGACTCCTTCCTCTTGTAGCAATAGATTTCAACCTGTCGCTACAAGAGCTTTTTATGGCGAAATATGAGCATAATATTAAGAAATATTACAATAAATAAATTTATGAGAGGCGATCGCACCCCTTTTGGCAAATCCAGTCCCGCAGACACTAAGGGCCGCGTCACGGTAATTGGAGGAGGCATCGGCGGGCTCACAGCAGCCGCCCTGCTAGCCCGCAGAGGATACAAAGTGCTAGTCTTAGACCAGGCGATCGTCCCCGGAGGATGCGCTTCCACCTTCAAACGCAAAGGCTTTACCTTCGAAGTCGGCGCTACGCAGGTTGCAGGATTGGAACCCGGAGGCATTCACCACCGAATTTTCTCAGAATTAGACATAGAACTTCCCGCCGCGACACCCTGCGATCCCGCTTGTGCGGTGTTTTTGCCGGGAGAAACCGCACCGATTAGCGTGTGGCGAGATCCGCAAAAGTGGCAGGAAGAAAGGCAGCGGCAGTTTCCTGGAAGCGAACCTTTTTGGCAATTATTGTCTGCATTGTTCAAAGCTAGCTGGAACTTTCAGGGGCGCGATCCAGTTTTACCGCCCAGAAACTTCTGGGATTTCTGGCAATTAATTCAAGCAGTTCGCCCCGATACTCTAATTACTTTGCCTTTCACTTTTATGACTGTGGGAGATGCTTTGCGGCTTTGTGGGTTGGGCGACAATTTGCGCTTGAGAATTTTTCTGGATTTGCAGTTAAAATTGTATTCTCAAGTTGATACCGAAGAAACGGCGCTGCTTTACGCGGCTACGGCTTTAGGAGTTTCGCAAGCGCCGCAGGGATTGTATCATCTACAAGGAAGTATGCAGGTGTTGAGCGATCGACTCGTAGAGGCGATCGAACTCTACGGCGGTCAAGTCTTGTTGCGGCACACAGTTGAAAGTATTGTCACCGCCAACGGCAAAGCCACCGCTACAGTGATTCGCAATCAAAAAACAGGCGAAGTTTGGACAGAAACAGCCGATCGCATTGTTGCCAACGTGACAGCGCAAAATCTAGTAAAATTGATGTCAAGCGAGCCAAGCGTGGGCAATTTAACAGATAATTTATCCGTTAAATCAGAGACTTCAGAGACAACAAACAAACTCCCAAATCAAATGGCAGGCTACAAATATCGAGTTGATAAATTGCCGCCCGCATCCGGTGCATTTGTCATATATTTGGGAGTTCATGAAAGCGCAATTCCGGAAAATTGTCCGCCGCACCTTCAGTTTCTCTACGATTACGACGGCGAGATTGGGGAGAATAATTCATTATTTGTTTCAGTCAGTCATCCGGGTGATGGGCGAGCACCGGAGGGAATGGCGACAATTATCGCTTCGTCATTTACTGATACTCGAATGTGGTGGAATGCGGTTGATTATGAAGGATTGAAGCAAAAATACAGCGCAGGGGCGATCGCCCGTTTGAGCGAATATTTCAATTTGACGCCAGAGTCGATCGTACACCAAGAAGCTGCCACACCCCGCACCTTTGCCCGCTACACGGCGAGAGATAGAGGCGTTGTCGGCGGCATCGGCCAGCGAATACCAACCTTCGGCCCCTTCGGATTTGCCAACCGCACACCAATTAAAAATTTGTGGTTAGTGGGCGACTCCACCCATCCCGGAGAAGGAACTGCGGGTGTTTCCTATTCTGCTTTAACAGTCGTGCGGCAGATGGAAGCAGAATTGTGATAACAGTCTTGGAGGCACGGCGCGATCGAAGAAACCGGGTTTTTTACCGAATCTGCGGGCTGTAACGCGTCTTTTCGTAAAAAAAACCCGGTTTCTGAACCACGCGTCCAAGACAGAAATCAACGTAAAGCCGCCCGGGCCGAGATATTGTGGTCGATCGATCTTAAATACCCTCTTTATTTCTTAGTCTGCGGAGGCAGACTTCGTTTGACTTGCAGAGCGATTTCAATCGCCGAGTCTTATAAAGGAGGTTTCTAACCCGGATTTAGTATCAGAGGTTAATTACAAGCTGCCATAGTTGTCGATCGAATTAACCGAAAAAACCTCAGTCTGCACCAGCAAACTGAGGTTTCATAGCGACAGGTTTCAACCTGTCGGCTAGACTCTATGACTACTTGATAGAAATCTTTGCGCCCACAGCTTCAAGCTGTTTCTTCAATTCTTCAGCAGCGTCCTTAGCAATAGCTTCCTTAACTGCCTTCGGTGCGGCTTCTACCAAATCTTTCGCTTCCTTCAGACCCAAACCGGTAATCGCCCGGACTTCCTTAAGAATAGCGATTTTCTTGTCAGCAGGAACTTCTTCGAGCATGACAGTAAACTCGGTTTGCTCTTCTACTGGTTCAGGAGCGGCACCACCACCCGCACCAGCCATCATCATCATGCCGCCTACAGGAGCAGCAGCGCTGACGCCGAAAGCTTCTTCAATTTGCTTGACCAATTCAGAAGCTTCGAGCAAAGTCAGAGACTTAAGTTTATCCAAGATTTCATCAGTTGCTGTAGACATTTTTTGAACTCCTAGTTCGATTGTAGATTTGGAATTTGAGACTTTCGATTGCTCATTAATTATTAGTTTCTCGTCTCCAGTCATCAGTTTGTTTCTCACAACTAACGACTCTTGACTCGTGACTAATTACTAATGACTTACGCAGATGTGCTGTCTGCTTCTGCTGGTGCTTCTGCTTCAGG
>JAUBOM010000046.1:22021-50086 GCA_036700245.1 Microcoleus vaginatus BM001213989
TTGTGCTGGTGCTTCTGCTTCAGGTTGTGCTGGTGCTTCTGCTTCAGGTTGTGCTGGTGCTTCTGCTTCAGGTTGTGCTAAATCGCCGTCTTTTTCAGCATAAGCTTTAAGACCGCGAGCGATCGAAGTAGGAACTTGATTGATACCCACAGCCAACTTGGTTGCGACACCGTTGATAGCGCCAGCAATTTGAGCCATGAGTTGTTCTTTCGACGGCAGATCGGCTAATGCTTTAACATCAGCTTCTTTCAGTACCCGTCCTTCCATCACGCCGCCGCGAAGTTCAGTCTTCTTAGAGACTTTTTGGAATTCTTGGTAAGCTTTAATCGCGCCGCCAATATCTTCTTGCACGAACACAAACGCCGATGTACCAGTCAGCAATTCCTGTATCGGCTGCCAGGTTTCGTTGCCTTCAACCGCAATTCGCATTAGCGTGTTTTTTGCCACTTGGCAACTGCTGCCTTTCGGACGCAAACGCCGACGCAAATCTGTGATTTCAGCAACAGTTAAGCCCGTGTAGTCAATCACGATCGCCAGTTGAGATTCGCTCAAGGTTTGCTTGAGGTCTGCAATAATCTCATTTTTTACTGCTAAAGTTTTGCCCATACTTATTTCACCTCCTTTTAGGATAGAAAATTGCCCGTCAAAAACCCCGACCTTCGAGCCGGGGCAGAGAATTAAAAATTAACAAGTCACAATTAAAAATAGAAAATTTCTAATCTTTGAGTCTTGAGTTTTTATTTCTTCAGCCTCGGCAGGAAATTAAGCGATCGGCACCTGCGGTCTTCAGCTTATTGATTTTTGATTAGGCTATCACGAGAAGGCAGACATAGCAAGGCTGTGACGCAAATCTTGTGAGAGATTTACACAGACAGCCGAAGCTGTCTTTTACCTTCTGCCTTCTGCTTAATTCTTTCTACGCAGCATCAAGTTTGGTATCGCGCAGGGCACTGATATCGACTTCGATCGACGGGCCCATTGTTGCGGATACGTACAGAGTGCGCCAGTAGCGACCTTTAGCACCAGAAGGACGGTTGCGGTCAACAGTTTCTTGCAAAGCATGAAGGTTGACGAGCAAATCTTCCGCTGAGAAAGCTGCCTTGCCAAACATAACATGAACGATGCCAGTTCGATCGGCACGGAATTCTAGTTTACCACCTTTAAACTCGTTGATCGCCTGAGAAATGTCAGTCGTCACCGTGCCACCTTTGGGAGAAGGCATCAAACCGCGCGGGCCCAACAACCGACCCAATTTTGCCACCAACGGCATCACGTCTGGGGTAGCAATCAGGCAATCGAAGTCCATCATGCCCTTCTGAATTTCATCGATCAACTCTTCAGAACCCGCAATATCAGCGCCGGCGTTCAGAGCTTCTTTAACTTTTTCGCCCTTAGCAATCACCGCAACTCTGACTACTTGACCAGTTCCTTTTGGCAGCGATACAGTTGTCCGCAACTGTTGGTCAGTATATTTCGGGTCAATTCCCAAACGGATGTGAGCTTCTGCTGATTCGCCAAACTTAGCCGTTGCTGTTTCTTTCAAAAGTTGCAGAGCTTCCAGCGGTAGATAAGGTCTCTCTTCAACTTTCTTTTGAAGTTCTTGCAGTCTTCGCGATACTTTCTTTGCCATTGTTATCTCCTGGGGTCAGTCGATTTTAGATTTTAGATTTTAGATTTTAGATTGAACCTATCGGACAATCTTAAAATCTACCAGTTTTCGGTTACTAGCGAAGCTTTGCTTCTCCCCCTGAACCGATCGATTTTGGATTTTGGATTTGGGATTTTGGATTGAAGATTTTTCCTTCAAAATCAGGAATTTTGGATTAGCAATTTGGAACTTGGACTAGGAAAACTCTTCCTTCTTCCTTCTTCCTTCTTCCTTCAATCCGCGATCGCCACGCCCATATTTTTAGCCGTTCCTGCCACAATTTTCATAGCAGCCTCAACATCATTAGCATTGAGGTCAGGCATTTTTGTTTCAGCGATTTCTCGTAACTGAGCCTGTGTAATTGTCCCTACTTGCTTGCGATTAGGTTCTCCCGAACCCTTAGCAATGCCAGCCGCTTTTTGAATCAAAACCGACGCCGGCGGGGTTTTGAGAATAAAAGTAAAACTGCGGTCTTCAAAAACCGAAATTTCTACCGGAACCACCAGACCCGCTTGGTCTGCGGTTCTAGCATTGTACTCCTTGCAAAACATCATAATATTGACGCCGTGCTGACCCAGAGCTGGGCCGATCGGAGGAGCTGGGTTGGCTTTTCCCGCCGTAATCGCCAACTTAATTACTGCAACAACTTTCTTTGCCATTAGTTAGTTCTGTTTCTGAACCTGATTGAACTCCAATTCTACAGGCGTATCGCGCCCAAAAATCGAGAGTAAAACTTTGAGCTTGTTCCGTTCCGGGCTAACTTCAATCACATCACCTTCAAAATCCTTAAACGGCCCGGAAAGTACCACAACGTGGTCTCCAGCAGACATCGATACTTTGACAACCGGTTCTGATTCCTGAGCGTTTCTGAAGATCCGTTCTACTTCTGAATGACTCAGAGGTAGCGGTTTGACGTGACCCCTGCCGCGCCCGTAGCGGCGTTTCTGCTCTGCCCCGACAAAATTAATTACATTCGGGGTATTCTTGATCACCTGCCAGGTATCCTCGTCCATAAACATACGGATGAGTACGTAGCCGGGAAAGATTTTTTCATCTGACTGCCGCCTGGAACCGTCTTTGCCGACTTTGATCGCCGGAGTTTGCGGAATTTCCACTTGAACGATGCGATCGGCAACATCCAAAGTTTGAATCCGCTGCTGCAAGTTTGCCTTCACCCGCTTCTCGCAGCCTGAGGCAACTTGAACAGCATACCAGCGAGCATCAATCTCCGGCACATCTGGCGATGCTGCCTGTCCCGTCGCTTCTGTGGAATACTCAGATTCTTCTGATGCAAAAGTCATGGCCCAAACACCTTTCCCGCGCCCCAGTTAAAGAAGTTATCCACCAAATAAATCAGGCTTGCTGAGAGGATTACCATCAAAAGCACCGCCAAAGACTCGCTGATTAGCTGCTGCCTGCTGGGCCAAACCACTTTGTCGAGTTCTTCTCTAGTTTCCTTTAAAAAACCCGTAGGATTAAACCCAGGCGCCGTTATTTCTTGAGTTTCTTGAGCTTCGTCTTTTTTCGCCACGATTCAATCCCCCTTGCGATTTTAGATTTTAGATTTTAGATTTTAGATGGTGTGAGTGGCCCGCGGCTCTCAGATTTTGTGACACTAACCACTTACGCCCAAGTCCCAAATCTCAAATCTAAAGCCACGACTTTTTGACAAGCCCAACCTATCAACTGTGTAACTGCCGATCGCCGAAACCGACGATCAAGAAGCGACACCGAGCATTTGTTGATGGCATTTTTTGCGAACCGCCCACAAAAATTAATTCTACCCGAAAGTTTGCGGTTTTGACTGTTGCCAGCCAATAATCCGGGCGCTTTCGGGCAGAATTTAAAGTTTGGTGATTCAGCGCGCCCTGGAGGACTTGAACCCCCGACATCAGGTTTTGGAGACCTGCGTTCTACCAACTGAACTAAGAGCGCACAGGTGAGGTTGCTGAAATTCGCTTAACCTCTAGATTTCTATTTTAACACAGTGCGCTCCTAAATGGGAAACTTTTTTTTGAAATTTCTCAATTTCCCATGAACCATGAACCAAGGGGAAGCTGGGTGCATTCCTACAGGGAGCGATCGAACCGCTGTTTGACGCGAGTAGCTTTGCCCACCCGATCGCGCAGGTAGTAAAGTTTTGCTCTGCGGACTTTCCCGCGGCGCATCACTTGGATCGTGGCGATGCGGGGCGAGTGAATCAAAAACACCCGTTCCACTCCGACGCCCTGAAACACGCGGCGGACGGTGATTGTTTCATTAATCCCGCCGTTGCGCATGGCAATCACAGTCCCTTCGTAGGGCTGAACCCGTTCTTTGTTACCCTCTTTAATTCTTACGCCGACTCGCACTGTGTCGCCCACGTAAATTTCGGGAACTTGTTTATTGAGTTCTTGCTTGACTCTATCTATTTCTGCCGTCTCGATCGAACGGATTATTTCTGCGCCTTTCATCGGATTTACCAAAACTCACAATCCCTTATCATATATCGAAATGCCCGTTTTATGTCAAAAAATTTCTATGTTAGATACCTCTGGGATAGTATTTCTGCAATTGGGCGCGATGGCGGCACTCGCCTTGTACGTCGCCGCCAACTTGGGGGCCAACGATGTCGCTAACTCGATGGGGACATCAGTAGGCTCGAAGGCGCTAACGCTGCGGCAGGCAATAATTGTTGCAGGCATACTGGAATTTTCCGGCGCAGTGCTGTTTGGGCAAGGAGTTTCCGAAACTCTGGCAACAGGAGTTGTGAATGCACAAGTGTTCGCGACCCAACCGCAAGTATTTTTAATCGGGATGGTGTCAGTGCTGATAGCTTGCGGCTTGTGGCTGCAAATCGCTACCAGTCGAGGTTTGCCGGTTTCTTCATCCCATGCAGTGGTGGGCGCGATCGCGGGTTTTAGCTGTGTTGCAGCCGGAATTAATGCAGTTGATTGGCGAACCATCGGCACCATCTCCCTAACTTGGGTGGCGACACCTTTTGCCAGCGGTGCTTTAGCCGCACTATTTTACAGTGTGGTGAAGTATTCGATTCTCGATCGGCCAGATCCTCTATCTCAAATGCGCGAGTGGATACCTTGGCTGAGTGCAGCAATGCTGAGCGTATTTGGGATAATTGTACTGCCGTCTGTTGTGAATGTCGCTTTGGTGCAGACAGGGGCGATCGCCCTAGCGCACGATCGATTTGGCTGGAATCTTCCAATTCACGATATTGTCATTGGCATCGGGGCAATAGCTGCGATCGGCCTGACACTCACTAGCTGGAAAAAATTAGAATCAGTTGAGAAGGAAGAAGAAAGAAGGAAGAAGGAAGAAGCAAGAGGGGATAAGGGATTCGGCCCAAGTACAAACACCTCCCCCACTCCGAAACTCCCTCACTCTCCCATCGAGCAACAAATGGCGAGATTTCAAGTCTTGAGTGCCTGTTTTGTAGCATTTTCTCACGGTTCCAACGACGTAGGAAATGCAGTTGCTCCCCTAGCTGCGATCGCCTACATCCGGCGCACAGGTTCCTTTCCCTCAGGAGATTTCAGCGTTCCCCTGTGGATTTTAGTCCTCGGAGGCGCAGGAATAGTCATCGGTTTAACCATCTGGGGCAAAAATGTAATTGCCACAGTCGGCGAAAAGATCATCGAACTCCAACCAAGCGGCGGATTTTGCGCGGAATTAGCCACAGCCACAACAGTCTTGCTAGCATCCCGCTTCGGTTTGCCAGTTTCCACATCCCACGCTTTAGTCGGTGCAGTCGTCGGAGTCGGGCTGATCAAAGCTTGGAAAACAGTACGCTTGGAAACATTGCTGTCAATTGGTTCGGCTTGGCTGGTGACAATTCCGATCGCAGCAGGTTTGGGTGCTATCATCTTCAGCATCGCGCAATCCATTGGGCAATTTTAGATTTTAGATGAATGGTGCAACCGGAATTGATAGAATTCATCTGCGTTAATCTGTGTTTATCTGTCCTCATCTGCGGTTAAAGAAAGAGAATGTAAACCGCAGATGACAATGGATTGACGCTGATTCACGCAGATGCAGATCGGATTCAGGACTAATAGCGCTTTCGCACATCAAACCCGGTTGCGGCACACCAGCACGCGGGCCACTCAATCACTTAATTCCTTCTCCAGGCAATGCTTTAGCTGTTGAGCCAGCACCTCGACGCAGGGCTTTCTCAACATAGTAAGATGATTCCCAGGAACCCTAATCACCTCTACTTTTTGGGTCGTTAATTCGCTCCAGCCAAGAGTCGGATCTTGATGACTCATGCTTAGCTGTTCCCTCGATCTAAACAGAGTAATTCGCTGCGGATAAATTTTCGGTACATAGCTGAGAGTTGCTTGACTATTAGCCTGAAATACAGTAAACATTGAGGGAATTGCCAGCTCGCGCCAGCTCCGTTCTTTTGACTCCTGAGATAGGATGCTAACCATAACGGCCTGTTTCCAATTCCAGCGATGGAAAAAATTAGCTGCCAAATTAAGCATTTTATTTAATTTCGGAAATTTTGCCGCAATACCGCCACTTTGAACATTTTCTGCACCAGCCACCAAGCGAAAATAATCTACTACAAAAGGCCAGATAGAGCGCGAAACAGTAGTCAGAATAAACTTGCAACCGTCCCAAAAAGAAGGTTTGTTAGCAGAAACCGGCGCTAAAGTATCCAGCACAGCAAGCAAAGCCACTTCATCCCCCGCTGCGATCAACTGTTGAGCCATCTCAAAAGCAACCAAACCTCCAAAAGACCAACCCCCTAAAAAATAAGGTCCTTTTGGTTGAACGGTACGCAAGGCTGCGATGTAGTCAGCCGCCATGTCTTCAATGCTAGTTAGCGGAGAACTTTCGCCGTCAATACCCTTTGGTTGCAGCCCGTAAAACGGTTGATTTTCTCCTAGCCCAAAGGCTAACTCGACATAAGGAAACACGACGCCAAAGATGGGATGGACGCAGAAGAACGGGGGATTTTTACCGCGAGGATTAATTGCAACTAAAGGCGACCATTCCAGAGAATTTGTTCCTGAAGATAGCGAATCTGCTAAACCTTCAATTGTCGGATTTAAAAAAAGAGCAGACAGCGGCAATTCGCGCTGAAATTGCTGGTTGATCTCATTGATGAGGCGGATTGCCAGCAGGGAATCTCCACCCAAATCGAAGAAGTTATCGCCAATGCCAACGCACTCTGCGTTGAGGATTGTGGCCCAAATTTGGGCAAGGGTTGACTCAGTTGGCGTGCGAGGTGCAATGCAGCTTTTATCTATTGAATTGCTAGTTAGAGTTCCCGGTGTAGGTAGGCGCAGGCGGTCAATTTTGCCATTGGGAGTTAGCGGCAGAAAATCCATCACCACAAAAGCATTGGGAATCATGTAATTGGGCAGTTGTTGTTTGAGGAAATTGCGCATTTCCCCGGGATTAAGCGTCTGATTGTGATTTGGGACGACATAAGCAACTAGCCGTTTGTTGCCCGACAAATCATCCACAGCAACCGCCGCTGTTTCTTTGACTGCTGGATGCTGAACCAGCAGCGCTTCAATTTCTCCCAATTCTATTCGATAACCGCGAATTTTTACCTGTTCGTCAGTGCGGCCTAAAAACTCAATATTGCCGTCGGGAAAATAGCGAGCTAAGTCACCAGTTTTATAAATTATTTCTCCTGCTTTCTGGCTAAACGGATTAGCAATAAATCGCTGGGCGGTTAATTCGGGGCGGTTCAGGTAGCCTCGCGCCAATCCGCTGCCACCGATGTACAATTCGCCGGGAATTCCAACGGGTACAGGCTGTAAATTTTTATCTAAAATATAGAGTTGAGTGTTAGCTATTGGGCGGCCGATTGGCGGTTTTTTACGTGAAGCGAAGCTATCCCGCAGGGAATCGCCAATTTCGGCCAAACTTGACCAGACTGTCGCTTCTGTAGGGCCGTAAGCGTTAAAAAATCTGCGCCTGGAAGCCCAGCGTTTAATAATATCCGGGGAACAAGATTCGCCAGCACAGATGATTGTTTGCAGTGCGGGAAGTTCGGCGTTTGGAAGGACAGCTAGCAGTGAGGGCGGGAGGGTAGCGTGGGTAATAGCATTGTCCTGCAAAAATTGGATTAATGTTTGTCCTGGCAACAAAGATTCTTTCTTGGCTGAGTAAAGTGTTGATCCGGTTCCCAAGGCCATGACAATCTCAAAGATTGAGGCATCAAAACTCAGGGATGCGAATTGCAAAATGCGGTGATTTGAGTTTAAGTTAAAAGCTTCTATTTGAGCTAGGGCTAAGTTGTATAGTCCCCGATGTTCGATTAAAACGCCTTTGGGTTTTCCGGTTGAACCAGATGTGTAAATGACGTAGGCTAGGTTTTCTGGTAGGATATTTGTAGTTGGGTTTTCTGGGCTTTGTCGGGCGATAATTTTTCTGTGGGAGTCCAAACACACTACTGAAAAAATTCCGTAATTTTCCGGCTGCGTCAAGTTTTGGGCTAAGTGCTGCTGAGTTACCAAAATCGACACCTGAGCATCTTCTAACATGAAGTTAAGTCGCTCTTGAGGATAAGTTGGATCTAAAGGCAGGTAGGCTGCGCCTGCTTTGATAATGCCTAGCAATCCGACGATCGCATCTAAGGAACGTTCTACACAAAGGCCCACTAAAACTTCTGGTGCTGCTCCCAATTGCTGCAAGTAACGTGCAAGTTGGTTGGCTCGGCTGTTGAGTTGGCGGTAGGTTAATTGCTGGTTTTCAAAGACGGCGGCGACAGCATGGGGCGATCGCGCGACTCGATCTTCAAATAGCTGAGGGAAGCACTGGTTTTGCGGATAATCTCTCTGAGTGTCATTCCAATCGATTAATAATTGCTGGTATTCTGGCGCTGTCAGCAAAGCCAAGTCGCTGAGGTGCTGTTTGGGATTGACAACAATGGCTTCAAGCAGCGTTTGGAAATGTCCCGCCATGCGCGCAATTGTGGCGCTATCAAATAAATCTGTGCTGTACACAAACTGCCCTTGAATACTTCCTGCATCTTCCCACAAGTGGCACTCTAAATCTAGCTTGGCGGTTCCCGCGTCAAAGTCGATCGCCTCGAAAGCAATTCCCGGCAATTCTAGCGCTGCTATAGGAGTGTTTTGCAGGCTAAAACTAACTTGAAATAGGGGGTTGCGGCTCAACTCGCGATCGGGGTGCATTTCCTCAACCAACTTCTCGAAGGGCAAATCTTGGTGAGCGTAGGCTGCCATTGCGACGTTTTTTACCCGATGCAATAGTTCCCGAAAAGTTGGATTTCCTGATAAATCTGCACGCACCACCAAACTGTTGACAAAAAAACCGATTAATGCTTCTATTTCGCTCAGGTTGCGATTGGCGATTGGCGTTCCTACTGCAATATCTACTTGTCCTGTATAGCGGTACAGCAAAGTTTGAAAAGCGGCTAGTAAAGTGATAAATAAAGTCGCGCTTTCTTGCTGGCTCAATGACTTTAGCGCCTCGCTCAAAGCAGGTGATAGTGTTATAAATTGTTTAGCGCCGCGGTAGGAGGGAACGGCAGGTCTTTGCCTGTCTGTTGGTAGATTGAGTGTGGTAATTCCGTTTAACTGCTGCCGCCAATAAGCTAACTGGGTTTCTAATACTTCGCCCTGCAACCATTGGTGCTGCCATTCTGCAAAGTCGGCGTACTGCACGGGCAGTGCTGGTAAGTGCGAGATCTCATTTTTTACAAATGCTGTGTAGAGCGTTCCCAGCTCTCGAATTAGCACTCCAATCGACCAACCATCAGCCACAATATGATGTAAATTCAGCAACAATATATGTTCTGTTTCACTGAGTTGTAACAGCGTTACTTTGAATAACGGCCCGGCGGCTAAATCGAAAGGGCATTGCGCTGCATCGGTTGCGAGTTGCAGCGCCGAGGTTTCCTGCTGAGTTGGCGAGAGATTTTGTAAGTCAATTGTGGGGAGGGATACGGTTAAAATGGGAGCAATAATTTGTACGAGTTCCCCTTCCAAAAGCGTAAAAGTGGTGCGTAAAGTTTCGTGCCGCTGCACAATTTCGTTGAAGGTTTGCTCTAAGGATCTTAAGTTGAGCGAACCTCTTAAGCGGAGCGCTGTTGAGACATTATAGAAAGGATTGTCCGGTGCTAATTGATTGAGGAACCAAAGCCGCTGCTGAGCAAACGATGCGGGGAAGACGAAAACTTCTGTTTCTTGCTGCATATTTATCGAAATTGCACCTGTTCAACAGCCATCATTTTTATTGATTTTCTAGATTATATCTCTTGCACTGATTCACAAACTCTCTTAAAATTATCTGCGTTAATCTGCGTTAATCTGCCTTATATCTGCGGTTGACATATCGATCAAAAATTTATGCAAGAGGTCTATTAAAAGATGATAGCTTCCTCCGCCGACTATCGCGCGAAATCGGCACTAAAGCCGGAGCTTCACTTTTAGCATTCTTATCTTTTAAACTCTCCACAATCTTAGATAATTCTGCAATTGTCGGTGCTTCAAAAACCTGGCGCAAAGGCAACTCTACCGCGAAAGCATCTCGCACTCTAGAAACAAGCTGAGTCGCCAGCAGCGAATGGCCTCCCAATTCAAAGAAATTGTCCCGGATACCCACTCGCTTTATCCCCAAAACCTCAACCCAAATTTTCACTAAAACTTCCTCGATAGAAGTATGAGGCGCAACATAACCCCCAGCCCATTCTAACTTAATCGGCTGCGGTGCAGGCAAAGCTAGGCGATCGACCTTTCCGTTAGCCGTCACAGGTAGCGACTCCAGCACCACAAAAGCCGACGGAACCATATATTCAGGCAGTTTTTCTGCTAGATAAGCCTGCAACTGTGGCACTAATTTACGCGCTGCTTTAGCTTGTAAGGGATTGTTAGCATAAGAGCGCCAAGGACGCAAGTTATCGCTTCTGGTTTCTCGCACAAAATCTCTAATTTCGCCCCGTGCAAACACTACATCGTAGCGCCCTTTGCTATCGGAATTAGACCAACTAATATTAACATTATACGGAACTTCCAAAGCATACCATGCTTCGGGATCGACTCCTAAATCCTCGACTTTTTCCACGGCTTTCTGCAACTGACCTGCTGTTGGAAATTTATCGACAACAGACAGCAATTCTGCCGCCTTAACTGCTGCCATTACCCGCCCATTAGGCACATTAGCAATTCTTAAAACATCGAGTTGATTTTGCAATAATATTTCTTGCACCTTGGTAACAGTCAGATTCTGATTTTTATCCAACCAATCCAGCCGTTTTTCTGCGCCCCACTCCCCTTTTGGCGATAATTTTGGGCGTGCTGTTTCAGACGCAATATGCAGAATAGCATTGTACCGAAAATCAGTTAACTCATTGTGGTAACTACCGCGAATCAATTGAATTTCTACGCCCCCAATCTGCGGAAAGCGCTGCTTTAATGCACTAAAAAAATCTGGTTCAATAACTAACTCTGTTTCTTGAAAAATTTGCATTTGTACTCGCTGCTGCAACTGTTCGCCAGCGAGAGAAGGTTCGGCTTGATACAGTTGTACCGAAGCGTGAAAAGCTGCCAGCAACGGCAAGCTGCGGACATCTCCGATGAATATAAAGCCACCAGGGGCAGTTGCTTTCACCGCACCTTCTAGCACCTGCACGAGATAGTCGATATTGGGGAAATATTGCACGACAGAGTTGAGAATTACTGCGTCAAAAGCTGCTGTCTCTACTCCTTCAAAGTCTGTCGCCATTTTCTGAAGCAGCGTTACATTAGCTAACTGTTGATTTGCCAAGTGCTGCTGAATATACTTGAGCGAAATAGGGGAAAAGTCTGTTCCGCAATATTGAGTGCAGCGAGAGGCAATTTGGAACAGCAACAAACCTGTGCCGCAGCCAATTTCTAACACTCGACTAGGCTGCAAAGCTAAAATTTGGGCGGCTTGATTGTTCGCCCAGTCGCGCATCTGTTCTGCTGGAATTGGCTGATTAGTATAGCTGCTATTCCAGCCGACAATATTAAATGTTGGATCTGAGTCAACAGCAGGTTGCTTGTAAGTTTCATTGTAGAGCATTTGCCACTGCAAAACCTGTTCGTCCTGCAATTGCATTATTTGGTTTTTTTCGCTAGCACTGCTATATTCAGGATTCAGGGCAATATAAGCTACTAAACGTTTATCTCCCTGTCCATCTTCCGAAGCTATTGCTACAGTTTGCTGCACCGCCGGATGTTGAGTTAATTGTGTCTCGATTTCTCCTAATTCGATGCGGAAACCGCGAACTTTTACTTGTTCGTCAAGGCGTCCTAAAAATTCAAGGTTGCGATCGCCTCTGTAGCGCACTAAGTCGCCGGTTTTGTAAATTCGCTCTGCTGAATTGGGTTTAAAAGGATTGACAATAAAGCTTTGTGCGGTTAAATCTGGGCGGTTGAGGTAGCCGCGAGCGAGTCCGTTTCCGCCGATGTACAATTCGCCAACAACCCCCATTGGTACGGGCTGCAAATATTTGTCTAATATGTAGATTTGAGTGTTAGCAATGGGGCGGCCAATTGTCGGGGCGATGTCTGTTTGCTCTGTTACAGGAATGTAACCGGAAGTTGTGACGACGGTGTTCTCGGTTGGGCCGTAATTATTTACTAGCTTAAATGGATGGGATTTTAAAGGATGTTGTTGCAGTTTTTCGCCGCCTGCGAGCAAGATTCGCAGCGCTGTTGTTTGAGGCCAATCTAATAGCAAAACTTTCTCGGCTAAAGGTGTTGGCAAAAAGCTAATTGCGATCGCGTTTGATACTAACCAGTTTTGCAGTTTTTCAGGATCTCGCCTGATGTCATCTTCTGGAAAGTAGATGCTAGCTCCCGCGGCGAGATAAGGCCAAATTTCCCACCCGCAAGCATCAAAGCCGATCGCAGCAATTTGCGTTGCTCGATCGCCCGCTGACACCCCAAACTCTCTTTGATGCCAAAAAACGAGATTTAACAAGCTCCCGTGCTCAATTTCCACTCCTTTCGGTTTTCCCGTGGAACCGGAGGTGTAAATCGCGTAAACCAGATTTTCGGCTGTGACTGCGCTGGTGGGATTGTCGGCCATTTCTTGGGAAATCATCTCCCAGTCTGTGTCTAAACAAACTATCTGTAAATTGGGCGAGCGCAAATTCTCTACCCATTGCTGCTGAGTTAACACAACAGATAATTGAGCATCTTTTAGCATAAAGCTCGATCGCTCAGCAGGATAGCTCGGATCTAAAATTAAGTAAGCTCCTCCTGCTTTCAGGATACCCAACATCCCCACAATCATATCGAGCGATCGCCCGCAGCAAAGCCCGACTAAAACTTCCGCCCCAACCCCCATTTTTTGCAGATAACGTGCTAGTTGGTTGCTGCGGAGATTTAGCTCTCGATAGGTGACTCGCTCATCTCCAAATACCAGCGCCACGGCATCCGGTGTCCGATCGGCCTGCATTTCAAATAGCTGATGGATGCACAAATCTTGCGGATAATCTGCCTGAGTATTGTTGCATTCAACTAACAAACGATCGCGCTCTTGGGCGCTCAAATATTGCAAGTTTGCTATGCGCTGTTCGGGATTTGTCACAATGCTTTCTAACAAGGCTTGAAAATGCCCGATCAGGCGGGTAATCGTAGCTTCATCAAATAAATCGGCGCTGTAAATAACCATGCCGCTGATACCCTCCGAGCTATCAACCCACAGCTTATTACTGGGCGATTGGTTGCTTCCCGGGCTGTTGGGCGATCGCTCCCACAAATGAAACTCCAAATCAAACCGCGCTGTACCCACATCTAACTGCTGCGGGCTGAGTGTTAATTCTGGCAATTCTAACCGATTCCCCGGCGCGTTTTGCAGCGCAAACGCCACCTGAAATAAGGGATTTTGGTTCAACGCGCGATCGGGGTGCAGTTCTTCTACTAACTTCTCAAACGGCAAATCTTGGTGAGCATAAGCTCCTAATGCTACCTCTTTGACTCGGTTTAAAACTTCCCGAAAAGTTGGATTTCCCGACAAATCTGTACGCAACACCAAACTGTTGACAAAAAACCCGATTAATGCTTCTATTTCACTGCGGTTGCGATTGGCGATCGGCGAACCTACAACAATATCTTCTTGCTGCGCGTAATGGTAAAGCAACGTTTTAAAAGCTGCCAGCATTGTCATAAACAGCGTCACTCCTTCGCGCTGGCTCAACGTTTCTAAAGCCTCGCTCAGTTGTTTTGGCAGTTGCAAAAATTGCCTTTTGCCTCGGTAACTTTGAATTGCTGGCCTGGGTCGATCCGTAGGCAAATTTAGCATAGAAATGCCGTTTAACTGCTGTCGCCAGTAAGCAAGCTGCGTTTCTAAAACTTCCCCTTGCAGCCATTCGCGCTGCCATTTTGCAAAATCAGCATACTGGATCGATAAAGCCGGTAAAGGCGAAGGTTTTTCGCTAGCGAATGCCGTGTAAAGTGTACCTAATTCCTGAATTAGCACTCCGATAGACCAACCATCGGAGACAATGTGGTGCATATTCAGCATTAGTAAATATTCGGCATCATCTAACTGCAATAATGTGACTCGCAGCAACAAGTCATTGGACAAATTGAAAGAGCGTTGAGCTTCCTGGGCGGTGAGCCTGTTTGCTTCAGTTTGTCGAGATTCCTTTGGCAAGTTTCGCAAATCCACTACATTAATCGGAAGGTGAAAAGCAGCAGCTATTCTCTGAACAGGTTGCCCCGAAACTACTGCTAAAGTCGTGCGTAAAGCTTCGTGGCGGCGCACAATTTCATTGAAAGTTTGTTGCAGCGCCGAAAAATTGAGCGAACCTGTCAAACGCAAGGCTGCGGGAACATTATAAAAAGGATTGTTCGGTACTAATTGGTCGAGAAACCACAAGCGCTGCTGTGCAAAGGAAAGCGGTAGATTTCCGTCCCGCCCCATAGGAACAATCGGTGTAAAATTTAAACTAGAAGTACGATTAGCTGCTTTTAAAAATGAAATTATTTCGGCTTTTTTATGAGAAATTTCGGCGCGCAGTTCGGGTGTAAGAATTCCTTCAGGAGCATTGCAGCGCAGGATCTCGCCCTCAACAAAAATATTAATATCTAGACTGCGAAGGTAAGATAAAAACTCAACTAACTCCACCGTGACAGAATCTCTGGCATTTGGCGATGAACTCGGTATTTTTGGCTCTGGCATTTTCAGTCATCCTGTGATTACTTTTGCAAATATAAAAGAAATTCCGCCAGCGCACAAGTTAAGAGCTTAACTTACCGCTTGCCGACTGTGGCCTAACCTGAGTATGATTCTGTTTGAATCCGCAACCCAAATTCTACCCAAGGTTTCAGCTTATGCCGTTCATGCCCTTTAATTTCCTGTTCCTATGGCTGGTAGGACTGCTGTCCATCGGGGTACTTGGCGGAGGTATATACATTATTTACGAATGGTATATCGGCGAACTTGTAGGGATTTCCTACTTAGTCAGCGGAGTCTTGATGGTCCTTTGGTCTGTTGGCGGCCGCTTTATCAGTTTGCCGCTGTTCCGCCGCCCCGGTGCTGACGAACCCAAGCCCACGCGGACGGGTACGGTGCAGCGGGTAGAGAGGCCTGATGGCACTATTTTACAAGTAGAATTCTACGGCCCAGAGGACGGACAGCCGATTATTCTCTCCCATGGTTGGGGGCCCAACAGTATGGTTTGGTATTACGCGAAACGGCAACTAACCGATCGCTTCCGAGTGATTGTTTGGGATCTTCCAGGTTTGGGAAAATCCACTCGACCAAAAAACAGCGACTACTCCCTAGAAAAATTTGCCTGCGATCTCGAAGCCGTCATTGCCATAGCAGGAACTCAACCTGTTATCCTACTCGGACACAGCATGGGCGGCATGATTTCTCTAACCTTCAGTCGGCTTTTCCCAGAACTTCTCGGTAGTCGAGTAGCTGGTTTAATTCTGGTAGATACGACTTATACTAATCCCCTCAAAACCGCTATTTTTAGCGGTTTATGGCGCGCTTTGCAAAAGCCGCTGCTTCAACCTATGCTCTACCTCACCATAGCTCTTGAACCCATTATGTGGGGAATGACTTGGCTGAGTTATCTCAATGGTTCACTGTACATCAGTGTAGAAGTATCGGGATTTAAAGGCACTGAAACGCGCGGTCAATTAGATTTCTCAGCTTTCTTATCAGCCTTGGGTTCTCCCGGCGTTCTCGCTCGCGGCACACTGGGAATGCTCAACTTTGAGGAAACAAAAACTTTGCCATCAATTGACATTCCAGTGTTAGTGATCTGCGGCGATTCAGATATCGCCACTACGCCCCCAGCTAGCGTGCGAATGAAAGCAGAATTACCTCAAGCAGAGCTAGTTACTATAAAGCGAGGAGGACACATGGCATTAATCGAGCACAACCAGCAGTTTGCAGAAGCTGTCAGGGCATTCTGCACAGAAATTTCGTGATTTTTAGCTGCCGTCAACCTCACTGGTAAAACCTGCCCCACCCAATCCAAAATACAGCAAATAATTCATTCTCCGGGGTGGGTTTTACCAACAATAACAGCCAACAATTAACAATAGACCTCTTGCAAAAGTCTGGAGGCAAAAGAAGCTGCACCCATAAACTCAGCTTAGAATATCAGGTCTTGATAACACTGGAATAGCTGGACTTTATAATTTTGAAATCAATCAAGTTCAAAAGATTCATAATTTTTGGATCGGGCATTTTGAGTCATCCTGTCATTACTTGGGCAAATCAATAAAAGAAATTCCACCGGCGCACAAATTAAGAGCCAGGACTTACGGAAGTGTCACAATTAGTAAGGTGCGTCAGATCCGAAACCCTTGATAATCCGTTTATAATCAAAGTTTGACGCACCCTACAAGTCGATTCGAGCGTGCTATTGCAACTAAGTAGGCTGCGATCGCACCCATCGGGCGGTTACGCGATCGTAAGAAGGCGGCGCGGAGGATCGTCGCAAAAAAAGTGAGGCTATCCTACCTGAACTTCCTGCTCAGTTTGAACCTTTGCTAAAGCCGCTTTGAGATTTGCTTCAATCGACTCCACCTCACCCCAATGCTGGCAGTAAACTAGCAGCTTGCTACCTCTCTGAAGGATGAGATTTTGATTCTAGGTAGCTAGACATCAGGCATTGCTTTCTAAATCTTGGCTTTGAAAAATAGCAGGTGTGTCAAACTGTGTCCAGGAAAGATGGCAGCGCGATCGGCAAGGAGTAGTAGCGGAACATCGCGGTTCCATAAATTGCTCCATCACCAGCAATCTTTACTGATTACTTTCAAGTATTGCCTTCGCCTGCAAAAGTCCTTGAATATTCGTGCCGCGATCGCTGCTAGCTGTTAAATAGATGCGATCGCCATTGGAGTTAAAGAATACCCTCGCATCTTTGACATTAAAACCTCGCTGTGGTATGATATACACGAATAGAGCAAGATAGTGATTAGAATGCTGATCAATAACCAAACTGGGATAAATTTACTGGGTTTGAGCGATCGCCTAAAAATCACAACTCACAGGAATAGCGATCGCCTGCCAGTGATTGATGCTGATGCGATGCAAATGCGGCAAATTTTACAAAATCTGATCGGTAATGCGCTCAAGTTTCGCCAAGAAGATGTTGCGCCGTTGGTGCAGGTGCGATCGCAGATATTGACTAAACTCGGTGAAGAATATTGTGAAATTCGCGTTATTGATAATGGCATTGGCTTTGAACAGAAATATACCGATCGCATTTTCCAGATTTTCCAACGTCTACATGGACGCGGGACTTATGAGGGTACTGGTATGGGACTCGCAATCTGTCGTAAAATAGCAGAACGTCACGGTGGCTCATTAGTCGCTGAAAGCGCACCAAATCAAGGCGCGACTTTTATTTTCACCATGCCCATCCATCAAGCTACAGGAGATGCTCACAATGTCCATTAAAGGACTTTGGAGTATTTGTTTAGACTGTCAGCAAAATATGATGTTTAATAGAGATCCTAATTATTCGCTAGGAGACGTGATCGCTTAAAAACTGATATGGCAAAGCAAACTAAACAAAAAAGCATTGAAGAAACCCTATGGGATTCGGCCAATAAGTTGCGGGGTTCGGTGGAGTCTTCGGAATATAAGCACGTTGTTTTGGGGTTGATCTTTCTGAAGTTTGCGAGTGATAAGTTTGAGGAGAGGCGGCAGGAGTTGATCGCTGAGGGGAAAGATAAGTATTTGGATATGGTGGAGTTTTACACTATGAAGAATGTGTTTTATCTGCCTGAGTTGTCGCGTTGGGGTTATTTGATGGAGAATGCGAAACAGGCTGATATTGCGCTAAAGATTGATACGGCTTTGTATACGGTGGAGAAAAATAATCCTTCGTTAAAGGGGGCTTTGCCTGACAATTACTATTCGCGGTTGAATCTGGATGTTAGTAAGTTGGCTTCTTTGTTGGATACGATCAATAACATTAATACGCTTCAGGATAAGCAACAGGATATTGTGGGGCGGGTGTATGAATACTTTTTGAGTAAGTTTGCTTTGGCGGAGGGGAAGGGCAAAGGGGAGTTTTATACGCCGAAGAGTATTGTTAATTTGATTGCGGAGATGATCGAGCCTTACAAGGGGAAGATTTACGATCCTGCTTGTGGTTCGGGTGGGATGTTTGTGCAGTCGATTAAGTTTATTGAGAGCCATCATGGTAATCAAAAGGATATTTCGATTTATGGTCAGGAATATACGGCGACTACTTATAAGCTGGCGAAGATGAATCTGGCGATTAGGGGGATTTCAGCGAATTTGGGAGATGTTCCTGAAAATACTTTTATGCGGGATCAGCATAAGGATTTGAAGGCGGATTATATTATGGCGAATCCTCCTTTTAATCAGAAGCAATGGCGATCAGAAAATGAGTTAGTGGATGATCCGCGTTGGTTGGGTTATGATGTGCCGCCGACTGGGAATGCGAATTATGCTTGGATTTTGAATATTGTTTCTAAGCTGTCACAAAATGGGGTGGCGGGGTTTATTCTGGCAAATGGGGCTTTGTCGGGTGGGGGGACTGAATATAGTATTCGCAAGAAGTTGATTGAGAATAATCTAGTAGAAGCAATCTTAGTGATGCCTCGAAATTTGTTTTACACTACTGATATTAGTGTGACGCTTTGGATTTTGAATAGAAATAAGAATGCGCGAAATGTTGAACTTAATGGGCAGTTAAAAAGATACAGAAATCGAGAGAATGAGATTCTGTTTATGGATTTGCGCCAAATGGGTGAACCGTTTGAGAAAAAATATAAGCAGTTTCCCGAATCGGACATTCAAAAGATAAGTACGACTTACCATAATTGGCAGTCAACTAATTATGAGAAAACTTATCAAAATATTCCAGAGTTTTGTTATAGTGCTTCATTTGATGAGGTTAAAGACAAAGATTTTTCGCTTGTGCCGAGTAAATATATTGAGTTTATTAATCGGGATGAAAATATTGATTTTGATGAGAAGATGCAGTCTTTGCAAGTAGAGTTTGCGGAGTTATTGAAGGCTGAAGAAGAGTCTAAGAAAGATTTGCTGTCTGTATTTAAGGAGTTGGGTTATGAGATCAAATTATAAAAAATTGGATGCTTATATCCGAGAAATTGATATAAGAAATATAGAAGGCAAAAAAGAGAATTTGCTTGGGGTTTCAACTCAAAAAGTCTTTATAAAATCAATTGCTAATACGGAAGGCACAGATTGGCGAAGTTACAAAATTGTTAAAAAGCGTCAATTTACTTATGTACCTGATACTTCAAGACGTGGCGACAAAATAGCGATCGCTTTATTAGAAGATGAAGATCATGGCTTAGTTTCACAAGCTTATACAGTTTTTGAAATTGTAGATACAGAGAAATTGCTGCCCGAATATTTGATGATGTGGTTTAGAAGACCAGAGTTTGATCGCTATGCAAGATTTATGTCTTACGGAAGTGTTAGAGAGATTTTTAGTTGGGAAGAGATGTGTAATATGGAGCTTCCTATTCCTGATATTGCGAAGCAGAGGGAAATTGTCAAGGAATATAATGTTTTGGTAAATCGGATCGCGCTGAATAATCAACTAATTCAAAAGTTAGAAGAAACGGCTCAAGCGATTTATAAACAATGGTTTGTTGATTTTGAGTTTCCTGATGAAAACGGAAAGCCTTATAAATCAAATGGCGGTGAAATGGTAGAAAGTCAATTGGGAGAGATTCCGAAAGGTTGGAAAGTTGGTTCACTTAATGAAATTGTTGATGTTATAGATGGAGATAGAGGAACAGATTATCCAAGTAATGAAGAAATCTCTGACGCAGGTTTTTGTCTATTTTTAAATGCAGGTAATGTTACCAGCTTAGGATTTGATTTCTCAAAAAATAATTTTATCTCAAAAGAGAAAGATAAATTACTTAGAAAAGGGAAATTACAAAGAAATGATGTGTTGATGACATCAAGAGGAACTGTCGGAAATGTTGCATATTTTAGTGATGTAGTTCCTTTCGACAACATCAGAATTAATTCGGGGATGGTGATTCTGAGAAGTAAAAATATCTTAGAATCATCAATTTTTATTTACATAATGTTGAGAAATACAGAGATGAAAATGGCAATTGAAAATTATTTATCTGGTTCTGCACAGCCTCAATTACCGATTAAAGATCTAATAAAAATACCAGTTTTGGTTCCTTGCGAGAAAAAATTATTAGATTTTGCAAATATTGCAACTAAATTGCAAAAATATATTGATAGAGCCAAAATCCATAATCTTAAACTACATAAATTTGTAAATATAATCTTATCTAAACTAGCAACTGTAGAGGAATAACTAATGAAATTCACAGAAGAGACCCTAGAATTAGCCATCTTAGAATTATTTGAAACCGAACAAATAACTCATCATAACGGCTTGCATATCCACAAAGAAATCAGCGAAGTCTTGCTAAAAGAAGACTTAAAAACATTTCTACTCAACCAATACGAAGACATCACCCTTAACGAAATTGCCACCATTATTCGCCAACTAGAAACCTATTCAAGCTCCACACTTTACGATAGCAACAAAGCCATTATGCAATTAATCGCCGATGGTTTTTTATTTAAACGAGAAGATCGTAACCAAAAAGACCTGTTTATTGAATTAATTGATTACCAAAATATTGAAAACAACAACTTCAAAGTTGTTAATCAACTAGAAATCCAAGGCTATGAAAAACGCATACCCGATGCCATAGTTTATATTAATGGCTTGCCTCTAGTCGTCCTCGAATTTAAAAGCGCAGTCAAAGAAAACACCACCATCAAAAATGCCTATACCCAACTCACAGTTCGCTATCAAAGAGACATCCCCGAACTATTCAAATACAACGCATTTTGTGTAATCAGCGATGGCGTAAATAACAAAAGTGGCTCACTCTTTGCCGATTACGATGACTTCTATGCTTGGCGCAAAACCGATATTAATAGCAAATCCGCCGATGGCATAGACTCACTCTATACAATGATTGCGGGAATGTTTAACCGCCAAAGACTACTCGACATTATCAAAGACTTTATCCATTTCCCCGACACCTCCACCAAAAACGCCAAAATCGTTTGTCGCTATCCGCAATACTACGCCGCCACCAAACTATTTGAAAGCATCAAAACCAATATGCACCCAGTCGGCGACGGCAAAGGCGGCACATACTTCGGCGCGACAGGCTGCGGCAAAAGCTACACCATGCTCTATCTAACGCGCTTGCTGATGAAAAGCACCCACTTCGCCAGCCCCACCATCGTTCTGATCACCGATCGCACCGACCTAGACGATCAACTATCTGAACAATTCACCAATGCCAAAAGCTTCATCGGCGATCAAGACATCATTTGCGTAGAATCCCGCGAAGACCTCGAAAAACAACTCCAAAATCGTAAAAGCGGCGGCGTATTCCTGACAACCGTGCAGAAATTTACGGAAAACACGAAACGACTGACCACCAGAAGCAACGTAATTTGTATGTCAGATGAAGCCCACCGCACCCAAATCGACCTCGATCAAAAAACAAAAGTAACCAAAGAAGGCGTTAATAAAAAATATGGTTTTGCAAAGTATCTCCGCGATTCCTTACCCAATGCCACCTATGTCGGATTTACAGGCACACCCGTTGACGGAACATTAGAAGTATTTGGCGGTGTAGTCGATGCTTACACCATGAAAGAATCCGTAGATGATGAAATCACCGTTCGCATCGTCTATGAAGGTAGAGCCTCCAAAGTTCTCTTAAAAGAAGACAAACTTCAAGAGATAGAAGCCTATTATAAAAAATGTGCTGAAGATGGCACTAACTCGTATCAAATCGAAAAAAGTAAACAAGCAAATACAAATTTAGATGTAATCTTGGGCGATCCCAATCGCCTTAAAGCCGTTGCCAAAGACTTTGTAGAACATTACGAAACCCGTGTATCCGAAGGCGCAACCATCAAAGGCAAAGCCATGTTTGTGGCATCTAGTCGCCCCATTGCCTACAACCTCTACAAAGAAATTATTGCCCTGCGTCCCCAATGGGCAGAACTCAGAGAATGTGATGAAGGTGTAGAACTCACCGAAAGAGAACGTCAAGAAATTAAACCTATTGCCAAAATCAAAATGGTGATGACCCGTGATAAAGATGATCCGAAAGAACTATACGATGCGATCGGTGCTAAGGAAAATCGTAAGGAACTTGATCGACAATTTAAAAATGCTAAATCTAACTTTAAAATTGCGATCGTTGTCGATATGTGGATGACAGGCTTTGATGTGCCATTTTTAGACACCATCTACATTGACAAAGCGATTAAACAACATTCACTAATCCAAACCATCTCCAGAGTGAATCGTGTTTATGAAGGCAAAGAATACGGCTTAGTCGTGGACTACATCGGCATCAAAAGCAGTATGAATGATGCTTTAAATAAATATTCTAGCGTTGGCGAAAATGACTTTGAAGATATCGATCAAGCTGTCGCAATCGTCAAAGATCAGCTAGATTTGTTAGCCAAATTATTGATCAAATTTAGTAGCGATGATTTCTTTAACGGAACTCCCTTAAAAAAATTACAATGTCTCAACCGCGCCGCCGAATTTGTGCAGCTAACCAATGAGTTAGAACAGCGATTTATGGGCATGGTCAAAAAATTACGTTCAGCCTATAAACTTTGCTGCTCTAGCCAACAAATTTCAGCACTAGAACGCGACTATATCCATTTTTACTTTGCCGTCAGAGCGATCGTCTTTAAACTCAACAAAGGCGATGCCCCAGATAGCTCCCAAATGAATGAGCGGGTCAGGGAAATGATCAAAGAAGCCCTGGTTAGTGACGGTGTGGAAGAAATCTTTAAACTCGGTCAAGACGATCAAGAGGCTGACATCGACATTTTTAGCGATGAGTACATGGCAAAAATCGACAAAATCAAATTGCCAAATACGAAAATCAAACTTTTGCAAAATCTCTTAAAAAAGGCGATCGCCAAATATAAGCGAGTCAATAAAATCAAAGCGATCAACTTTTCCAAAAAGCTCAAAGCCTTAGTAGATAGATATAACGAACGCAAAGAATATATTGGCTTGGCTAACGATGTCCTCGATGATGTCGCTCAACAATTTGCAGATTTATTCAAAGAATTGCAAAAAGAGCGCGATTCCTTTATAAAGCTAGGTATCAATTTTGAAGAAAAAGCTTTTTACGACATTTTAAAATCCGTAGCTCAAAAATATGAGTTTGCATATCCCGAAGACAAACTAATTAAGCTTGCCCGTGAAGTTAAAGCGATCGTCGATGATAAAGCCAAATATACAGACTGGTCACAGAGAGAAGATATCAAAGCTGAATTAAAAGTTGATTTAATTCTCATCCTTGCTGAAAACGACTATCCGCCAGTTCCTAAAGATGAGGTGTTTAAAGAGATTTTTGAACAAGCCGAAAATTTCAAAAAATATAATCAGGAGTAGGGTAACTATTTAATCGCTACTTTCCAGACACCAAGGTACTGGTGCCCATTGATCTTTTTGTGAGCGACGGACGGCACTAAATTGGCGAGATGTTCCAGCGCGGCATATAATTATTCAACTGCTTCTTACCGTCGGGGTCTTGACCTTTCGTAACTGCTAATCGGAATTTTTCGGCATCAAATTCATTTTTTAAAGCTGACCAGCGAATGTCGGGTGCATTCATTGTTTGTATTCCCATCATGGTGCTTGTACCGCCACGACCATTGAAACCATGACAGGAAGCACAGGTCAGGTTGCTATTACCCATCATCCCACCGGATGATCCACCACCCATCATCCCACCGGATGATCCACCACCCATCATCCCACCGGATGACAGCCCGCCAGTATAAGTAATGTTCGTGCCGCGATCGCTTAGTCCAACTTCACCACCATCTTGCCGATATTTTTCCCTCAAACAGACCGATAAATGCGCCCACAGCCTGGTCAATTCCTACTACCACAGTTTCTTGATTTTTCAATTTTCCAGCGAGGATTCAGTCCCCAAATTAGCTCAACATTTAGATGCCAAAGATTACATCTGTTGGAGTTCTATTCCTCTGGTTTCCTGCCACCAATTTGATTGCACTTAGACACACACTTTTTGGGAGCATCTCATATTTGTAAAAACACTTTTTCTGGCTCCTTCCTTCTTCCTCTTTCCTCCTGCCTCCTGCCTCAAAAATCCAATTTCTAGCTTGCCTGCAAAAGTGAGATGCTCCCCACTTTTGGACGGTCATTCCACAAAACAATCAAAATCATCCCGCAATTATGTAAGGCCTTAAAATTCCACATCTTCGCGCTCATTTTCGTCGGTTCTGGGAGTATCCAAACCTTTCGCAGCCCAGCGCATTGTTTCAATGTATTTTGCCAGACTCGCCACAGTCGGAGCCTCAAACAAATTGCTGACTGAGAACTCGACTTGCAAAGCGTCTCGGATGCGAGAAATTAACTGAGTTGCTAGCAGGGAATGCCCACCTAGTTCAAAGAAATTATCGTAGATACTAACCTGCTGTTTTCCCAAAACTTTAGCCCAAATTTTCCCGATCGCCTTTTCGAGTTCAGTCCGAGGCGCTACATAATTTTCTGTTAGATCCTCGCTGTCTGTATCTATATCAGGCAAGGCGCGGCGGTCTACTTTGCCATTAGGCGTCAGTGGCATATTCTCCAACACTGCATAAGTTGCAGGAACCATATATCCTGGCAACTTTTCTTTCAAAAATTGGCGCAATTCACTTGATTTTAGATTGTCAATTTCTGATTTTTCATTAATGCAGTCAGGAATAACATAAGCTACCAAATGTTTATCGTCGGGGATGTCTTCCCTCACAATTACTACTGCTTCGCGCACTTGTGGATGCTGGCACAAAGCCGCTTCAATTTCTCCCAACTCGATGCGGTAGCCGCGAATTTTTACTTGGTCGTCAACGCGGCCTAAAAACTCGATGTTTCCGTCAGCTAAATAGCGACCTAAATCACCTGTTTTATAAAGCCTAGAACCAGATTTATTGCTAAAAGGGTTAGGAATGAATGCAGCAGCAGTTAAATCCGGCTGGTTGAGGTAGCCTTTCGCTAGTCCGTCACCGCCGACGTACAATTGACCCATAACACCGATCGCCACCGGCTGCAAATCCGCATCGAGGAGATAAATTTGCGTGTTGGCGATCGGGCGGCCGATGGGGATAGATGTTGCGGTTTCGGGTACGTCTTGCACGCAATAATAAGCCGAAAATGTGGTATTTTCTGTAGGCCCGTAAACGTGAATTAATTTAGTGCTTGGCTTTTGTTGGAGAACTTTTTTAACCCATCTCATATCGACCGCTTCTCCGCCAAACAGCAAGCAGCGCAGCGAATCAAAAGCTTGCGGTAAAACTCTAGCAATTTGTTGAAATAAGGCTGTTGTTAAAAACAAAACTGTGATGGCTTGTTGGCGCAGTTCTAAGGCTAAATCGTGAGGCGAAAGGGTAATATTTGTGCTAATTCCCACGAGTTGAGCGCCGTTAAGCAAGGCTCCCCAAATCTCGAATGTGGCTGCATCGAATGAAGCGTTTGATGCTTGGGCAATTTTATCGGTAGGTTCTATTTTTATATAGTTGGTGTTGAGTACCAGGCGATTTACTGCTTTGTGGGTGACAGCAACTCCCTTGGGTTTTCCTGTTGAGCCAGATGTGTAAATAACGTAAGCTAGGTTGTCTGCTGTTACGGTGTTGGCGGGATTTTCGGCGCTTTCTTTGGCTATGTGTTCCCAGTCGCGATCGAAGTAAATCACCGAGTTTGAGAAGTCTCGGAAATTCTCAATCAATTTATCCTGAATTAGCAAGACTTTAACTTGAGCATCTTCCAGCATCAAGTTTAGCCGATCGCGCGGATAGCTCGGATCTAACGGTAGGTAGGCTCCTCCCGCTTTCAGTATAGCCAACATCCCCACAATTAGGTCGATCGATCGCTCTGCACAAAGCCCCACTAAAACCTCCGCCCCCACGCCCAGTTTTTGTAGGTAGCGCGCCAGTTGGTTGCTGCGACTGTTGAGTTCTCTGTAAGTGAGGTGTTGGCCCTCGAAAGTTAGGGCGACATCCTCCAGATGCTGCTGGACCCCCTCTTCAAATAACTGATGAATGCACTTATTTTGAGGATAATCTGTCCGAGTATCGTTCCATTCTCTGAATAATTGATTCACTTCATCCTCGCTCAATAAAGGTAAGTTAGCGATTCTTTGTTCTGGATTAGCAACAATGCTTTCCAGCAGCGTTTTAAAATGCCTCAGCATCCGGGCGATCGTAACTTCATCAAATAAATCCGTATTGTACACAGCTACGCCTCTGAGCCCTTCCGAATCTTCCCACTGTTCGCCGTATCTGCTCCTAAAATTATCAGAAGCTTCCCACAAATACAGCTCTAAATCAAAGCGCGTTGTTTGAGTCTCCAAATGAAAATAACTCAACTTTAATTCTGGCAATTCTAGCTCGTCCAGCGGCGCATTTTGCAGCCCGAATACCACCTGAAACAGCGGGTGGCGATTCAACGATCGCTCTGGGTGCAATTCCTCGACTAGCTTCTCAAAAGGCAAATCTTGGTGAGCGTAAGCTCCCAGGGTTACTTCCCGCACCCGGCCCAAAAAATCTCGAAATGTCGGGTTTCCCGAGCAGTCTGTTCGCAGCACTAAAGTATTGACAAAAAAACCGATTAATGATTCTATTTCGCTCAGGTTGCGATTGGCGATCGGCGAACCGACAACAATATCTTCTTGTTGCGAGTAGCGGTAAAGCAAAGTTTGAAATGCTGCGAGCGCAGTCATAAATAAAGTCGCTCCTTCTCGCTGCGAGAGCGTTAATAGTGCGTTTTTCAGCTTTTTCGGCAGTTCTAAATATTGAGTTTTTCCCCGATAATTTTGCCTAGCTGGTGCAGGGCGATCTGTGGGCAAATTTAACGCCGAAATCCCGTGCAATTGCTGCCGCCAATAAGCTAGCTGAGTTTCTAATACTTCACCTTGCAGCCATTCGCGCTGCCACTCGGCAAAGTCGGCATATTGAAGTGATAATTCTGGCAGGGGAGATGGCTGTTGATTTATCAAAGCTGTATAGATCGCCTCCAGTTCTCGAATTAGTACCCCGATCGACCAATCATCGAAAGCTATGTGGTGCATATTTAGCAAGAGAATATGCTCGGTTTCTGTCAGCCGCAGCATGGTTACTCGCATCAGCGGCCCCGTGGATAAATTGAAAGGGCGAAGAGATTCGGCTGCAGTGAGTTTATGTGCTTCTGTTTGCCGTTGTTCTGGGGGCAAATGTTGCAGATCTAATAGTTTTAAATGAGTTTTGAAAGCCGGAGAGATTATCTGCACGGGTTGGCCTGATACCGCGGCAAAGGTGGTTCGCAAAGTTTCGTGGCGCTGCACTATTTCGTTGAAGGTTTGCTCTAAGGCTGTTAAGTTGAGGGAACCAGTTAAGCGCAGGGCTGTTACTACATTATAGAAAGGGTTTTCCGGTGCGAATTGGTCGAGAAACCACAAGCGCTGCTGGGCAAATGATGCCGGAAAGACAAACACTTCGGCTTCTGAGGAAGTATTCAGTTTTTCTATATCCTTTGTAAAGGAATTGTCATAAATATCGGAGGCCATATCTGTTGCTCTTGGGGGATGGGATGTGTTAATTTTTTGAGGCGTGGGGTTGCTTTTTGAGGGTGCGATCGCCTCTTAAAACTTTCGCGAGCAAAAGATCGGAACTTTTAAAATCATAAATCTGGGTGCGGGAGTGCGGGAGAGACGCGGGCAAAAGAAAGGGGGTTTCTGCCTGCAGGATCGAGTTATCCGTTGAGGGGCTAGGAGTCTCACCCCCCAATCAAATTTAGTCGCAGAAGGGGTCAATCGATTTTAGATTTTAGATTTTAGATTTTAGATTGAAGCCTTGACCCCAGGGATAAATTCGGGGGGCAAGTTTCATCGGATACAGGTTTTTTATTTCTGGGTCCT
>JAUBOM010000282.1:0-3365 GCA_036700245.1 Microcoleus vaginatus BM001213989
GTCGTTTCGTTGCAGGTACAGCTTAGTTTAAGTTTTTAAGATGTGTGGTATTTTGACCCTTATGTGGCTGATGAAGTTGTTACAACCTCTATCTGACTTCTCGCCTAAAGAAATCCCCAGATGGTGATAATTGCTTTCTCCTTTGCTTTGTCAAGCTAATTCTGCTCTGTCAGCCTAATTTTGAAGTCGCTTGTAGTCGCTTCCTAACATATCACATGGGTTCTATAAGTTCGTTATGTCGTACTTCTACTCTATGTAAGGTTTATCAGTAAGCCCTAATTGCTTTACTGGGTTGTAGCCTAACATTCGGAAATAAAACCCCTGATTGGTAAGAAGTTCGGTATGTGTGCCAGCTTCAACAATCTCGCCCTCTTGCATTACAAAAATCCGATCGCAGTCTACGGCAGTTGTGAGTCGGTGCGTAACTAAGATAATGGTTCTGTTGTGGCGCAGACGTTGCAGAGTTTCTATGACCCACTGCTCGTGCTTCAAGTCCAGCGCATTCGTGGGTTCGTCGAGGATAAGTATGGGAGCCTTAGTGACGAGCGCTCGCGCGATAGCTAGACGCTGTCGTTGTCCACCTGAGAGGTTTTGACCGCCCTCAGCGATTAAAGTATCATACTTATCCGGCAAGGTTTCGATGAACTCGGCTGCCCCGGCTTGGACCGCCGCCTCTTGAATATCAGAGAAGAGAGCATCCGCGCGACCATAGGCGATATTTTCTGCGATCGTTCCGGGGAAAAGTGGGCTGCCTTGCGAGACGAGTGCCATGTGTTTGCGGACATCGGCAACCTTAAGGGTGCGGATGTCCAGGCCGTCAAGGAGGACGCTGCCCGATGTCGGGTCATAGAAGCGAGGCAAAAGATTGAGCAGGGTACTCTTTCCCGTCCCGCTAGGGCCTAAAAACGCCACCATCTGACCCGGCTCGATCCTAGCACTGATGTTCCGTAAGACGGGTTGCCCAGAGTTGTACTCAAAGCTTACGTCGGCAAGTGTTAGTATGCAGGGATGGACGGGGAGCGATTGCGCATCAGGCTCATCTTTTATAGCAGGCAACTCGTCAATAACCGTAAAGACCCGATCACATGAAGCTACAAACGTCTGGATTTTGGTCGTGAAACCCAACACCCAACCTATCGGGTCCCAGAACTGATTGAGGTACGCCATGAATACGATCAGATCGCCGATACTCACGCCGTTCGGCACCGGACGCAAGAACTGGTCGCGATAGACTAGGTATCCGCCGTAACCCAAGATTACCCCACTTCCCAGGGCAAAGACTACCTGAACCGCTAGCGGATAAAGGTTTTCTTGCCAATTGAGCCGCATGGAGGCATTGACGCTGCGTTCGACTATCTGCCCGAAGCGCCGCGACTCTGTTGCTTCTCGACCGAAGGACTGGATGAGTCCAATCAACTCTATAGCTTGCTGCATGGTTGAGGTCATGACCGCATCAGTCTGCTTCGACTCGAATGCTCGACTCCTAATTCTTTCCTCGAAGTACCAATTGGCAAGTATTAGAAGCGGGGTGAACGAAAGTGCAAAAACGGTGAGAAGGACATGGCGCGACAGCATGATCCAGATCATCGCCGTCAGCGTCACCGATGCCGCGGTGGAGCCAATGAGCGTATCGATCACCCCCCAGGGACCGAGGCTGTCGTAGCTCAACCGATAGATTGCGTCACCCTGCGAGCGGGAGCCATGCCAGCCGAGACTCAGTGTCTGTAGCTTGTCGTAGAGTTCGGTGCGAACCCGCAAGGTTCCATTGTATTGGATGCGGTAGTTTAACATCCTACGGAGCATGAAAACGGTATCGCTTAGAATTCTGATGATCGTCGCGACGAACGCCATTCCGAGAATTCGGTTCAGCGTGCCTTTACCGAAAGGGGCAAGAAACAGTGTATGAATCCAGTCGGATTTCGGAGTTGGTGACAAAACCGTATCGACTAGAATCGCCATCGGCCAGGCGTTGAGAAGGTTGAAAAGCACTGATGCCCCGATCAAAAGCAAAAGCGTGACGATCAGCCATAAGTCTTTGCGAAAGTAGAAAATAGAGCGCAAAACCATCCGCACCAACCAATGTTGGTTAATTAACGACCTGATTACTGTAGGTGAGTTCTTCTGGTTCTTCAATCGTGCTTTGAGTGGAAAAGTCATAAATTTGCTGAGCGCCTCTAAATAAGAGAATGCACTAATGGGAAAGTTTCACCCCAGTCAGAGAAGCTAGAAATTAACTCTGAGTTTTAACTCGCCTTGTCAAGCAGGGCAGACGGAATGTGAGATTATTCAACTAGTGCAAGATCTAAGTATAGTTTGGTTGTTTTCGATAGTTAAATAGAAAGCGAGCTCGCTTTGCAGACTGGTGTGATGCGTTAGCGTTGTTTTCCTGAAAGCGCTATAAAAGTTGAAATAGTCTCAACTTTTATAGCGGAACTTCCTCCGTGTGAGCTTAAGTAGGGCTTGCTGAATAATCGATTACCAACCAGGAGCAGGAGTGATCGATATCTGAAAACTCAGTTAAATCTAAGTTTTTTCTGTATCGATTCCACCCGATTACAATTGTAGATTATCTTCAACCCAAAAACAAGTGATCTTTTTCCAAATAGACATAAAAACACATAAAAAAACCAGCGCCACCAGGTAATAAGATTCATTAATAAAAAAGTAATTGCAATAACTGTAACAGATGTATTATCGAGTTTAGCCATCACTCTGTTCAGGTCGAATCTTCGTTTCACTTGTCCGAACTTGCTCTCAATTGTATTTCTAATCCTCTCATCTTCCAGCGCTTGCCTCCTTTTTGATTTACTCACGTTTGCTGGGGTTTTTCCTAAGGGAAGTCCACTGAGCCTAATTCCTTTTGGCGTTGCTGAATTGAGGTATGATAAGCGGGGTCAAGGGATGTTTGGGCTACCCGATTTGCCTCGTTTGAGCGCGATTGAAATAATACGATGGATAGGGAACCGGAACCTCCCAAAACTTAAGATAATGAATTACTAACCGAATTGAATGTTTGAGCATTTATACCGACTTAGAATAGCACAGTGTCTTGCGATGAAGTCGAGCCAAATAATGTCTTAGTCGCGTATTCTTGCCCTCTACTCTGGTCATGTAAGTTTTACAGATAATTTGGTCTCCATCTGGGATAAACATGGGGTAAACTGGCCATCCATCTGTGATATAAAAGTAACATTTTCAATTGCCAACCAACTCCCATAGCGGCCGAAAAGTTATAGCACTATGAGTTCCCAATACCCATCCTAAAATCCCTGGCTGAAAGTGATTTATGGCCGTCGCTCGCCAAATCTTATTTTTTTGACCAACAAACGTTTCTAGTTCATCAAGTTCTCCCACCAGAGGAATTG
>JAUBOM010000047.1:0-49365 GCA_036700245.1 Microcoleus vaginatus BM001213989
AACTCGGATCGGGGGCGATCGCGGGTGCAGCTTCAGCAGAGTCGGAGTTAGCGCCCTCAGAGAAACTCCTTGACCCTGCTGCTGCTACTGGCATGATACCAACGCTCAGCAGTGCAACACATAAAAAAGGTACACGAAGTTTCATTTTCATTCACACCACACACTTAAAAACTTGAGCTGCTAGACCATCTGTAAGAGTGAATGCACCGATGGATCTGCACTCCCGGCTCGTACTCTGCTGAAAATCTACCCAAACAAACACGAAAACTAAGCCTGTCAGTAACAGGCGCAGCTATCTGTGGTCGCAGTTTGAATCCAGTTTCTTGACAAGAGCGACGATACACTCGGATCGCGGTCAACAACCCAGTGATTTATTACTAATTATTAGTAGTAGCCTCATCAAAATAAAATAAGGCTGCTGCTAATATCAAGCAATAAGTCAAATTTATTTATTGCTAATTTTATCAAGTTTTATCAAACTGCACGCTGGTTTATGCTGGCGATTTTGGGGGCCCTGCCGTCTGCGTGACTCACTCCAAGCTGCGAATACCCTAAAATTGGTCGATTGACTGCATCGTTCCGCTTTGGGTACTGTCAGGTCACTTATGACTATTGAGGGATTACTTGAAAAATAATTATCAATTACTATTTGCAAAATCAATATTTTAGACTTACAGTGTAAAGGCTAATCAAAAAATAATATTAATAACTTTTAGCAGTAGCTAAAGAATAACCTTTTGAGAGAAGATCGCGGCCATCAGTTTGGCGATCGCAAAACTCAAGATTTTCGGGTTGCAATGAGTGCAAAAAGTAGAATGGCTCAACTTTTCAAGGACTTTCGAGAAATCTCTAGTAACAGTTTGACAGGTGTAGACTTGTTGCGCTACAGGTGTCTGCACCAGCCTGACCAACTAGCTTTTACCTTTCTGAAAGACGGAGAAACAGAAGGCGATCGCCTGAGTTACAGCGAATTAGATGTCGCAGCCGAGCGATCGCAGCTCAACTTCAGGCTTTAGGTGCTAGCGGCAAACGCGCCTTATTGCTTTATCCGCCAGGACTAGACTATATTGCGGCTTTTTTCGGATGCTTGTACGCAGGGGCGATCGCAGTCCCAGCTTACCCGCCCCGCAATCAGCGCCACGCAGCCCGACTTCAAACGGCCGTATCAGTTGCAACCGATTCCCAAGCCGCGATCGCCCTCACCACAACAGCAATTTTGCCCCAACTGCAATCCTTACTGGCAGACAAAAGAGGAACTATAGCGGTTCTCAAGAAAGTGAGGTATGGGGGCGAGTCCTATGCCTATGCCCTATGCCCTATGCCCTATTCCCTATGCCCTATGCCCGCCAGAGCACGTCATGTTACTGAGAAAGGCTATATACACTGGCTCACTACCGATACAACCCCCCCGGAATTGAAGACACTTGGCAAAAACCCTAAATTAACGCAGAAACCTTAGCATTTCTGCTTTGATGATGCGAATTTTAGAATTATCGTGAACTTTTTTCGGCTGGTTATACAGATTTTCTGCGTGAGTAATTAGTCCTATAAGTTGGTCATAGTCTAGACCCAATAGCCGAGTAGTTTCTGAGGGATGTCTTTCTATGTGTTCGCGAAGTTGACTCATTTTTTTTACATAGATCTCCATTATAATATATTTGCAATTCAACGATAGTTGGTTTTTTGGAGATGTCTAATAGTTAAATGAAACGGTTTGTTTTTTGGGAGTGCGTAACTTCTCAATAATTAGTCATTGGGGATTAAGGAGAGCGACAGGAAAAAAGTTTACAATGTAAGAAAATCTAAACGAATCACAACCTCTGCGATTGCTTCATTTCAATCGCTTTTGACTACTTATGTTGGGCGCAGTTCATCTATTGAGCGATCGGGATCAAGCCACTTTCTCCCCAACTCATAGCATTTGACATTTGAGATTTTAGATTTGAGATGGGGAATGGCTGATTGTGTATGGGTTTGCAGCTTGTCTACAGTTGCATTCATCTTTTTAACTGGTATCACTCACGGCGTTACGCATGGGGACGAACCCAGCAATCTCAAAACGCTCCCTTCTATCGATTTTTATTTTCCAGAGCTGCTAAATCACCTGTGGCTGAGATAAACTGATTTGGAAGTAGATCGGGCGTTTTGCAAGTTGCCTCTGTGTAACCGAGACACTGCTACTGCAACCTGTCATCAGCCACAGCAAAATAGGCGCCAAAATTAACTCTACAGTCTCGGATTTCAATTAACGGCGCGTCTACCATCTAAAATCAAAAGTCAGCAGCAAGGACAAACCGATGGCGAACTCAACTCTTGGCCTAGAAAATCAACTTTACGATTATCTGTTATCTATTTCTCTGCGGGAACCCGATATTCTCGCTTCACTACGGGAAGAAACGGCTAAGCATCCTATGACCCAGATGCAGATAGCTCCCGAACAAGGTCAGTTTATGGAACTGCTGGTGCAGCTTATGGGAGCGAAAAAAACCATAGAAATAGGGGTTTTTACTGGTTATAGCTCGCTGTGCGTAGCTTTAGCGCTGCCTCCTAACGGTCAAATTATTGCTTGCGATGTCAGCGAGGAATATACTGCGATCGCGCGACGCTATTGGGAAGCTGCGGGTGTCGCAAACAAGATTTCTTTGCAGTTGGGCCCAGCAATAAATACTCTCGACAAACTAATAGCCGAGGGACAAGCAGGAAGCTTTGATTTTGCCTTCATCGACGCCGATAAAGAAAATTATGAGGCTTATTTTGAGAGGTCGCTGCAACTTGTACGCAATGGCGGTTTAATTGTAATTGACAATGTTCTGTGGTCTGGACGAGTTGCTGACCCTCAAGTACAAGACACAAGTACCACCGCCCTTCGTAGTTTCAACGACAAATTGCGTAAGGATCCCAGAGTTACTCTCAGTGTTGTCCCCATTGGTGACGGGCTGACTTTGGCATTGAAACGTCGCTGGGCTACTCTGATGGAACCTGAACAGCATAATTAAAGAGTTGTTTGCGGTTTGCGGTTCATTTTTAAATTGCCACAAACTGCTAATTATTCAAGAATATACCAGTCAGTTTTATATATAGAGTAAGGTGCGCGTGGCGCACCCTAGAAACTCAAAAGTATAGAGTAAGGTGCGGAGGGCGCACCCTACAGAATGATGTATTTTTTAGTTAATCAGAGGCGCAAATGCTGGGTTCAAATTTGCAGGTAAAATTACCGATTCACGAAACTTTTCAGTGTACTGTTCAAGGCGAAGGCTACTGGACGGGGACTTTAGTTGATTTTATCAGATTGGCCGGTTGCCCTGTGCGGTGTCCTTGGTGCGACACGGGTTACGCAAATGGGGGCAAAGGTTTGCCGTCTGTGCCGCAGTCGATCGCACAATTGCTCGCTCAATTGCAGTCTCCGAGGGTTGTCATTACTGGCGGCGAACCTTTCATTCACCGGGATTTGCCGGAGTTAGTTGAAGCTTTGTTACAAGCTGACAAGCAGGTGAGTATTGAAACTTCGGGCGCTTGCTGGCAGGATGTTTCTCCCCAGGCTTGGATTACTCTTTCTCCTAAGGAACACGTTAATCCTAAATATCCGGTGCAAGAGCGTTTCTGGACTAGAGCTAATGAAATTAAGTTGGTAGTTAGCACTGGCGAAGAAGTTGATTTTTACTACAATCATTTGAGAAAAAATGTTAAAAGTCAGGTTTTTTTGCAACCGGAATGGAACTCGAAAGAATCAGCAATTCCGATTATATTAGAATTACTAAAAGAGCATCCTAGTTACAGGTTATCTTTGCAAACTCACAAGTTTATTGGCGTGCAATAATTGGATTGTTTTGAGACAGATAGCAACCTGGTGGAGCGGAGCAAAGAAAGTACATTGCCCTACTATTCGTAGAAATATGTGCTAAAATTAAAGCAGCTATTTATGAGAATCTGAACGTAATGGAAACAACTACGGAAACCCTAATGGGAAAAGTTATCACCACCCTAGTAATTACGAATCGGATCGATGAAGCTAAAGCAGAAGATGGTCTGATCCCAATCGAGCAAGTGAGGTCTGTTACTCTAGAAAATGTTTTGGTGGATACGGGCGCGACTACTTTGTGTTTGCCTAAAGATGTCATCGCCAGACTGGGTTTGAAAATCCTCAAGCAAGTGGTTGTGGAAACAGCCACGGGTATTAGTGAGGCGAGGATTTTTCGGGATGCTTCGATTTCTCTGTGCGGGCGCGAAGGAACTTTTGAGTGTTTGGAATTGCCAGAGGGGAAAACGCCCCTTTTAGGCGTGATTCCGATGGAAGCGCTGGGAATAGAAGTGGATTTGAAGCATCAAAGTTTGAAGGTTTTGCCGGACGGGCCGACGGAAACTTATTTGACAATTCTTTGATATTCTTGAGTTTGGATGCCAGCTATTCGATCGGCAGCGCTAAGATGGTTAAGCACTGTTTTGCACTACTCTCATGTCCCAACGCGCCGAAACCTCAAACAGCCAGCCAAGTGCATCCCGCAACGGGCATAATGTGACGAATTCTCACTCTAACAACCAAAATACGATTCGGGTTCGCGGTGCGAGACAGCACAACCTGAAAAATATCGATCTGGAACTGCCGCGCGATCGACTGATCGTTTTTACTGGCGTCTCGGGTTCTGGTAAGTCTTCCCTCGCTTTCGATACAATTTTTGCTGAGGGACAGCGCCGCTACGTCGAGTCTCTCAGCGCCTACGCGCGCCAGTTTTTGGGACAGTTGGACAAACCCGATGTGGACGCGATTGAAGGCTTGAGTCCGGCTATTTCGATCGACCAAAAGTCAACTTCTCACAACCCGCGATCGACTGTTGGCACTGTTACAGAAATTTACGATTATCTCAGATTGCTCTACGGCAGAGCCGGCGAACCGCACTGTCCGATTTGCGATCGCTGCATTGCGCCGCAGACAATTGATGAAATGTGCGATCGAGTCATGGCACTTCCCGACGGGACTCGCTTTCACCTTCTGGCACCAGTTGTGCGCGGAAAAAAAGGCACTCACCGCAAATTATTGTCGAGTTTAGCTGCGGAAGGATTTATTCGCGTCAAAGTTAACGGAGAAATTTTAGAACTTTCGGAAAATATCGAATTAGATAAAAATCTAACGCACAATATCGAGATAGTTGTCGATCGGTTAATTAAAAAACCCGGTTTAGAAGAACGTTTAGTTGATTCTCTGGCAACTTGTTTGCGCCATTCAGAGGGAGTTGCGATCGTTGAAGAGTTACCGAATGATGAAAATTCCGAACCACAGGGGCCGATCGTATTTTCCGAAAACTTTGCTTGTCCCGAACACGGCGCGGTAATGGAGGAACTTTCACCCAGGTTATTTTCTTTTAATTCGCCTTACGGCGCGTGTCCGAACTGCCACGGTTTGGGGAGTTTGCGGACTTTTGCGCCGGAGTTGGTAGTTCCCGACGAGAAAGCGCCTCTTTATTGTGCGATCGCGCCTTGGTCTGACAAAGACAATTCTTATTATCTTTCTTTGCTTTTCAGTATTGCTGAGACTTGCGGGTTTGATATCGACACTCCTTGGTATCGATTAAGGCCGGAACACCAGCGGGTAATTTTGTACGGCAAGGAGTCAAAGCCCACCACAGAAAATAAAAAGCGCGACGGCAGCACTGATTTGAGGAGAGATTTTAATGGCGTGATTGCCATGTTGCAGCGCCAGTACGACGATACTGGTTCTGATTTGATCAAGCAAAAGTTGGAACAATATCGGGTCGATCGCTCTTGCGAGGTTTGTCACGGCAAGCGCTTGAAAACTGAGGCGCTTTCGGTGCGGTTGGGACAGTACGGAATTGTGGATTTAACCAGTATTTCGATTCGCGAATGCCGCGAACGAGTAAATAATTTGGGATTGAGCGATCGGCAATTCCAAATATCCGACTTAGCCCTGAGAGAAATCAAAGCAAGGCTGCAATTTTTGCTCGATGTCGGGTTAGATTACCTGACTTTAGACCGCGCAGCAATGACGCTTTCTGGCGGAGAAGCCCAGCGAATTCGGCTGGCGACTCAAATCGGTTCGGGTTTGACGGGTGTTCTCTACGTTTTGGACGAACCGAGCATCGGACTCCACCAAAGAGACAACTTTCGCCTGCTGCAAACCTTAACAAAATTGCGCGATTTAGGCAATACTTTGATTGTCGTAGAACACGATGAAGAAACCATGCGAGCGGCCGACCACATTGTCGATATCGGGCCCGGCGCAGGCGTTCACGGTGGCAAAATTATCTCGCAAGGAAGTTTAGCAGACTTGCTGGCGGCCGAGGAATCTTTGACCGGGGCTTATTTGTCGGGAAACCGAGTAATTGAAACGCCTAATGAAAGGAGAAAAGGCAACGGCAAAGCTCTCTCAATCACAAATGCGACGCGGAACAATTTAAAAAATATCGATGTGGAAATTCCCCTGGGAAAACTCGTCTGCGTCACAGGCGTTTCCGGTTCGGGAAAATCCACTTTAATCAATGAATTGCTGTACCCGTCGCTGCAACACTATCTCACCAAAAAAGTGCCTTTACCGCCCGATATGGGCGCCCTCAAAACGAAGGGGGAACGCTCTCTAGAGGATGTGGTTGATAAGGTAATTGTCATCGATCAATCTCCCATCGGTCGCACTCCGCGTTCTAATCCCGCTACTTACACAGGAGTTTTTGACGTGATTCGCGATTTATTTGCCGAAAGCATTGAAGCGAAGGCAAGAGGTTACAAAGCGGGGCAGTTTTCTTTTAACGTGAAAGGGGGAAGGTGCGAAGCTTGCGGCGGCCAAGGGGTGAACGTGATTTCGATGAATTTTCTGCCGGATGTTTACGTGCAGTGTGAGGTTTGCAAGGGTGCACGGTACAACCGGGAAACGCTGCAAGTGAAGTACAAAGGCAAGTCGATTTCTGATGTTTTGAACATGACCGTAGAGGAATCTTTGGAGATGTTTAAAAATATTCCCAGGGCGGGCGCCAGACTGCAAACTTTGGTTGATGTTGGTTTGGGTTACATTCAGTTGGGACAGCCGGCGCCGACGCTTTCTGGGGGCGAAGCGCAGCGGGTAAAATTGGCAACGGAACTGTCGCGCCGCGCTACTGGGAAGACGCTTTATTTGATCGATGAACCGACAACAGGTTTGTCGTTTTATGATGTTCACCATTTGTTAAATGTGCTGCAAAGATTGGTGGACAAGGGGAATTCAATTTTGGTAATCGAACACAATTTAGATGTGATTCGGTGCTGCGATTGGGCGATCGATTTGGGGCCGGAAGGGGGAGATAAGGGCGGCGAAATTATTGTGGCGGGAACGCCGGAGGATGTGGCGGCAAATCAGAGGTCTTATACTGGGAAGTATTTGCAAGCTGTTTTGCAGCAGCATCCTTTGGGGGAGGCTGTAGCCGTTAGTTAATACTAACAGGAATTATTATGCAATTGGCATACTAAAATCCAATTGTAGGGTGCGTCAGGTGAGCTTTTATAACGATTATTGAGAGTTACAATATCTGACGCACCTTACAACTGAAATTAATACTACTCTAAGGGGGCGATCGGTTACAGTTATTCGTGCGTAATATTCTGGTATAATATGTACTAATAGTGTCCGATGTAAATCCTTGGGTACAATCTAAAAATGGCAAAGGATCTCTTCCACAACACGGTCAGAATCGCCCTACAAAAAGATGGCTGGAAGATTACCCACGATCCCTACCAGTTACGCTATGGTGTTGCTGATGTCTACATCGATCTTGCAGCCGAAGAAGCGATCGCCGCTGAAAAAGAAGGACGTAAAATAGCTGTAGAAGTCAAAAGTTTCGCAGGTAGCTCCACCATTTCTGAATTCCACACTGCCCTCGGTCAATTCCTCAACTATCGCGTTGCCATTGAAGTCTCTAGCGAACCAGAACGTATGCTGTATCTGGCAGTGCCCACCGATACCTACCAAATGTTTCTCAGATTTGAACCCGCAAAAACTGTCATCGAACGTTATGAAATTCGACTAATTATTTACAATCCAACTCGTGAGGCGATCGACCAATGGATAGACTAAACGAATACCGCAAAATTGTTTGTGATTTTCTCGAAGACTTTTCTAAAAATGACGCAAATGCTCAGCTAATCTTCGATATAGCCCGCGATCGATACCTCGTTATGCACAACGAATGGCGCGACGAATATCGCATCTATGGGTGTGCCATGCAGCTCGATATCATCGAAGATCAAATCTGGATTCAACACAACAGTACCGAAATCTATATCGATCGAGAACTGATTCAACGTGGCGTGTCTCCTCAAGATATCATTCTTGGGTTTCGCTCCCCCAGCATCCGAAAACTCCTTGCCACCAAATATTCCTAGAGACAAAAGTGTGGAACAGTTAGAGGAATATCGGGCTCGATTGGGACAGGATTCTGGTTGCTTGGTAATATGCGATCGCCGCGATCAGGCTGGTTTAATTAGTAAAGTGCGTCAGATATTTAAACCTTCAATAATCGTTTAAGAAACTCACCTGACGCACCCTACAATTAAAATACGTCGTATAATTGATAGAATATAGGTGCGAATCCTTCGCCCCTCCGGATATATTTACAAAATTGGGATAATCGTTCATGAAGAAATACTATTCTCATCGTACTGGCAAAAATCCTGAGGCGATTCACCTCGAGCTACCCATGTTCGTTAAACTTTTCAAAACTTTATATCTTGATTTTCTAAAGAACGATTATTTTTATGCAAAGTATGGAGCTGTCCCAGGCAAGCTAGGTGCTGACATAGAATCACAAATGTTCCTCGCCATCAGGAAATCTGACTTATTCCCAGTGGAGGAAAAATGTAATAATTATTCAGAGGATGACTTATTTGATGTCATCGAGTTTCTTTACGATTGTGTTTCTAAGCATACTCATGGATACAATAAATACCTCGATGAGTATGAAGATTATTATGAAACCTCCGCTGGTAAGCAAGAATTTAGAGAGAGAATTAATCACCTCTTGTGTGATTATAGAGAGGGATATGAACTCTCCGAAAATGGTGAAATTCTAGAACTTCCCGAGCAAGGATTGGAGGACTTAGTTCTTGAAAAATTGCCTCCTTACGATCCTAAAAATGTTGAGCAGCGAGTTGAATCCGCAATTCTTAAATTTAGACGTTCTCGCTCATCTCTAGATGGAAAGTATGATGCAATCCGAGACTTATTTGCTGTTTTGGAGTTTCTGCGTGCTCACATTAAGACAGTAGGATTAAACCAAGCCGAGAGTGATTTATTTAATATAGCTAATAACTATTCAATACGACACCACAAGGATGGCCAAAAGCAGGATTATGACAAAGCCATTTGGTATAATTGGATGTTCTATTATTCTCTGGCAACGATCCACGCTTGTGTAAGGCTAATTAAAAAGGATGAAAGCCAGTCACCATAAGCGCTAGGGGTAAGACTTTATGGCAGCGGACAAGCAAAAACCACTGGTGATGAATTCGAGGTTATTTCTCGCCGCTGCATTTTACGGCTGATTGTCTCAATCCGTTATGACATCGGAAGCTGAATCAAGAGTTAGGGATTCCGGCTGAGATTCTCATCCAGCCCTAGGAGTCGGTACAAACTCCCGCTTAACAATAGAAGACCATATTTTGGTTGGTTGGTAATATTCGATCGCACAGACAATTAACCCCAACTGTCATAAAGCGGGATTTTGGATGAAAGATTAACTATCTTGAATTGTCGGAGACATTGCCATATTTTGTGCTTGTTGCTGCATGAATTCAATGTCCGATCCCAACCAAGTGCGGGGCCCGCTGCACTGATGAGCAATTAACAGCCCCCACAGTCCTTTGTTTGTTAAAATTGGCACAACTAAATTGGCGCGAACTTTCAGGCTACGCAGAAAATCTCGGTGGCATGGGTTAATTGGTTCTACTTCAATATCTGCAATTGCTCTAACTCTGCCGACTTCGTACAAAGCAGCGTAGTCGCCGTTAAAACACTCATCTGGCCCCGTTGAACCCAAGATTGAGAGTTCGATCGCACTCAACATCTCGTAAGTCACTCGACCTTGCCACTGCTTGTAAAAATGATAAAGCACCGCGCGATCGCTCTGCAAAATTTCTCGAGTTTCATAGAGGGATGTTTCAATTAATACGTCGCGCTTGAGACGATCTGTCAAGCGGTTAACAATGTTTTGCAGGCGATCGCCAGACATGGTATTAACTCCTTTAATTGCTAGTACACTCGCCAGCTCTGAATTATTTAACTTGCACCCTCACAACACCTCAAATTTTTGCGAATCGGGGTTATCGCCCGCTCGAAACTAAGTGATTTTTGGCTTAACAGTTGTCGGGATGCCAGCAACATTATACTAATATTTTGACTGAGATAGCAATCTTTTCGGGAAACGGGCGAGCGGCTTTTTTTTACGCGCCCCTTTGGCGAAGAACCAGCGGCGGGACGCCTGTTCCACAAAGGAAGAGAAAAGGAAGAGTTTACAAGTGCTGGGAGAATGGCTAGATATGCCTAAAGTTACTTTCTCTCAAAGAGAGGAACTGCTACAATATCTCGAAAGCTAGAGGAAGCATCAAATATGTCTGTGCTAGAAGCTGCTTGGAAACACGAATTTATCGCTACAAACGGCATCAAACTGCACTATGTCACTCAAGGTTCTGGGCCGCTGATGGTGATGCTGCACGGATTTCCGGAATTCTGGTATTCTTGGCGGCATCAAATCCCGGAATTTGCATCAGATTATAAAGTTGTCGCTGTGGATCTCAGGGGTTACAACGACAGCGACAAACCTCAGGATAAATCTGCTTACGTGATGGCAGAGTTTGTGCAAGATGTCAAGGGAATTATTCAGGGTTTGGGATACGAAAGTTGCGTCTTAGTTGGTCACGACTGGGGAGGCGCGATCGCCTGGAGTTTTGCTTATGCTTATCCCCAAATGGTGGATAAGTTAATTGTGATGAATCTACCACATCCGGCAAAGTTTGCTGAAGGGCTACGCACTCCTCAACAAATGCTGAGAAGTTGGTACATCTTGTTGTTTCAGTTGCCAGTTTTGCCGGAGTTGTTAATTCAGTTGGGCGACTATCAGGCAATTTCTGCTGCTTTGGAAGGTACGACAGTTGACAAAAACACCTTTACCCCGTCAGATATCGAAGCTTACAAAGATGCGGCTGCCAAACGGGGCGCTTTGACTGCTACTATCAATTATTACCGCAATATTGCTAGCGGATTTCTCGAGCGCCAGAATTGGAGCGTGCTGCAAGTTCCGACGCTGATGATTTGGGGAGAAAAAGATACCGCCCTCGGCAAAGAGTTAACCTATGGAACCGCAGATTACGTGCGGGATTTTCAGATTCAATACATTCCTAATTGCAGCCACTGGGTGCAGCAGGAACAGCCGCAGTTAGTGAATCGGTACATGAGAGATTTTTTGGCAAGCAAAGCTGTTTGAATTGATATTTGGCACTATTTTCCGCTGGCGCAGGGTTTTCCCCCGGGAGGGCTTTTTAGTAATTCCAGTCTTGGACGCACTCTGACACTCAGAAACCAGCTTTTTTACTGAGATGGAAACTCTTAATTAAGTATTCTCGTAAAAAAGCCGGTTTCAAAAGAGTCCTAATTTCTCTACTAAACCTCGATGTCTCGACTCTCACCGACTGCTGATTCCCTCCGCCGTGCGCCCGCTGATTTCGCTGGGGTGAATGCGGTAGATTGCGATTACCTCCGCACCCCCCCAAGAGTCAATCCAGGTGCGATTGATGGCGGGTGAAAGTGTGGGGTTGTCTTTTTTGGCCAATTGCATCGCGCGATCGATCTCTTGCTGCTAGGTGAGGCGTTATGCCCCTTGACGACAACGCTGTGCCAGTGTTGGAAATCGCCGATTTCTTCCACTTTGCAAGCAGACTTCTGGATTGCCGTCTATACACTTCGTTTTCATCCCGACTGTTGTGAAAATGTATATGTCCCAGACTGGGCTCGCGAAATTCGGTGATGCTTGTCACAAAAGTTCGCAGTAGCGCCTCTAAAATTTTATTAATAATAATTATCATTATATTCATCAGTCAACCTACAATCTTTATTGGGCGGGCGATCGGGCTTTGCCTTTGAGTATCAATTACATGAAAGTACGATCGATAACCATCTGCCAACTCTTGACTATCAAGAGTCGCTGTCAACGGTCTCTACAACCCCGTGGCAGGTGATTGGAGTGGGAAATGTCGATCGCCCGATCGGGCCACTTATACTCTTTACCACCCGGACACCGATATTCTGAAGTTCAGAAACCACTCCTACAGCAGGCGCAAAGGGTTTCAGGCTTAGCAATCCCAGCGTCGCAACTGTTGCAAAAAATCACAACCCTCTCTTGCCAAGGGGAAGGTAATACCTGCAATCGCCTATCAGCTAATTGACACTAATTATCAATTAGTCTAAACTGCATATTGTATTCAAAGTAGCGGTGAATCCCATGACTCTTTCCACCTACACTCCAGCCTTGTACGCTAGTTTCAGACACCAGACTTTCACCTGCCGTCAGTTAGTGCCAGTGCCTTCTAAAGGCTTGCTGCGAATAGAACGGGGAGCTGTCCGAACGGTGACTTGGAACGAGCAGGGGACACCAATTACGCTGGGATATTGGGGAGTTGGGGACGTGCTCGGTCAGCCGCTGTCAGGCGTCCAACCTTATCAAATTGAGTGCAAAACTCATGTAGAAATTAGCTACATTCCTGCAAATTCGTGCGATCGATCCTTAGATGAAATTTTGGCGCACGTTCGGCAAAATCAAGCATTTTTCTGCATTGTTCGCAGCGAATCTCTGCACTCACGCCTGCTGCAACTATTAATTTGGTTGGGACAAAAATTTGGTCGCGAAGTCGCACAAGGACTGTTAATTGATTTGAGATTAACTCACCAGGAGATTTCCGAAGCACTTGGGATTACGCGGATTACAGTAACGCGGCTGATGGCTAGGCTGGAAGAGGAGGGATTTATCGATCGATCGCGCCCTCAATACATTGTCTTAATTGCACGTTAGCTTGATTTTTACAGAGGAGATATTTTTAATCGCAGGTCAGCGCCGATCGACGCAGATTTTTTTTAGGTATCTGTGTTTATATTTCAACTTACCGCATATCGCCTTACTCTGGCCTATCGGTTGTGGTTCGAGGAGGGGTTGAAACTGCTTTGTTGTGTCAATTTCTCCCTACGGATCTCCCTCCGATCGATCGGCAGTTTCTGCGATTAGGCTTTCAACGTCGCTGAGATTACCGTTGGAGTGAGTCAGCCATGAAAGCACGATATCCGCTAAAAAACTACAATAAAAGATAATTAAAAATCGCCCTTTAATGGAAAAATAATTCAGCTTGAAGTTTTTTAAAGCGCGATCGCACCGCAGGACAGCAAGACCCACCTTACTACATATAGAGTAGCCCAGGATTTGTTGGGCAAGTCCTGTATATATTATAATTATATCAAAAGTATCACAAACTCTAGTTTTTATGTCACACTTTACTTCAATTAAGACGCAGATTAAGAATCGAGATGCCTTAGTAAAAGCGCTGGCAGATGTAGGATTCGCTCGGGTTGAGGTACACGAAACAGGTCAGCCTCTTTATGGGTTTCAAGGAGATGTACGTCCCGAGAAAGCAGAGGTAATTGTACGGCGCCAATATCTAGGAGCCGCCAGCAACGATATGGGCTTCAAGCAGCAGAAAGACGGGCAGTTTGAAGCGATTATTTCAGCATACGATCGAGCTTACAGATATTCTCGGCAGTGGTTGAACGAGTTAACTCAGCGTTACGGATATCATGCTTTGATGGCAACAGTGCCGGAGCAGGGATTTGCAGTGGAAGAAGAAGAAACTTTAGAAGACGGTACTATTCGCGTGGTATTGGGGAAGTGGGTGTAATCTCAAAGCTGTTGGCTAATGACTGATGACTAATGACTAACTCATTCCTCGTTCCCAGTCTCTTTTGATTGTTGCCAACAAGTCATCTCCGGCTTTGACGAGAGTGCTGCCTTTGTGGGCGTGACAAAGGAGATGGATTTGCCCGCGAGGCTACCACCTCAGCGCAGTTTATCTGCGATCGGATTAAATCCAAATATGCTAACGGAACCAACGCCAGCTTCGAGAACGATTCGATCGCTGCCATTGCCGGCGGAAACTGCATCGTTGCCAGTTCCGAGTTTGATTAGGTTATCGCCATCGCCTGCGTTGATGTTGTCATCGCCTTGACCGATATACATCTGGTTGTTGCCGTCGCCTGCGGTGACAAAATCGTTGCCGCTACCTGTGATGACGCGATTGTTGCCGAGGCATTCTTGCGATGCGGTTGTTGCCGAATGGGCCGTTGATGATGTCGTTGCCTGCTTGGGCGTAGATGATATCGTCGCCGGGGCTGCCGGTGATGATTTTATTGCCTTCGCCACCGAAGATGCTGCTTGCTGCTTCTGGGGCATTAATAATGTCTTTACCTGTGTCTGCAAAAATTCTACCCCTGCCGTCGCCTGTGATGAGGCTGTCATTGTTTTGGGCGACGAAGTAGATTCTAAAGCCTATTACTAATAAAAATTAACTAGCTTTGGCAAAATGATTGTTTTTTGAATCTCAATAATCTCTACAACTACCTATTGATAATAGTTTCGAGGCTCAACTTAGTTGTCAGCCGTTTTCCTTAATAAGAATTTTTTTAATAGTATTTCTTAAGAAGTGTTTAAGAAAACTCGGCTGCTGACAGGCTAAGCTTAAAATTCTTGTCGCAACTAGCTCTTGAGCATTATTTTTAATAAACGCCGGGAAGTTAAAGTTGCCTAAGTCTTGGAATCCGGGTTGAGTTTTCGTTTGTCTGGCAGTTAGTTCGATCGCTCGTACATACATTATTAGTTGTAATTTGCCAGAAACTGTGATCCGATCGCCACTGCAACCGGAAAGTACGCGCTACCCAAGCTATCCCCTAGGGAATCGGCTGGCGCCCCGACTCGCCAGTCTGAAGATGCGATCGTCGGCTGGAATTCTCTGACATTAGATATAATCCGTGGGGCAAAAACATCGCCGCATAACCCCAGCGTGCAATAATTTAGCGATGGTTCACGCGGAGGTTATGCGGCAAAAGCGATCGGCTTGGCGCTGATGACCAGCCCTGTCTGGCGTGACTGCCGAGCCTGGTATAGAAGTACCTCAAACGCTTCAAATCTCGTAGTTTGTAAGGGCGCACTGCCCTCCTAGCGTATTGGTGCGATCGACCGGCTTTACCCGATCCTATCGGCTGGCGATCGGCAATAAACCTAGTTTATTGGTAATCACCTGTTAAAAGAAGAAGATTTGACGATCGCAGCCTTGGAGATTTCAAGGGTTTGAGAGTCTTCTTCACGCGCCCCAGACAGGGCTGGCGCTTATGACATAGACTAGAATTATTGCCGAATCCTAGGAGCGATCGAGTACATCCTAGGCTTGATATTGTAACTGTCCTGACTGTTGCTATAAGTTTGAATTAAACGGAGATTTTTATTGATGAAGTATAATCGATTTCAAGAATTAGATATGATGAGAGGCTTTGCTGCCTGCTGGGTAATCGGGATTCATTATTGGTACTTCAATGTCCTCCCTCCATTTTTGGGATTCAGCAACTTTTTTGAGTATCAAAAAGTAGTGGGTTTAGCCACGACGCTGCCAAAGTTTTTTCCCCTGCCATTTAATACTGTGGGCAATATAGTTTTTGATTTGCTGAATATATTTTTCATGCTTGGATATCAGGGAGTTCATATTTTTTTCATTCTCAGTGGTTTTGGACTGACTTATTCAAGAATTTTAAAACCTGATGAAGGCTGGAGCATCTTTATGAGGAAAAAATTTTTCCGGCTCTACCCTACCTACTGGATACTTTTAGCTGTATCTTGGATAATTCCTCCCTTAAGGTCAAATTTGTTTTTTGGCTATTTTGATTGGTGGTCATTTTGGAGAAGTTTTATAATTCTCGATAAAGCAATACCATTTTCTTGGTTTATGTTTCCACTCATTCAATTTTATTTGTGTTTCTTTTTGCTATTTATATTTCTAAAAAAGTTTTCTATCAAACAGTTTATTTTAACTTCTTTTTTAATTAAAATTACCTACACATTTTTAGTTTTAACGTTAGGCTTTAACGTATATTTTCCAATAATAGGCGAGCTCGCTTATCCAGGCTATTTAGCAATTTCAAGGTTATTTGAGTTTTCTTTAGGAATGGCAATGGCAAAGGTTTATGCAAGTAATCCTACTCTATTAATTAATTACCTAACTAAGCCAGCCACAATAGCCCTAGGAATATTTTTTGAAATATTGGGTATTATGGCTTCGTTCAAATTTTTCAATGAAATAAAGTTTCTCGGCGTAGTTTTACCTTTGGGACTGTCTTTTTATGATGCTTTCATTGGATTTGGCTTATTTGTAATTGTCTTTAATGTTTGTAGAAAATTAATAAGTTGCTCTGACTTAATACCGAGATTTTTAACAGGGATTTCTCCTATTTCCTATGAACTATATTTAACGCAGTTTATAGGGTTAATTGTGATACCCTATGTTTTTACTGTGGTTGTGCGAAATGAACCTTCACTTTTGACTGCTAGCCGTGCTATTTTACTTTATATATTCACTATTGAAATTGGTATAGTAAACGCTTGTTTATTACAACAGCTAACAAACTCGATCGCAACTCGAGTTAGATTAGCCATGGCTCCGTTTACCTCGGGCGGCAAATAATATATAATCCGGCTACATGGGCATAGTCCACAGTCAGCCGATTTGAGATTCTAGATTTGAGAATCATACCAAATCCGCGTTAAAAATCGCCAATGGGACTCGGCGGTTGAAACCACTACTATACAAACGAAGTCCACTCCAAGCGGACTAAAGAATTAAGGGGGTAAAAATCCCGGATTGGGTATTACTCGCGTCAATCAGCCTGCGAGGGAATAAATCCGGGGGCTTTTGAGAAATAATGCGGATCTTTTATGTATTTTAAAAGTTTTACTAAAGCGGCTAAGCCATCTGGGATGGGTCGCGTTATAATTTTTGACATTCCCAACCTAAAAAATTGGGATCGAGCCAATCAAATTTTCTCAGTCAGTTTTTATGACACCTGACATATCAGAAGCCCAGCAGCAAAGAAATGACCGCATAATTGTCTTGGCGCTGACTTGTTTGACGCTGCTGGGACTGGCATTCCGCCTTTATTGGGCGTGGGGCACCAACCAAACTCTCCCCGATACCCCCGCCCGTCTAACAGGCGATGAACCGGGCTATGAGGGTTTTGGATACGATGTGCTGAAGGGCCATTTTTTTGATTGGCCGGGCCCGACGCCAATTTATCCATTTTTTGTGGCTGGATGCTATACAATTTTTGGTCGTTCTCCCGCATCTGTAGCCTACGTACAAGCTTTTTTGGGGGCGACAATCATACCGCTAAATTTTATCCTAGCACGGCGTTTTACTGGCGCTCAAATTTCCTTAGTATTTGCCACTGTTGCTAGTCTGTGGCTATTTTACTTTGATTCAATCGCTCACTTATGCAGAAGTTCGCTACAGCGAGCCGCTGCACCCGATTTTGGCGGTCGTAATTGCTACGGCTGCGGGGAAACTTCAGCGTCGGTTGAAGTTAATTAGTCAATAAGTATTAGGCAGTTTGTCATTAGTTATTAATCCAGTGTTATCAAAAACAACTATTCGGAATTTTACAATCGGCGTTTTAATGGCTATTGCCATAGGGTTGTTCAGCGGAACGACAACTTTTGCTCAAAACATCGAAACAATTAAATTTTCCGGCAATGCTGCGGGTGTTAGCACTCGCTACATCGGTGCAGTCGAGGGCAATATCAATTTCGACATCAAAGATTTGCAAGATTTGGGAATTAATACATACCGCATTTACGGCGGTATGTCTCGATGGGAAGCTGAAGATGATGATGGTAAATACGGCTGGCCGTCTATTGACGAAATTAAGGCAAATCCAAATATAATTAATTGGGCGCCCTGGGATCGGATTATGACCGCTCCGCCCCAGGGTAGCGATTATTGGTGGTCGGGAGGACCCGGCACAGTTTGGCAAGGCAATGCCAAAACTATTTTTAATAGTCTCAAACAAGCAAATATTCGCCCGGTGGTGACTATTCGGAATGTTGACAATGGCTGGAATCCGAGTTGGGCTCTGCAACTGAATCCGCCGCGCACAAAAGAAGATTGGAACGAGTGGTGGGAACACGTTTTTGCTACAGTTTATTGGCTGAATGTTCGTAATGATTACCGCGTTGATGATTGGGAAATTCACAACGAACCAGACTATCGCCTTATGGGTTGGGGCGGGACTATGGCTGACTATTTTGAATTGGTTAAGGTGGCAAAAGATGCGATCGACTTTGTTTACAAAACTTATTTGCCTTCGCGCAGTTACCGCATCCACGGCCCGAAAAGTCGAGGCGGCACCAATTGGCCGGCTAGTGCTTTGCAAGAAATTCCTAATTATTTCGATACTGTCAATGTCCACAACTACGAGGCAGATATTTCTAACTACACCCGCAAAGTGCGCGGCTGGATGAAAGGTACTGTCCGCGCTAACTCGCAGCTTTGGGTAGGAGAATGGGGAAGTTACGAGGTTAGCTATAACAATTTATCTTTAGCTTTAAATTTGATTAAGAATTTGATTCGAGGTTCCCAACCGGGGGATAATTATATTTACGGCAGTCACATATTCTGTTTGTACGACTGGGGAAAGCCGGGAGTGCTAGAAGGTTTGCTGGGACCCTCTGGCGAGCGGCGCGCGGGCTACTATGCTTTGCGGATGGGAATTAGGGCTTTGCAGGGCGGGAAAACAACCTTTTTTCCTATCACTAACAGTTCGGATTTAATGGCAGTTGCAACTGTCGATACTAGCAACAATGTTTACTTGCTGGTTGTCAACGATAGAGCCAAATCTTACACCGTTAATGCTGATATTTCGGCTCTGCTCAAAGCCGGTAATGGCACGGTGTGGGAGTTCAGTTCTCAGAAAATGGATGAGGTTGCTGGTAGCTTAACCCTTAAGGGTGGTAATGCGAGTTTTGCAGTGCCGGGGAACAGCGCTATTCTCATCAAGTTCGATCGCTAGAATTGAAGCTCAAATCCTCGGGGTCATAATTGCCATAAGATAGAATTAGTTATGATCAGAATTATTTATTTTCGGCCGGTTTGGCCCTCGAGCCCTCGAGCCCTTGAACCCTTGAACCCCGAATTGCACAGTTGCAATACCTAAATCGTCATGTTGTGATTCCCCTCCTGTCGCTGGTAAATTGGTAGCGTGCAGGTATCTTGCCTCAAACAGAATCCGAGCGAGAGTTCCGTTGAGGGCAAGAAAGTAGGGTGCAGTCTAGACAATCGCAGAAATTCTTGCTCGTAAACCCGCAGCAGTTATGCTAAGCGAGGAATTCCCCGCCAGCCTTCATGTCCGCCCTCTGGCAGATAGCATTGGTTCTGAAAGTCAGAACCCGTCAATTATCAGGATTTGGCACCGAATTAATTTTCAATGCCAAGATGCTGGAAGTATGGGTGAGTCTAATCGTACAGAAACTTTGAGGGCGCTTGGAAATCTCGCGAGTAAAGCCTCTCAATCAACCTGCTGCTCGCGATCGGGTTTTTCCAACAAATATCACTTTTATGCCCCCTGATGTTTATTCCCTCCCTCAGTCAGGTCATTAACCGCCATCCCCTCACTGTCACCCCTGAGACGCCCGTAGAAGAGGCGATCGAGCTGATGAGCAGCACAGGAGCCAGTTACGTCCTCGTGGTAGAACCACGCGGGAATTCTCACTTCGGAAATCCCACAAACGGGACTTCCCCACTATCGCGGGAACACTCTGGTTTCTACAACGGCGTACCGCGTTCGGTACACGCAGGAGGCAACAGGCTGCGTCTCAACGGCTCAGAACCTCCCTATCCCGGCGGCCAGACAGTGCTGGGGATTTTTACAACGCGAGATGTCGTACAGCTAAATTCCATCGGCGCTGCTTTGAGCGGATTTGCGATCGAGCAAATCATGATCAGAACCGTAACTGTAGCCCGAGAATCGGAAATCCCCGACTTTTTTGCCTTAGCAAATCTGCTGGAGAAAAATCAGATCGGTCATTTGCCCGTCGTCAGCGACACAGAAGAACTTGTCGGTTTAATTAGCCCTCAAAGCTTCGTGCTTTTGTTGCAGGGAATTGGGGAACCGACACAAAAAGTAATTAGCAGCGCTTCGCCACCTGCGGCGGGTTTGGCGTTCCCTCCGCCCCTGCCAATTCTGCATCCGAAATTAGAGCTGCCCGCGAGTTTAATTAAACTTTATCAAATCCCTCAAATCGCAGCCTCAGGAATTATTCACGCTCCTGCTACTTGTTCGGTTCGCTATGTGGCGCAACTGATGTTCAGACACAATGTTACCTATGTATTAATAACTGAAACCCCCGAACAACACTCGACTGGTGCTGCTCAAAATTCCAAATTTCCAAATCCCAACATTCACAAACTGGTTGGGGTGGTAAGTTCGCGGGACATCGTGCAGTTGCAGGCCCTGGGAAGAGACTCGAACAAAATTAAAGCAGGAGCGATTTGCAGCAGTTCGCCGCCGCTGGTGCGATCGCACTCTACCCTGGAAGCAGCAGTCGCCCTGCTGCAAAAAAACTACTGCCAGTTACCTTTATTAGTCATCAACGAAAGCAATCACCCGATCGGGATTGTCAATCCTAAAACTATCCTTTTACAAGCACTGGATTCAAAATCTCTGCATTCTGGCTTGATCGCTTTGCAGCGCCAGCTAGAATCTAGCAACGCTCAATACAAAAGACTTTCAGCAGAAATACAGCGGAGGGCAGCAAATAGCCACCTCGCGGCTGAAATTTCTCCTCACAGTTTCCAGGAGCGCCCAAATCTCCCCGCTGCAGTCAACAATCAGGGGATTTGGGACTGGAATCTCGAAACAGATGAGTTTTTTTATTCGGTGCGGTGGCAAGAAATGCTCGGCTACAAAGAAGGGGAAATCTCGAATCGCCGATCCGAATGGTGGAGTCGCATCCACCGAGATGATATTGACTCCGTAAAGGCAGCTTTAGAAGATCACTTCGCCCAAAAGACAGCGGATTTTGCAGCAGAATATCGGATGTACTGCAAAGACGGCAGCACTCTCTGGGTGCTGAACCGGGGTCAAGTTTTGCGCAGCCCTACGGGCAAACCGTTGCGGGTAGTAGGAACTCATACAGATATTACTCCAAACAAGCAGTTAGAACTCAAAAAACCGGCTCACGATCGGGATCAATTCCAACTATTTGAATCTTTGAAAGGAACAGTAATTTTCCAGATAGATGCGGCGGGGGTTTGGACATTTCTCAACCGCGCTTGGACGGAAATTACGAATTTTTCGGTTTCCGAAAGTTTGGCAACTAATTTTTTAGATTGGGTGCATCCAGATGAGCGGGCGCAATGTGCAAATTTATTGGAGTCTTTGCTGTCGGGTAAGTCAGAATTTGAACGGCGAGAACTGCGATTTAAGTACAACTCGGGGTCGGCAAAAAACTCCTTGCAAATTCACAATAATGATAACTTTATTGCTGTTGAAATATATGCCCAAGTCCAGCATAATTACCAAGGCGAAATAACGGGAATCTTAGGGACTTTGCACGATGTCTGCAACCGCGTAGAAGGGGTTGAGAAACTGCGGGAAAGCGAGCGGGCAATTCGATCGCTCTACGAGGAAATGGTGAGCTCGGAAGGCTCTTTTGACGATCGAACGCTCCGGTTGCTGGCAATGGGCTGCAGTCAGTTTGGGATGGATATCGGGCTGTTGGGAAGGGTTTTGGGCGATCGCTACGAAGTGATCGCGGCTTATGTACCGGAAGATTTTCCCTTTGGATTTGCTAAAGGAGACGGTTTTTCTTTGAGCAGAACCTTCGAGCGAGAGGTTTTGCGATCGAGCGAACCTATTTCTATCGAATCAGCCGGCACTACTGAGTGGCGCAACCACCCGGCTTACAGCGTGCGCAAGTTGGAGGCGTTTGTGGGGACGAGGGTAATAGTGCAAGGGCGAGTTTTTGGCACTTTGAGCTTTAGTTCCCGCACCACTAAATCTCCTTTAAAACCGCTGAATTTTGAAATTTTAAAGTTGATGGGCAATTACATCGGCGCGGAAATTGCCCGCGAAGAGCGAGAGCGAACTTTACAACGTCAGTACCAGCGCGTTTTACTGCACAAACAAATTACTCAAAAAGTACGATCGACCTTAGATACTCAAGAAATTTTTCAGACGACCGCCACCCAAATCGGTCGGGTATTTGGCGTCAATCGCTGTACAATTCACACCTATATTTCCCAACCTTACCCCCACCTTCCTTGCGTCGCGGAATACTTAGAACCAGGTCACGAATCGGCTTTAGATTTAGAACTTTCTGTCACTTATAACCCCTACACAGAAAAACTCCTCGCTGAAGATATAGCCCTGGCATCTCCCGATGTGTTTGCCGATCCTTTGCTCGAATCTTCGGGGCCGATGTGCCGCCGCATCGGATTAAAATCTATGTTGGCGGTTCGCACTTCCTATCAAGGAAAACCGAATGGAATTATTACGTTGCACCAGTGCGATGCAACTCGCCAGTGGACTCCAGACGAAATTGAACTGTTAGAAGATGTTGCCGCTCAAGTCGGAATTACGTTAGCTCAAGCACAACTTTTAGAAACGGAAGTTGAGCGACAGCGACAGTTAGCCGAGCAAAATGAAGCTTTGGATCAAGCGCGACAAGCGGCGGAAGTTGCTAACAGAGCTAAGAGCGAATTTTTAGCGACGATGAGTCACGAAATCCGCACTCCGATGAATGCGGTAATCGGGATGACGGGCTTGCTGCTGGATATGGAACTAACTCCAGAACAGCGGGATTTTGTGGAGACAATTCGCACCAGCGGCGATGCTTTGCTGACTATTATTAACGATATCCTCGACTTTTCCAAGATTGAATCGGGAAAACTGGATTTGGAACGCAGCCCCTTCGAGCTGCAAAACTGTATAGAAGAATCTCTGGAATTGCTGGCTCCGAGAGCATCAGAAAAAGGTTTAGAGCTGGCTTACTTTATTGACTCTTCTGTTCCGAAAAACATTTTAGGAGATGTCACTAGGCTGCGCCAAATCTTGGTAAATCTGCTGGGAAATGCAGTTAAGTTTACAGAATCGGGAGAAATTGTCGTCTGCTGTACGGCTAAGAAAATTGAGCAGGTAGCTGCTAAGAGTTCGCCGGAAACAATCAATATTCTAGACCCGCAACGGCTAGGAATTAACCAGGGACAGTTGGCACGTAGCAGACAGTACGAGATTCAATTTGCTGTCCATGATACGGGAATTGGCATTCCGCCAGACCGGATCGATCGCCTGTTTAAAGCTTTTTCGCAGGTGGATGCTTCGACAACGCGACATTACGGCGGGACGGGTTTGGGGCTGGCTATCAGCCAGCGTTTGAGCGATATGATGGGGGGTAGAATGTGGGTTGTCAGCCAGGTTGATCCGAGAAGTTCTAAGCCTCAAACGGCAGTTTCTGCGAGCAAACCAAGTATCGCTGGAAGGTGGCCTGCAGATTTTACTCCGCCGTCGATATCGGGTGCGGGTTCGATTTTTTATTTCACGGTGACTGCTGAAGCTAATGACATTCGGGCTGAGGAAAAAAGACCGGAATTTGCCGCTGGTAAGCGATTGTTAATTGTCGAGCATCATAGCATTAACCGGCAAGTTTTGATCCGGCAGGCAGAATCTTGGGGCATGATACCCGTGGCTGTAACTTCGGGTGCTGAGGCGTTGGAAATCATCAAAGAAAACTCGGCGCTGGATTTAGCTATTTTGGCGATGAATCTACCAGATATGGACGGTGTGGCTTTGGCTGTGGAGATTCGGAAATTTGAGCTGAGCAATTTGTCGGGCGGCGGTATAAATCCAAATGGGATGAAAGTTAAAAGCCCTCGCAAAGCTGCGCTACCTTTGGTGCTGTTTACTTATTTAAGCAAGGCGGAAGTTTGGAAAAAACTTGAAACTACAGAAGTACATTTTTCTGCTTTTTTAACTAAGCCTCTAAAACAGTCTCAGTTTTATAATGTGTTGCTGCAAGTTTTTGGATATGTTAGCGGCAAAAGCAGCAAGGGAGAAGTTTCAAATGTGCTGACTTTGACTTCGGGATTGAAGTATTTTGAAAATTCTCAAGAACAGCACCGCGTGCTGCGGACGCCTGCTGTTTTGAGGCAGGCTGCTACCAATTCTGCCGGACAGGATGCAGCTAATTCTAGTCAGATTCGGATTTTGCTGGCCGAGGACAATGTGGTGAATCAAAAAGTCGCTACGCATTTGCTCGACAGGATAGGATATCGGGCTGATATTGCGGCTAATGGGTTGGAGGTTTTGGAGGCCCTGAAGCGGCAATCTTACGATGTTGTGCTGATGGATGTGCAGATGCCGAACATGGACGGCTTGGAAGCGACGCGCCGCATTTGTCAGGAATGGCCGGCTAACAAGAAGCCGAGAATTATTGCGATGACTGCTAATGCGATGCAGGGCGATCGCGAAAAGTGTCTGGAAGCAGGTATGGACGATTATATTACTAAGCCCGTGCGCCGGGAGGAGTTGGCGCTCGCCTTGAGCAAGTGCTCACCTCTGCATCGGGATAAATTGGATACCGTTACTGAGCGGAAAACTCAAGATATTTCCGATAAACTTGACAGTGAGGATGCTGGATATTCGATTGTTCAACCGGGAGCAGATTCGCCGATTGATTTTCATGTTTGGCACAATCTCCGCGACTTAGACGATGAGGAAGACCCGGATTTTTTGGGGGAGCTGATTAAGATATATTTGTTAGACGCACCACAGCAGTTAGAAACCATTAAGGAGGCTATTTTTCTCGGCGATGCTGATAGTTTGAAGCTGGCTTCTCACACGCTGAAGTCGAGCAGCGCCAATTTAGGAGCCGTGTCTTTTTCTGCTGTTTGTAAGGAGTTGGAGTATATGGGCCGCGTGGCGGTTGAGTCTGGAGGGGAACAGGTTTTTGATGTGAGTACGGCGCGCGCTCGCCTGTTGGAAGCTCAAGCGGAGTGGGAAAAGGTGCGGGCGGCTTTTGAGACGGAATTGGAAACGGGGAAGTTGCGATCGCAACTGGGATAATTGGTAATTGGTAATTGGTAATTGGGAATATAAACATAAATCCGCTTTGGGGTGGGTTCACCAAAATCTCTAATACAAGTCAGAAAGCCAAGTAAAGCCGCCCCAACCGCAACCAGGATGCTTAATTAACCGGACTCGATATAATATGATGTCCGGTTTGCCCGTAATTAGCGAGTGTTTGTAGTGAGGACTTTATACCAAATCCGCCTTAAATACCCCCTTTATCTCTTAGTCCCCTTGGAGTGGACGAAAGTTTGACTCTATGCATCGGTTTCAACCGCCGAATGATAAAAGGGGTAGCTTTCTCAGGATTTGGTATTAGTCCTCTCTCTATGTATGAATTAATAAGGACTAAAGTCCTTACTACGAACAGAATTATGGTTGTATAACGGGACAGGATATAATACAGGATTACCCATTACGAGGATAGCTATTTAACTTTCACCTAAATACGCTTTGCGAACAGTTTCATTTGACTGCAAATCGCTAGCAGTACCGGCGACTACAACCTGACCGGTTTGGATGACATAGCCGCGGTGCGCTACACTTAAAGCCATGCGGGCGTTTTGTTCCACCAGTAAAATAGTTGTTCCTTCAGCATTAATATCGCGGACGATCGCAAAAATTTGACTGACTAACATCGGTGCCAATCCCATACTAGGCTCGTCCAATAATAACAAGCGGGGGCGCGACATCAAAGCCCGGGCGATCGCCAACATTTGCTGTTCGCCGCCGCTGAGAGTTCCCCCTTTTTGACTAATTCTTTCTCGCAAACGGGGAAATAAATTTAATGCTTTTTCCATATCTGACTTGATACCGAGAGTATCGTTGCGGAGATAAGCACCCATTTCCAGGTTTTCTTGCACCGTCATTCGCGGAAAAATTAGCCTACCTTCCGGACTTTGAGAAACCCCCAAACGGACGATCGCCTCTGTAGATAGTGCTTCTAAAGGCTTTCCCTCAAATAATACAGTGCCTTGGCGCGGGCGCAGCAGTCCTTGAATCGTGCGGAGAGTCGTAGTTTTCCCCGCCCCGTTGCTGCCGATTAATGTCACAACTTCTCCCTGCGAGACTGTTAGCGATACTCCTTTGAGAGCGTGGATATTTCCGTAGTAGGTGTGAATGTCTTTAATTTCCAACATAATTACTCTTTCTGCTTTGTCCTTTATTATATTATCCCTACTAATTATAAATTTTTATTGCATTTATTTAAAATTAACCTTTTTTAGATTAAAGAGTAATTTTATTTAAATCAAAACCAGCCCTAGCTCTCCTACCATGTATTTTTAGCATTTGTTGCGGCCTACTTTAAACTTTTAATCAAACACCAGATTTCTTTACAATAGTTTTACAAAAATCTCTAACTAAAAAGGTATTATTAATACGTAAGCAAAACCCACCGCTACAAATTACCCATAACAGCACTTAAACTTCTTGTAATTTAAGGAAAATTACCATGAAATTAAATAACAGTACCGGAGCGATCGCATTTTTATTAGCAACTCCTTTAGTAAGCGGCTTGACTGTAGGCATTGCTCCTAGCAGTGCTGCAATAATCGCAGGTTCTACGGCACTAGTAAGGATTGAAAACTTCAGCCACAGACCGAAGGGGAATGGTACATTTACTAACACTTACACTCAGACAACAGCTAACAACGGTTTAGTTATTAGCGAGGCGATTGCTGAGGCAGTTTTCGTATCTAACGGTGACGGATTGCTGACAGCAAATCACTCGGAAACTATAGTCCAAGGTGACGGCAATAACTATTCCGGTTTAGCCAAAACTCAAGCAATAGTGCTCGGCGACTTCGACATTGATGCTGCAGAAACTTTTTCCTTCCATTTCCAGACAGTTTTAGATCTTTTAACATCAGTTGACAACCGCGAATCCGAACGCGCCAGGGCGAGGAGCAGTATATCTTTCTCGTTGATTAACACTGTTACTAACATTCTGTTTGACTCTTTTGAAATTGTCAGCGGTTTAGGCTCTTCTAGTGGTCATTATTTTAATTTTTCCCCCAGCAACAGCTTTAATCCCACAGCAGTTAATTTTAATTTAATGGCTGAAGGAAGTGAAGCAGAAAGCCTCCTGTATACTTCAGGAGTGTATTCGCGGAAATTCGACAGCGCCACTAGCTTAAGGTTAGTAGAAGTTAACAACAATATCGCAGAGGCAGAAGCAGTTCCCGAACCGAGCACATTATTAGGTACTGCAATATTTTTAGGCTTGTTTGTCAAGAAGCGAAAACTCAATGATAAATTGTCTCAAGTCAAATCAAAAGTTTAGGAGCAACCCCCAACATTAAGCCGTAGGGTGCAGCGCAAATCCTCTAGTTTCTGTTGAATTGCTGGTTATAAAATTCTATCGCCCGGGGCAGGTTGATACATATTATCAATTTGAATTACAGATTGTTTGTGAAACCCGCCCCTACTTTTATTGCGGTTAATTTGCCGGAAATTATATCACTTCTTCCTAGGATGCGCGCGGAGCACCTCACTTATATGTCGGCACACAATACCCATTAACCATTGCCATCTTCTTCTTTTCCCAAATATGCCTCAATCACCCGAGGATCTGCGCGAACTTCTGCCGGAGTCCCCTCAGCAATTTTAGTGCCGTACTCCATAACGCTAACGCGATCGCTAATTCCCATCACCACCTTCATATCATGTTCAATCAGCAAAATACTCAAATCCAACTCATCGCGAATCCGGTAAATAAAGCGAGTTAAATCAGCCGTTTCGTTAGGGTTCATCCCCGCCGTCGGTTCGTCCAAAAGCAGCACTTTCGGATCGGAAGCCAAAGCCCTAGCAATTTCCAATCTCCGTTGGTCGCCGTAGGAAAGGTTTTTTGCCAACTCCGGCGCTTTAGAAGCACCTAAACCGACGAAATCAAGCATAATCAAGGCTTTTTTCTTAGCTTCGCGTTCCTCCAAAATCACAGCGGGAGTGCGGAGTATTGCACCCAACAAACCTGTTTTTAATCGGCAGTGTCTACCTACTAAAACATTATCCAGCACAGTCATGTTGTTAAACAAGCGGATATTTTGAAAAGTTCTAGCAATGCCAAAAGTTGTCAGGCGATCGGGCGGTAAACCGGTAATATTTTTATTTTCAAGTACCAACTGCCCCCCACTCGGTTTATAGATGCCCGTAAGCATATTAAAAAATGTGGTTTTTCCGGCACCGTTAGGGCCAATTAAACTAGCGATCGCTCCTTTTTCCAAAGTTAAGCTGACCTGATTTACCGCAGTCAAACCTCCGAATCGCATTGTAAGTTGCTGTGCTTCTAATAATGACATTTTGGTTTTGTTTCCTAATATTAGTTAAGCTGTTATAGCTCGGATTCTATATAATACCAAATCCGCTCTGTTAAAGTGCGTCAGCTCTCGGGACGGATAAGTAGCTTTACATAAAAAAGTGTAAGATCGGATAGCTCAAGAGTCAGATGTTGAAAAAATATTCGGGTGGTTTTGGCGCTTCTATCCAGAGAAAGTTGTGGACACCAGGAATGTATAGAGCATTTATACTTAATAGAGACGATCGCCAGGGAATGCCAGAATTTCGCCCGGCTGCGGTACGAGGGATGTTGCGGTACGGGTTTTCGGCGATCGCCCTCGGTATTTATATTCACCCAGAGTGTAAAACTTGGGAAGCCGAACTTTTTGGTACGATCGAACCTCGCAGTCAAGAATGAAAGTTCAGTTTAAGGACATAAAAGGGTGGAAAATTAAATTACACTGGTAGTTTTTCATGGGAGTCAGGTACTCTAGTAAGGGGTAGTTTAGAGGCCGAAACTATGATGAAGCTTGGTTGGCTGGTGCGATCGCGAAGCGTCTCCGCAGAAAAATCGCCAAACAACGACTTAGGAATCGGAAAAGTTATCGAGCTATCTTACTCTACAGCAACGGTTGAATACTTCTGCTCAATAGGGCAACGCCTTGAAAAAACCTTACCCTTAACTTCGCTTTATAGAGTTCAACTCCCGCCTCAGACACGATGCTACATCCAGCCAGAAAGCCAGGATACATGGATAATTGGCCGAATTTTTGACTGGGATGAAGACAAAGGTCAGTATCGAATCGACCTACCCGATAGAAAGATAGCATTAGTTGCTGAACAGGAAATTTACGTTCGTTGCAACCTACCCATCGATGACCCCATCGAAACTCTAGCGATGAAAGGTCAGGAAACGCCCTACTTTCACGATCGACGTTTAGCTTTTGTCCAGTGTCTCATCGAACAACGCGCGGTCAGTCGCGGGATGACAGGGCTGATTTCTGCCAATATTGACCTTTATCCTCATCAAGTTGAAGTTGTCCGCCGCGTACTCGAAGACCCCATTCAACGTTACCTCTTAGCTGATGAAGTTGGACTGGGAAAGACGATCGAAGCCGGTGCTATTCTTCGCCAGTATCTCCTCGATCGACCGCAGGGACGTGCAGTGGTGCTAGTACCGCAATACCTGCGGGAACAGTGGCTTCAAGAATTAGAACATAAATTCTATCTCTCTGACTTGGACAATCGTGTCCAGGTACTTGCAGTAGAGGATGTCGATCGAGTCAGTCCCAATGCCGATTTGGGCTTCCTGATTTTAGATGAAGCACATCATATTGCAGCAATGGCGACCTCTTCAGATTCGATACAGCGCAGGCGTTTCCAGACTTGCAAACACCTCGCTCATAAAAGCGATCGCCTACTTCTATTATCAGCAACTCCAGTTCTAAATCACGAGCAAGATTTCCTGGCGATGCTGCACCTACTCGATCCGAGCACCTACCAACTTGATGATTTAGAAGGTTTTCGTGCGAGGGTGAAAAACCGCCAACAAATTGGTCGAGTTTTACTCTCATTTAAAGAGAAAGCAAATCCGTTTGTGCTTAAAACAAACCTCAACCAACTGCGAAACCTTTTTGCTGAAGATAAATATCTGCTAAATCTCCTAGAGGAATTACAAAATTGTTTGCTTTCTCCAGAAACACTCCCCGCCGATCGAGATCGAATTGTGCGATCGATTCGCACCCACATCAGCGACACCTATCGGTTACACCGTCGAATGCTCCGCAACCGTCGCGCTGCGGTGGAAGATGTAATTTTTGCCCGAAATGTGACACCAAAAGTAGAGTATGACTTAGATGAGCGATCGCCGGAAATTCACGAACTAATTGATGAATGGCGCACAGTCGCTCCTAACCAACAACAATATCAGCAAATTTTTCTACTTTTATTCCGTGCTAGCGGGACTTGGTTAGGGATTTTAGCGCAAGTGCTGGAAACCCGTTTAAGCGGCATCTCCCATTCTGTCTTGATTCAAGAATTTGGTGCTGAGAATATCCGCATTCTGACAGAAACCCCTAAATTTTCTGGGGAAGAACAGATTTTGCAATCTTTACTAAGGATTATTCAGCAACCTTCAGAAGAAGGAACTCGCCTCGAATTACTAAAGATAGTGATACTTTATCATCTTTCAGAAACTTTTAAACTTCAATCTTATCGCAGCAACCTTCATAAATTGCTCGAACAGGTGCAACAGCGAATTCGCCGACCGATATCGGGAACTCCCCTACCTAAAATTGTCATTTTCACCAGTTTTGCCCAAACAGGCGCTGAAATTTTCCGGTGCTTATCAGAGACTTTTGGTCAGGCATCTGTAGCTAGCCATCAATTAGAACAGTCTCGTTCTGATGTTGAGAAAAGCCTCAACCAGTTCAAAAATGACCAAAATTGTTTTATCCTTGTTTGCGATTCCTCTGCTGAAGAAGGTCGGAACTTTCAATTTGTTGATTGGATGATTCATTTCGATCTTCCCTGGTCGCCAAATCGTTTAGAACAAAGGATTGGTAGGATCGATCGCATTGGTCGCCCTTTAAATGTTCAATTTACAGTATTCACCGGCTCAGACTTAGAGGATAGCCCTCACGCTGCTTGGTATCAATTATTAAAAGACGGTTTCGGCATCTTTCATCAATCAATTGCCAGTCTCCAGTTTTATGTAGATGAAAAACTACCAGGACTGCTAACCACTCTGTTTCAAAATGGTGCTAGTGGACTATTGGAAATGATAGGGACTATCCAACAAGAAATTGCTGAAGAACAGGTAAAGATTAGCGAACAAAACGCTTTAGATGAAATAGATGCCCAGGATGAAAACGCTACCCAATATTTTCAAAGTTTAGATGATTATGATGCTCGCCATCAGGAAATTAAACGAGCAACAGAAGACTGGATATGTCAAGCACTGCAATTCAAACAAATTGAGGATCAGAATTTAGCAAAAGTATGGCGTTATAAACCGACTACGCGCACTCTAATTCCCATCCACGATCTAAGAACTTGCTTTGCTGCTTATTCACAACGCTCTGGTACTTATAACCGGAGAATATCAACTAAATATCCTGGTGTCAACCTCTACCGTATAGGGGAAGGATTTGTGGAAGCACTAGCATCTTATATCCATTGGGATGACAGGGGTCAAGCATTTGCCCTATGGCGATGCGATGAATCTTGGGATGCTGGGGAAGGGATGGAATGGTTCGGTTTTCGCTTTAATTATATAGTCGAAGCCAATTTAGAGATAGCCCAAAAAGTTTTAACAGATTTTGGGATAGATAATAACAAATACAAGGCTCTAAAGCGACGTACAGATGCGCTATTTCCCCCAATTATAGAGACAATTTTCATGGATGCTCGGTATGAACCAATGAGCCTTGTTGAAGATGAAGCACTTGTGAATATCCTGCAACGTCCCTATAAAGGTAAAAGCAGTCATCCATGCCGAGATTACAACTTGGCGAAAAATCGATTGCCGATTTTGAATGAGTTTATTGATGCTAGTAATTGGCAAGAATTTTGTCATCAGGCGCGTCGGACTTCTGAAACATTGTTGGGCGATCGCACTTCTTTCATCGAACTCTGCGAACAACAAGCCCAAATTGCCGAACAGAAACTAGGAAAAAGACTTGCTCAACTGCGCCTGCGTCTTAACCGCTTAGCTCAAAGCCAACAAACTTCGCATTCATTATTAGCGCAAGAAGTCAACACAGAAACTGCTTTAAGTCAAGCTATTTTAGAAGGAATTCGCCATCCCCGAATCAAGCTTGATTCTGTAGGATTCATCATTGTTTCTGGGCGAGTTCCCGTTCAATTTCTGGAAGAGGGGGATGAGTGATGGCTGATTCATTCCAAGAGTTTAGAGACATTCTACAAACAGGTAATTTACCTGCTGATACAAGTCAGTTTTCAGAAGCTTGTCAAAGGCGTTTGCTTGATGCTTTGGCTGCTGTGGGAACTCCTGACGCGCCAGAAAAAGGGGATATTGCTGCTTTAGTGTGTCACCTACTGCGGCGGGAAGATGAGCTACAGGGCGGAATGCCCCAAACTATAAAAGTACCTCGGACTTCTCTTTTCCCGAATCGCGAAATTTGGCGGCAAAGCGGTATCAATATTTTGCGTGAAGGTTCGGATTACTATTTAATTAGCGCTGGTTCTTGGCAACCAAATTGGCTGGATTTTTCCGAACAATATCATCCAGACAAACCCGTATTTAAAGAGGAAATTCGCCGTAACTACGAGCCTGTAGCGGGAGATCCGTTTCTGGAATTGGTGGATTTGAAGAAATATCGGAGTGTAGGGCAGCGTGAAGCAATTCGTGCTGTTTTGACTGCTCCTGAGTGTGCGACACTTGTGATTAATCTGCCTACGGGTTCGGGAAAAAGTCTCTGCGCTCAATTGCCAGCGCTTTTGCGATCGCAAATTGGTGGTGTCAGTGCGATCGTTGTGCCGACTACAGCACTAGCGATCGACCAAGAACGAGCTTTGAAACCTTTTGTTAACTATGCGACTGCTTATTATGGCGATGAGTCTGAGGAAGGACAACAGAGACGGAAGGAAATTCGCGATCGCATTCGCAACGGCACCCAGCGCATCGTTTTCACCTCACCCGAAAGCTTGATGAAGTCCCTTGCACCCTCTCTTTATGAAGCAGCCAGCTTAGAAAGATTGCGGTATTTCGTAATAGATGAAGCTCATATCGTCGAGCAGTGGGGCGATGAATTTCGCCCAGCATTCCAAGAACTTCCCGGCTTGCGAAGGGACTTGTTGCGTTTAACTTCTTTTACAACTTTATTGCTAACAGCAACCCTAACAGAATCTTGTTTGGATACCCTGGAAACCTTATTCGGCAAACCCGGCCCGTTTCAAGTGATATCTGCCGTACAGTTACGACCAGAACCCTCTTACTGGTTTGGTTGGTGTGAAAGTGAAGAAATCAGAAAAGAGCGACTAATTGAAGCTGTTTATCATCTCCCTCGCCCTCTGATTGTTTACGCCACAAAACGCCAAGATGTGAGGCGATGGGAACAGGATTTGTTGCGTGCTGGATTCAAGCGGTGTGCCATTATGACCGGAGATTCTAGCCCAGCAGAACGCTCTCAACTGATTGAAGACTTGCGCGAGAGACGAGTTGATATAGTCGTTGCTACTTCGGCTTTCGGATTGGGCGTGGATCAGTCCGATGTTCGAGCCGTAATTCATGCCTGCATCCCAGAAACTATCGATCGTTTCTATCAAGAAGTCGGTCGAGGAGGTCGAGATGGCAAGGCAGCAATCTCGCTCACATTGCATACCACGGAAGACCTAAGAATTGCCAAGTATCTTAATGAAAATTCTGCAATTACGATCGAACGGGGTTTGCAGCGGTGGCAAAGTATGTTTTTAAATAAAACAATTCTTCCCGATGGGCGGTTTCGCGTTCCAGTCAATCTTCCTCCATCTTTACAACTAGCAGATATTGACATGAACAGCCAAGAAAATCAGGCTTGGAACATCCGCACTTTAACGCTGATGAGTCGGGCAGGTTTAATCGAAATTGATTCGGAGCGACCGCCGTTAAAAATAAAATTTAAATCGAAAGACGCTTATCAAAAAGCTTGGAAACTGCACCGAGAAACCCGATTTATTCGTATTTTAGATGCCTCGCACCTGAAAGTCCAAACCTGGGTAAATAAAGTAGAACCCATTCGCCAGCAACGCCAAAACTGGAGCTATAGAAACTTGGAATTGATGCGCGAGGCTTTACGACCAGAACGCTGTATTTCGGAAATATTAGCTGAAGCTTACACAATACGCGATCGGGCAATACCAGAACCGAGAAAAATGGTTAGGATTTCTCCTGCTTGTGGTGGATGTCCTGTGTGCAGAAAAAAGGGGGAATCACGATTTTCGGGAATTATGCCCGCACCATCACCTGTATGGCAAAATCCTAAGTTTTTAGTAGGTGAAGAACTAAAAAGATTGCTAGCAGGAGATAAATTAATGCTGATTTTCTACGACTCTCTGGAAGAGACAAGCTGGAAACTCAAAAGCCCTAAATTTTTTACGTGGTTAATCCAGCAGGGAATTAATAATCTGGTGGTTTATGATGAATTTCAGAGTAGAGCGATCGCAGACCTAAATCAAAGGGCCGGTGCTTTTCTATTCTTGTTTGAAAAATACCAACCCATTCTGATGCCGCGCATTCCTACCCTCATCTTTCATCCGCCCGGAAAGAGCCTCCCTGACAACTATCTGTCACCAAACAGAAATTCTGAGGCGCCGCTGATTATCGTGCTTCCCTTAGATACACGAGATCCCAGTCGCAATGACCGCAAGCTGATCGATATTTTTTCAGGTAAATACTTTATGTTTAACCACTTTTGCACGGAGGTTAATTTATGAGCGTATTAAAAACTGCTTTGGCTACTCCTAGCCGAATGCGAGGCATATTTAGATATTTGCTTCAAGCCCCCAAGCAGCGTGAAAATAGGGAAAAACTCACTCGCCTGCTTTCTCCAGAAAAATTATCAGAAGGGAGAAACAAAAGTGCCGAACATCCGATGTTTGATGCTGCACTTCGAGAAAGTATCAAGTGCGACTTATTAATCGAAGAAAACGAGGAGATTGCTATAAATGGTCATCTTCCCGAATCATCCAGACATCCTCAAACTGGCGATAAGTTGTTACCGGATACCCTGGTACAGCTATTTTTTGCTTCTGATAACGAAGATGAAGAAGATTTAGGTCGCTTAATAGCATGGTATTTAGCCCAAGATATTTATGATGCTCCCGGTACGTGGGAAGAAGTAGAACAGCGTGTCGCAGAACAGAGAGTTGCTGAGTCTTTAGATTTGAAAATATCCAGCAATAGTCTGTTCGGTCAAGTCGCAGACTGGATGTGTTATTTAGGGTTTGCTTGGGGCCATGCTTTAGGAGGGGACAAAATAATAGTTCCTGAGCCAACTGCTTATCTCAGACGAAATTTAAAAGAGTTATTTCAAGGAGAAGTACAAGCTAAACTTTCGCTCGGAGAGTTTGTCGATCGTTTAGCTAAAAAATGCCCGGTGTTTGAAAGTGGCAAATTTCGAGAACAGGTTGAGGAAAAAATCGGTTTTCGCTTACCCAATCATTTATCCACTAGCACGGCTTTTGCTTTATTCCGCCTTGAGGATGATGGCTGCATCGAGCTTATAAAAGAGTCGGATGCGGATTTATTCATCCTTCCAAGTGGTGACAAAGAAGCAGGATTTTCTCATATTATTTGGACGGGAGTATAACTATGAGTTTTACAAAATTTGTTTGCTGGGATGTGGAGCGCGTTCGCCGCGTGATGGGTGTGGAAGCTACTCAAACTGCAGATAGTATATTTCTGGCCACTCACCATCCGATCGCCATGTACCGCCAGGAACTTATCGAAGTACCGTCGCGAGTTCCCTACAGTGAGGAACAATTTCTCAAAGATTTTCTTGCCGAACAAGATTTCGCTTTCGTACCAGTTTTAGGAAGTTCGGGCACGGGAAAATCTCACCTGATTCGCTGGCTGGCCGCCAATATTGAATCGACCGACAAGCGCCGAGTTTTGCTCATTCCCAAAATTGGAACGAATCTCAAAGATATTATCAGTTTAATATTAGAAGGGATGGCAGGAGCAACCTTCGATGAATACCGGCAGCGTTTAAATCGAGCCACTAGCACCTTGACTGAAGCCCAAGCGCGGGAACAACTTCTGAATCAGCTTGCTGCTGCGGTTGGCCCAAATGGTCGGGGCGATCGCACTCAACTTTCTGATGAACAATATTACCTGGTTGATGTAATTGACTCTTTTTTATACGATCCATTTTTCCGAGAATACTGGCTAAAGGATGGAGGGATCGTCCATCAATTAGTTATCCACATTCTCGGACATCGAGATACGGTAGAAATTGTTGAAGAACGGCGGCAATTTTCGCTTGAGGACTTGCCTCTAAATGTTTTAGACTGGGCAAAAAAAGCTGGGAAGCAAGCACAGGATTTTTATGGCTTTTTAATCAACAATGAGAATATCCAAAAGGCAACTGTAGATTGGTTGAACCGACATTTAGATGAAGCGATCGCTCAAGTTTTGAGCCTCGGACGGGAAGACTTGCAAAGATTAATGCGAGAAGTTCGCGAAGCTTTAGCCGAAGAAGGAGTAGAATTAGTTTTACTGATTGAAGATTTTGCCAAATTTCAAGGAATTGACCGCGAAGTTTTAGAAGCAGTTTTAGCGAGACCGCAACAAGCCGGAGGCAAATCTTTGTGCGCGATGCGAACGGCGCTAGCTTGTACTACGGGATATTTTGACGGTTTGAGGTTAGATACTGTAAAACAACGGATTACTTTTAGCGTTAATCTCGATGTCGGTACAGTTGGAAAACAACAATCTTTAGTGAATTATGCAGATATCAAACAATTTGTGGCTCGATACCTCAACGCGGTGCGTTTGGAGGATAAAATAATTCAAGATTGGGCTAAGTCTCGCAATTATGAAGATTCAGATAAAACAGCACTAAGTAGTGCTTGCAATGAATGCGAACACAAACTAGCTTGTCATGCAGGTTTTGGAGAAGCGGACGGTTTTGGTTTGTATCCCTTCACGCCTGAAGCCTTAGAGCAGATGCTTGCCAGGGTAAACCCCGAAACTTTTAAACCTCGATTTTTGATTAGAGATGTTCTCAAGTGGACTCTAGAAAATTCTATTTCTGATATTGAGCAGGGAAATTTTCCTGCTATTTCTGTGCGGGAACACTTTGGCAATAGGTTGCTGGATACAATGTTTCAGAAAGATATTAAAGCCAAAGACCCACAAAATTACGATCGCCGCCAAACTCTCCTCGATTTGTGGACGGATAGTAACGAGCTTTGTGATTTTCGCCCAGAAATTCACAAAGCATTTGATATTCCTGCACTTGGCGTGAAGGTGCAGCAGACCAAAGTTCGACCCTCAGCTTCGCAGGCTAAAGACTCTAGGACTTCGGTTAGTAATTATCGAGTTGAGCCACAATCTCAAACTGAAAAAATTCCCGATAAGTTGGTGAATCAACTGCAAATTATCGATCGCTGGAATAACCGAGAAATTCTCCCGCAGGATATCGGTGGAGAACTGCGACCGTTGATTTACTCAGCTATTGTTGAGCGGATAGAATGGGATACAGAAATGCTACTTCAGGGGAGTTTTGCTGCTAGCGATAGTAAATACTTTAAGCGCCGGAACTTAATTTTTTACAGCCCAAAAGTTACGAGGGAGACGATTTCTGGAGTTAAACTATCTCTTCCTCTTACTCCTGACGATCCTGATGAGTTTCGAGAAAGCGCGATCGCCTTCCAAGGCATTTTACAATACAACCATTACAAGCATTGGAAGTTCCCCGATGGCGATCGCTACTTTCGCACCTACGCCAAACAACTAGAAAAATGGAGTCAATATGTCCTAGAGCAGATTCGCCTGTATCCCCGCGAGTCTGGGGAACCCTGGAACCCTGTCCCTGCGGCTGTTGAGCTACTGGCGATCGCAGCAACAATGGCCGGACATCCTACAAATTCGATTGAAGATTTGATTAATAGTTTGTTTCTCGATTTAGAAGCAAAAGATTTAGAAAATCGTTCAGCTAACTGGAAAAAGCTATTTAATAGCTTACAAAACCACCGCGAGGCTTTACTAGAAATTGTTAAAAGTCGCACGGCTTGCACAAAAGGAAGTTCTAAACAATTTCAGATTATTGATGTTGTACAAATCCTCGACCCATTGAAACAGGTTAGCAAATCTTGGCAACCTCAATGTGAAATTCCGACAGATGTTCGAGAAAAGTTTCCCGAAATTGAGAAAGCGCGTCAAGCAGCAGACGAACTCCTAGGAAAAGCGATTCAGGAAGAGTGCGATCGCCAACTTGCTGTTTACAATTCTGTAGTAGCTGAATTAGGGGAAGACATCAAGAAAAAAGATGTTATTGATTTAGTAAAACAGGCGATCGATAGCTCGACAGAAGCTGGTGTATTTCGAGGCAGAAAGAGAGTCGATGAGCTAAAATTAGTATTGGAACAGTTTAAACGAGTTGGGCTTTCTAGCTATTTAGAAACAATGAAGCGCGTCCAAGCTGAGAAAGATTATCCCGATAGTAAACCGGGGAAGCTGCTTAAGTATCTCAGCGAAAATCATCAAAAAGCAATGACAGAGGCTTCCGAATTTGTCGGCAGCACTAACAATTTTCTTGATGCTTCTATAACGGAGGTGAATAACCGAATTGAAGATTTAGAAGTTTCAGGTGGTGCAACAGTAGAATCTTGCCATAGAGCTATTCAAGATGGATTGAATAAACTGCAAGAGCTCATTACTGAAATTAAAGGATAGATAATATGATTTTACAAAAATCCACTCAACTGATTGAGTTATCTCAAAAGAGAATTAATCTTCAGAAATATGCAGAAAATTTGCAAGGTTTTCAATCTAGACAACAACAAATTGAGCAAGCTGTCGCTGAAACTCTACCTCTTGTTCAATCTTTGAGAGCTTTTCGCCAAAAAGGAATTACCGATTTTGATTTAACTCAAAAAGCTGAGATTCTGCTGACATTTATTGCTAATGTTGAGGCAGAATTTAAAAAAGATCCTGAATGGATTATACCACCAAATGAAAATTTCAATAAAAAGAATTTTACTTCTAGGATAGAGCAATTACAAAATTCTCTGAGATGGCAATTGGATCAATCTTGGCAGCTCTACCGAAGTCAAAAAATGCCCAGCACTAATAATGAAGTCCTGAATTTATTGGATAAAGTTTCGACATTTAAGCCAACTGTCCAACGGATTAGAAGTTTAGATTTGCAAATTCAGGAATCAAACTCAATTCCCGAAAGCAGTGAGGATTTTGAAAGAGTCGATCGGCTAATTGAGCAATTAAAGCAGTGCTGGGATGGCTTAAATGCTGATGAAGTTCCTGAAGCAGTGCTCTGTTTTCTGAGAGTGGCTGCTAATGAGGGTGCTACCCTGGGACTTTTAACGCCAGAGGTAAAAGATTGGTTGGCTAAACATGGTCTTATTGATTCTTTACGAATTCGCTTGACCTAATAAATAGTTTGCGATTGTTTAAGAAATCACTGACGCACCCTCCTGCATTTTCTAGCGTACAGACAAAGTGCGATCGTCTTTGCTTTGATAAGGTGCGCCAGCAGCCAATTGTCTCAGTTAAGTCAAATCTCTTGACTGACGCACCCTACTGCATTTTCTAACGTACAGACAAAATAGAACTTAAAAAGATTAGATTCTAGCGAACGGCCAGGGCGATATTGTGCGTGTAAATCGGCAGTCGAAAAGTTTTCAATAACTTTGAGATGGAGTTCGTCAGCCAAAGTTGCAATTTTTTCAAACCCAGTAATCCACGGTGCATACATACTTTCGTATTTATCTATGTAATCATTGATATCTTGGTAGCCCGTGGTTCTCAAAAGCACCTTTTCCGACATATAATCAAAGGACAATCGGAAATTATGAACATTGTCGCGAATTTGTTCTAATACAAATATTACATCTTTTTTGTCAAGCAAGGTAGTGTTGCCTTCCCACAAGAAATATGTCGGTCGAGCGAAATCAAATTCACTCTGTTTCAGCAAGGGGATTAAACCGTCTTTTACGTAATCGCCGGGAAGGTAGCGAACATTGGCAGTAACTTTGTTAGCTTTGAGAGTTTCTTCTTTTAATTGAAGAGTCCCGCGGTCGTCTATTTCAAAATAAGTTACTTTTTCGCCATTAATTCTAGCAGCGCGAGTATCCAAACCAGAACCTAAAATAACTACTTGCTTGCAACCTCCTAAAATTTGATTTGACAAAACATCATCAAAATATTTAGTCCGCAACTTAACCATTTCTTTAGCGGCGGGAGAGCTTTGAGCTATTTGGTTAGCTATTTTTTTTGTTTCCTCATTCAGCCATATTGTTACTACACGATCGGTGTAGAGAGGAATTGCCTCTTCATTCTCTTCTGCTCTAAATTCCGCAACGATAAAAGCAGTACCCGTTACATTTTTCATGGCTAATCTTTCACCCTTACTAAGTAGTTGGTTACAAATAAACATTAGATGGGGAGGGGAGTTTTACACTCATAAACTCCCTGGTCTCCTAGATTCTTAGCTAAACCAGCCTACAAAATACTATCTATGTTTTTTTGTCCTTACCTACTTATTGACTTCTCGCATCGGCTAAAGACTCATTGCTCGCTTCACCATCAGAATGCAGTTCAGCTTGGTGGATCTTATCAGGAATCAGTCCCTCCGGCCGCACGATCATCATGACAACAAGAGTTAAGCCGAATAGAAATAAGCGCATTTGAATCGGGTCTAAACTGGTGGCCAGAAAGTCTTGTAACTGGGGAATTTCTTTAAACCTCGGGATTACAGAAGTATTCAGAAAACCCTTGAGAACTTGCGCTAATTGTGGCAGATAAAGCCGATCGGCAGACATGATAATGATAGCGCCCAAAATCACCCCGGTCATGTTGCCCAAACCGCCTAAAATCACCATACACAGGATGATTACCGACACCGAGAAATCGAAAACGCTGGGAAAAATCGCGCTGATATAGGCGGCGTAAAACGCGCCTGCAAAGCCCGAAAACGTCGCTCCCATCGCAAAAGCCGAAAGTTTGGTTTTAACCAAGTTAATGCCCATCGCACTAGCCGCTAATTCATCTTCGCGCATGGCATTCCACGCCCTCCCCAAGCGGGAATCTCGCAGCCGCGAAATCATGAAGTAAGCGAAGACAACTAGCAGTAAAATTAGGTAGTACCAGGGAAAGTAGTTGCCGGTGCTGAAAGTGCCGACGATGGGGAGAGATGGACGCCCGATCGGGTTTATTCCCGCTTCGCCGTTGGTGAGGTTAAAAGGTCGATCGCACCCAACCAGACACAGCACCAACTCGGGTTTACCCAAAACACCCGCCACAATCTTCGACACTGGTTCTTCGATCCGAATCGCGGTTAAATTCCTAAAGACAACCGGGATAATTTCGCCAAAACCGAGGGTAACAATCGCCAAATAATCGCCCTTGAGCCGCAGTGTGGGAATACCGAGGATTACACCCGCGATCGCAGCTACACCGGCCGCGATCGGCAGTACCACCCAAAAGTTCCAAGCAATATTTAACTGCCCAGAAGATAGCAAAGCGGTCGTGTAAGCGCCGATCGCAAAAAACGCCGCATATCCCAAATCCAACAAACCCGCAAAACCCACAGTAATATTCAAACCCAGCGCCAACATAATAAAGATTTGAATCTGTACTACAGTAGCAATCCAGCCAGTCTGAGCCTGAATGTCGATAAACGGAAACAGAATTAGAATAAAAGCTAATGTCACCAGAGTTGCCAGCCGCTGCCGTTCCCCCTGCAAACCCTGCAAAGCACCCATTAACGTAGCTGTCAAAATTGCGATCGTCAAACTGCAAATCCCGTACAGCAGCGTCGTCGGCAAAGCCACATCAGATTGACCAGACAAAGGTCTAATGCACTCCCCTTCTACCACACTCGCAACTAACAGCCAAACTCCCAATCCCAAACCCGCTAAACTGCCGATAGTCGCACCCATTTTCGGGCTGTAAACCTTCTGATCCCGACAGCTCATAAAGCCGGCTGCCGTACCCATCAGCCAGCCGATCACGGTGCCGCTCCAACCGCCGAATAACAGAACAGTCAAACAGCCGATCGCCCCTAAAATACCGCTCGATTTGATCGCATTAATCATTTTTTTAGACATAGGAAGAAGTTATTAGTCATTAGTCATTAGTTATTAGTCATTAGTCATTAGTCATTAGTCATTAGTCATTAGTCATTAGTCATTAGTCATTAGTTAGATGAAAAAATGCTAGGAATCGCAGTTATAGATGCGACTGACGCGGGTAGTGCCAACTTCTGCCTGACCTCAAGCAACTCGATCGACCGCTGGCTCTGGAAACTGCCGATCGCGCTAGCTACAGTTTAGAGTCTTTTGAGTTCGATTATTGCACCAAAAGTGACGAAACTTCAAATATACTGGAACTGTTACCGCAACACGCTTGAAACGGGCGATCGCTATATGGTACAAGCACCTCAAAAAACTATCACCCTCGACGAGTTTTTGCAACTCCCAGAAACCAAACCCGCTAGTGAATACATCAAAGGTGCGATCGTCCAAAAACCTATGCCGCAAGGAAAACACAGTACAATTCAGGGAGAACTCATCACGAGGGTTAATGCAGCGGGCAAACCTCAGCGGATTGCTTGGGCATTTCCAGAACTTCGCTGCACCTTTGGCGGACGTTCAATTGTTCCCGATGTCGCGATTTTTGTTTGGAATCGCATTCCCCTAGACGCTGACGGCGAAATTGCCAATACATTTAATGCTCACCCAGATTGGACAATAGAAATATTGTCCCCAGCCCAAAGCCAAACCAAAGTCACAAACAATATTTTGCACTGTTTGAATGCCGGTTGTCAGATAGGTTGGTTGCTCGATCGCGATGAAAAAAATATTTTAGCCTATCCCGCAAAGCAGCAGCCTATTTCCTTGCAAGAACTAACAGATATACTTCCGATGCCCAATTTTATGCCGGAAATGCAGTTGACTTTAGGCGAAGTTTTTGGCTGGCTTAAACCAGGGAATATTTAAAACGTAAAACTAAAACGTAAAACGATCTCGCGCTTGATTTATGATTTGTCGCCGATCGCGATCGAATCACGTTGACGAAAAACTACATATCCAGCAGCCATGAATATTCATACTGACGTACCGTTTCGATTCGAGTCCGAATGCTTCCTGTGGGTCGTAGAAAACGTTTATAGTTCCAAGGAGTGCGATCGCCTGATTTCTCTGATTGAAGCATCTGCACCGGCGATCGCGACAAATAATCCGATGTTCCGCGACCAGGATCGCGTCATCAGGGACGACCCGGAAATGTCCGCAGATTTGTTTCGGAGGCTTCGTCCCCACATTCCCTCGCGCATGGGTAACTTTGTTCTAGTGGGCTTGAACGAACGTCTGAGGATGTATCGCTATCGATCGGGTCAGCGATTTGCGCCTCACATGGATCATTGGTATTGTCCCAGTGATTGTCAGGTGACTCTTCACAGCGTTCTCGTGTACCTCAACGCTGATTTCGAGGGGGGAGAAACTCGCTTCACCGAACAACTCGAACATACCGTAGTCCCCAAAACTGGTATGACTGTGATTTTCCAACACAAACTCACCCACGAAGGATGTACCGTCAGAACTGGTACGAAGTATGCGATGCGTACCGATGTTATCTATGAAAGATTAGAAGGAAAGTAGCAATCGAATTTAATTATCTACCCATCCTTTTATAAGGCAGTTCTTATATTATTATAAGTATCTTTTGCCATTATTTCAACCCTGCAATTTCAAACCTTCTCCTGAACATTCTCCCCCAACAAACCCCCTGGCCGAAAAGCCAAAATCACCACCAAAACCCCAAACACCCAAGCATTAGTCCAGCGGCTCGACAAATACTGATCGCTCAAAGACGACAGCAACCCAATCAAAACCCCTCCTAACATCGCCCCCACAATATTGCCAATTCCCCCCAAAACCGCCGCCGTAAAAGCCCTCAAACCCGCCGTAAACCCCATCGTAAAAACAATAGTATTGTTGTACAGACCAACCAGAATCCCAGCCGAACCCGCCAAAGCTCCCCCAATCAAAAAAGTCAGAGCAATAATCTGATCCACATTAATGCCCATAATTTTAGCAGCATCGCGGCTTTGAGCAGTTGCCCGCATCGCCTTTCCCAGACGAGTGTACTGCACAAAAACATGAAGCAAAACCATCAATACAACCGCCACCACCAACACAATTAAATCCTTGGTAGTAAATACAATACTCGTTTGAATTCCCAAAGCTTTGAAAATATCAACTCGCGGCAACAAATCGGGAAAGCTTTTCGGAGCAGCAGAATTAGAACCCATCACCGGAATAAAAGCTTTCAATCCTCCCCAAAACAGCCCCATATTTTGGAAAATAAAAGAAACTCCAATTGCCGAAATTAAAGCAGCCAAACGGGGAGCATTTCGCAAAGGCCGATAAGCGTACTTTTCCACAACAATATTCAGTCCCGCACAAAACACCGAACATACAATTAAAGCGACTAACATCACCGGTATAGCAGTACCTAAAGATGCGCCATCTTGAATGCCAAAAGCCCCAAACACAGTTAGCGAAGCAAAAGCGCCCAACATATACAAATCGCCGTGAGCAAAATTGATTAACTCAATAATGCCGTAAACCATAGTGTAACCCAAAGCAATAATTGCAATCAGGGCGCCGTTGACAAGACCCACTAATAATTGTTGGATAAAAACTTCAGGATTGCTGGCTATTTCCCCAAGAATTTTTGGCAAGTCAAATCCGGCAATTGGCCCTAACAACAAAACTATATAAGCTACACCTAGATATAGAAGAATACTCTGCCATTTTTTCATGATTTTGGGGTGATTGGTAATTCGTAAGGTGCGCCGAAGAGCACCCTACTAAAGTGATTGGTTAAGGTGTGCAATGCCCACCCTACTAAAGTGATTGGGTAAGGTGCGAATTGCTACTAATTACCGCCGACAAATGACAATAACTAATTATTCCGTCTTGAGCGCGCTCACGAACTCCCACTTGCCGCCTTTAATAACATTTCCTGACATTGTAGTCAAGCTCGTGTCGCCGTTAGGGTCAAAACTCCAAGTCCCGAGTACCCCGTTAAAATCTTTAGTTGCCATGACAGCTTCGCGGATAGCACCGCGGTCATTTTTGCAAACTTTATTAATTGCGCCGATCGCAACTTTAGCAGCTTCATAGGCGTAAGCTGCATAAGGTTCCGGTTCAGCCTTATATTTTGCCTTGTAACTTTCATACCACTTCGCACCGACACCAGTCAATTCTTGAGGAGGCAAGCCGCCAAAAGTAGCGTAAACTCCTTCGGCATCTTTGCCTGCCGCGTCAATTAAAGCTTGCTCTTTAATGCCGTCCGGGCCCATGATTTTAACTGCATCAGGCGTCATTCCGACATTTCTCATATCTTTAATTATTTGTCCGGCATTGCTTTGAGTAATCCCTCCAAAGTAAACCATGTCTGGACTTAAAGCTTTGATCTTATTCATTAACGCCTTGTAGTCGCTAGCTTTAATATCAATTCCCTCTCTTCCGAGGACTTGAATTCCCAACTTTTTAGCAGTTGCTTCAAAAACATCAGCGATGCCTTTGCCGTACAGCTCTTGGTCGTCGAGAATGTAGACTTTTTGCACGCCCAAAGATTTCGCCCAGTTGCCAGCTACAGCTCCTTGAATGTCGTCAGCGGGGACAACGCGGCTGTAATTGCGAGTGCCTGCGGGATAATAAACGTTGGGTTCTTTGGGTTCGCCTTTTCCTGGTTTAGTCAGTCCCGGATAAGTGTTGGCCGGACTGATCATGACGATGTTAGCTTGGTTGAGCACGGGAATGGAAAGTTTGGCGGCCCCGGAGTTAAAGTGACCGATGACGGCAACTACCGAAGCGTCAGCGACAGCTTTGTTAGAGTTGGACGTTACTTGGGCCGGGTCCCATTTGCCGGCGGCGGCGGTGGCGTCATCGTAAACTTCGTATTGGATTTGGATTTTGCCGTCGCAAGCTTTGGAGTCGGTTTCGGCCAGTGCTTGTTGGATGCCGTTGACCATTGTTTGAGCTTGACCCAAGGAGCTGCCTGTCATCGGGAGCATGGAGACAATTTTGACAGTATTTGCGTCTCCGGGGCTGCTGAGTGCGGGAGGAGTGGCTCCGGGACTGGTTCCGGGACTGGCTCCGGAAGTTGTGGCGGTGGGTGCTTGAGGATTTTGACAGCTAGCGCACAGAGAGGCTATTCCAGCGGCAAAAAGTAATTTCCGCAATCCTGCGGCGCGCAGATTCTGTGTTGAGTTAATTTTTGGGGGTGTGGCACTTTGGCCCCCTGGCTTCTGGGAAAAGTTCATAGGTTGGTTCGTTTGTTGCTTGCGTCTTAGCATATTTTCACTGTTTTAAGTATGTAGTCAAGAGTTAGCACAAGTTTAAAAAATTTGTGTCAACTATCAAGAACACACCTAGAAAGGCAACATCAGGACTTAGGCCAGAACTCCTGTCTCAGGGGCGGCGGGGGCTGCCGGTACAATGCGTGAGTTCACGATTCCTTCGCGGTTAACTAGATCCGCGATCGAAGATTTCAGTAAATGTGTTGACATTGTGTATACAAAAAAATAGCATATAAATATGCTAGGGTGAGAAGCTGTAACCAAAATCCTATTCACATCTACTCATTTCTTATGAAATGAGTAGGGATTGAATCAGTATATAGTGTGACTCAAAGCGAGCAAGAGGTAACAATGCTGTTAGGCTTCAAAACAGAATTGAAACTGAATAACAGGCAGCGCACTATGCTCGCCAAGCACTGTGGAGTAGCACGCCATGCTTGGAATTGGGGATTGTGGCTAACCAAAAACATTCTTGAGTATAACAAATCCCATCCCGATGAAAAACTTAACTTTCCCACAGCTATTGACCTGCACAAACTGTTAGTAACCCTGGTGAAATCAGAAAATCCGTGGTATTACGAGTGCAGTAAATCTACACCGCAACAGGCATTAATGGCTTTGCGCCAAGCTTGGAAGCGGTGCTTTAACAAGACTGCGGGAGTACCGAGATTTAAGAAAAAAGGGAGCCGCGACTCTTTCACGTTAGAAGGAACAGTCAAAATTTTGGGTAACAACAAAATCCAAGTTCCCGTAATTTGCATTCTCAAAACTTACGAAAGGTTGCCACAATTATTAAGCAAGTCTTGCACGATATCCCGTCAAGCTTCCAGGTGGTTTATCAGTTTCAGATTTGACGTAGAACAGCAAGAGTCATGCCAAACAAGCGTCGTAGGAGTTGACCTCGGCATTAAAGCATTAGCTACTCTCTCAACAGGTGAAGTGATTCCCGGAGCAAAATCCTACAAAAAGTACGCAGCCAAGCTGTCAAGAATGCAGTGGCTCAATCGCCATAAAACAATCGGTTCAAACAACGGTCAAAAGGCACAACTCAAGATAGCTAGACTGCACGGGAAAATAGCTAACATCCGCAAGGATACGTTGCACGAACTCACGACATTACTTGCTAGAAACCACGGCATAGTAGTGATTGAAGACCTCAACGTGTCAGGCATGATGGCTAATCACAATCTCGCAACATCTATTGCTGATATGAGCTTCTTTGAGTTCCGCCGCCAGTTAACCTACAAGTGTCAATTGTATGGCTCTAAGCTGGTAGTGGTTGACCGTTGGTTCCCATCCAGCAAAACTTGCTCTAACTGTGGAATCAAAAAAGAAACACTTTCCTTGGATGAGGGAGTGTTTGAATGCGACCATTGTACATTCAAGATTGACCGCGATTTGAACGCAGCGATTATTCTGTCAAAAACCGTCAGTTAGACGGGGTTAGCCTGCGGACTGGTGAGTGCCGACACCGCCAGGATGAAGCAGGAAGTAAGCTTCCAACTACATATGAGTAGATTCGTCTAGTTATTAGTAGTTGTGAGTAGGTCTTATGTAACGGCTATACAACGAATCAAGCCAGATGCGGAGTTTTGCGGCTGCGCCGTCTTTTGATGAACTGCTGCATTAGCTTGGCATCGAAGAAATCAGCAAGGTGTGTCGGTGGGTTCGATCGCACATCCCCTCGCGATGTGTGGGGACTCGCCATCGGTTTCTCTGACTGCATCGTTGTGTCGATCGCACCTTCCCAGGTCAAACTCAACAATATAATAAATCTAGCCACCATAATATCGGATAATTGTAAAGAAATTCACCAAGCCAACAGCATGAGTATTGACCAATTAAACACAGACTACGGCATAGCCGGGCACCTCACCTTCGCCACCGGAAACGGTGGTTTCCCCATGATTCACATCGACAACGGTCAAGCCAAAGCCTTAATTTCTGTGTATTCCGGTCAAGTGCTCTCATTTCAACCAGCCACCGAAACCACAGATTTGATGTTCGTCAGCGAAAAAGCCTACTATGCCGAAGGGAAAGCCATCAAAGGCGGTATACCCATCTGTTGGCCCTGGTTTGGCCCAGATCCCGAAGCCTTGGGGCGTCCGAGTCATGGGTTTGTGCGGAATCGCCTCTGGAATGTGCTAGAAACCGCCACAACCCCAGACGGCGCCACCAAAGTCACTCTAGGACTCAAGGATACCGATGAAACTAGAGCAATTTGGCCCCAAGCTTTTGAACTGGCGATCGTGATTACGATCGGCACCAGCCTCACTGTAGAATTAATCACCCGCAATCTAGGCGACAAAGCATTTCCCCTCACCCAAGCTTTCCACACCTATTTCCAAGTCGGCGATATCAACCGCGTCCAGGTTTTAGGTTTAGAAAATAGCCAGTATCTTGATAAAGTTGATGGTGGTGTCGAAAAAACTCAAGCGGGTGCAGTGGTAGTAACAGGTGAAGTCGATCGCATTTATCTTGATGTCACCAATGAATTAGTCATTGACGATAGCGCCCTCAATCGCCGTATTCGCATTAAATCCTCTGGTAGTAAATCCGTCGTAGTGTGGAATCCCTGGGTAACAATCTCTGCAAATATGGCCGACCTTGATGATGCAGATTATCAGCGTTTACTCTGCGTAGAAACGACCAATGCAGCTACAGATATTGTGGAAGTTCCCGCTCGTGGTGAGTTCCGCTTGCAGGCAATTTACAGCGTTGAACCCCGCTAAGGAATCACAGCTTAATCTCAGCGGTGATGGGTCAATCGATTTTAGATTTTAGATTTTAGATTTTAGATTGACCCTACGGATAAATGCGGGGGCTTGAGGATTTTCGATTTTCGATTTTGGATTGATTCCA
>JAUBOM010000283.1:0-3342 GCA_036700245.1 Microcoleus vaginatus BM001213989
CGACTACCGATGTTAAGCCCGGAACGATGCTGTCAGTAATTGTGACGCCCGTCGCGACGTTTGGTCCGATGTTTTGCGTCGAAATCGTGTAAGTAACTGTTGAGCCTGCATTAGCTGTGGCGGGCCCGGTTTTGGTGGTAACGACATCGGCACTAGTATCAACAATTGTAGTTGAGACTTGAGAGACGGGTTGGGAACTATTGTTGTTATCTAGATTGGGGTCGAAAGTGCTGGAACTGCTAAATGCAGTGTTTGTTAAGGCTGTGCCTGGGGTGAGTGTTGCCGGAACTGTGGCGGTGATGGTGCGGGTGACACTCTCACCGCTAGCCAGAGTTGAAATAACTGGCCAGGTGACTGTTCTCGTTGTCGGATTGAAAGTACCGCCGTTGTCAGCGGTGATGAAATTTAAGGCTGGAGGGAGCGGATCTTGAATCAGGACGCTTTGGGCGTTGTTGGGCCCGTTATTAGTGGAAATAATAGTGTAGGTAATCGTGCTGTTGGCTGTGGCGACCAGCGGGCCTTTTTTAACAATGGAAACGTCGGCTTGGACTGTAGGCGTATCTATACTTTCGACGAGGACATTGTTAACTTCGTGAATGTTTGAATTTCCCCCTGTCGAAGCAGCAAAGCCAAATTTAAAAGTAGGTGGCACTGCTCCGTTTATGCTTGCCACATTGGGTATGTCGAGCAGTGTTTCTTCCGGATCAAAGGTATCGTTGCTGTTCAAGTCGAAGGCAACTGACAGACGGTTAGGTGTTGCTGAAGTCGTCGCGGTTAATGTAATTTGAACCCTTCTTTTAGCAGGAATGCGAGTGGTTGCATCTTTATTATCTATGCCAATGCCAATGGAAGTGTTCGTTAAAAAATTATAAGTTGTGCTCTCGCTGCCTCTAAGTGCTAGTGTATCTGGTTGCCTGGTACTGAATCCACCCTGTTTTCCTCCAGCAACCGAGCTAGAATAATTGCCAAACTCGTCTAATCCTATACCTAAATAACCTCCTACAATACCGGGTGCAGCGGGAGGAGTATTATTCGGAGCATAGCCGAGAGAGCCGCCAAAGCCTCCCGCTTTTGTTGGCGTAGCTGTTCCGTCAATCAGGAAAAAACTAGTACCATCCGCACCAAAGAGGTCACCATTCACATCAGGGATCGTACCTCTGTTATACGCATAGTAATCAAAGGTAACTCTCAGACCCTCAGTGGCAGAGATGGGGTTGTTGTAGATTACAAAAGCTGCTTGGCTAAAGGCGTTTGAGGTTAATCTTAAAGTACCTGCTCCGACTGGATCGCCAATCCCTAAAATGGGAATAACGCCGTTGGGGTTGGCTGGTGCACCTGCGGTTAAGCCTGGGTTAGCTGTTTGGGTGTTGCCAACTCCATATATCCAAGGTCCGACTACTGTTGGATCTTTAAAGTTTTCATTTACTAAGGTAGCCAGGACTGATGTATAGCCTTCTAGGACTTCTTTTTCAAAGGCTATTTCGGTATTTATTTGTCCTGTGGAAATTTGTAATTCCCAGTCGCCTCCTAAGGCTGCATTACCAGTTCGGTTGTGGGAAGCGGCAATATTTGCGCCAGTGAATTCCCTGATTTTTTGTATGAATTTCATGCCGGATTCGCCGGCAGCTACGTTACAGCCGTAAAGTAGAATGCTGGCGGATTCCCTAAGGGCTTTTCCCCACTGCTGCAATTGGCTGCTGTAGGTTTCTAGATTATCAATATTCAGTTCTGTTGAGCCGATTTCTAATGCTGCTTCTCGGCCGTGAGAAACTATGTGCACGCTGGTGATGCTGTTGCGATCAACCAAAATTTCGGTGATTTGCTCGATCGCCTCCCTGGTTGGATTGAGTACAAATACTTCCGTTCCTGCTTTAACACCAGCGATCAATTGCTCGTAATTTTCTACTCGGGTGTCAACAACCACTAGAGATTTTGGCGCTTCAGGTTCTGCTGTAGAGGTTGTTTTTTCAAAAAAAGAGTTGTTGTTAGTGCCCATAATCGTAGATGTAGATGTTTTGACGGCTGAAAAATTTGGCAGATTGGAGATCATTTTCATCAAAAAAATTCGGTAAGTGGGTTGCGAGCCGTCTAAAGACGCGCTTGTGGGAAACGACGCGGGGATTTCAATAAGCGAGTGAATATTTCCATTACACCGGGATTGCTAGATTCGGTGTAATGAATGTAGTGTACGAGCGGTGGGACAATTACCATCTCAAATGGTGCAGCCCGCGATCGCACAACCGTTTTTCTTTTTTTCGCCTCTATCAAAGGTGTGATTTTAGCTTGCGCTTTAGTTAACGCCCGGTACTCGATCTAGGACACTGATTTAACCCAATAAGTCTGCTTAATCGTAAATTTCGCGATTCAAGGAACTAGCTTCCCATTCCCTGGTAGGTCTTTAACTCTTACCGTTAACGTGGTACCCAGGTACACATCTGGTCAACTGTGGTTTAAGTCTTAGGCTAGAAGCGAGGGTGTCTTTAGACCAGGGTGGTTGATTATTCCTTGATTGAGTTATCCGTTTTAACATACCCACCTTCAGGATATTCCATAAACAGCAAAATATAACTTTTCAAAAAAGTGTAAGTATAAAATTAATTTTATACTTACATATTTATACTTACATATTTTTACTGTGGAGATTTTAGGAAAGAATGGGACGGGGACTGTAGCGGGCGATCGCGGGTTCCTAGGACGACAAATCACCGCAACTCCTACGCAAGCATTTTCGGGCTTTGACTGCGACAGTTCATTCTTTTTATTTGAGAACAGGCTACGTCAGAACAAGGAGAATTCGATCGCCCGTTACTTACCCCTTGCTGAAAAAAAAGGCAGTGATTCCCGTCACGCCAACGTTTTCAGTACAGTGGTAGGTATGATTTTTTGTTGAATCTTCACCGTAAGTCAACTTAAGAAATTGGTTTCCGAGAATAGGAAAATTTTTAATTTGAGATTCTATTTACTACTGTTACTCATTGACATCGCTGCCAAATTTACTTGTCGTGAACCTTTATCAAAAAAATCTCAGAACGACAATAGAACCTACAAAAATTCATATAGCGTAAGGCAACTTAACACGAGCTACGAGTTGACAAGTTGCACTAATCTATGATTTCACTTAGTGGGTGTTGGCAGCCAAAGGCAGTGAAGCGATCGCAGGATTTGAGAATTGAACGCGAGATTTGGGCAAAAAATTCTTTCAAACCCTACAGTATTGTTGACAGTTGACGGTTGACGGTTGACGGTTGACGGTTGACAAGCGAAAAATTTTACACCTAATTTCCAGGTCCCAGATTCATCTGTGGAGTCAATTTTTAAATCTAAAATCTAAAATCTAAAATC
>JAUBOM010000048.1:0-16944 GCA_036700245.1 Microcoleus vaginatus BM001213989
ATTGACCGTGATTTAAATGCAGCGATTAATTTGTCAAAAACCGTCAGTTAGACGGGGTTAGCCTGTGGACTGGTTAGTGCCGACACCGCCAGAATGAAGCAGGAAGTAAGTTTCACAATACTCAGGAGTAGATTTGTCTAGTTATGAGTAGTTGTGAGTAGGTCTTATGTAACGGCTACTAGCTCTAATTACTACTGTGTCTAGCCAGAGGTAACTGTTATGCACCCGCCAGCATCTGAAGAATCAGCCAGCCAGACCCGCGATGTGACAATCAACATTCGAGCTAAGGCGAATCAACGCGCTCTCATCGATCGCGCGGCCCAATTACAGGGAAAGAGCCGATCGGAGTTCATGCTTGAATCAGCTTACCAAAAAGCTCAAGATGTTCTTCTAGACCGCCGTCTTTTTGGGTTAGATGAACTTAAATTTAAGCAATTTTTGGCGCTGCTGGATGCACCGCCGACGCCAAATCAGAAGCTAAACGCATTACTAAAAACAAAATCTCCGTGGGATTAGATCGAGATTTAGGCCAACTGTGCCCGCCTGAAAAGCTGAACTCGTTACATCAAATTGAGACCTTTGATTCAGGCAACAGTCAGTTAGATGAATGGCTCAAGCGCCGCGCTCTGAAAAATGAGTCAGAGGGGGCTTCACGGACTTATGTTTTGTGCGATCGCCAAGCAGTCATTGCCTACTATTGTCTTGCAACTGGAGCAATAGCACAAACTACTGCAACGGGTAAAGTCCGGCGCAATATGCCCGATCCGATTCCTGTTATGGTGATTGGACGGCTTGCAGTCGATCGCAACTGGCAAGGCTGCGGCATCGGACGCGCTTTGCTGCGGGATGCAATTCTTCGCACTTTGCAAGCTGCTGAGATTGCAGGGATACGGGCAATTCTCGTACACGCTATCTCCGAAGATGCGAAGCAGTTTTACCAGAAGTGCGGGTTTACTGTTTCGCCGATCGATCCGATGACACTCATGGTGAAAGTTAGCGATGCCATTGCTTCACTTTAGCTCAGACGTTAGTTGCTTTCGTTGGAGGTTTGCTCGCGCATGGTTGAGTTGCAATCGGATTTAGAATATGTAGTGAGCGATCGCCTAAAAGTTTCTTGAGATGCGATCTCGCAATTTTGACCGCTGTTACCTAATGATAGTTGAGCGATAGCCCACAAACAAAAGATGCGCGATCGCCTCATTGCAACAGTTGCAAAATATTAACTAGATTGCGAGATGAAAGACGAATCGCTTTTTTATATTGAGCGACGAATCCATTTATTGGTAGAGGAATTAGCTCAAAACTTATTCCTCATTCTCTAGCTCTTTTAACGCTTCAAAAACCAACACTGAATCGATCGCCCCTATTGCCTCCGACATTCGCAACTCGTGGGTTCCTCTGACAGTAATATACCGCTTTCCTTTCTTCAGAAGAACCTCCACAAACCGCTGGTGCATAGTCATTCGTAAATGTTCGCTTTCTCGCGTTCCATCCTGAACAAAGCCGAAATCCGGCTGAGTCAAAATATACAAATCGTAGCGGCGGCTGTCTGCAATTTTCTCGACCATCGGGTGTTCCCAACCAACGTAACGTTGGTGCCAAATACAAGTAGCTAAAGGGTCTGTATCGCAGATAATGACTTTGTTAGCGCGAGTAGCAATATCGTCTTCTATAGCAGCTTGTTTCTTGGCAATTTCTACAAATTCATAGCTGTCCCAAATTTCAGGATCGGGCGAATATTGCCTACCTTCCCAGTAACACCTGCCGTATTCGGGAACCCAAGCAGTTTGGTAGTGCTGTGCGAGCGATCGCGCCAGGGTAGTTGTGCCGCTCGATTCTACACCCAGCACGCAGACTCGTTTGGCAAAGTAGGCCTTGGCTGGGGGAGTCAGCATTTGCCAGTGTTCGGCTAGGTGCGATCGCAATTGCGTTCCAGAAATCGGGAATTTCAGCCGTTCGCGATCGACAGCACAGTGTTGAGATCCCATCAGTTTTGCCCAAGGTTCGCCGTAATCTTCTGAAGTAAAAGCGATATCGGGTTTTCGCCCGGAAAGCACCTCAAGAGTCCTCTGAGCCCAAGGTTCGGGGGCTTCCGGCAAATCGTCGAGCACTTCGATAACTTCTGCGTCGGGATGCAAAAACCGAATCCATTCGGCTCTAACGCTTCCTGCAACTGCTTGATTTGTTTGGTAACAGGCGAGAACGATTAAACGGTCAACCTTTTTTTTAGCTTCTCGAATTAAGTAGTCGTGTCCTTTGTGGAAGGGGTAAAATTTGCCTACAGTAACACCGAGTATCATAAAGATTGCTGCTGTTTTAACTTTTGTTCCGAGTAAATCCGCTGAAAATTTTGCAGCCCGTAAATTGCCATCAACCAAAATATCGCGTACAAAATACTCGTCAGATATAGCCCGCGCGAGGCATACAAGGGAACGTAAATCGTGTCTGCTACAATCCACAAATACCAGCTTTCGAGATAGCGTCCCATCAGGTATAACTGGGCGATCGCGCTCAAGATGGTGGTCAGGGCGTCCCAAAATGGTGCTGCACCGCCCAAATATACTAATACTGTTCGCAAGCCAAATACGCCAACTGTAACTAAGACTGCGGTGAGGATGAGCCAGCGTTGGTTCAGGCGACATACAGGTTTTTCTGTGCTGTTTTCGCCGCCCCGCAGCCAAATATAAATTGCTTGCAAGCTCGTGATTAAATAGAAGAATTGAATCGCAACTTCGCCGTAAAGTTTAACTTGATAAAACACCGCAGCGTAGGCGATAACTCCGATTAAGCCGATCCACCAGCCTAGGGGATTGTTTTTAGCGAGCAGCCAAACGCTCCAAGCAGAAGCGATCGCGGCGATCGCTTCGATTAAGTCGAGTTGGATAGGCACAAACCACTGCACTGAAAGCAAGAGCACGAAGATGCTTGCTGCGAAGCCGATTAAGTTTGGCAGGTTCGCTTTTTTCATGGCAATCCCTATTCCGGCTGGCTATATTGACTGCGAAATCAAATCCGAACCCTTGTTGTCCTTTGAGCGATCGACACTAAAATCTTCATAGTACGATCGTTCAGTATTCACATCCCACAAATCGTGCTTTTCGCCGAGAATATTTCTCACTGCCAGCATTCCCGTCAGCATAGAATGGTCTTGGTTGTTGTATCGGTGCATACCGTTGCGCCCGATCGTCTGCAAATTCTCAATTCCCTTCAAAAAACCTTCAAGTACCCGCAAGTGTTCGCGATATTCGCCATCATAAACTGGATAAGCTTTCGGTTGCCGTATGACAACTCCATCTTCCACATCAGCAGTTGTTGCTAAACCCAAACCAACCAACTCGCGAGTTGCTAACTCGACAAGTTCCGCGTCCGACATTTCCCAAATCTCGTCGCCTACGCTACAGAAATATTCCATTCCCAAACAACTTTTGCTGGCGTCTGGAACTAAAGCGGCGCTCCAATTTTTAAAGTTTTGAATTCGTCCAACTTTGACTTCGGGGGAGTGAATGTAAATCCAGTTGTCAGGAAACAAATCCTTGCTATCGACAATCAGCGATACAATCAAAAAATCTCGATATTTGAGCGATCGCGCGGCGTGCAGCACCTCTTCGGGCGGCTGCGGTTTCATTCTTGCTACAAGCGCCGATATCGGCATACTGGTAATGAAATTATCCGCCGAATATTGAACTAATTCCCCGTTATGCTCAGCAGTAATACTTTTAATTTTATTACCTTCACGCTCCCAGCTAATAACTTTAGTATCCAGATAAACTTTGCCGTCTTTATTCTCCACAGCTTCCGCGAACTTTTCCCACATCATCCCCGGCCCCAAAGCCGGATAGTCAAACTCTTTGATTAAAGTTTTAGTGTCGTTGCTGCCAAACAAAGCATTAATAATTGCTGTCGTCAGCGACAGTCCTTTAATCCGCTGCGCCGCCCAATCTGCTTGAATTTCCGAACAGGGAATACCCCAAACTTTTTCAGTGTAAGTCTTAAAAAATGTTTTGTACAAGCGTTCTCCAAAACGATTGATCACCCACTGTTCAAAAGTTTGTTCTTCCCGAAGCGGCCAAATTCTCACTTTCAGATAGCTCAACATAATCAGCGTACTCTCAATTATGCCCAAATTAAAGAGAGTATTGAAGGCACTGATCGGATAGTTGAAAAACTTACCTCGATAAAAAATTCGCGACAATCGCGGCACTTTAATAAACTCATTTCCCAGTACCTCTTGCCACAACTGCTGCACGGCTTCAACTTTAGTATAAAAGCGGTGACCGCCAATGTCGAAACGATAGCCTTTGTAGGTTTCTGTGCGAGCTATTCCCCCAACTTTATCACCTTTTTCGAGTACAACAGGGACGATGCCTTGTTTGACTAGCTCGTAGGCAGCCGTCAAGCCCGCAGGGCCTGCACCGACGATCGCAACAGGATAATGTTTCACTCAGCTTACCTCCAGCTTTTTTCTCGAACCATACAATTATTTATCACTTCTAAAGTGGATAGATGCACCCGTGAGTACCATGAAAAACTATCGATTTACGTGATGTTGAAGGACAATTTTCCTTAATTTATTGAGCGGATACCGGCAAGCTAACTTTGGCAGCCAAGGGCTTTTTTCGGTATAATAAGTAGCGACCTGTGCCGACCGCAAATGCCAGTCCGCTATAAAAGTAGAAAAGCCAGTGCCAAGGAATTGTTTTCAGGGCAAATACCATACCGTGTTTACGGTAAAAAAATTGGTAAAGCGGTGCATTAATTGCTACCAGCGGTATTGCCAGCAAGCCAGCCAGTAGCAGACAGCTCAGCGACCAGCACGTTCCCAAAACTGCCAGCAGCACTGCATAAGTTAAAACCACGCTGATGCGGTTTGAAACTTGCAAGTTGAGGTCGTTATTCAATTTGCGATCGCGCCAAATCAGTTCTGTCCAAGGCAGCGCTCGGTAGAAAAAGTCAGCTTTCACCATCCCCATCGGTTTCCACCGCTTTAAATGCTTCACCTGCAATGTTTTACACAGCCGAATGTTATAACCTGCTTGTTTCAAACGGTAGCCGAGCTCAATATCTTCGATCGAAGGTTCGCGGTAATTCTCATTAAAACCACCCATCTGCAAAAAAATTTCCCGGCGAATCACTCCGCAAGCTCCCCAAAAAGTCGAAGCTTCTTCGTTACCTGTTTGGTGCACATAGTGGTGCAGCAAGTTCCTGTACTGCGATAGAAAATCCGGATCTCCAGGCTCATCGTCGTAAGATCCGATGAAAGCAGCTAAATAGGGATTATTTTTGAACACCGAGATTGCATAGGCCACAGCTTCTGGACAAACAGCCACATCAGCATCGACAAAAAACAGAATATCTCCCTTCGCAGCTTGCGCTCCCAAATTTCTCGCTCGGGCTGGACCCCCGGACTCAGGAATTCTGATTAATTTGGCGCCGAATTCCTTGGCCAGGCGCCAGGAACCATCGCTTTCGCCATCTGCTACTACAATAATCTCCATCGGTCTGGGCACAGCTTGAGCCAGTTTTGACAAACAGGTGCGGAAGAAAGCGCCCCCGTTGTGAACTGGGATAATGACGGATACAGTGGGATCGGCGGTAGGAATCATCACCTAAATTGTTTAAATTGCAGGGGCCAAAATTTGCTTGAGTTTTATTGGTGCTACTTTACGAAGGGTAAAATCAGCTCTACTTTTTTATTTATAACTCGATTGCTGTTTGTATTCAACTATATTTTTTCCTTGCCTTCTCGGTTGCATTTTTTCTCATTCCTGCCTGTATTGTACGCCACATCTTGCTGAGACTGATCTGAAGCATACAACAGCTTTATTAAATCTTTAAATATATCAGCGTTTTTGTAAACCTTACAAAAAGCCCCAGCAGCCTTTTGTACTGATGTGTTTCACAGCACAATATTTTGACTTCATGCTACGTATTAAGTATAAAATACAACATTCTTTCTACTGAAATCCCTCTGCTATCAGGGCAAGCCCTGTACAGTTTATTTTACAGAGCTCATCCGCGAGGGACTTCTGCACCAAGTCTGTATCCCGACTGCTGTGTCAATGCACATTTTATGATTTTTGGCAATATAGATAAAATATACATCTTAAAATTTCCGAGGGTGTACGATCGAGCTTTCGTAATTTGCTAACATACCCTTACCTAGCTCCCTTTGAGTCCAAACTTTTACATAAACAAGTTTTTATATTACATGAACGCCTCCCAAAACAATTTAAATCAGCCATTAGTTTCAGTCATCATACCAGCTTATAATGCTGAAAAGTTTATTGCTAGAACATTAGAATCTGTCTTATCTCAAACTTATCAAAACATAGAAGTTTTAGTAGTTGACGACGGCTCTACAGATACAACAGCCGAAATCGTAAAATCTTTTGTTCAAAAAGATAGCCGAGTCAGCTTATTGCAGCAGTCAAATTCCGGCGTCGCCGCCGCTCGCAACCTAGCAATTGAAAAATCAAAAGGCGAATATATTGCTCCCATCGATGCCGACGATATTTGGTATCCTCAAAACTTAGAAAAGCAAGTGAAATGCCTGACTTCCTCAGTACCATCTGTCGGAGTCGTCTATTCCTGGTCAGTTGATATAAATGAAAAAGACTTGCTCACAGGTGGATTTTACAACTCCACCATCGAAGGAGAAGTTTACACAGCATTAGTTTATAAATATTTTATAGGCAATGCCAGCTCATCTCTAATCCGCCGCGTTTGTTTTGCAAAAGTCGGCGGTTACAACTGCAAGCTTAAACTAGAAAACGCTCAAGGCTGCGAAGACTGGGAACTTCACCTCCGCATAGCCGAACATTATCAATTTAAAGTAGTGCCAAAATATTTAGTTGGCTACCGACAGATTACCAGCAGTATGTCTAGCAACTATGCAGCAATGGCAAAATCTCACTATTTAATTATGGCAGATGTCCGGCAGCAACATCCCGAAATTCCCAGCAGCATTTATCGCTGGTCTAGCAGCAATTTTTACATTTACTTAGCTGTTAAAAGCAACCGCAGCGGCAATCACCGGAGTACATTATCTTGGCTGTATCGAGCTTTCAAAGAAGATTTATTAATGGCACTTTTGCGCCACAATTTGTATCTGCTGTCAATAGAAAGTATATTAAAAATACTAGTTCCAGCGCCAACTGAATCAGCGTTAGAGTTACAACCAGCATCAGAATCGAGTGAAGGGACGACACTTGCTAGGATTGAGACGCGAACCAAAGTTCACAGAATGTTGCCGTCGCAGGTATACGAAAGAATGCGATTCAACAGTTTAGCCAATCGAAAACCTACATAAACTCAACATTGAAAAACCCGGTTTTTTGAATAAACCGGGTTTTTGAGGACGCTAGAGGGCCTTTAATTCTCCCTGCTTGCTCGTGAGACAATCAGGAAAGAGGGTTAAATAAAAAAATCTAAATTTTCCATTCTTCCTTCTTCCTTCTTCCGTCTACCTAATCGGCTTCGTAAAACCTATCCAAACTTATCTTTCTTCGGGTTAGGCTTATATAAGATAAGTGGTGTTTACTTGCCTACGCTATTGGGTAGACGGCTAATCCCAAGGTAAGTAGGCTATCCCCCCATCGCCAAAGGTTCTTAAGTATGGCTCGCACTCCGTACCATCCTTAGTCAACTTACCTAAAGTAAATAAGTATAGGTAAGTAAGGATAACTATTTGCCACTTAAGAATTGCTCTCTAAGCGTGAGAAGCTGTAGCAGTTTGAGCTTGTGGCTGCTGGCCGTCTGGCGAAAGGGATTCTCCTTCAATAAACGATCGCAACATCCAAGCCATTTGTTCGTGCTGTTCCATCAAACCAGTCAAAAAGTCTGCGGTTCCGTCATCTTTAAACTCTTCTCCGCACTGTTCAACGTGTTGGCGGAGATTGCGAATAATCAGTTCGTGGTCGTCAACTAAACGCGATACCATTTCCGTAGCCAAAGGCAAATCGCCGATATGTTCTTTAATCGAGCCATACTTCAGAAAACCCTCAGCAGTACCAATTGGATAGCCACCTAAAGTTCTCACCCGTTCGGCCATAGCATCGATATTTAGTGTTAAGGCCTGATAGTGTTCTTCCCACAACTGGTGGAGCGATCTAAACTGCGGGCCCACTACATCCCAGTGATACTTTTTGGTTTTGATTAACAGCAGATAAGCATCTGCCAGGTCGTGATTCAATAGTTCGATAACGCCTGCACGCTGCTCGTCAGATAGACCTATGTTTAACTTACGCATTGAAATTCTCCCTTCAACTCTAACTTTACATTTATTAAAACAAATTTCGTCGGCCCCTTACATCAACCCAGAGGACGATCGAAGACGCTCGCACTTTAGTAAAATATCTGCATTTCCGGTTAAATTAATCGCAATATAGATACCCTTAGATAGATGCCATGAAACTTATTGTTCCGGACTGCCTTTGTTTGGCGAACACAGCGATTGGGCTGCAGGCGATCGCCGGCTCCATCCCGCTAGAGAAAAACGCTGCACTCTGATTGTTAATAACAATCAAGGAATTTATGCCCAAGTTAACCCACATCCCACACACTTAATTGTGCGGGCTGCCTTAAATGACGGCATAAGGGACTTGCAATTAAATATAACCCCAGTTATCCTAAATGCTGAACTTGCCAAGGAGATTGAGTTAAAAAGTGAGTAAGGATGGTTCATTAGCTAATCCTACCACTTGGAAAATCGCTGGTTGAGTTTTAGGCGGTATTGAGGAGAGCATCCCTAGATGTAGATGCTTAAATGCCTCAAAACTTCTAACATCTGAAAACAAATTTCAATAATAACCGCAATATTCATCGATACAATTAAGGGTAGGTCTAGCAGCACCGGCTTTATGCATCTACGGCAATTGGGTTTGAGCAATTTTTCTTGATTATACTCTTCTGAGAGTGACACAAGAACCATAAGCCGAATCAGGGAGATGTATATCGTGGGCTGTGAACAAGCCGATAATCGCCGATCGTCCTTGCTCAACCGTCGATACCAATTGAGCCAACCAAAAGTTTGTTCAACCACCGATCTTTTTTTCTAAAACAAAGCCTTGGGTCTGTTGCGGTCGTAAAACCACCTGAATCATCCATCCCAAGCAATCCATTACCCATTTGAGAAACTGATGGCCGCTGTCACCTCGATCGACCCCGATCGAATACAGCCGTGAAACCCTTTGTCCTATCTGGTAGACCGAAAGAAAGAACCTGTTTGCTGGCTTCACGTTCAGGAACACTTGCTGCTGTGACCACCACAGCACTAAGCCGAAGGTATCAACCGCAGTGTGGCGTTTTGGGCCCCCAGGTGCATGAAGGCTTTGTCAAACCAGACCCTCTGATGAACCATCGTTGCAGTGACAACTGTTGAAACCTGGTTTTTGGCGGATGGCGCGTCCAGGACAGATAAAAAAAAGCAGTCCTCAGTGTTTGCACCGAGGAGGAGATCGAGGGCATTACAGTTTGTCCTATGTAGGGAATACGGGCTAAAGTAGCGGTAGAAAGATTGATCCATACTTTTACTAACTGTGCTACTTTCATTGTTAGCTGTAAACCATCATGCGGGAAATCTGCCAGAGCGTGGAAACCATATTTGAACTGCTGTTAGACGAACTCAAAAAGTCCACTCGCGCGTCAGAGCAGAACTGCCAAGATGTAGCAGGGCGACTCGCAGCAGAAGTCAACAGGATATGCACAGAAAGCCAGCGGATTCAAGCCTCCGGAGATATAGAAGGTTCAGCCCAGAGCCTCGCTCAGCACCGCTTGCAACAATGCCTGCATTATTACAATTTAGGCTCCGGGCCCGGGCGAGTAGAATTGCACAGTACCCTCAGCGCGATCGTCTATCGCTACATCACCCCTCCGCAGGTGCAGTCTAGCTATCAGGCGCGAGTAGAACTGATCAAAGATTTTTTGCAAGGATTTTATCTCGAAGCTTTAAAGGCATTCCGGCGCGAAACCCAACTACCACCCACCTACAGTCCCCGCACTCGCTTAGAACTAGCAGAGTACATGGCCTTTGTAGAGCGCTTCGGCAAGCGGCGCATTCCTTTGCCTCGGAACCGCAGCCAGCAACTAATTATTTTACGAGCCCAAACCTTTTCTCAGCAGCAGCCCAAAGAAACCTCCGTAGATATGGAACAAGCCGCCGACGGAGGGGCTTCAGATTCCGACCAAACTTGGAACGACACCTCGGTGCACTCGGTGCGGGAAGCGATGGCCGGACAGGGTTCGGCGGCAATTCGTCCGCTAGGCGACGAGTCAGAATCTCTGCGGCAAAACGTGGTTGACGAATTAGTGGCTTACTTGAAAGAGCGCAATCAACAAGACTGCGCCGATTACTTCGTGCTGCGCTTGCAAGACTTGCCGACTAATGAAATAGAGTCGCTTTTGGGCATAACTCCGCGCCAAAGAGACTATTTGCAGCAGCGCTTCAAGTACCATTTGCTCAGGTTCGCCATGTCGCACCGCTGGGAACTCGTTCACCAGTGGCTGGAAGCAGACTTAGACCGCAATCTGGGTTTGCTGCCTTCTCAGTGGCAGGTTTTTGGCGAGCAAATAGGTCCAGAGGGACAGCGTTTGCTAAAGTTGAAACAACAAGGTCTGTCAGAGCCAGCGATCGCGCAAACCATCGGCAGCACGGTAGCCCAGGTACAGAAACGGTGGTTTAAATTGCTGGAACTTGCCTGGGAATTACGAAATCGTTCAGATTCCGGAGAAGGGGCATCTAGTGATGAATAACGAAACGAACAGGGATGCAGAGGCTTTCGAGCGTCATTTTTTAGACTGGATGTTACAGGCGCCAATCGCCAATGCCTCTAGCGAAGATGATGAAAACCTCAATCCGCCCCCTCGCTCAGAAGAGTGGGGCGCTACAGAAGAGAATTCCGGGGTGGAATACTGGGAATGGGACGAACCAGACCCGCTGGACTATCAAGTGGGGGCGCACAGCAATGCACCCGCACAACCGCAGACAATTGGAGAAATACCGACCGTGCAAGACCGTTTTCAGACCTTGTTAAAACAAAGGCTTAGAGCCGAAATTGAATCCAACCCGCCGCTGTTCCCCTGGGAAACAGAATTTAAAAGCTACGACCACGATTATCCAGACGATGTAGCCCCGCAATGGGTTCCTCCCCTGCACCTCTGGACTCCCCAACTACAAAATATCAGGTGGGGCCGCCTGCCAATTCCGATCGCCCAAGGAGTTTTTGCTCAACTCCTAGAACCTTGTCAGGAACTGGTAATGTCGTCGCTGCGGGAAGGCTCGAAGTTAGTTCGCGCTGTAGATGGCTTGTTTCCGGGCCATTCTCAGGAACTCAACGAATTAGCTGGTTTAGTTCTCAGAGGTTCTTTGCGGGGACTTCTAGATTTAGAAGATTTCCCGAATTACGAAGCGGCGAGTACCGATCAACAAATGGTGCTGTCGCTGTTGGCCGCCAAGGAAATCATTGAGTCTCTAACTTTGGATTGTCCTGTGAATCAGCCGCCGGTTTCGCGGGAGTGGCTGACTGGTTTGGGTTCGCTGACTCTGGAGGCTCAATACCTGTCGAGCCCCAACAAAGAACAGCCAATACCGTGTTTAAGAGTTGAGTGCCAATTTCCGGGGGGAGGAAGTTTGGAACTCAAGGGAGGAGATGCCGAAGCAACTGCCCATCGTCCAAATTCAGGACATTTAAGTGTGGAGTTGTTTGATCCACAACCTGACAAGACTTATGCCCTAGAAGTTCGATTCCAAAACTTCGAGACCAGACCTTTGATGTTTGCTATTCGTCCAATTTGGGCAGGACAAGATAGCAACTAGAAATGCCTATTTAGAGTAAAGAATTTAGGTTTTTACTCTCTGGTTTGACCTCACACAAAAACAGATGCAATCCCTCGACTTCTGTCGTGGAAAGAAAAAAAAATTAGATTTTAGTTCAAGCTCCCAGATTCATCTGTGAAGTTAATCTGTGGATTCAATCTAAAATCTAATGACAGAGAAATAAGATTTAGATATTAGTTGAAACCCAGATTTATCTGTGGATTCAATCTAAAATCTAAAATCTAAAATCTAAAATCGTTGGATGGATGGGTGCACATGACAACTGATAACCTGCGAAATATACCTGTTTTGGGTAAACTGTGGCAGCAGATTGAGGCCATGCCTCCGCCGGTGGTTGAGGATTCCTTACTGCTGCGAATCCTTGTTCAGTTGTTGGTAATTGTGGGAATTGTAGCTACTGATGTTGCTTCTGAAGAAGCCCTGAACCTGTGGGCTGTGCCTGTTAGTATTGTGGGAGCAACTTGGAGTTGGTACCGCCGCCGCGATCGCAATGTAGCTGCTAAGTTCTGCATAGCTATTGGAATGCTGGTGGCACTGTTCGCTTTTTTTAGCCGCTTGGTGGGAGAATTGAATGATACGCGGTTAGTTTTGGCGCAACTGTTAATCCAACTTCAAGTGCTGCACAGCTTCGATTTGCCCCGCCGCAAGGATTTGGGCTATTCGATAGTCATCGGGCTGATTCTGTTAAGCGTAGCAGCGACTCTCAGTCAAACGCTGACTTTTGGGCCGCTGCTGTTGGTGTTTTTGGCTTTAGCACTTCCAACTTTGGTGTTGGATTATCGATCGCGCTTGGGACTCTCAAAGGTAGAAGATAGAAAGCATTCGGTAGAAGGTAAAGAGAAAAATAATAACTGGTCGTTATTTAGGGCTACTTTGTCTCCCAAATATTTTGGTTTGCTGCTGCTGATAACTGTCGGGTTGGGGCTGACTATTTTTGCGTTTTTGCCGCGCCTCCCTGGCTATCAGTTGCGGACTTTTCCGGTGAGTGCTCCTCTTGAATATCAGGGGGAGTTTGACTCGCGCAGCATTCTGAATCCGGGGTATGTCAGAGGGGGAAACGAACAAGGAACTGGCGGAGGGAGAGGGCGAAACCCAGACAAAGGGCCAGGAGAGGTGGACTCTACTTTTTATTACGGTTTCAACCAGCGCATCAATCAAAATTTGCGGGGGGAAATGAAACCTCAAGTGGTGATGCGGGTACGATCGCAGGCTGCGGGTTTTTGGCGAGTATTAGGCTTTGACAAATACACCGGTCAGGGTTGGGAAATTTCTCGCAACGAACAAGCTCAAAAGGTTACTAGACCTAGCTGGTCTTATCAATTTTATCTGAATCCGTTTCCCAATGCGCCTCGGACTCAAGAGGTGATTCAAAGTTATACTATTGTTGCTCCATTGCCGAATTTGATTCCGGCTTTAAACAAGCCGAAGGAGCTTTATTTTCCGAGTCCAGAGGTGGCTATTGATGCGGAAGGGGGTTTGCGATCGCCTGCGGAATTGGGAGACGGGGTGACTTATACGGTGATTTCTAATGTGCCTTTTCGCGATCGAGCTTTGTTGGGAAAAACTGGTACTAATTACCCGAAAAATATTCGCAACTTCTATTTAGATGTGCCGCCGGAAATTGCCCAAAAGGTGCGAGAAAAAACTGAAGAAATCTTGGCGGCAAGAACTAGAGTATCTCAGTCGGAGAGACCGATCGATTCTCCCTACGAAAAAGCTTTGTATTTGGCTCAATATTTAAAGCAAAATCCGAATTACAAAATAGAAAAAGCTTTGCCTTACTTAGAAGAAGGTGAAGATTTAGTCCAGGCTTTTCTGTTTGGCTACAAAAATACCCAGGACGGCCAAAAAGTTACAGGTGGATATGGAGACCACTTTTCGACGGTATTGACCATTATGCTGAGGTCGATCGGGATTCCGGCGCGGCTGGTGGGCGGTTTCGATACGGGAGAATTCAACCCGTTTACTGGTTACTATGTTGTGAAAAATACTGACGCTTTTTTGATGACGGAGGTATATTTTCCCAATCACGGCTGGTTTACTTTTAATCCGATTCCCGGTTATCCGCTGATTCCGGCTTCGGTGGAAGACAACCAGACTTTTAGTGCGATCGAGTCGTTTTGGAAGTGGATCGCGGGTTGGCTACCGACTCCTCTCAGAAGCGGGCTGGATTCAGTTATCGGTTTTCTAATTGGCTGGATAACTTTGATTGTGGGCTGGTTTCTGGCACAGTTTTCTAGGGGCTGGGTGGGGTTATTTACTGGTTTAATTGCTGCGGTCGGCTTTGGCTTTATTGGCTGGTTAATTTGGCAAGTGTGGCGCAAGTGGCGCCACCGCCGCTGGCTGGCGAAGTTGCCGCCGGTGGAGGGGGTTTATCAGGAAATGCTGAAGGATTTGGCGAGTAGGGGTTTTGCCAAGCAGAAAGCTCAAACGCCTTTGGAGTATGCTGAGGCTATGCGCGGTAATCATCCCACCGATCAAGCTGAGGTGATTGATGAAGTTTCGCAAGCTTACGTGCGCTGGAAGTATGGCGGCGAAGCGGGTAATTTGAACCAGTTGCGGCGGTTGGTGGAAAATTTGAGACGATCGCACTTGCAGAAACTCAAAAAGTTAAGATAAAAATCGGCGATTGAAATCGCTTCTACACAAGTAGGAGTTACGGAGAAAAACCTTCATAACCGGGTTTTTTGCCCCGTTAAAGGGCTGTAACGCCTCTTCAGGGCAAAAACTCGGTTTCTGGGCTCCCATGCGTCATATCAAATCCGGTGGCTTCGGAATTTATATTGCCCACAGTCAGGACACGGCGCCAGGCAGTTTCCCGAAAATTAATCGGGCGATGGTTACATCTCTCATGGAGGGCGATCGATTATTTTCGGGTAGGGAAACGGCAATGCTGTGCCCAGAGTTGCTAAAGAAGTTGGGTATATAAGTATTCTGTTTTTTTATTTACTGTGCCGATCGAATCGGGAGTTCGACACCAACTTTTTGAGCTAAATCGGTGACATTGTTGGTAAAATCAGTCATGTTTGCGATCGGAGTAGCAATACTCGCCGCGATCGCTAAAATAACACCCAATTTTTTCCCAATGAGTTTCCGATTGCGCTTTTCTTCGGGTTTGTTTAGTTGTTCTTCCACGTTGCCAATTTCCATCAACACTTCTTCGCGATCGTCTTCGGGGAATTGTGCCGCGGTTTCACGCATCGATGAAATCAGTTTCAGTAGTTCGGCGGTATTGGCGTTATTGTTTTGAATAAAGTGGGAAGGTGTTTGTTGGGCGCTGTCTGTTACTTCCTTAGCGAAGCTGCCGATTTGTGAGCCTTTAAACTGGTTGTTTTGGGAATAATCTGGATTCATTTTGTTATTAATGGTGACGTTAAAGCTTGGTGGAGAACTGGAATACTCTCTAGAATAATCTACCGCAGGCGATCGATCGATTCCAGGGACTTTCTCTTGGGAATAGTCGGGAAAATCCTCGATTAAGCCCCGCACCTGGACAGCTTCATATGAGGACGATTTTTCACATTCGACTGTGTACTTGCGATTTGCCAAACGGCGGCGCAAAGCATCAAAGGCATAGAAATGGGGATTTTGGCTACCTTTGCATTCGGAACAATTGCAGGGAATTAATTCTTCGTATTTGAGGCGCTTATCGTAAGTATCATGAATTTCCCGGAGTTTGTCACGAATGCTATTTAGGAGATACTTTTTCTGGTTTCCAGATACGCGGATGCGGATTTCTCGTTGATGATAATTCTCGATGACTTCGGCTTTGGCGTAGTTGTCGGCGAGGAGAACGCCGTCACGCCAGACAATATCCTCTCTAGCAGCACCTGAAGAGGGATCGATATTGGGGCGGTGAATCAAGCGGTGCATCTCCACAATCAGCCTGGTGATGATGCCTTTGGGCATAAACTCATATTTGTAGCGCACTATCAGGTTGTCGGTGTCGTCCCAGTCGTACTTTGGTGCTTCCAGGGGGAGGCGTTGCGGGGCGATATAGCGTCCCCGTGGACCGGGGATTCGGTAGCAAATTTTGAAGTTTTCCATGAGCTCAAGTAGCTCATCGTGGAGGCATTGGTATTGTCTATCGATCCAGATTTCGCTGAGGTTTTCGTCGGTGAAGTATCCACAATTGGCGATGACTTGTTGGTTATCGGTGACTTTGTAGACGGCGTTGGTTGCCCATTCGGGACGCAGGATGACCCAGTTGAGGAGGATAGATTTTTTCTTGTCAGCATTTGTTTGGAAGTGGAGGATAATACCCAAGTCGTGCAAATACTTGCTGAGACTCAGCATGGCCTGTTTGTCGGATTTGTCGAAGCCGTGGGTGGCGCAGATGTCGTAGAACTCAGAGACTTCGATGTGGGTTTTGCGTTCGGCGTAGTTTTCCAGGACGTGGCGGACGTTTGCCCAGTGTTTGGGGATGGGCGTACTGATGTGATCGAGGGTGGTGATACGGTTTTGTAGGGTGCGTTGGAGGGTTTCGAGTCCGCGATTGTCGGCGAGGTTGGTGGTGAGGGGTTTTTCTATTAGGTTCTCAAAGTCACCGCGCAGTTGGGAAACGTTGATTTCGCAGCGGCGGTCTTGTTTTTCGTTCTGGACGAGGAAGACGGGACTGCTGTTGCTGAGAAGTTCGATGATGTTCAACCAGTAGCAGAGGTTGGGGTTTTCGCGGCGGTTATCGACGAGGAGGATATAGAGGGAACGTTCGGTGAGGAAAAATTGGTGCGTGGCGTGGTAGATTTCCTGTCCGCCGAAGTCCCAGATGTGGACGCGGAATGGTTTGCCGTTGGCTTGTGGGAATTCCCAGCGGATGACATCGATGCCTTCGGTGCTGGGTTCTTGTTCTTTGAGTTCGTAGTCGGGGTTGAGGAGTTTGTTTGCTAGGGTGGTTTTTCCCGATCCGCCTTCGCCGACAATCAAAAGTTTGGCTTCGTTGAGTTCTTCGGTGTCGTTGGGCTCGCGGGTTTGGAAGTAGAAGTCGAGGATGGTACGCAAATCACCAGGATCTTCATAGAATTCCTTTGGGCCCAGGATTTCCGGCGGAATTGGCATCGGATTACCCCGCAAATCTAGTTTTTCCAGCTTCTCCATGTTGCCGAGATCCTCTG
>JAUBOM010000048.1:17044-17270 GCA_036700245.1 Microcoleus vaginatus BM001213989
GGATGGAGGTAATCTGATTGTTACTGAGGTCAAGAATTGTCAGATTTGACAGTTGCCCGAGGGCCTCTGGGATGGAGGTAATCTGATTGTTACTGAGGTCAAGAATTGTCAGATTTGACAGTTGGTCGAGAACCTCTGGGATGGAGGTAATCTGATTGCTACGGAGGCCAAGCACTTTTAGATTCGACAGTTGCCCGATCACCTCTGGGATGGAGGTAATCTGATT
>JAUBOM010000048.1:17370-49151 GCA_036700245.1 Microcoleus vaginatus BM001213989
GCTACGGAGGTCAAGCCATATCAGATTCGACAGTTGCCCGATCACCTCTGGGATGGAGGTAATCTGATTGCTACGGAGGTCAAGCCATATCAGATTCGACAGTTGCCCGATCACCTCTGGGATGCCTATAATCTGATTGTCACGGAGGTCAAGGTCTGTCAGATTGGACAGTTGCCCGATCGCCTCTGGTATTTCGGTAATCTGATTCCTATAGACGAGAAGCCGTGTCAGATTCGACAGTTGCCCGATCGCTTCTGGGATGGAGGTAATTTGATTGTCACTGAGGTAAAGCTGTGTTAGATTCGACAGTTGCCCGAGCTCCTCTGGGATGGAGGTAATCTGATTCCTATAGACGAGAAGCTGTGTCAGATTCGACAGTTGGGCGATTGCCTCTGGGATGGAGGTAATCTGATTGCGACTGAGGTCAAGCTGTGTCAGATTGGACAGTTGCCCGATCGCCTCTGGGATAGCTGTAATCTGATTGCCACTGATCTCAAGCTTTGTCAGATTCGACAGTTGCCCGATCGCTTCTGGGATAGCTGTAATCTGATTCCTACTGAGGTCAAGTATTTTTAAGTTGGTTAATTGAAGAACAGCATCAGGAAACTCAGTTAACTTATTCTCAAGCCTTTCTCTTTTCTCTTCATCGTACTTCCCCAACACCAGCATCTCAAGCTGCGTGCACTTGCCAATCTCCGGCGGCAATTCCTCCAAGTCCAGCCCCGACAAATCCAGTTCCGTCAAATTTTCCTCGGCTGCCCGGTGAATTCGCCGCACTGCTTCCTCTCGCGTCATGCCCTTTGTCTCTCGGTAGGATTCAGTTTATTGTGACAGGAATTTTTGTTGGGTGGGAAAGCCTGCAGCAATCAGGACACGGCAGGAATCAGGACACGACGCGGTGCCGTTTCCCGAAAATTAATCGGGCGATGATTATATCCGAGGGAGGGCGATGTCGATTATTTTGGAGTAGGGCAACGGCATTGCCCTGTCCAGAGTTGGCTACGCACCAAAACCAAAGAAACCGGGTTTTTTCCCTTTTCTACGGCTGCATGGCGTCTTCTGGGCAAAAACCCGGTTTCTGGCCACCCGCGCATCCTCTGATGGCGATCGCCAATTTTTCACTCTTAATACAGCCTCACACTTTCAATCATCCGTTTGATGAGCAACAATCAGGCGATCGATTTCTTCGTGATGGCGATCGTAATAACGCCAAACATTCTCTCTTCTCGAAATCTGGCACAATCAGCACTAGCTGACAGTGAAGCCGAAGGATTTAGACTATGAAAAGATTGCTGAGAGCGAGGAAGTGCGAGGAATAAACTTTGAGTTGCTGTTGTGCTGCATTAATCTGGTTAATCATGTGGATGCTATCAAAACTTTTCAGCAAGCACTCAAGAACGATTAAAAAAAGTAACGGTTTTCAACTCAGATTGAGTATCAACCCACATAAAAAACACACCCCCGACCATAGGCTGGGGTTGTGTTTTTTACAAGAAAAATTTTAAGTGCGGATAAAAGGACTTGAACCTTCACTCCTCTCGGAACCAGAACCTAAATCTGGCGCGTCTGCCAATTCCGCCATATCCGCATTTTGACATTCAACTACTATAGCACACAACAAAGCGATCGGTCAATCGATTTTAGATTTTAGATTTTAGATTGAAGAAAGCGACCCACTGATAATTCTGCAGGCTGATGACCAAATAGCTCGATCGCTCAACATCGAGAAACCCGGTCATTTTTGGACACCGGGTTCAATGATGAGTTATAGCCACAGTAATTTTCCGTATTTCTCACTTGTCACTTACTTTTGGCCCAGCGCCTTCCAGGTTGTTTCGTCCACCATGCCGTTGGCCGTTAAACCCTTATCCTCCTGAAAGCTCTTGACAGCCGTAGCAGTGCGAGCGCCAAAAATGCCGTCGATCGGACCCGGCTCGTAACCCTGTATTTCCAAACGCACCTGTAGCGTCTTCACCTTGGAACCGACAGCGCCTTTATTTAGAACAGTTGGAGGATTCCCCGGAACAGCAGCATTGCTCAGAATTGGAGCATTGCTCTGCAAAGTTTCAGGAGCTCGCGCCGGATCTGCTGCTAAAGCTGTCCAAGTTTCTTTGTCCACAATGCCGTCTGGCTTTAACCCCTTAGACTCCTGAAAGGCACTCACAGCCGATGCGGTGCGAGCTCCATAGGTACCGTCGATCGTTCCCACCTTAAAACTGTGCACCTGCAAGCGCTGCTGTATGGCGGCAACTTCTGGCCCGTCATCACCCGCCGAGATAGTTTTTTCCTTTTTCACTGGCGTCTGCTCGCCCGCGTAAAAAGGCTTGTTAAACATATCTTCTTGGGAATTTCCCTCGGGCGATGCTGACGCACCCGAATCGGCCGGAGCCGTAAAGTCTCTGCGGTTCTGTTCCTGCACAAAGGGTTTCGACTCGAAAGCAGCAGTTGCCTTTCGCGTCAACGCAGGAACCAGCAGAGCGATCAAGCTGAAAATCGTAACAGTAGTCACACGCATAAATTTCATCCTATTACTGAGGTTTGACAAGGTTTCGCTCTTTTCATGTTTCTAAATCTTATTGTATTACCCGGACTGCTTTCTGAGATATATAGCAGAAGGAAGAAGGAAGAAGGAAGAAGGAAGAAGGAAGAAGGAAGAAAACCCTTCGACGAAGCTGAGCGGGTAACAAGAAGTGCGAGGGAAGGGGTAATAGACCGAATGGGTTTGGGCCATTAAGAACGTCCTAACCGTCTGGCGGGGTTGCTATATCTGCCCCTACCTCTAGAAGTTCGGTAATGGGGACAGCCTCAATCAGGAGTTGCGAGTTGGAAGTTACGAGTTGGAAGTAGGGGTAGGTACGCAGTATGTGTCAGAAACGCGGTTTTTTCCGAGAGGTTTAGTTACCAAAGCCCGTATTTTCGTATAAACCGCGTTTTTTAGCCTCAGTCCTATGGTATAAAACCTGCTGTCATTCACAAATCTTTACGGGGAGGTTTTGTACAAAGTCGATCCATCAAAGGCGAAGTTTTTTCCTTCAACCCGCCCGTAAAAAGCAAAACTCGCCTCTTATCGATTTGCGTGTTCTGCCAATAAAGCCTTTGCTCTTGGCTTGTAAATCAGATAAAACAGCGCTTCTATGTAGCGGAGCATATCTTCGCGGTTTTCCTTGGACGAGTAGTTCCAGAAACCGTAAGTCCGGGCGAGAGTCAGCAGCTTGGTAGTGTGAATTTTCCAGGTATACGTGCTGTAAACTCGGTCAATCCCTCGCGCTGAAATTTCAGACCAATAGTTGGGATTGTCTTCGCATTTCGATAAAAATTTTAGAAGCTTTTGCGCGGTTTCCGGGTGGTTTGTCGGGTTGATATAAAACCCATTTACGCCATCTTGAATGATTTCCAGCGGGCCGCCAAACTGCGTCCCGAAAGTGGGAATGCCGGTAATCATTGCTTCGAGAATTGTCAATCCGAAAGCTTCAAATAATGCTGGCTGAACAAATATACCTTGGCTGTCGGCGATTACCCGGTAGATTTCGCCGGACAGGCTTTTGGAAAGCCTCACTCCCAGCCAGCGAATTTTACCGTGAAGGTTGTATTGGTCGATAATTGCGTAGAGCTTTTTAATTTCTTCTGCTTCTTCGTAGTCGTCGGTTTCTTCGACCCGCAGCTTGCCAGCTACTAGAATTAAGTTGCATTTTTCTTGCAGTTCCTGGCTTTTTCCAAACAATTCTGCTAAGCCTGTCAGGTTTTTAATGCGATCGAGCCGGGCGATCGAAAATAAAGGGCGCTTTTGCGGGTCGTCGAGCTTTCCAAAGACTTGTTCCGGGTCTTCTAGAGTAAATAGCAGTTCGTTGAGCCGATCGCAATCCTCTTGCACCCGGTCTTCTATCCGCGTGTAGGGAAAGTACACGCTTTCGTTGACTCCCGGCGGCACGACATTGAATTTAGGGCTGAACAGTTCAATCCCGTCCACAACGCGGTACAAATCCGGCATCGTAAAACACTTGTAAGATTCGTACTGACCGACACTATCGGGTTGACCGACAATCTCTTGATAAGTGCTGGTGACAATACAATTAGCTGCATTCATGGCAATTATATCGGCAGTAAATTGCAGCGCAAAATGGTACTTTTCCTCTGATTCTTGCCAGTAGAGATTGCTTAACAAATATTTTGATTTTTCTAGCGCATGGGCAATATTGCACTGAGTAGTTTTGAGCTTGCGAGACAGCAAAAACGCTACCAAGTTGCCGTCTGAATAGTTGCCGACAATTAAATCTGGTTTCCCCTGAAACTCAGCCAGCAATTCTTTTTCTGCATCGATCGCGTAAGTTTCCAAATAAGGCCAAATCTCGAATCTCGAAATCCAATTTTGAGTCAGTTTGGGATTGAACTCCCGGAAGGGAACCCGCAAAATCCAAGCATTTTCTGTGTCGTGAACTTTTTCCAAACGTTCGTTGCAGCGAGTGCCGTCGCTGTTAGTAATTAACCTGGTGAGAATAATTACTTTAGGTTTTACCCCTAAACTATCGAGGCCGGCAAGATGAATGTCTTCTTGCATTTGTTTCTCTAAACTCTTGGCTTGATCGAGGACATAAACTACCTGACCTCCCGTATCCGGTCGCCCCAAAACTCCTTCTTGGCCGAACCAGCCGTGAGGAGAAACTAGGACGATGTTGAAAATCATCGGGATGCGAGAAATAAATGCTTCTAGGGTTTGCGGATCGGGGGCATCAATTAATTCGTCAAGAAGTCCTAGGGTTTCATACACGCGGGCTGCGGTATTTCCCCAACCCGCCTCAAAACCAATCATTTGCAGAACTAATCGAAATCTTTCGTAGGGTTCTTCTTGAGAAAATGCGCTAACAAAAGCGAGGGCTTTTTTGACTTGTTCTGAAAGTTGTTTTTGGGAGTTTATGCGATCGTTAATTAATAATTGTACGCCGTTGCAGCAGTGAATGCCCAAGAAATTAAATAGAGTTTCCTGCGATTGTCTGGGGTCTTGAAACAGTTGGCTGGACAGGTATCGGTTGAGGAATTGCACTCCTTTGCCGATGTTTTTGGGGTCGCGAATTATGGGGGAATAGTCGTAAAACGGGCTGAAATCTAGTTCGAGAATGTCGCCTTCTTGGGGGTGAAAGTGGTTGACGAAGCGATCGCCCGCGTCGAGCAATTCTTGCACTGTCATCTGCTGGAGTGTCAAGTCGTCTCCAAGTCGCACTATTTCTATACCAGCAATTTTTGGCCGCAGCAGGATGCAAAGGCTGTCATCTTCGAGAATAATTTCCTGAACGTAGTAAATCAGTTTGCTCAAATGAGAAGATTGATGGAACTGTTCGGGCTTTTCGTATTTGGTGCAGTAGGCGGCAAAAGCGTTAACTATATCGTTTCTTAGCAAATATTTGTTGCCCAAAACCCGCAAATCGCTGACAAACTGACGCAAGTCGGGTTTTTCTTCGCTGGCGATAACAGCCTGAAAGAGTTCAGACATAAATACTCCGTTATTTATGATTTTTGATTTTCGCTGTGAAAAAGGGCGATACTTTGTGAGTATCGCCCTTTTTTTTTTAGGGGGCTACTTTTTTTACGTCATTTTAAAGTCTGCAAGGTGAACTTGCTCTCCCTCAAATGACATAAAATTCTCCGTATTTGTGGCGAATGTAGCGGACAAAAGGATCGATGGTTAAAGGTGAACCGGTAACGCGATCGATCAATTCGACGGCGGTGTATTTGCGGCCGTGCTGGTAGATGTTTTGTTTTAGCCACTCGTGGAGTACAGTAAAATTGCCTCGTTCTATTTGTACGGGAATTTCAGGATTGATTTTTACTGCTGTTTCGTAGAATTGGGCGCCCATCAAGTTGCCGAGGGTGTAACCTTGGAACATTCCGCCGATCGTACCAACATACCAGTGAACATCTTGCATGGCGCCATCGCTGTCGTTGGCTGGGACAACGCCGAGGTCGGTTTGATAGCGTTCGTTCCAGGCTTCGGGGAGGTCTCGCACTGCTAGTTTTCCCTCTAGCATTGCCAATTCTAGGTCAAAGCGGATGGCGACGTGGAGGTTGTAGGTTACTTCGTCAGCGTCGGTACGGATGAGCGATCGCGAGACTTTGTTAATTGCCCGGTAAAATGCGTCAGTGGATACCTGTCCCAACTGTCGCAAAAATACGCCTTGGAGTTGTGGGTAGAAACATTCCCAAAAACCGCGGCTGCGCCCGACCATATTTTCCCAAAGCCGCGACTGACTTTCGTGCAGCCCAGAGGAAACGCCGCCTGCTAGAAGCGTGCCTTCAAATTCCGGCGAATTTCCGAGTTCGTAGAGGGCGTGCCCGGCTTCGTGGATGCTGCTGAAGAGTGCTTGATCCAGGTGGTCTTCGTAGACGCGGGTGGTGATACGCACGTCGTCTATCGAGAAGTTGGTCATGAATGGGTGCAGGGTAGTGTCTTGGCGTCCCCGCTGGAAGTCGAACCCCATGCGTTCTACGATTGTGCGGGTGAAGTCTAGTTGCCGGGATTCGGGGAAGTTTTGGTGCAAGCAGGAGTCGTCGGCGGGAGGTTGGGAGGTGATGGCTTCGACTATCGGCACTAATTCTTGACGCAGTTTGGCGAAAAGCGGGCGCAGCAGGGATACTTTCATGCCGTAGTCGCTACGATCGATCAAAGGATCGGCGATGTGTTCGTATCCGGGGAAAAAGTCGGCGTACTGCCTGCTTAATTCTAGGGTTTTTTCGAGATAGGGCTCGACCGCTGCGAAGTTGTTGGCTGCTTTGGCTGTTGCCCAAACTTCGTAGCAGTCGGCTTGGTGGCGGCAGAGTGCGGACATGAAGGCTGCGGGGACTCTAGCTGCGTGCTCGTAGTCTCTGCGGGCGATGCGAATCAGGCTGGCTGGGATGGAGTCGTAGGGGAGGGTTTGTTCGTAGAAACGCAAGTCTTCTAGGAGTTCGCCTATTTTGGGGTCGGTAAATTTTTCATGGGATATTTGTTTGAGGGTGGCCAACTGGCGACCTCTGGCACTGGCACCTTTGGCAGGCATATAGGTTGCTTGATCCCAGTGCAGTAGCGACGAGGCTGATTCGATGTCGTTAACTTCTCTGAGGTGGGCTGCCAGTTGAGCAAATTTTGCTTGAGTTTTGTCTAGGGTTTGCATGATTGGGTTTATGGTGATGTTGTGCCTACATATGTTGCAGTGCGGCATAGGTATCCATCAATCATTGCTACCCTGAGATCAAGCTAAAAACCGCACTTCTTCTCGTATTGTACGCAATTTCGAGTCATTTTTGTACAGTTTTCGGTATTTCTTCGGATTTAGTTCGATCGCTTTTGACAAGTTTTCGATTGCTTTGGCTATGCTGGCGGCCACAACTTCCTGGTTGTTTGTGAGTTCGGCTGCTTCTTTTTCTAGGACGTAAAGGCAAGCTTTTTGATAGTAGAGATTTGGATCGTCGGGTTTGAGTGCGATGATTTTATCGTAGGAGGCGATGGCTTCGGTAAATCGTTGAATTTTTTTGAGGGCGACGGCGCGGTTGTACCAGGCTTCGGTGTTGTCTGGCTGCAACTCTAGGGTTTTGTCCCAAGAGGCGACTGCTTCTTCAAAGCGTTCTAAGTTGGCTAAGGCTAAGCCGCGGTTGTACCAGCTTTCGCTGTTGTCTGGCTTGAGTGCGAGGGCTTTGTCCCAGGATGCGATCGCTGCTTCAAATTGTCCCATTTGTGCCAGCGCTGTGCCGCGTTTGTTCCAGGCTTCGGAAGACTTCGGCCACAGTTCCAGGGTTTTGTCGAAAGAGGCGACGGCTTCCGGGTAGAGTTTTTCATCCGTTAGGGCTAACCCGCGGTTGTACCAGGCTTGATGCAAGTCTGGTTTGAGTTCGATCGCTTTGTCGTAGGATGCGATCGCCGCTGTATTTTCGTTGCATTTGCTGAGGGTAAATGCTTTGTTGTACCAAGCTTCGCAGTAGTCTGGTTTGAGTTCGATCGCTTTGTCGTAAGATGCGATCGCTTCTGATAATTTTTCTAAGGTGACGAGGGTGTTGCCGCGGTTCGTCCAAGCTTCGTGGTAGTCTGGCTTAAAATTTATCGCCTGTTCGTAGGAGGCGATCGCTTCTGAGAGTCTGTTGAGCTTCCGCAAAACGTTGGCCCTATTATACCACGCTTCTGGATTATTTGGTTTGATTTTTAGGGATTTGTTGTAGGCTGTGACAGCTTCTTCTAGCTGTCCCACTTTTCTGAGGGCTACGCCTTGGTTGTACCACGCTTCATAAAATTCTGGTTCTAGTTCGATCGCTTTTTCCCAAGATTCGATCGCTGCTGACAAGCGTCCCATTGCTTCTAGGGAGTTGCCCCGTTCGTACAAGGTTTGAGCCTTTTGCGTGTTCACTGCTATGGATTCTTCCCCAAAGTCGATCGGCTTTTCTATGCTGGCTAATTTTTGCAAGGGGTCTCACCTCATTATTTTTTGTCTAATTGATACTTGTCTTTTTTTGATATTTTTTACCTTTGAGTGCTTTGGAGCGCTACTCTTTGGTTATTTATCGCCATTTTACTGGATTTTCGGATCTTTTTCAATATAACCCTCGATCGGGGATTTGGAGGTATAGATTAATACTATTTTTTTTTGATGACTGCGTATAACAGACAAAAGGGCTATCGCACTTAGGTGTGACAAGCCTCACCCAAGCTATAATTTTTACCTAAGCCTCTGGATATATCGGCGGTTGAAACCGCGTCTTGTCAACCGAAGTCCCTCTCTAAGAGAGTAAGAAATAATAAGAGTGTTTTTGATGCTGTAGGGGCGGGTTTTACCAACAAAAATTGCCTCAAACCGACAATCTCATAAACCCGCACCGCCCCCGCTTGGGCAGCAAATCCCTATTCTTGAATCAAGGCTTGAAACTGAGTATGCGATCGAATGCTGTCAAAATCCGAGTCAGTTTTTGCCATTTCTCGGTATTTGTCAGGATTCAGATTGATGGCTTGCTGCAAGTTCTGAATCGCTTGGTCGATTGCACTCTGTAACGCATAGCAGCAAGCTTTATTATAAAATGTTGCGGCATCATCTGGTTTGAATTCTAAGGCTTTGTCGTAGGAGGCTATCGCTTCTTCCCATCTTCCTAAATTACTCAGTGCATAGCCCCGATTGTACCAGGCTTCGTGTTTATCTGGTTTGAATTCTAAGGCTTTGTCGTAGGAGGCGATCGCTTCTTCCCCTCTTCCTAAATTACGCAGTGCAATGCCCCGATTGTTCCAGGCTTCGTGATCATCTGGTTTGATTTCTAAGGCTTTGTCGTAGGAGGCTATCGCTTCTTCCAATCTTCCTAAATCATCCAGTGCATAGCCCCGATTGTACCAGGCAACGTGTTTATCTGGTTTAATTTCTAAGGCTTTGTCGTAGGAGGCTATCGCTTCTTCCAATCTTCCTAAATCATCCAGTGCATAGCCCCGATTGTACCAGGCAACGTGTTTATCTGGTTTAATTTCTAAGGCTTTGTCGTAGGAGGCTATCGCTTCTTCCCCTCTTCCTAAATTACGCAGTGCAATGCCCCGATTGTTCCAGGCTTCGTGATCATCTGGTTTGATTTCTAAGGCTTTGTCGTAGGAGGCGATCGCTTCTTCCCATCTTCCTAAATCATCCAGTGCATAGCCCCGATTGTACCAGACTTCGTGATAATCTGGTTTAATTTCTAAGGCTTTGTCGTAGGAGGCGATCGCTTCTTCAAATCTTCCTAAGTTACCCAGCACAAAGCGACGATTGTACCAGGCTTCGTGATAATTCGGTTTGATTTCTAAGGCTTTGTCGTAGGAGGCGAGGGCTTCTTCCCATCTTCCTAAATTACCCAGTGCATAGCCCCGAGCATAACAGGCTTCGGGATCGGGTTTCATTTCTAAAGCTTCGTCGAAAAAGGCTGTTGCTTTTTCAAACAAGCCTAAGCCTAAATTGTACAGTTCATTCCAATCCATTATTTTTCACCTCATGGCTCAAATTGTGCAAGACTCTCTTGAAATTGCTTCATTCCTTTAATCAGCCGAGGAAAATCTTAATAATCTTAAAGTATTTTTTGCAATTTCAATGTTGCTCCAGACTAACACAACCGAACTAAGCTGACAATACCTGAGCTGCCGTCAGCACTAATTCTGGGAAAGTGGGCGAAACAATTTGTTCATTATCTCTAAACTGAGTGCGGTGATATTTGCCTTCAGCATCTAGCGAAAAAACAAATACAGTCGGAATTTTTGGGTTTCCCAAATACTCTCTTTTGTCAATTGCTAAATAATCAATAATCCAGTATTCAGCAATGCCCAAGCGTTCATGTTCATCTAGCTTATCAACATAATCATCATCTTCCCAATTAGTTGATACTACCTCGACAGCTAACTGAATCGGCGATTCCATTTCAGCATAAGCTTTGCGTTCAGCGCGCCACAAACTGCGATCGATTACACTATCTGGTTTGAATTCTAAGGCTTTGTCGTAAGAAACGATCGCTTTTGCGTATTCTTCAGCAAACCAATACAATAAACCTTGTTCAAAAAACAAATCAGCTTTTTGTTCTGGTGTTTGCCCATCCTCATCAATTAAAGCTTGAATCCTGACCAATTCCCGTTTCCGTTCTTGGGGAGTTAAGGTTAGATAATCTTTTTCATTCCGTCCTTCGCAACAAGCTTGCCTTTTATCTGATTCTTAAGTCATAATTTTGCCAAGTTTAATTGTGTCCTTGAATCAAGGCTTGAAACCGAGTATGCGATCGAATGCTGTCAAAACCCGAATCAGTTTTTGCCAGTTCTCGGTATGTGTCAGGATTCAGATTGATTGCTTGCTGCAAATTCTGGATCGCTGGGTCAATTTGACTCTGTAACCCATAGCAGCAAGCTTTATTATAAAATGCTGCGTGTAAATCTGGTTTAAATTCTAAAGCTTTGTCGTAGGAGGCGAGCGCTTCTTCCAATCTTCCTAAACTAGCCAGTGCATTGCCCCGATTGTACCAGGCTTCGTGATAATCAGGTTTGATTTCTAAGGCTTTGTCGTAGGAGGTGATCGCTTCTTCCCATCTTCCTAAATTACCCAGTGCCACACCCCGATTGTTCCAGGCTTCGTGTAAATCAGGTTTGAATTCTAAGGCTTTGTCGTAGGAGGTGATCGCGTCTTCCCATCTTCCTAAATTACCCAGTGCCACACCCCGATTGTTCCAGGCTTCGTGTAAATCAGGTTTGAATTCTAAGGCTTTGTCGTAGTCGGCGATCGCTTCTTCAAATCTTCCTAAATTACCCAGTGCCACACCCCGATTGTACCAGGCTTCGTGTAAATCAGGTTTGATTTCTAAAGTTTTGTCGTAGGAGGCGATCGCTTCTTCAAATCTTCCTAAATTACTCAGCGTAACGCCACGATTGTACCAGGCTTCGTGAGAATATCGTTTGATTTTTAAGGCTTTGTCATAGGAAGCGACCGCTTCTTCAAACAAGCCTAAATTACCCAGCGCAAAGCCACGATTCAACCAGGCTTCGTGAAAATCTGGTTTGATTTTTAAGGCTTTGTCATAGGAAGCGACCGCTTCTTCAAATCTTCCTAAATTACCCAGCGCCAGGCCACGATTGTACCAGGCTTCGTGAAAATCTGGTCTGATTTCTAACGCTTTGTCGCAGGAGGCGATCGCTTCTTCAAATCTTCCTAAATTATCCAGCGCAACGCCACGATTGTACGAGGCAAGGTGAAAACCTGGTTTGATTTTTAAGGCTTTGTCGCAGGAGGCGAGTGCTTCTTCAAACAAGCCTAAATTATTCATTGCATTGCCCCGATTGTTCCAGGCTAGGTGAAAATCTGGTTTAATTGCTAAAGTTTTGTCGTAGCAGGCGATCGCTTCTTCCCATCTTCCTGAATTACCCAGTGCAACGCCCCGATCATAACAGGCTTGGGGATCTGGTTTCATTTCTAAAGCTTCGTCGAAAAAGGCTGTTGCTTTTTCAAACAAGCCTAAGCCTAAATTGTACAGTTCATTCCAATCCATTATTTCTCACCTCATGGCTCAAATTGTGCAAGACTCTCTTGAAATTGCTTAATTCCTTTAATCAGCCGAGGAAAATCTTAATAATCTTAAAGTATTTTTTGCAAGTTCAATGTTGACCCAGACTAACACAACCGAAATAAGCTGACAATACGTGAGCCGCCGTCTGCACTAATTCTGGAAAAGTGATCGCTAAATATTTAATCGTTTGTAGGTACGCATTGCGTAACTGGTTCCCAGGCAGAGCCTGGGAACCGATGTCTAGAGGCTCTGCCTCGCGAGATAAAAATTGGAGGCAGAGCCTCATGATCTGCGTTACCAGGCAGAGCCTGGGAACAAGTAGATAGATGATTTTGGGCTAGGGACACGACATTTCCGTGTCCGACATTGCTATCTTTTAAGCTTGATACTTTTTCAGAATTGCAACTTTTTCGGGGAAGATTTCGATCGCCATTTTGTCATCATAACGAGTCGCGAGCGATCGCCTCACCTCGCCCAAAAACAGCGGCTGCGACACTCCAGGCTCTGGATGTATAACTGTACGAACCCGGATAGTCAAGTAGTCTCTGCCCCGTCCCGATCGCCCTGGAGAGTACAAATCCGCAGCCACTTGCTGCATCGTTGCTTCTAATTGCGAGTCCGTGATCGAAGATGGCACAGCAACTACTGTTTGAGCCCCGCCAGTATCGTAAACTAAAGAATAGCGCACCGCACCAGGAATTTCTGTACGGGCAAACAGTCCCAAACCCAGACCGAATATACCCGCAGCAATTACAGCCATAAAGCTTGTCACTCCTACCAATCGGAAGCGAAAACCCCATTTGAAGATAAATGCTATAACTGTTAAAATAGCTAAAGCTACAGTCAGAATACCCGCCCATTGGGCGTACATTAAAAGGCTAGAATTTACGGTCATTTGTCAACTTGGTAATTGGTCATTTGGTCATTAGTCCTGAGGCGTTTCGGGCCACAAGCAGATAAGTCATCATATCGCCTTTGCCTTTCACCGGAATCACGCCCCGCTCCTGGAAAACGTACTTATCCCGCAGGCGCTCGTAGGTAGCAACAGTCACCTGAATCGCGCCGGAGACGCCTTGAGATTCCATCCGGGAAGCAGTATTTACCGTATCTCCCCACAAATCGTAAGTAAATTTTTTAGTACCGATTACCCCAGCTTCCACCGGGCCTGTGTGGATGCCGATGCGGATGCTCAGCGGCTCGCCTCCCTTGGTACGCATCTTAGTCATTGCTGCTTGAATGTCCAGCGCCATTTCGGCGATCGAGTCCGCGTGGTTGTCGCAGGGCGTCGGCAAACCGCCAACTACCATATAAGCATCGCCGATCGTCTTAATTTTCTCAAGCCCGTAGCGCTCGGCCAACTCGTCAAAAGCCGAAAAAATCTCGTTGAGCAACTCCACCAACTGGGCCGGCAACAAATGAGCCGAAAGCTTAGTAAAACCGACCAAATCGGCAAACATCACTGTTACCTCAGCGAAACTGTCTGCGATCGTACTTTCCCCGTGTTTGAGGCGCTGCGCGATCGCCTTCGGTAAAATATTTAACAGCAAACGCTCGGACTTTTCCTTTTCCAGGCCCAACTCCAGTAAATACGCCTGTTCCTTATCCCGCAGCCGCTTCTTTTCCAGACAAGCGCTAATCCGAGCCTTGAGCAATACCGGATTGAACGGTTTAGAAAGATAATCCTCCGCCCCCAACTCTATACACCGGACGACACTATCGATATCGTCTACCGCCGAAATCATAATTACCGGGATATGGCGCAACTTTTCGTCCGCCTTCAGATTTTCCAGCACTTGATAGCCGTTCATTTGCGGCATCATAATGTCTAGGAGAACCAAATCAAAAGGATCTCTTCGCAACATTTCCAGAGCTTGGAGACCATCTTCAGCAACAGTCACCACGTGGCCTTGACGCTGAAGCCGGCGGGCGAGCAAATCGCGGTTTACCTCATTGTCGTCAACAACCAGTACGCTGCCCTCGTCACCTTTCATGTCATAGCCTCTTTCAGAAGCATTTCAATTTTACCCAAAAGTCGGGGAAACTCCACGGGTTTGGTGTCGTAGTCGTTGCAGCCGGCGGCCAAACACTTTTCGCGATCGCCCGCCATTGCGTGAGCCGTCAGCGCAATCACCGGAATCCTGCTAGTTTCTGGAGCCGCCTTAATTTGCTGGGTTGCTTGCCACCCGTCGAGCACTGGCAGACTCATATCCATCAGAATCAAATCTGGTACTTTCGCGAGTGCCATCGACACTCCCTCAGCACCGTCAACAGCAATAAACACCTCGTGTCCCTTGCGGGCCAGACGCCTGGAAAGCATATCCCTATTCATTTCGTTATCTTCGACCAACAGGATTTTAGCCATTGGTTTTCTCCTTGCCTTTCGAGTCGTACCTGCGATCGAACCTGTGATTCACTATAGAGCGAACATCGCGCAACAAAGTATCGCAACTGTAGACTCCCTTTTGTAGCACCCGAGCGACGTAGCCGTTTAGCTGCTGGCTTTCGGCTGGAGTTAGGTCTTTACCCGTGATCGCTACTATGGGTATAGGATCTCGAGAATGCGATTTGCGAAGTTCGCCGATCAACTCAAAGCCATCCATGTCTGGCAGCATCAAATCCAGCAGGATCAAATGTGGCCGGGCAATTTCTAGCTTCTCGAGAGCAGCGCGCCCACTATCAGCTTCCGTTACTGCCCAGCCTTGTTTTTCTAGTATGCGTCGCAGTATTTTGCGGGTGGCAACGTCGTCTTCCACAATTAGAATCTGGCCGGTCAAATTGTTACTTGCAACGCAGCCTTGGTCGCGTCGGTACTTGTTCAACAAAGCAGCCAGGCGTTTGCCGTCCACTGGTTTGGTGAGGTAGTCCGAGGCGCCCAATGCAAAGCCGAGGCTTTTGTTGCCCACAAAGGATAGCAGGATTACCGGAATGGAGGCAAGATCAGGATCTGCCTTCAGAGCCGAAAGCACGGTCCAGCCGTCCATTCCCGGCATGATCACGTCGAGGGTAATCGCATCAGGCCGCAGTTTTTTAGCGAGTCTGAGGGCTTGCTCGCCGCCGTCGGCGACTTCTATGTGCAGTCCTTGGCGAGAGAGGGCACGCGCGATCAAATCCCGCGATATCGGGTCGTCGTCAACTACCAGCACCGTGCCCACAGCCGGGGCCCCCGGACAGCTAGCGCTGTCGCGGACTTTGTTGGCGATTTCCGGCTGTTGGATGGCGCTGGGCAAGAGTACGGTGAAAGTGCTGCCCGAGCCCAAGATGCTGCTGGCCTCAATGCTGCCGCCCATCATCTGACAGAAGCGCTGGCTGATAGCTAGTCCCAAACCGGTGCCACCGTATTTGCGGGTAGTCGAGGCGTCAGCTTGGGTGAAAGGTTGGAAAACTCGCTGCAATTGCTCTTTTGTCATGCCGATACCGGTGTCGGCGACGCGGAAACTTAAAAACTCGGAGTTGGAAATTAAAATTTGGGAAGATTCCTCTTGATTTATCATTTTTAATTGTTCATTTTTAATTCTTTCCACTCCGATCGCAATTTTCCCATTGTGCGTGAACTTGGCAGCGTTGCTCAGCAGGTTCAGCAGCACTTGCCGGACTTTAGTCATGTCGGCGTGCATGGTGTCGAGGTTGTCTCGACAGTACACTTCTACGGTGTTGCCGTTTTTCTCGACCAGCGGTCTCGCCGTGGCGACAGCGCTTTCAATTAAGGCATGGATGTCGAAGGTTTCTAAATACAGATCCATTCGACCTGCTTCAATTTTAGAGATATCTAGGATATCGTCGATCATCGACAGCAGGTGTTTGCCGGCGCTGCGGATTTTTTCGAGGTCCGGGACGAAAGCTTCATCGCCCAACTCTTCGGCTTCTTCTGTGAGCATTTCGCTGTAGCCGATGATGGCGTTGAGGGGTGTGCGCAGTTCGTGGCTCATGTTGGCCAGAAATGTGCTTTTTGCCCGGTTGGCTGATTCTGCTGCTTCTAGAGCCTGATGCAAGGCGGATTCTGCAAGTTTGCCAGCGGTGATGTCTTGGACTGTGCCTTCGTAGTACAAAACGCTGCCGCTTTCGTCGCAGATGCTGCAGGCGTTTTCGGAAATCCAGATCGTGCTGCCGTCTCGGCGGTATACTTGGGATTCAAAATTTGACACTTGGCGGACCGCGCCCAATAGGGCTATAAACTCGGCGCGCCGATTCGGGTCAACGTAAATTTGGCGGTTGATATCTGTGAGTTCGCCTAGCATTTGGGCAGGGGATTCGTAGCCGTAAATCTGGGCTAGTGCGCGATTGGCGCGGAGATAGCGCCCGGTCGGCGTTGTCTGGAATATGCCTTCGACTGCGTTTTCAAAGATGCTGCGGTAGCTTAATTTCTCTTGGATCAAGGCAATTTCTGCTCGCTTGCGCTCTAGGGCTTTGGCGAGCATTTCTCCTACCATTTTTAGCTGTGTGGATATTTCGGGCGATTGACCTGCTCTTTGCTTTAAGGCATCGAATCCGAGAAATCCTACTAAAATTTTACTGCAAATTAGGGGAATAATTATCAGCGATTGGATATTTTTTGACGGTTTTTTTGATTCTACATTATTGATGGAAGCGCCAATCGAAGGTCTGGAGGGGATTGCTGTTTGATTGGCTGTTTGGGATGGGGAGTCTGTCTGGAATTCTGCTAGATTTTGACCGAGCAAATAGGCAATTTCGGCGATTGCTGGGGGCGTGAGTTCGCCGATTTCTGGAATATAGAGGCATTCGGCGCGAGCGAGTTTTTCTGCTATCCAAGGGATTTGTGCGATGTCTATTTGTTTGTCGGTGCTGTCTTTTATTGCCCGAATGCCGACGGCGCACCAGTCGTAGGTTTTGTCGGCGCGGGTTTTGTCTTCAGATAACAGGTAGATGTAACTGCGGTCAAACCCGCTCAAGGTGGCGACCGCTTCCAGAGTTCGATCGATGTCTTTGTCTATTTCTGATAAGGGCCCGCTGATGAAATGGGTTGACAAACTGGCAATCAATTGAGCGAATTCTACTCTATACTGCAAAAATTGTTCTACTTTTTTGCGCTCGGTAACGTCTCGAAAGCTCCAGACTCTCCCGACTCTCTTCTCTCCGACTTTTTTTGATGGTAACGAATTTAATTCGATAATTTTTCCATCTTTAAATTCTAATAATTCGCAGATTTGAGTATCTGGATCTGCCGACACTTCGATCACGTTTTCGATAAATCCTTGGGGGTCTTTTAATTGTTCCCGGGCGAAGGGGAATCCTGTGAAGATAGTTTTTTTGACACGGTCGAAGGTCGATCGGCTCAACTTTCCTTGGCTGGCGGACAAACCCCACATCTCGACAAATTTCTGATTATAAGTGCATATATTGCCGTTTCTGTCAACCGCCAGAATTCCTGCATCTGTAGATTCTAGAACTGCTTGCAGCATCGAGAGCAATTGCTTGTGTTCTCTAATAATGTTAATGTCAAAACACATCAAGACTGAGATTTCGCCGCCCTCAACTGCGGGATTAAAAAAATAGGAAACTGGTAAAATCTTGCCGTCGTGGCTTTGAAACCGATCCTCCCAATTGCTGCTTGGTTGACCGGAGGCTCTCGCCTCTTGTAAACCTAGTGTAGGTGCGATCGCTGCATCTTCACTCTTGCTTGGCGGCTGTTTCGGAGCCGTCAAAACTTGAGATTTCTTGCTTTGATTTTGCTGACTGGCGATGCGCTCTAGCAGAGAGACACCTGCAAGTTCCGACTCTCCACACGCGAGCAAGCGTTCCGCCTCTGGATTCACCCAGATGACAAACCCCTTCGCGTCAATGATACACAATAGGGTCCCCAAACTGTTGAAAGTCGCCTGCAGTCGATCGATTTCTGAAGCTGTTGGAGAGTCTTGAGGCGACTGGGTCGAGGGGGCCAAATCCTGTAGCACCACCGGATCGGAGATCAAACAAACCTGCAGCAGCGGTTTCTGCTGCCAAACAGCGCAGTCATAGCTACAACTTACCTGCTCTAACAATAGCTGCCACTGCTCGGCAGTGGGAGGGGGGGACTCGCCGGCTAAACCGAGCTGTTCGAGTTGGCGCTGGAGGTGGGGATGCATAATTTCTGGCGCTTTGTAGGCAACTTTCTACAGTATATCTTTTTAATTAATTGTATATATAGCCAGCTATACAGTTAGTGGAAAGCTAGGCGATAGAAGCAAATCATAGGTTTGATGGAGAAGCCGATCGAGCATCTCTGCTATCGGGCAATCTTTCAAACTGCGCTGATTATATTTATAGCAAAAGGAAGAAGGTCCTGCAGCACCCTTGGGCTTCGTTCGCTGGCAAGTCGCGAGCGGGTAAAAAGAAGCAACAAATAAAGAAGAAACAATCTTCCGCAAGGATTTTAGCAATTAAGAACGTCCTCACCCTCTTGGTGGTTGGTATATTCTCAAAAATTTTTCGATTGTCACCAAACTAATGCTCTGAATGTAGGTTGCACCCTTAAAAATGATATCATCTTATGATACTGAACTTAGGCTCAAAAACCCGGTTTCTGCCAAAACTCGCTTTTTTGACTGCCCGACTGAGGGGAAGAAACCGGGTGTCGGGAGCGAGAGTGTTCAGCGTCATGACAAACTTAGTGGACGGTTTTAGCTGGGTTTTGACAGTCGAGCGCCCGAGGGGCCCTCTTGCTTGATTAAGCTGGGCGATCGACACTCAGCATCAGAGTACCTACTATATTGTTACCGATATGTCGCTTGGAGAGTGCGATCGCACTTTTTTAACACCCGCTTCCAAAAAGAATGCTACTGTAGGCCGGTGCTGCAAACCCATATCGAGTCAGTCATTCCCAATTCTTTAATCTACAATCCTTCGACTGATTGCTCGCGCCGAAGTCTAAAATCAAAAATGGTATAACTTATTTTAACGAATTTTCCAGCCATCAACCAGAGAATCCGAATGATATCGTGTGGGAGCATCTCTGTTCTGCTTTTTACTCGGAACTCAGATGCTCCCGATCGTGTCCGGTAAAATAACCTATTTTATTGTTACCGTTCGTTCTCAGACAAGAGAGGAATCTGCGTCCCCTTAGGGAAAACCTATTTTATTAGTGTCGTTCGCGCCAAAACAATATAATTTATAAGTTTATAGTGAGAACTAAAGCTTTCTTTCTCTCTGGATGAATCAGGATTTTCTAGTTACTGCGAAGTTAATTAGGTTAGATAACTAGATATCCTCTTATACATCGATAATACCCAAATAACCCAAAAATAAATCAGTTGAGCCAAGCGATAAATTCTGTTCAAATTCTTTCTACCTGCTAGCGAAAGAATCAGCAAATTGCCGAGGCTAATAAAATTGCCAGCGAGCGCAAATAACTGTCAACAAATTATTGTTTATCAGAGTTTTCGGTTGATTGCGAAGAGTCGGTCCAAATAGCAGGCAGCCGAATTGTAAAAGTAGAACCTTTGTCCAACTCGCTGAATGCGGTAATTTCTCCACCCATCATTTCGCAGAATTCCTTAGTAATGGTCAGCCCCAAACCAGCGCCGCCGTACTTCTTAGTACTGGAGGAATCGACTTGCATGAAAGGCTCGAAGATTCTAGCTAACTGTTCGGGACTCATGCCAATGCCGGTATCTTTGATTGTAAAAACAATCCATTCTTGAGAGGAAGACAAGGTATTTTCAGCTTTGCAATCACCTCTATATGCTTCAAGTCTTTTGCCTCCCTTGGCAGCCTCGGCGGGGGTTTCGAGGGAGCGGGTAACGGCGAAAGTAATCGTGCCGTCGCAAGTAAACTTCGAGGCATTGCTCAGAAGGTTGACCAGAGACTGCCGGAGCTTAGTCTTGTCGGTACGCATAGAGCCAATATCCTTAGGGCATTGTATTTCTAGGATATTCTTTTTTCTTTCTGCCATCGGCTCGATCGTGGCGACTACTTGCTCAACCAGATTTAAAATGGTGAAGGTTTCGAGGCGTAATTCGATGTCGCCTGCTTCAATCTTGGTCAAGTCGAGAATACGTTCAATCAGGGTTAGTAGGCGCTTGCCGGCCGTATTAATAGCCTTGAGATCGTCTATGAACTCTTCGGCACCGAGGTCTCGGGCATCTTCTTGCAGGGTCTGACTGTAGACAATAATGGGGTTCAGGGGGGTTCTGAGTTCGTGACTCATGTTGGCGAGAAAAATGCTTTTCGATCGATTTGCAGCTTCGGCTACTAATGCGGCCCGGCGGAATTCTTCGGAACGCAAGTGTTCGGTGATGTCGCTGGTCATGATTAAAACACACTCAGTGCTGTCGAGGTAGATGAGTTCCACTGACAGCAGCCAGTCGCGCACTTCGCCGCCTTTGGTGCGAATTTTGATTTCTTGGTTGCCGATCGAATTTTGTGCTTGCAAAATCTGGGCGAGGTGCTGCTCGTCTTCTGAATTGACCGACATTCCTAAGTCCCTGGCGGTGCGGCCGATAAATTCGTGCCGCCGCCAGCCTAATGAGCGCAAAAAGCTTTCGTTGGCATCGAGGAAGCATCCGTCTGTGAGGGTGCAGATGCTGATGCCGACTGGGGAGGCGTGAAAGGCCTTGGAAAATCTTTGTTCAGAAGAACGCAGGGAGGCTTCTGCTTGGTGGCGTTCGGCGACGGTGGCGGCTAAGACTAAGCCGGTGACGGCGATGACGGCGATAAAGGCTTGCAGGGATAACAGTGCTTGGGGGATGCTGCTGGCGTGTTTGAGAAAGGGGCCGCTGCCTCGGGCTATGCCCCAGATGGCGAAGCCGCAGAGGACGAAGTTGGAGAGGGCCGTGTAGCGCTGGCCGAATCGAAAGGCAGCCCAAACGACTAGGGGAAATGGTAAGTATTCGAGGGGATAGCGGGCGTAGGCGGCGCGGGTGCGCGAGCAGAAGACGAGCCAGCCGACTGCTAGCAGCAGCAGCAGCCAAATCGCTCGTTCAGCTATCTTTTTGCGAGGGCTGGAGACTGTGGGCAATTGTTGCCAGGTCAGCAGCAGCGGGGCGACGAGCAAAATTCCCATAGCGTCTCCCACCCACCAACTGCCCCAAATTCTGCCCAAATTGCCGCAGCTAGATAAATCGGTCAGGCAGACGACGATGCTGCCGATGGTGGAGTTGATCAGGGTAGATCCCAAGACTGCTAGTCCGACTATTGCTAAAACGTCTTTGAGCCGATCGAGTCCTGCGCTAAAGTTAGTGCGCTGCAGTAGATAAGTTCCCGTCCACGCTTGCAGGGTTCTGGCGGCCGCCGAGATCAAGGCCGTGGCGATGTTTGCCGGCGGTACGCTCATGCTGAACAGAAAGCCTCCGATCGCGATTCCCGGCCACAGTTGCCGCCCGAACACCAGCAGGGCGGCTTGGGCAATTCCTGCTGCAGGCCACATGGGGTAGATTGCTGAACTCAGGTTGAGGGTGGAAATTGCGAATTGCGAGGCCCAATAGTAGGTCAGGGCGATCGCGCCTACTACGAGGAAGTACCGCCAGGAATGTCCTTTGATGGCATTAAGGAACTTTGTCTGCATTGTCGTTTGGGGAAAAGGTGGACGGTGGTTGGGGTTTCAGCGAATGGCACGGGACGGGGACGGGGTAGCGAAAATGTTTCTATTAAGTGATGGTAGGTCATGGATGGTAGGTAGGGGGAGAACATTTTGAGCTAACTTTTTGTAGCGCCGTTGAAGGTTCGGTTTTTTTTTCTGTTCGCTCAAATCTACACATAAATTTCGGGAGGAGCCGTTTTTTGCCAATATATCTCTAATGTCTAACCCTTTGGTTTGTATATTTTTGGTTTTTGTTAATAATTTATTACCGAGCGACAGCCGGCGTCTTTTCCTGTTGGGCGATCGCAACTCGATTTAACCTAAAATCTTGCACCATTCTCAATAATACCTAAGGAACCGATAACAGCGACACCAAATATCAGCTTTCAGGTAAGCCCGGGGCAAAAAACCAGGTTTCTGACTAGAATTGCCGGCAGAAGTGATCTTCACCCTCATTTTAAACCAATTAATCTAGGCTTCAAGTCTTTCGATCGAATACAGTGGAAGTGGATAATTTACAGCACCAAAAAGTATTTTTTCTTCTCTATTTCCCTTGGGCTGTTGCAATATCTAAGGTTAGTGTCAAACGCTCTTGAGATTCTTTAAGGGCGTCTTGGGGGTTGCGGCCCAGAAGGGTTGCTTCTATGGCGCGACCGAGGTTTTCTGACAGGCGGGAGTAACCTGAAATAATGGGTCGCGATCTGGCTGAGTTCATTTGCTCTAAAAATACTCGCAAAACAGGGTTTTTTTCCACAAAGCTTTGATAAGCTTGGCTCTGTCTCGATTTTAAGTTAATTGGCAAGTAACCTGTCCCCAATGCCCATGCTGTTTGGAATTCTTCACCTATAACATATTCTAAGAATACTAGGGCTGCTCGCTCTCGTTCTGGCGAGGTTTTCATTAAAAATAGGTTTTCACCCCCTAGGACGGCTGCGGGGCGTTTGAGGATCGGTAAAGGCATGGCTGCGTAGTCGATACCGCTTTGCTGCAACTGTGCTAGCGTCCACGGCCCGGTGATTTGCATGGCGGCTTTGCCTGCAATGAAGTTGTCGAGTTCGTAACCGCGTTCGGGTGCCGACAGTATTGCTGAACCTTCTTTTAACAAATCTCTCCACAATTCTAAGGCGACCCGAGAACCCGGGCTGTCTATTTGGGGTACGGGAGTTTCAGGTGTTTCGGGCATAAGTTCGCCGCCTGCGCTGAACATGAATGGCAGCCAGGTAAATACTGTCCATTCTCCTTTGCCTAAAGAGAGCACTATGCCGTGTTGGTCTGTGCGGCCGTCTCCGTTGGTGTCTCGCGTGAGCGATCGGGCTACTTGCTTTAATTGCGCCCAATTCTGCGGCACTTTTTTGATTCCTGCTGCTGCAAATAAGCTGGGACGGTAAAATATGGCCGCGTTATTTGTGCCTAGGGGAACTGACCAAGTGTGTCCGCCGAGTTCCATTGACTCGAAGAGTGCCGGGTAGATTTCGGCTTTCCGGGGCGATTTGTCGAGCCAGTTTTCTAAGGGCACAATTGCGTTTAGTTCTGCTAGTTTTCCTGAAATTACGGCACTATTCCACAGCAAATCCGGCGGTGCATTTCCCACTATTGCTGTTAGTATTTTTGGCAGTTGTTGGTCGGGCTGGCCGATGTAAAGTGGTTCGATCTGGATGTTGGGATGTGTTTTGTTGAATTTGTCTGTGAGGGTTTGAAATACGTCGCGATTTGGCGGGGGATTGATGCCGTGCCACAGTGTGATTTTGATCGGTTCGCCGTTTTTGGATGCGGGTGTTGTGCTGTTTTGGCAGCCGCTTAATATTAGCAGATTTAAGGTAAGTAAAATGCCGATCGCTAGTTTGAGCGGCTTTTTAATTGCTTTGGATAATTTGGATAAAATCATTTTTTAGCTGCATTCAGGGAAGAAGATTTTTTTAAGCGCAGAGGTCGGCGGATCGTTAGAGGTTGGTAAAACGAGCTAAATCTAGAAAATCTGCTGGTAACTGATTTGTCTCTCCATCCGAGGTATTTTGAAACAAAACGGTGAAAGCTCCTGCTCCTAGTCTATCTTGCGGCCACATCCGATAGCAAGGAATTTCTGTCAGGTGCGATCGATATTTTTCTAAATGAGGAACAGTGACTGGCCCAAATTCTGGGAATTTGCTTAACAGCCATTCGCTGACTTGTTCGTTTTCTGCGGTTGAATAAGTGCAGGTCATGTATGCAAGATAACCTTGCGGCGCTACAATTTTAGCAGAATTGGCTAAGATTCTTTTTTGGCGGTTGGCATTGCTGTTGATGGTGACATGATGAAAGCATCCGGGTGCTTTGTCTCCTTTTGCTAAGAGTGATTGACCAGTACAAGGAGCATCTACTATTACTAAATTAGCAGTTTGTGGTATCTTTTCGGCAAGTATTTTTGAATCGAGGTTAGCGGCGGCGGATGGTTGAATCTGGCAGCGTCTTAAATTCGAGATAAGCATTCCCATGCGTTTTCCTATGACTTCGTTGCACAACAGCAATTCTGGGTTTAATGTTTTCCAGGAAAATACACTTTTACCTCCGGGGGCGGCGCACATATCTAAGATTAGTTTGATTGGCTGCGGTATTGTTAATAAGGTGGAGGCGGCGAAAATTGAGGAAAAGTCGAGACAGTAGTAATGTCCTGCTTGATGTAAGGAATGTTTTCCCGGCTTAGATTCTAAGGCCAGTCTATCTACAAATTCCGGTTGCCAAGAGACGGGAATTTCGACAGTAAATGGGTTTTCTGCTGGTTTTGGTTGCAGCCACAAGATGGCAGGATTAAAATCTTGAGGATTGATAACAGCCTGAATAAATTTTTCTTGTTCGGCGGTGTCTGCAAATAAGCTGCGGCTGAGTTTAAGCAGGAGATTCGACGATTTTTCCATGTTCTAGGAGATATGATAAGATTGAGATTAGCAGTAACCAGGTAAATTCGATGATAATTCCTAGTGTAGAACAGTTAGAGTTAACTTGGGGAGAATGGATGCAAATGTTGTTGCTTCTATCAAACCGATTGCTTTTGAGCGTTTGAGTCGGGCTGCACTTGAGTATCAATCGAGATCCTTTTTGCCGATCGCACAACTCGGGACTCTTCTCGAAGTGTATAATCTAGGAGCAAACTACCATTATTTGAGCTGACAAATAAAGATTACATGAGTCCGGCGGCTGAAAACACTCATAAACTCGCTTGTCTCATAACTCCTACCCGTTTAAGAGTCTCTACAATATACTATGGTTTTTTGCCATTACCTACTTGATGACTAATGACAGATAACTATTTACTAATAACGAACAATCTATGAAAATTGTCTTTTTTGGCACTCCCGATTTTGCTGTTCCTACTTTATCCAGTTTGCTAAGTCACCCAGAATTTGAGGTGGTGGCTGTGGTGACTCAGCCGGACAAACGCCGGGGAAGGGGCAATAAATTGATGCCTCCACCTGTAAAAGAAGTGGCTTTAAATCACAGTCTCCCGGTTTGGCAGCCGCCCCGAATTAAGAAGGATGCGGAAACCCTTGCTAAGTTGCGGGAAGCGGAGGCGGATGTCTTTGTGGTGGTGGCTTACGGCCAAATTCTTTCTCAAGAAATTCTCGATATTCCTAGTTTGGCTTGCGTTAACGTTCACGGTTCAATTTTGCCGAAGTATCGCGGTGCGGCGCCGATTCAGCGCTGTCTTTTTGACGGGGAAAAGACAACAGGAATTACTACTATGCTGATGGATGCTGGCATGGATACTGGGGCGATGCTGTTGAAGGCTTTTGCTGGTATTTCGCTGTTGGATAATGCTGATTCTTTGGGGGATAGGTTGGCGGAAATTGGGGCGGATTTGTTGGTGGAAACTTTGGTAAAATTGAGAGACGAGAAGGTTAAAGCTGTTGTTCAAGATGATGCTGAGGCGACTTACGCCCCGATGATTAAGAGTGCCGATTATGTGCTGGATTGGTCGAAAAGTGCGATCGCCCTTCACAATCAAGTTAGGGGCTTTTTCCCGGATTGCACGACGACTTTTCGCGGCAATTCTTTGAAGGTGATGGCGACAGTGCCCGTCGGGCCGGAATATTGGCTGCAATTACCGCCGGAGTTGAGAGTTTTGGAACGCGAATGGCCTGTTTTAGCCGAGTTGTCGGGCGCAAATGGGGAAGTTGTTAAGGTTGTCAAGGGCTTGGGGGCGATCGTCCAAACCGATGATGGTTTGTTATTGCTGCGGGAGGTGCAGTTACCGGGAAAAAAGGTGCAGTCTGGGGTGGATTTTGCGAACGGAACTCGGTTGGCGGCAGGTGAGGTTTTTGGGGGTTAAATTGTATAACCTGTTGTAGATTTAAATTGCATATTTCGGGCGGCATCAAAGCAAAAGTCCACTCATAATTAAATTATTTAGTGACACACAATTTAAATGCTTAGCGAGCTTATTTACGTTGTATGTTTAGGTCATGCAGGATGCCCACCCACCATATTTAGAAGCAAAATCATTCTATAATTCAGATGCGCGACAGTTGACCTAAAATTCGACCAAAACTTCCTCGCCACCGCCCAACAAACCCTGCGCCGCCTCCAACATACTCTCAGCAACATCTTTCAAATCTTCGCGACTTGCTAAATAAGTTTTCAAAGCTTCTAAGGGTTCTATACTATTATTAGCATTCAATTCGGGCAACCTCGGCCTCGCTAGCTGACTCACTAATTCCGGCTGGATTGTGTAGCTGTGCGCTTCGCCCAGAAGTGCGTGCAATTCTCCGTTGTCGATTAAATCTAATTGTTCCGATCGCAATTGGTAAATCAATCTCACAACTGCCTCTTCGATCGGCTTCTTGCCAATAGCTTTAACTAACTCGGCTTGCGGGTTTTCCGATTCGGAAACATTCACTTTAATAGTCTGAAACACCCGCACTGGCAAAGCGCAAAATTCCCACTCTGCTTTTCCCCGTTCCAAATTAACTAACACAAAACCTTTATCTTCTTTCTCTTCGCTAAAATCAACTCGTTCGATACTTCCGGGATAAATTACAGGCGGATTGTTGGAAGCATTGAGATTTTGATGTTTGTGAACGTGCCCGAGAGCAACGTAATCAAAACAAGGGCGAATTAGCATGGAAACGGGAATGTTAAAACCTTTACCAACTGCTAAAAAACGTTCGGCGCCCAGACTTGCTTTATCTGCCATTAAGTGCGCTAAAAGTACGGTTGGTATGTCGGGGTTGAGGCGGCGGATTTCGCCTTCCATTGCGATCGTCAGTTTTTCGGTTAATAATTGGTTAACATCGCCCACAGAAAGGCTTTCAGTCTCGGATCGCGTCATTAAGGTCGATCGAGTCAACCAAGGCAAAGTTACCACCTGTACCGGCCCGCTGCGGGTTTGAATGAGGTGAGTGTCCAGGCGATCGCCTACAATAAACTTAGGTATCCCCAAAGTCCGGTAAATTCCCAAACTCGCGCCGCCTTGTCCCTGAGAATGTTGGTCGTGATTTCCTACCAGCAAAACCGTCGGAATTTGCGCGTCAACCAAGCGGCTGAATTGGCGAGCAAAAGCCTCTTTGACAAACGGTGGAGGCGTCGAATCCGGGAAAGCATCGCCGCCGAATATGACTAAATCTACGGGTTCAGAAATTGCTCTATCCATACATTTACTCAGCGTCGCCGCGAAGTCTTCCAGCCGCGTATTTAAACCAGTTTCTGGATTAACCCGGCCGTGAGAAAAGCCGCTTCCCATGTGAATGTCTGAAAGGTGAAGAATTTTAATCATTGTTCTTTTTTTGGTGAGTTGTTATACCTTAACATCTGTACCGACACGGCAATACCCTGTCCGTACCCGTGCCTCAACGTAGTTGTAATTCGACGCTGCGCCGATTTGGATTGATGCGTTTCTCGATCGCAAATATTTTCTTTTCTTCCTCAAAGCCGAGTTCGTGAAACTCTTTAAATAAACATTCTACCTCAATTTTTGCAATAACAGTTTCCAGCCATTTATCAAATGAATCGCATTCAATACTTCTAAAAGGTTCGCTTTTGCAGTCGAAACTGATAATTTGTCCCGGAATACCGCCGAAACAGCCTATTGTATCCACAACCCGCAGCCACACATCATCTACTTTCATAAACGGAATCCATGCTTCGTTCCAATATTCTCCTTGCTGCCATTCTTGAAAATGAATTTTGCTTTGGGCGTCCCAAAAATCTTTCTCCTTCCCAATAGATTCCAAAGGTAAAATACTCCTGCCGTGTTCAAAAGGAAACAGCCAGTCATCCTCTAAACTCTCATAAGCAGAACCGTTACACCAGCCATAAAAATCGTAAAATGTTTCTGGAAGCGATTGTTGGTAACGATTTTTGAATAATTTTATTTCCGGTTCTGCTACACCGGGATTGAGCAAATTTAGAGCGTCAGGACAGCAGCGTTTTAAGGTTTGGGCCAAGGTGCGGACGAGAGGAGTTAGGGGGTGAGAGTGTAGTTTCATACATCACAAGATAAGGCCGGGGACTTTTTGATAAACTTGTGCGATCGGGCAGCGAAAATCTATACTCATTAACTCTAACTCATCTCCTTCTCTGTAAGTTTGAGAAACCCAATTTCCCTCAGCATTGACTCGAAAACACTCCACTTTGATTTCTGATTGAGTGATGAGTACGTATTCCTGCAAACTCGATGCAGTTTGGTAATCGGCAAATTTATTCCCTCTGTCGAAAGCTGCCGTTGAGGGCGACAATACCTCAATAATTAGAGATGGATAGAGAATGAAATCTTCAGTAGAACCTGTATCTCTTTCGTCGCAAGTCACCGCTACATCAGGGTAGTAATAACTATTTGCCTCTTCCAGTCTGACTTTGATATCTGATGAAAGAACTAAGCATGGCCTATTCTGAAGATGATTTCCCAGCAGCCGAACTAAATTACTACCAATAACAATGCGAGGCTTTTTTGCCCCAGTCATTGCATAAACGTGTCCGCGTCTGTACTCATGTTTAATCGGACTTACTCGTTCGCCTTCTAGGTAATCTTCTGGGGAGATGTAGAAATTGTTTTTGCTGATAACCATTGATTTTTACTCCGCTGATTTTATCTGATACTATTTGTTGAAATTTGCAGATTAGGGTAGGAAACGGGACTGCCGTTTCCCTACAGATTTAACAAATTTCCAAAAATCTGGCGTGCCACAATTTGCCACTTTCCGTCAAACCCTGCGATCGCACTTTAATTTTGACTCCCCGAGGGTTAGCCTCGTAGAGTCGGGCAATTTCCTGCATTTCCCCGGCGCTAAAACCCGTTCCCACTGTTCCTACTGGCACTAATTTGCCCTCAATTTCTTGCGCGACTTCGATCGCACTGAAAGGTCGCCCCGCAACTTTTGTCGGCGTCAGCCCGACAATAAACAAATCGTTTTCCTGACAGTATTTAGTCCTCACCATCGGATATTTTTTAACATCTTTGCCGCCGACATAGCGGCAGTCGTGCAGGACCCAAACTTCTCCTTCTCTGTTTTCAGCTTCCTGCTTCTGGGCTAGTAAAAGTTTTTCTGCTGCGGTGCGATAGGTCGGTATAATTTCAAATTCTTTCGACAAAATAGCCAGCATTTCGCCAACGGCTACTCCCCCTGCAATGCGTTCTGATTCGGCGATTTGAGTGAGGTCTTTGCCGTGGGAAAACAAACATTTAAAAATGGCATAAACTGCGGTTGGCTGGGCGGTCGGCAAACCGCTTTCAATATTAACTGTAGCAGCTTGCGCCCCCGTGCGGTGTTCGCTGCCCGTACAGCTTTTGTAATAAAGTTCGCCGTCTAAAACAAAGGTGCCAATTTTAGCGGCTGTGTCGATTAATGTGCGATCGATCTCAACCGATGCCTGTTGCCGCAGGTTAGTCGATCGCGATTGGTAGTATACTTTATCTGGCGTGGCAATGACAACTACTCGATTGCCGTCGCGTTTTGGCTGTCCCCAATAATCTGGATTTTCGATGTAATAAGAACGTTCACTCGGCGCGTCCACCGGCTGCATCGTGACAATCCTTCCCGGCTGCAAATGCGGCGGTAATTCGGGAACAATCGGATTGTAAACAGTCTCTATTTTGACCGCCGTCGTTGATTTTGCAGCAGGAGCAAGATTCGTGCTAGATTTGTTTGAAGCATTCAGGGCGATCGGGTTTTCTGGGCTTTCTAATTCAAACGCTCTTTTCCAAAAGCCGATCGCCATTTCCGGGTATCCTTCCGACTCCGCGCAGAGTGCAAAACCAATAACTTTGGCCGTACCGATACCGCGCCCGTAATCAGCCAAATACTGCACGGCCCCCGCTTCACCCATCAAGTGCAATCCTCGCGTGACGATGCGATTGTTCCAGCGTTCTCGAATGTCGGCGCTAATTTTCTTAGCTGCTTTTCGCTTTGCTTCGGCGTATTCGGTGCAGTCCATACTGCCTCCTTGCTGTAGGGCTATTTTGACAATATACTTTAACTTGATTCATTAGTCAAGTTAATTAAAACTAAGTTTACAACTAGGTGGTTGTGAATAAACCTAAATATTTCATTTGTGAACTAGATTTATTTTTTAACCGCAGAGGCGCAGAGGGCACAGAGGAAGAGAAGAAAGAGAGTAATCTACAATCTCCAATCCCCAATCTCAAATTGATACCAGTTCGTAAAAAAAAATGCTACTGTAGGCAATATCGAAACCATTATAGTCATCTCTTCCCAATTTAAAATCTAAAATCTAAAATCTAAAATCTAAAATGGTAGGATTATCCCCTGGCACCTATTATCACTTGGAAAAAATTAGGCGTGTACCTTGATAGGGTATCTTTCTAGCTACCAGTAAAAATACCGGAGATAGAATCACCATCACGATTAAGTCGCGCACATACCAGAAATGAAATGTGATCGGATAACCGCTTCTGTACCCCGTCAAACAATCTATAAAATTGGCGAAGCTGTAGTCTTTAACGTATTTTTTGTAATGACCTTGAATAATAGAAGTTGTTGCAGGTATGTTCAAGACAATTAAGACCATTGACAATAAAGCTAAGTTCCAAAATAAATAGGGAACCAGGAGTTTCCAAAACCGAGACTTAAGCTTTTCTAGGTAAGAATTTAGCGATAAGCTAAAATTTATAAAAAACAGAAATTTTGAGAGAATAAACAAAAAAGCCACGCAGGAACTGCCCCAAGTGCTCAAAATAAAAATCTGGAAAAATTTGTCAGCATATCCCACAGGATTTATATACGACTGAACAGTAACAATCCCAATAATTAGGGGGAGACGTAATAATTTAATCCTCGCAGAAATTGCAGGCGTAATTTCCATTTTTTACTGACAAAGTGTATGGATAGATAGACTTGTATTTACATTGAGATGGGAAATTATCGTAATCGGTTCGCCGTCAATGCTAAGATAACATCTATCGCGCGTTGAGGTCAATGATGCCACGGCTTGCTTCTTGCGAAGTCTGGTTCGCCAACTTGCGATCGGAGGTTTGAGAATTTAAGATCGAGTTTAATCTTACTGTTATGATGCGATTGATTTTGTACAGCAAACCCGGATGCCACTTGTGCCAAGGGTTGCAAGAAAAAATAGAACAGATTGAAAGCCTCAAGTTTCAACTCGAAGTCAGAGATATTACCGAACGCGATGACTGGTTTCAAGCTTATCAGTACGAAGTTCCAGTTTTGTTTAAAGTGCAGCCCCAGCCCATAAATTCTGCTGGCGAGGCTGGATTCTCCCCTGAAGAACTGTTACCCCGTCCTTCTCCCCGCTGCAGTGTCGCCCAATTAGAGCAAATGTTACAGAAATATTTGCAAATCGATCCGTGACAATAATAAGATTTAGGCAAAAACTCAGGTCTTAATCCTGGCCTCGGGGTGCGCGGTGCGCACTTTACTCTAGGTCCATAGGGTTTGCAGCGCGCACAGCAAAACCCATAGGGTTTGCAGCGCGCACAGCAAAGACTTGTAGATAGCGGCTCAAACAATGTGTTGCGCCAGTCATATTCCAGACATCCAAGTGAGGAGTTTTTCAGATGAAATTGAGAGAATTATTAGCAGCAGTTCCCAGCATTTCCTTTGACGCCAAACATCCCGCCCTAGATGCCGAAGTCAAGGGTTTATCCACTAATTCCCACGCTTGTAAGTCGGGGGATTTATTTTTGGGAATGCCGGGAACGCGGGTAGACGGGGGAGATTTTTGGCAAAGTGCGATCGAATCTGGTGCACTTGCCGCCATAATTTCCACCCAAGCAGCCGAGAAAACACCCCCCCAACCCCCCCTTAGCAAGGGGGGG
>JAUBOM010000284.1:0-3292 GCA_036700245.1 Microcoleus vaginatus BM001213989
TCCAAAACAGAGTCCTCAAATGCTTGAATAGCATTCCGATCGTAAACTTGAGACGGCGGCGGATATGGTGTTTGAATAACTTATCTTACTTTAATTAAATTACCACGCACAGCCCTGTAAATTGTTTTAGATGCTGCAAATAGCCACAGGCACTACTTATGGGCCAAAATCGAGCCGTGTCGCTGGTTCAGGAGGCTTTGTTTCGTTGTATGTTCTGGTTGTTGGAGCGTGGACTGTGCAACTTTACATAGGGCTTGCTGAATTAATTGAAAAAAAAGACGCGGCCTTGGGTTGTCTCACCGAAAAAAATGTGGAGGAGTGCCAAAAAAAACGCGATATAATAGGTCAAAACCCTTGCAGCACCACCATTGGCAACCATTTACCGAAAAGTTGAGCCAGCTCCGGACCCACCCTTCGACTTTGAATTACCCTGAGGAGGAAAGCTGGCGATCGAAGCATGATGCTTTAGTTATCAATCTATAAACTTTACAAGGAAAATCAGGACTACAAAATTGACCGTTCTGGTTGTAGATTACACCCGAATGCTGGGTTATAAGATTGTCGCTGCTGTGCTCGACAAAGGAACTGTTGAAGTTAAAGCAATGGTGCGATCGAGCAACGACAGCCATGAAGAAAACCGCCAGAAAATTGAGGAAATGAAAGCCAAGGGCGCAGCGAGCGTTGAAGGCGACTTAATGAAGCCTGAAACCCTTCGGCGGGCCTGTGCAGAGGTAGATGTTATTGTATCGGCTGTTGGCAACAATGAAGTGACCGTGCTAGGGCAGAAAAACTTGATTGATGCTGCCAAAGAGCAGGGCGTTAAACGCTTCATTCCTTCCGATTATTCGGTGGACTATCCCAAACTCTCCCTAGGGCGACAACGACAACCTGGATATGCCCAAGCAGGTGTTTGAGTATCTGTGTGTGCCTCCTGCTCTGGCTCGTTGGGGCTCCACAGTCAAGCGATGAAAAAAAAAATCCCCAACCTCTTTAAGAAGTTGGGGATTTTAACGGTTAAGTTGACGGCTCAAAGGGGATTGCCATAGATTTGACGATCGCGCTGCATGGGTTTTCTCAGGCTTCAACCGCGAAAATCGCCTGCTAATCCCCTTTAAAGCGGTGTTCAATACCTCAGTCCATCATTACTTAGTGACACACATATATCCTCCGATCACAGACTTAAGTATTGAGCCTAGTGGACAGTCTTCCTCAGTCATGCTTCCCTCAAGTGGATTCGTTGATGATGGCGGAGTAATCGTTGTCGTTGCTGGCTCCGAAGTAACCCCCAAGAAGTTTGGTTGAGGATTAGTAATCCCGTAGCGACCCACCGCAGGCAACTCTATCAGTGTTGTGGTCGCTTGCCCTGAGCCATCATCGGTCACGGCGTTCTGATCTCCGGGATGCCCATTCGTAATAAACAGTTGTGGATGATCGAACGGGGCCCGCTCCTTGGCAACGCGCTCGTCGGTCAGAGATTGCATGAATAGGACCAAAGACGTTTTCTGATCCTTGTTGAGTCCTAGGGGGCGGATGCCAATATCGGCATTGTCGTTGTTCTCAGCAAAATCCCCGCCTCGATTGTAGAACTCAACCACCTGTAGCAAGGTGAGTTGCCCACCGTTGTGGAAGTAGGGACCAGTCAACTCAATATTCCGCAGTCCAGGCGTTTTGAATGCACCGTCTGCTGTAATGCGTTCATTTGCAGCGACGGGTATATTTGGAGTTGCATTTAGTAATTGCTCAAAGCGTCCTTGCGCAGCTAGCCGCGATTCTGAAAGGGGATTGCCGAAAGGATCATTGCCGCCCACGCCCAAGTCTTCCAAAGTGGGTAGAACCCCAATATTGTAGAAGGCATTGTCATAGACAGCTTCTCCACTTCCCACCGCCATCCGTCTGAGCCGTAGCCGCTCCAGATTGTTGACGGAGGCGTTGGTCGTTTCAGCCCCACCGTGACAGAAGACACACGACTGTTCAAACAGAGCTTTGCCTTGCTGTTGCTGTACAGTCAGCGCGTTGCTGTTTCCATCCATAAATCGATCGAAGGGTGAATCGTTAGAAATCAAGGTGGACTCGTACAGTTGAATCGCTAATCCGAAAAACAATGAGAAGTTGTAGTCCATGAGTGAATACTCATCGCTTGCCAACGGTCCCAACCACCGCCTGAAAGACCGAGTTCCTCCATTAGCATCAACCTTGATGATGTACGGCGAGTCCCACCACACCCGCTGAAACGCCTCCTCAATCATGTTTTCGTAACTTCCCTTTATGAGTCCGCGTAGGGGCCAAAGGCTCAAGCTGCCCAGAACGCTGTCTTGGCGATGCACAAGCTGTTTCCCAAGCGGCCGTAGCACCCGAAGCTTTTTACCTAGGTCTCTAGGCAATGGAACTGCCAATCCCAGCAGGTTGATGTTAATAATCCCATCGAACTTCTGCCCGATCTCAGGAAATGTCCGACCCGTTCCCGATTCTTCCACAGAGCTTAGCGGTGGGCCAACTGCTTGCGAGGCCAGCGATGAATTCTTCAGGCTAATTTTCACCTGCTGCAGAGGGGTGTCCCTTGTGGGCGCTTTCAGGACAAAGGCATTTGGGTCTCTTGACCCAAACGGATTCACACCATTAAATTCGTTTTGGGCGCGTCCGTCCCAAAATTGGCGGAAGTTAAACACAGCGTTAATTGTGCTGGGCGTGTTGCGCTCTGTTACCTGACGCACGTTGATGCCCTGGACGTTAAATACCGGATCTGGCACAACCTCTACCTTATCGGCGGAATTACCAGGGACAGTATCGATGAATTTTGCCAGAGTTACCCCTTGAGAGCCTACAACATCGTTCGTGTGAGCTAGAACTTGCGAGGAGCGATCGTCCGGGTTTGCCAGTTTGTGGAACGGAAAGTCCGCTGGCTGCAGCACAGAGTTGGGACCACCTGCATTAAACGTAATGTCTGGATTTGCCTCACCGCTTGCAGTTACCCGCAACACCCCTGGGTTGAGCTGGTTCTTAGCACGATTATCAACTCCTGCGTGAAAGTGGCAACTGGCGCAAGACATGAGTCCGTTGCTGCCCACCTGCATATCCCAGAACAAGGCTTTTCCTAAGGCAATTGCAGCCGATTTGTTTTTGACGAATTCTCCTAAGTTTGGTGGCTCAGAGACTGCTACGGTTTTAAGCGAAGCCAGTGGATTAGGTGGTCTGGGAGTAATTTGAGCCGATACTGTGTGTCCGGCTAAGATGGCAACAGCGACAACTGTAGCAATTGCCATAATGTTGCTTGTGCGCTTAAGCCATCTTGCTA
>JAUBOM010000049.1:0-48109 GCA_036700245.1 Microcoleus vaginatus BM001213989
CTGATTAAGCATTATACCCTTTTTTTTCCTTTATATCTGTTTAAGTCCCGTTAGTAGTTCTACCGCCCGCTTTATAGTGACCGATAGCTTCTTCCAAAGTCTTGATACTTGCGTCGGACTAATTCATAGAGGAATCTCGATCGCAAATTCCGTACCTTCTCCTACGGCGGAACGGCACCTCAAGACTCCGGCGTGTTTTTCCGCGACAATTCGGTAACTGATGGCTAACCCCAAACCCGTGCCTTTTCCCATCGGTTTTGTCGTGAAAAACGGGTCAAACAATCGGCTCCGCACCTCTTCTGTCATGCCGATCGCATTATCGGCAATGCGGATGCAAATACTATTTCCGTTCAGCGCTTCTGTGCGAATGCTAATAGTTGGTTTCCAGTCGCCGCCGCCCGATAGCCTTTTTTGGTTGCAAGCATCTTCCAAGGCGTCAATACTGTTGCTAAGCAGATTCATAAATACCTGATTTAGCTGACCTGCATAACATTCAATTAAGGGCAGTTTAGCGTACTCTTTGATTACTTGGATTTCGGGATAGTCGGCTCGGGCTCTCAGTTTGTTGTGCAAAATTAGGAGCGTGTTGTCTATGCCTTCGTGAATGTTTTCCGGCTTTTTTACGGAGTCGTCTAAACGCGAGAAATTTCGCAAGCTCAGAACTATTTCGCGAATGCGATCGGCTCCCATTTTCATCGAAGAGAAGATTTTTAGCAAATCTTCTCTCAGAAATTCTAAATCGATATTCTCAATACATTCTTGAAGTTCTACGGTTGGCTGAGGATAGTATTTTTGGTAAAGTTCCACAAGCTGCAACAAGTCCCTGACATATTGGCTGGCGTAGGAAATATTTCCGTAAATAAAACTGACAGGGTTGTTGATTTCGTGAGCTACTCCAGCTAGCATTTGACCGAGACTTGACATTTTTTCGGTATGAATTAGGTGAGCTTGAGTTTCTCGGAGTTCTTTAAGAGCGATTTCTAGCTGCTGGGCTCTATTGTTGGCGAGGGCCTCGGAGAGCCGCAAAGCATCCTCTGCTGCTTTGCGCTCTGTTATGTCAAAAATGGCGCCGTTGAGCGATAAAACTTCACCTGCTGCGTTGAAAATGGCTTGACCTTTCTCTGCAACCCACCGCACATTTCCGTCGCAGTGAATCAGGCGATATTCGATCGTGTAAGGTTGTTTTGTCTTAATAGCCCGATCGATAATTTTCTGGCTCGCCTCGGCGTCATCGGGATGAACTAGACTAGGAAAAGCCTGCACTGGTTTAAGCATAAAGTTAGCTGCGGGATACCCGGAAATAGCTTCTATGCCGCTGCTGATAAAAGTTACGTTCGATCGCCCTGCTGCACTGCAACGGTAAACTGCGCCGGGAATACTAGAAACTAATGACCTAAATTCTTCTTCCCTTTCTCGCAAGGCTGCCTCAATCCGCTTACGCTCGCTAATGTCACGAGCAAACGCGCACTGATATTCTTTGCCGTTAAATTCCAAATAGTCGATCGTAATTTCTACCGGAAAAATTCGACCGTACTTAGTGACGTGGTGAACTTCAATATTAACCGAACCGCAGCGTTTTAAGACTTTCCAGTGCAAACTCCAAGCAGTTTCGGGAAAATCTGGATTGATGTCGTGCACGGTCATCGAGAGCAATTCTGCTGCAGAATATCCCAATGAAGAGCAAGCAGCGTCGTTGACGTACAAAAATTTACCGTCCGACCCGATCCAGAATACCGCATCTGCCGATCGGTCGATCGCAAATTGAGTCAGTTGCAACTGTTCCTCAACCCGGTGGCGGTCGGCAATTTCTTTTTCTAACTGTTCGTTAAGGGAACACAGAGCTAAAGTGCGATCGACGACAATAGTATCTGAAGGGTAAATATCGATGGATTGTGTTGCCAATTCTCCTTTCTGGATCTCATGCTGGTGCTGGTTTTCTTCTACTTCTTTTAACGACAGTTGTTGAAAATTTTCTTTTTGCTTTAAACCAGACTCGGCAAGTGCTTTGGGCATGAGGGCGAGGGCGACTGCGACTAAAAGCCAAGAAATCAAAGCACTTGCAGCTTTGAGAGTTACCGACAGCAAATATATGGAATGCCAAAGCGCCCAAACTTCGGTCAATTTAGCCGCGCTCCAGGCAAAAAAAACAATGGCCAACAGTCGGAAAATCTTGCTGTGAGAACCTTGGCGGGTAAAATAAAGTAAACATAGCGCGATCGAGCAATAAGCCAGTGCCGTCAGTGAGTCAAAAACAGCGTACATTCGCAACTCCGGCAGTGCGTTGCAGCAGAGTGCGGAAGATACAGCAAGTGTTGAAAAAAAAATTGTTACTTGTTCTTGCATAAAGTTCAAGAAAAAAGTTATCTGTACCCATCCAAATCCGATCAAATATAATTATTTGATTTCTGTTAGTGAAATATTTACATAATTATATACTTTTTTCATTTTTTATGAAACAGCTATTTTTTCAGGGAATGTCAAAACTGTCTAGGTTCCGCCCTGGGAGCAAAGCTTTCGGCAAGTATGAGCGATGGCGATCGTCGCGGCTCGCAACGCTTACGTTCCTCGCAGTGACGGAAGAATACATAAATTCGCCTACTTATGGCTTCAGAAACATTTAAATTTTTAATCAGCACTATTAAGTTTTCTTTTAGATTACTTAAGCTGTGAGCCTGGGGTCTTAAAACCCCAGGCTCACTGATTGACTAACGGGATTTTAAGGCAGAGAAAATCTCAATTTTTGCGCTGGAAATCGACAATTAAGCACCGCCCAGCACCCAATGCACCAAAGTCCGAACTCCAAAACCGGTAGCGCCAGGGCCATTGTAGCCATTTTCTTTGTCACTCCAAACCGTGCCGGCAATATCTAAATGCGCCCAAGCAGTATCCTTCACAAACTGTTTCAAAAATAGCGCCGCCGTAATCGCACCGCCGGGACGTGGGCCAGTGTTTTTCATGTCGGCGTGCAATGCTTTCAAGCCCTCAAAATATTTTTCTTCCATCGGCATTCGCCAAAATTTTTCGCCTGCCAATTCTGAGGCGGCGACTAGGTCGGCGGCGAGGCTATCTTGAGGACTCCACAAACCCGCGATATCTTCGCCTAAAGCAATTACGCAGGCACCGGTTAGAGTTGCTAAATCGACAATTGCGTCAACTCCCAATTTCTCAGCAAATACCAAAGCGTCAGCCAGGGTTAAACGCCCTTCGGCGTCAGTATTGTTGACTTCAATTGTTTTGCCGTTGGAAGCTGTAAGGATGTCTCCAGGGCGCATGGCGCGGCCGCTAATCATGTTTTCAGTGACGGCGCTGATAAAGTGAACTTCCACATCTGGTTTGATGTGACCGATCGCCTTTGCTGCTCCGAAAGTAGCCGCAGCGCCGCCCATATCTACTTTCATCATTTCAATGCCGCTGCCAGCTCCTTTGATGTTCAAACCGCCAGAATCAAAGGTCAATCCTTTGCCCACAATTGCTATTTTGCGGCGCGGTGTGCCTTCTGGTTTGTAAGTGAGGTGGATGAATTTCGGCGGCAAATCGGATGCTTTGGCAACGCCGAGAAAGGCTCCCATGCCGAGTTTTTCGCATTCTTCCTGCTCCAATATTTCTAATTCTAAACCGCATTCTGCAGCCAGACTTTGAGCGGTTTCGGCCATTGTAATCGGGGTAACAAAATTAGCTGGCGCTGCGACTAATTCCCGTGCTAAAATGACTCCGGCAGTGATTTGGCGGGCGCGGGCGATCGCACTTTCGGTACCGGCCAAACCGAGCAAATGAATTTGTTCGAGTTGGGGGCTTTTGTCTTCATGTTCCGATTTGAAACGGTTGTCTTGATTCAAGGAGAGTTCTACACCTTCGGCGATGGCGCTTGCTGTAGAATCCGGCGCGTTTTTCCACACCGGAAAGCTAATTCCGAGGGTTTTGCATTTCTCCTTTTTGGCTAACTTGGCGCAAACACCCGCAGCTTGCCGCACGGTGTCTAATTTTAATTCCTCTGTTTTGCCCAAACCGACGATCGCAATTTTGCGAATGGGATTATTGCCGCCGACGCGGGTGATGGCGCTCGTGCCTGCTTTACCCTTAAAATCTACTTCCAGTAGCAGCTCTTTCAAAGTGCCTGCAAGCTTTTCATCTAATTGTGCCAGCTCGGCGGTCAGTTCGAGGGCGTCCTCAAACAGACCAATTGCCAGGGCGTCTCCCGTCCAAGCAGAGGGGGGCGTATCGGTGACTAGAAATTCCATGTTTTGATTTACACTTTAGATTTTAGATTTTTGATTGTACTTTGTAGTGGGTGGTTTGTCGTTTTTCCTTTGTGCGGGTAAATAGATCGATCGCACAAATTCTCCGTTCCGCATCCAAATAAATTCTGCTACTATATCAGCCAAGTCCGCCGGAGATTGGATCTCGCACCAATCTCAATAATCTGTTTTAGGCTCGGCCGGCAGCGGGCGATCCCCACTCTTAACATTTATTTCTCGTTGAACAGGCAGGATGCCTGTGATGGCGTGGAACAGGCGTCCTGCCTGTGATGGCTCTCTCTCAAACGATCGGTTCTCTATTGTTATTCTCTTAAATTTTCCCATGCTAAAACGACGCCGGGCCCGATTTGCTGTTTTAATCAGCGTTTCAGTTTGCGTTATGGCGATCGGCTCTTTGGTTGCTGCGATGAAATGGATGGGTTTGGGTTCGTTCCAGAAGGCTCAGCAGCCCCTGGATGCAGCGAATTCCGAATCGTCCGTCAAGATGCTGGTATCGCTCTCACCCAGCGAGCGAGCGGCGAAATTAGTTGAACTCGCAGCCAGTCAGTCTGCAAGTACGAACCCGCAGCAGCAAATCTCCCCTCAAAGCCGCGCCCGCTACCTGCTTGCCAGCGATTTAATCCAGCAAGGAAATGCCGCCAAAGCATTAAAATTATTGGACAAATTAGAGCAAGAATATCCGGTTTTAGCCTCTCACATTGCCCTAAAAAGGGCCCAAGCTTACCAATTGAGCGGCGACAAAGGCCAAACCCAAAAAGCTTGGGAGGAACTGCTAAAAAACTATCCGAGCGACCCGGTAGCAGCGGAAGCTTTATATGTTTTAGGCAAGTCAAAACCGGAATATTGGAAACAGGCAGTTACTGAATTTCCCGCTCATCCCCGCAGCGTAGAAATTGCCCTCCGCAAGTTAAAAGAAAATCCCAATCAGCCGGAGTTAATGCGGATGGTAGCAAAATACGGTCATTATGTCAAAGATTACGGTACAATTTTGGAACAACTGGTGCAGCAAAACAGCGCCGCTTTGAAACCGGAAGATTGGGAAGAAATTGCCTTCGGCTATTGGGAAAAACAAAATTACGGCAAAGGAGCTATTGCTTACGGGAAAGCTCCCCGCACCGCCAAAAATCTTTACCGCAAAGCTCGCGGTTTGTGGCTCGACGGGAAAATCCCGGAATCGAGAATTGCCTATCAAGAATTAGTGCGGGAGTTTCCAGATTCCGAAGATAGTGGTTTGGGTTTAATTCGGCTGTCGCGGCTGAGCGAGCCAAAGGATGCGATGGTTTATCTCGATCGAGTTATTAGCAAATTCCCCAATTATGCCGCCGAAGCTTTGTTAGATAAATCCCAACTTCTCGACAAAGCACGCAGCGGTCAATCCGCTTCAGAAACCCGGAAGTTGCTCTTGACAAAATACAATAATTCTGATAAAGCAGGCGAATTGCGGTGGACGATCGCCCAGCAGTATGCCAAAGGCGGAGATTTAAAATCAGCTTGGGAGTGGGCGAGAGAATTAACCACCCACAATCCCGACAGCGAACAAGCTCCAGAAGCAGCATTTTGGGTTGGGAAATGGGCAAAGCAACTCGGCCGCGAAGAAGACGCCAAGACTGCATTTGACTACACTATTTTACGCTATCCAGAATCATATTTTGCGTGGCGATCGGCTGTATTTCTCGGCTGGCCCGTAGGCGACTTTACCACAGTCCGAGATTTGTCTCCCAATGTAGTGCGGCCCCCTCAGCGCCCCGAACCAACCGCCGGTTCTCCTGCGTTGAAAGAACTCTATCAATTAGGTCAAGATAAAGATGCTTGGACGCTGTGGCAAATAGAATTTATCGACCGCGTAGAACCAAGTATTGCCGAACAGTTTACCGACGGTTTAATGCGAGTTGCAGTCGGAGACAATTTAGACGGTTTGTGGATGGTTGGGAGTTTGCGGCAGCGCGACAAACCAGATGATAGAACCCAATACCTAGCTTTCAGACAGGAGCCGGCTTATTGGCAAGCACTTTATCCTTTTCCTTACTTAGAAACCATTGTCAAATGGTCGCAAGAACGCCAAATAAATCCAGTATTAGTAACCGCCTTGATCCGGCAAGAATCGCGGTTTATGCCCGCCATAAAATCATCAGTGGGCGCTACCGGTTTAATGCAAGTAATGCCGGAGACAGCAGCTTGGGTTGCTGAGAAAATTAACCTCAAAAAGTATTCATTGGAGAATGTGGACGACAACGTTAAACTCGGTACGTGGTACTTGGATCACACTCACGACGAGTACAAGAATAACTCGATGTTAGCTGTGGCGAGTTACAATGCCGGACCGAATGCAGTAGCAGATTGGTTGAAGAGGTTTAATTTTAGTGACCCGGATGCTTTTGCGGAAAAGATTCCGTTTCCTGAAACGAAAGGATACGTAAAATCTGTGTTTGAGAATTACTGGAATTATCTGCGGATTTACAATCCTGAAGTTAATCAGTTAATGAGCGAGCATTATGCGGCTTCTCAGAAAAAAGCAAAGTGAATTATTCGCGGTGTGGGGGCGGGTTTATCTAAATTGTTGGTAATTGTTATATCTTTTTGGTGGAACCCGCCCCTACAAAATATGGTTTGTTTGGGGCGGGTTCCACCAACCATAGTCGCCCCAAACAAACAATCTCGAAAACCCGCCCCCACCCAACAAACAATCCTCAGTAATTGACCGGAGATGATATCAGCGGCATCCCAAGGAATCGCGAGTAGAAATCCCTGTTTGGGAATTAATACCGCTGGCTTTTGTGCACAATTCTTTAACTTGTGCGCCATCCATAATTGCGTCGCTAAAGTCAGCGCCGGTGATATCAGCTCCCTCAAAAGTAGAACGCAGCAAAATTGTTTCTGCTAAAATTGCATCGCTTAAATCTGCCTTAGTAAATTTAACTTGATCTATCATTGCATTAGTTAAATTTGCTCCGTGCAAATTCGCCTCAGTCATCACCGAAGCGCTCATGATTGCTCCCCGTAAATCGGCATTAGAAAAATTAGTCAAGTCCATATTAGCGTTAGAAAACTCAGCAGACCGCAGCATTTGACCCGAAAAATCGCGTCTTGTCAGTTCGGCGTTGCTAAAGGACAACGGCGGAGCGTAATATTTAGATTGAGCCAGCGCTGGCCGCGGGAGGATGAAGATAGTTAGCGCCAAAAGGAATGCTGCTAGTTGCCGGAGTTTCATAAGTCTGATATTCTCGTAAGGTGGGTATTTCGTAGTGTATCCCGAACTTTCGTCGATCGACTAAACAGTTAAAATCTTAATTAATAGTGATGGAGATGAAACAAACGATATGCTAAGTTTTTTCTTAACTTGGATAGTAGCAGCGGTTTCCCTGGTCATTACAGCTTACATTGTACCAGGTATTACGGTGGCTAGCTTTCCGGCAGCGATGGTGGCTGCTGTTTTTATCGGATTGGTGAACGCGGTTGTCAGACCGATTATTACATTGCTGACGCTGCCTTTGAGCATTCTTACTTTAGGTTTGTTTTTATTCGTTGTGAATGCAATTTCCCTTTCCCTGGCTTCGTGGTTGGCGGGTGCGTTCAATATCGGCTTTGCGGTTAGTGGTTTTTGGCCAGCTTTGGTGGGTTCGATTGTGTTGTCATTCGTTTCTGGGTTAATCGGTCGATTTGTGAATGCCGATACTTTGTCTCAGTAATACATTATCCCAGATACTCCAGATATTCGATCGGGGAAACTGCAACGGCTACTGTTACAGCAGAACCCCCCCTAACCCCCCCTTGTAAAGCGGGGGGATTTTGACTGCGAAATATTTTTTTAGGGACTAAGAGGGGATGTGAACCGCAGATAAACGCAGATGGACGCAGATGATTGATGGATATCTGCGTTTCTTTGTGTTCATCTGCGGTTAAAATTTCTTCGATCGCACAAAGTGCGGCAGCTTCTGCTACACTGGGCGTCCCGACTTTTTTTGCTGCCACATTTGAAGGATTGGGGACTTCTACGGAACTTAAAATGTCAGCAGCAAAGGTTTTTAACGGCCAGTTTCGCTCTTGACAAAGTTCCAGCAAGCCGACTTCATCTGCTTTAGTGTCTATTGTAGCAATACCTGCGATCGCACTTGACGCTAAATGATGAGCGCGACATACATTTTGAATCGCAGTTTCGATTAATTCTCGCGCAGTGTTGCGTTCGCAACCTATCCCTATCCACAACACTCTCGGATGCCACTGAACCTTTGGCAAAACAGATTCCGGCGAAAATCTTCTCTGGGTGAAACTAATCCAAATTCGGGCTTTGATAGTTGATAGATTTTCCCCCTCCCAATACAAAGAATGTTTTTCTGGCAGACTGTTTCGCCACAAAGTAGAACCAACTTCTTGAATTACTTCTACAGTTTCCCCTTTAGCAAGAGCCGCCGCTACTCCAGTCCAGTCCCCTTCGCCGCGCCTCCAACCGCTGGGAATGTCTAGCATATCTAAAGTAAATTTTCCGCTCATTATTCAGTTATCTATTCTGTACTTTCACTGCGATCGCAATCTTTAAAAAAATTAACACTTTTTTTTGTTAAAATTTTGGTATAATTGTAGCATAAACTACAAAAAATCAAACATTTAAAATGGTAGAACTGAATCAGTTACTGTTAGATTTTGAAAGAAACCTCAAATCGGAAGGAGTGAAAAAAGAATGGAAAGAGCGCCGGGAAAGTTGGGTTAGCGATGTGGCAGCATCAGTTAACCTGACATATTTAGCCGAATTGCTAGTTGAATTGGAATCAAACTTGCAGGCGGAATCGGTGGATATTCAGTGGACAGGGCGCCGTGAAAATTGGGTAAAAGAATGTCTGGGAGCCTCGATTGTTCAAGAAGTATCAAGTTTATTGCGGGAACTAGAAACCAATACAAATTCGGAAGCTATGGCTGATGAATGGCAGCAGAATCGCGAGAAGTGGGTACAGCAAATGCACGAGTACCAAGAGTAATAATTTACTCAATCAAAATCAACTTTCATGGTGAATGATCTCCCTCCAGTACGGTTGATTTTCTCGCTTCCCTCAATTACTTTAAAGCCCGATCGCTCGTACAAATTCAGGGCCCGATTTGAGCTTCTGACACTCAGGGATACCGATCGATAAGAGACTTTTGCTGCTGACAACAAACGACCCAGCAACTGCGTTCCTACACCCTGATTTCTATATTCTGGAAGAACGGCGATCGCCAATTCCGGGGTAGTATCGTCAACCCAGCCAAACCCCTTGTCATCCTCTGTAAACAAACGCAGCCAGGCGGCTCCTAGTGGCTGGCTGCCGTTCAATTCGATTGCTGCGAAGCCCAGATCGTTTGCACGTCCCCAATTCTGGACATATTTCGCAATTAAAGGATGATTCACAACAGCTTGCACCGTTGATTCACCTTCTGCTGCCATGTGCGCTGCTTCATACAACATTTGCCACAGAAAAGGCTCGTCTTCCTGCGTTAGCGGCCGAATAGAATAGTCCAAAATTTTGCCCATAATAACTTTTCCCTGTTGCCCTAATTATTCATCTTTTTGCAAAACCCCATTCAGAAAAATATCCGCGAGTCCTTCAGCCAATTCCTGCATTTGCTGCACAGAGGCATTCGGCTCCATAATCGTATTTTGACTGAAACCCGCGACTGCAAACATTCCCAAAAATACCTGAGCGACAATCTTCGGATTCCTGTTGCGATAAACTCCTTTTTCCATCGCCGTTTCAAAAAAAGCCTCAGCCACATTGCTCATTATAAACAACCAACAGTCTTAATCAATAAAAATTGTATAATTATAGCACCAACTGCAAACAAGACAAAATTTAATATGGTAGAACTAAACCAATTACTGTTAGAGTTTGAAGCCCACCTAAACGCGGACGCAGTGACGGAAGAATGGAAAGAACCTCGCGACAGTTGGATGAGCGAGGTGTCAGCAGCAATTGACGAAAAACGGCTAGCAAAATTGCTAGTTGAATTAGAAGCAAATTTTCAGCAGCAAGCGGTACAAAGTTACTGGAAAATGCTCCGGCAAAGTTGGGTGCAAGAATGTCACCTAGCATCGACAATTGAAGAAGTATCAAGCCTATTGCTGGAACTTGAAAGCAATACAACTTGGGAAGTAATGACGGATGAATGGCAGCAAAATCGGGAGAAGTGGGTGCAACAAATGTACCAGTTTATAGAGTAATTGGTGATTGGTGATTGTGATTTTGATTGGTTAGTGGTTATTGGTTATTATAACCACTAACCAATAACGAACAAATAACAACCCACAAATGACTAATGACCTATAACTAATGACTAATGACTAATGACTAATTATTCATCCTTGACTAAAACCCCATTCAGAAAAATATCCGCGAGTCCTTCAGCCAATTCCTGCATTTGCTGCACAGAAGCATTCGGCTCCATAATCGTATTTTGACTGAAGCCCGCGACTGCAAACATTCCCAAAAATACCTGAGCGACAATCTTCGGATTCATCTTCCGATAGACTCCTTTTTCCATCGCCGTTTCAAAAAAAGCCTCAGCCACATCGCTCATTTTTCCGATGACTTCCAACTGAATTGTGTCGCGCAAATCCGGGTGAAATTGCGCCTCCAAAAAACACACCCGCATCATGTCGCTATTCTCGCGGATATTCAGCATCCGCCGCCGCATCACCTGAGCCACTGCTTTGTAACTGCCCATCTCGCTTAATTCTGTCAGCAAATCCGTCAGCAACTCCACCCATCCTTCCGTCGCCACCTGAATCAAAATCGCTTTTTTATTATCAAAATGCCGAAATAGCGTACCCTCGGCCACCCCCGCCGCCGCTGCTAAATCGCGAGTTGTCGTGCCGTCGTATCCGCTGCGGGCAAACAACCGCTGAGCGGCTTGTAAAATCCGCTTCTTGGTTTCTGTTTCAGAAGGAGGAGACTGATTAAAAATTCGCATGGCTTTGGAATCGGTAATTTCCGACTTGGAACTACGGGTTCGGGACTGAAGGGCGAAATAATGTTAAGTTTTAAGTTGTGCGCGGCTTTGATCCCAAACTTAAAACTCCTCGCCGGGCTCCAGACCCTTTTTGAGATTTGCTGTATCAGCGTAACATCTGCGGCGCAACAGATCGCTTATGCCTCTAAAAATCTTTATCCTTAGAAAAGAATCTCTGGCGGCCGAGCACAAACATTTTTTGGGAGCATCTCACTTTTGCAGCCAAGCTAGAAATTGGAGCCAGGAGCCAGGAGCCAGGAGCCAGAAGCCAGGAGGAAAGAGTCAGAAGGAAGGAGCCAGAAAGAAGTGTTTTTACAAATATGAGATGCTCCCCATTTTTTTGTTTGACAATCCAAAATCGAAAATCTAAAATCTAAAATCGAATGACCCCGCAGTTCCAAAAACCCCGTGAAGCGAAGCTATCCCCTAGGGAATCGCCCGTGAACCAAACTCGATTCATTGCCTCCCTGCTGGCCGCTGTACTGCTGTGGTGGGGAATTTCCCCCGAAATCGCCCTCGCCCGCTCCAACCCCGCTAGCGGCTCCCAAGCAGTCTCTGTTCAACCGTCGCTCGATCGAGTAATCAGCCAAGTCAGCGAATTTAAGCTCGACAACGGCATGACATTCATCGTGCTCGAAAGGCCCAGAGCGCCCGTAGCATCGTTTCTGATTCACGCCGATGTCGGCGGCGCAAACGAACCCGACGGCCAAACAGGTGTCGCTCACTATCTCGAACATTTAGCCTTCAAAGGCACGCCAAAAATCGGCACTACCGACTACCAAGCCGAAAAGCCGCTGCTAGAAAAACAAGACCAGCTCTTCGAGCAAATGCAAGCAGCGAAGGCCAGCGGCAAAACTGAAGAAGTCGCCAAATTAAAAGCAGAATTTGACAAAGTTGAAGCGGAAGCTTCGCAATTTGTCAAGCGCAACGAACTCGGCAAAATAGTCGAACAAGCAGGCGGAGTCGGACTAAATGCCGCTACTTCCACCGACGCCACAATGTATTTTTACAGCCTGCCAGCTAATAAGTTAGAACTGTGGATGTCGCTGGAATCCGAGCGATTTCTAGAACCAGTATTCCGGGAATTTTACAAAGAAAAACAGGTAATTTTAGAAGAGCGGAGGCTGCGAACCGAGAATTCTCCGATCGGACAAATGGTTGAAGTTTTTGCCAACAAAGCTTTCTCTACTCATCCCTACGGCCGCCCCGTAATTGGCTACACTGAAGACATTAAAAACCTCAGCCGCAGCGACGTGCAGAAGTTTTTCGATACTCACTATGTCCCCAGCAAGCTGACTGTTGCGGTGGTAGGAGATGTGAAAGCTTCGGAGGTGAAGCGACTCGCTCAAATTTATTTCGGCCGTTACAAGGCTTCACCTGCCCCTCCAGAATTGCAGATTGTCGAACCTCCCCAAACGCAAACTAAGGAAGTGACGCTGAAATTACAAACTCAACCTTGGTATTTGGAAGGATACCACCGGCCGGCGATGAATCATCCCGACAATGCGGTTTATGAAATGATTGGTTCTTTGCTCAGCGATGGCCGCACTTCTCGGCTTTACAAATCTTTGGTAGAAGAGCAGCAATTGGCGCTGGCTGCTCAAGGTTTCAGCGGTTATCCGGGGGAAAAGTATCCGAATTTGATGTTGTTTTACGCTCAAACTGCTCCGGGCCGCACGGTTGATGAAGTAGCCTCGGCTTTGAGCAAGGAAATTGAGCGCCTGAAAACTGAGCCGGTTTCTGCTTTGGAATTGGAGCGGGTGAAAACTCAGGCGAGAGCCGATTTGTTGCGATCGCTCAATTCTAATACGGGCATGGCATTTGCGCTGGTGGACTATGAAGTGAAAACTGGTTCGTGGCGAAATTTGTTCAAGGAATTGGATGCGATCGCGGCTGTTACTCCCGCTGACATTCAGCGTGTCGCTCAGGCAACTTTCCGCCCGGAAAATCGCACGATTGGTAAGCTTTTGCCTCTGTAAGAAGAAGGAAGAGGGAAGAAGGAAGAAGGAAGAAGGAAGAGGGAAGAAACACTCGTTTCCAGGCTCTGCCTGGGAACGCATATCGGCGAGGCTCTGCCTCGAATTTTCTACTTAGGAAATAAAGGAAGAAGGAAAAAGGAAGAAGGCCCTTCGGCTTCGCTCAGGGTAAAAAGAGGGAAGAAGGAAGAGGGAAGAAACACTCGTTTCCAGGCTCTGCCTGGGAAGGCATATCGGCGAGGCTCTGCCTCGAATTGTCAACTTATGAAACATTGGAGAAAGAATGAAAAGGACTAAATTGAGACTGAAAAAAGTAAAGTTATTTCTGCTGTCGCTTTGCTTTTTTACTGTTTCACTTGGCACGTTTAATTTGTTACCTTCCTTAGCGGCTGCACCCAAACACTACGACGAATTAACATTCCCGCCGGTGCCAGAAATTAAACTGCCTAAATACACTCGCTTCGAGCTGAAGAATGGCATCCGGGTGTATCTTATGGAAGACCGGGAACTCCCGTTAGTCGGGGGAACGGCGCTATTTCGCACGGGCGAGCGCTTTGAACCTGCTGATAAACTCGGACTGGGAGGTTTGACGGGAGAAGTGATGCGAACTGGCGGCACGAGCCGGCATACGGCTGATGAACTAAATCAGTTGCTAGAACAGCGAGCAGCTTCGGTAGAAACGGGGATTGATGTTAGTTCGGGCAGCGCTAATTTTAGTGCTTTAGCTGAAGATTTGGAACCCGTGTTTGACTTATTTGCGGAGGTGATTCGGGAGCCAATATTTGCTAAGGAAAAGTTGGATTTAGCGAAGAACCAAACTCAAGGTGCGATCGCCCGCCGCAATGACGATCCTAACGATATTACCGGCCGCGAGTTTCAAAAGTTAATTTACGGCGATCGCAGTCCTTACGCGCGCACGATAGAATACAAAACCCTGGCGAATATTTCCCGCGACGATGTGGTGAGTTTCTACCAGAAATATTTCCATCCCAAGAATATGATTTTGGGTATTTCTGGGGACTTTGATACAGCTAAAATGCGATCGCTCGTCGAGCAAAAATTCGGCAACTGGCAACCGAGTCAGAGTGCAGAAGTGCCTGCGCTACCAACGGTATCGCCGGCAAGGGGCGGCGGCTTATTTTTGGTAAATCAGCCGCAATTAAGTCAAAGTTACGTGCAAATGGGACATTTGGGCGGAATGCTCAGCAGTCCAGATTACGGTGCTTTGGACGTAATGAACGGGGTTTTGAACGGTTTCGGTGGCCGTTTGTTCAATAACGTGCGATCGCGCCAAGGTTTAGCCTACACAGTGTACGCGGCTTGGAGTCCGAGATTTGACTATCCGGGGGTGTTTGTGGCTGGAGGCCAAACGCGATCGGATGCCACAGTACCGTTTATCCAGGCAATTCGGGCAGAGATCGATCGTATCCGCACCGAACCAATTACCCCGGAAGAATTAGCTTTTGCTAAAGATTCCACCCTGAATTCTTTTATCTTCAAATTTGAAAATCCCAGTCAAACTTTGTCGCGATTAATGCGCTACGAATACTACGGTTATCCCGAAGATTTCATTTTTCGCTACCGCCGCAGCATCGAAGCAGCAACAATTGCCGACGTGCAGCGCGTAGCTAAGATTTACTTGAAACCGGAGAATTTGGTAACATTAGTAGTGGGAAATAGTGCGGCAATTGAACCGCCGTTATCGAGTTTGGGAACTTCGGTCAAAGTCCAATCTGTTGATATCACAATTCCCTCGGCGACTTAAATTTATTTGTGATAATGAGTCGCCGATCCGGGTAAGGACACGGCAATGCCGTGTCCCTCCTCTTTGCCGCACAATCCTCAACTAAAAATCAATACTCAAAGGCGCTCTCGGAAACGGAATCACATCCCGAATATTCCCCATTCCCGTCATAAACTGCACTAACCGTTCAAAGCCCAAACCAAACCCAGCGTGAGGCACAGTACCGTAGCGGCGCAAATCCAAATACCACCACAATTCCTCCTTATTCATACCCTGGGCTTCCATGCGCCGCTCCAACACATCCAGCCTTTCTTCCCGCTGCGAACCGCCGATAATTTCCCCAATATTAGGAGCCAAAACATCCATTGCTCGCACCGTTTTTTCGTCATCATTTAAACGCATATAAAATGCTTTAATCTCGACGGGATAATCGCTGACAATTGTCGGCTTTTTAAACAAGTCCTCAGCCAAATAACGCTCGTGTTCCGACTGCAAATCCAAGCCCCAACTTACCGGGAAATCAAACTTTTTGTCTGCTTTTTCCAAAAGTGCGATCGCCTCGGTATAAGTAATCCGCTCGAACTGATTATTAATGATATTTTCAGCAGTAGCCAAAACAGTTTTGTCAATGCGCTCGTTGAAAAACTCCATATCTTCCGGGCAACGATCCAAAACGTATTTAAAAATGTACTTTAAAAACGCCTCAGCCAAATCCATATCTCCCTGCAGATCGCAGAAAGCCATCTCCGGTTCAATCATCCAAAACTCCGCCAAATGTCGCGAAGTATTAGAATTTTCCGCTCGGAAAGTCGGGCCAAAAGTGTAAACATTTCCGAAAGCCAGCGCCATAACTTCCGCTTCCAACTGGCCGCTAACTGTTAAATATGCGCGCTTTCCAAAAAAGTCTTTAGCATAATCAACCTCTTGCGAATCTGTGCGCGGCACATTCTTTAAATCAAAGTTGGTAACGGCGAACATTTCCCCCGCACCTTCGCAGTCGCTAGCAGCAATAATCGGAGTGTGAACCCACAAAAAACCGCGTTCTTGAAAAAATTGGTGTACCGCCGCCGAACAAGCATTGCGGACTCGAAAGACAGCACCGTGGGTGTTTGTGCGCGGCCGCAAATGCGCGATTGTCCGCAAGAATTCAAAGGAATGGCGCTTTTTTTGCAGCGGATAAGTTTGCGGGTCTGCATCGCCGTAAACTTGTACTTGTGAGGCTTTCAACTCAATTCGCTGTCCTTTTGCTGGAGATGCTACCAGCACTCCCGACACTTCTAGAGATGCACCTGTATTCAGTTGTTTCAGTACATTTTCAAAATCTGGCAAATCGGAATTTATGACTACTTGCAAGTTAGCCATCGCCGAACCATCGTTGACTTCGACAAAGGCAAATTCTTTCAATTCGCGCTTAGTACGAACCCAGCCTTGAACAGTTACAGTTTCCTCGGGTTCACCTGCGCGCAAAATTGCTGCTATTCGTTGATTTTTCATAATATCCACTCCTGTTTATTTAATATTTTGCACCATATTTCTCTCTTTTCTCTTCCTCTCGGCCCTCTCGGCCCTCTGCGGTAAATAAAAAAATCAAAAATTCTAACTCGCAACATCCTTCAACCGGCATAGGATTTCAAAATCCAACCGATCAAAATGCCGAGTCCCCCAAAGCGAACTGCTTGCCAAAAAGGTTCTATTATGCTTCTCCAAGAAAACAGCTTGCTTTCTAAATTCAACTCGATTGTTTCCAATTCTTGCTCAATTTCCCGCAATTCTTGTTTGAGTTGGGGCAATGGATTTTGGCGCATGGACTGGCGGATTTCTTCGCGCCGATGTCCGAGTTCGACTTGGCGCTGTCGATCGACCTGAATTTGAGTGTACCGTTTTTTGACTGCCGCGAGCGATCGCTCCACTGCTCCGAGCGCTTCAACAAACTCACTTTCATCATCTCCCGGTGTCTCTCGATTTAAATCTGACGGCTGTTTAGGCATTTTGATCTGCAAAGGTGACAATAATTAAAAAAAACCGATTCCCTATTTAGTTGTTATTATGTCAAGTATATTATTGGTTAAATTTAGAAACGGCAGCCAAATCGCTATAATTGCCACCTATGCTTGAAACTTATGCTTGAAACTACACAAACAACCCAAACTGTCAACCTCAACGAGCTTAGCACGGTAGAACTAGCCCAAGCTCTCGCCGCGCGCCTCGCCATCCCAGAAAAAGATTGGCACCGCCTCAAAGCCAACCGTTCCGCGCGGGCCGGAGAGCAAGCCGCCGCCGCTTTGGTCTTTTTGCTCAAAAAACAGCCAGCAGAAGCTCTCCCGCGTTTAAAACAAGCAGCAGGATGGCTTGATGGATCGATATCTGCTCCTCCCTGTCCCACCCACGGCAAATAATTTTTTTTGAGTTTTGAGTCTGGAGTTTTGAGTTGATTAGTCGGTCAAAACGCGCGACAATCGCGCCGCTAGCTCGAGCAGCGCGATTGTGAGTTCAAAAGATTTACACTTTTTTAACTCAAAACTCACATTTTGCATTACGATCAGCTATCAGTAGCCACATCCTTCCAATTCTCACTCCGATGCTCAGCCCGGAAACGAAAAAATTTCCAGGTCTAGCTGAGGTTAAAACTGCTGCAAAATAGCGGTTCTAGCGCTAGTGAGCCAGCAGGTAGCCACTGGGAAGTTCTTTGCACAGCCGTAACTCTGTACCTTGAGAATTCCACTCTACCCGATCGAATATTTGGTAAAGAATAAACAACCCCCTACCACATTCCTGTTCCACATGGGGTAGTACAGAGTTATCTGCAACATCCTCTGCTAGGGGACTGTCGCAATCATCGGTATAAAGCTTGCAACCGCAAGGAGCATTAAAGCCAGAACCTTCATCCGATATCACCCACCAATATTGGTTTTGGACGATCGAAAAACGGACTCCAACATTTTTACCGGGGTCTAATTTGTTTCCATGCTTAGCAGCATTTACCAAAGCTTCTTGCAGCCCCAACCGCAATTCCGTTTGCCAGTAATCTGGCACCTCTGCTAGGAGCAGATCCAAAATAGGACAAAGGTATAGAGTAGAAGCGAAGCTAATCGTAATCCAATTGCGTCCCACGGGACGGGCTGAAATAGCAATCACTCAGAAAACTCCCTAACTTTCAGGTGGATAAACTTCACACCCTGCATAGTTGGCTCCCTAGTATTCAAAATGCTAATTAATTGAGCGGCGCAGCTCTACTTATATCTTAGAGTATCCAAGCAATTAAGAACAGCCAAGAACGTCACAAAATATTCAGGGATTCTGAGAAACTTCTGCCCAGAACCCTCAGTAATTTTACTTATAACTTCTACCAGCAGCCAGATTTTTGATTTCGCCTTTTGCCAACTCGCAACCAAACGGTCCGCTGCATCCCCCAAGCCCTCAACAGCTCCCTAACAAACGATCCCCACCTTTAAAAGGTCGGAAATAACTATAAAAAAGTCGATCCCTTCACCCTCGCCCATCAGGCTCGACCCTCGCAGCCGCTGGGCCAGCACCGATCGCCCAGAACTGGCTGGGCCCGCTACACAGCAAAATTATCATACCTAGGTATGTTGCAGTCGGGACCCGATAAATTTCCCCAATGCGATCGGGCAAAATATCTCGGATTGCTGCGAGCCTCACAAAATCAATATTCGTTACAAAACTTATTTATTCTGAGTGCGGGCGCTCGCCAGAACCCAACTCGCCCAACTTGACGAATCTTTTGCTCGCCCAAGCCCCGGCGCGTTTGCCAAATTTTATAAATCTGAGCGTCGCGATACAATAGTTAAAGTAAATAATTATTTCTTTACATTATGCAAGCAACCCCAGCCATGACCTCCGCCCCCATAGCCGGCACTTACTGGCAGTGGCGGGGGCATTCAGTGTACTACGTTCGATCCAGCGATCGGCATCCAGAACGCCCTCCCCTGCTGTTAATTCACGGTTTTGGAGCTTCGACAGACCACTGGCGCAAAAATATTAGCGGGCTGAGCAAAGACTTTGAAGTGTGGGCGATCGACCTGATCGGATTTGGGCGATCGGCAAAACCCGAATTGCAGTACAGCGGCGACCTCTGGCGCGACCAACTCCACGACTTTATCACCAACATCATCGGCCGGCCCGCCGTACTAGCCGGCAACTCCCTCGGAGGCTACGCCGCCTTGTGTGTAGCAGCCCAGCGCCCCGAATCAGCAGGCGGACTTATATTAATCAACAGCGCCGGCCCCTTCAGCGAACCGCAGCCGGCACCCGAAGCCCCGCCCTTGCAAAAAGCCATATCGGCGGTAGCTAAAACGTTATTTCAGCAAGATTGGGCAAGTTTTCTGCTGTTCCAGTACGTGCGCCAGCGATCGACAATTCGGAAAACCCTAGAAAAAGTTTATCTCGACCAAAGCGCCGTCACAGACCAATTAGTAGAAGAAATTTACCTTCCCTCCTGCGATCCCGGTGCTCCCAAAGTATTCGCCTCCGTATTCCGAACACCGCAAGGGGAAAAAATCGACGTATTGCTGAGTCAATTAAAATGCCCGTTGCTAATGCTGTGGGGAGAAGGCGATCCGTGGATGAATTCCACAGAAAGAAGCGCCAAATTTCGCAAACACTATCCTGGGTTGACAGAACACTTTATCAAAGCTGGTCACTGTCCCCACGACGAAGTACCAGAACAGATAAATGAACTGATTCGCGCATGGATAATTGACAAGGGCATAGGGCATGGGGTATAGAGCATAGGGCATGGGGCATGGGGCATGGGGCATAGGGCATGGGGCATGGGTTACTGGTTATTGGTTATTAGAACGAAGAACTAACGAGAAACATAGGACAAATAACAAATAACCAATAATCAATAACCAATGACTAATGACTAATGACTAATGACTGATGACTTTATTTAACTTTCTGGTTAATCTCAACTCACATATTCTGAGGATACCGAAACCATGACCAGCAAAAAGACTCGCCGCAATTTTATATTGAGCAGTATAGCTGTTGCCAGCGGCATTGCAGGCGCTAAGGCGATCGAACAGCAGGATCGGGAAATCGCAGCCGCACCCAATAACAAGGCGGCCGCCACAGTAAAAATGCCAGAACGACTGTTAGGCAACACCGGCGTGAAAGTGCCGATTTTCGGTTTGGGTGGGGCCGGACAAACACCGCTGTCGCAGCCGGGAAGAGAAGCAGAAGCGGCGGTGCAAATTGAACGCGCGATCGAACTAGGCATTGGCTATTTTGACACGGCCGCCGACTACGGGCCCAGCGAAGAAAACTTAGGCAAAGTTTTGCCACCATATCGAGACCGCCTATTCCTAGCCACAAAAACCTCCGCCAGAGACAGAGATGGCGCGTGGAGAGACTTAGAGAAATCGCTCAAAAGATTGAAAACCGATCGGCTGGACTTGTGGCAACTCCACCACGTCTCATTCCAAAAAGAATTAGACCAAATTTTCAGTGCCAAAGGAGCAATAAAGGCGATCGAAGAAGCCAAAGAGCAAAAAATAATTCGTTTTTCCGGCATCACCGGACACCACGAACCAGCCATCATTGCTGCAGGCTTGGAGCGCTATCCTTTTGACACAACATTAATCTCCCTCAACGCCGCCGAAAAACATCACCCGCGCTCTTTTGTAACCAGCGCTTTACCAGTTGCCAAAGCCAAAAACATCGGCGTTATAGCGATGAAAGTACCAGCTTACGGCAAATTATTTCAGAACGGTGTTTTAGATGGAATGCACCAAGCAATGGGCTACACGCTTTCACTTCCCGGCGTGCACTGCTGCGTCATCGCCGCCGACTCAGTAAAGCAATTAGAAGAAAATTTCAAAGTCGCCCAAGCATTCCAACCCCTGAACCAAACAGAAATGGCAGCACTTGAAAAACGCACTGCCGCCGCTTGGCAAGAAAATACATTTTTCAGAGAGTGGACTTAAACTCCCCAATCCAAAATCCCCTTTTTCCTCTGTGTTTATTGTGGTTTGTTTGTTGTGGCGCGGGCTTCCCGTTCGTGAATCATCTTGTGTGCGATCGAACGACTGCAATCAAATTGTTTTGTAGTGAGGACTAAAGGCCTCATAAAACTACTAGGACTCAAGTCCTCACTACAAACCTACAACGTTTATGTTACCGAACTTGCTTTTATCTGCGGTGAAAATATAGCAACCGCCCAGCCGGTTAGGACAGTTTAAATTGCTGAAACCATTGCGATTGTTGAATCTTCTATCGGACTTCTTCCGACGGACATCGGACTTCTTCCGACGGACATCGGACTTCTGCTATACCTCCAATCAAAAAACAAGGCGACCCAACCAGGTCGCCTTGTCTCTTATCATAAAAAATGCACTTTGTCAACAGCAAAGAGCTACTTTTTTTTCCGTTTAGCCTTATCTAACCGCCTGCGATCGCGCCACTCAACAGAAGTCAAATAAGCGACCCCGCCAGTCACCGTCACCAGCAGTACAAAGGCCACTAAAACGAGAACATTAGCAATCGCAAATTCCACAACCCCTCTTCCTCTGATTTTACATTTTCTACTTTCGATTTTAGATGAAAAATGTTAACAATTAACAGTTGAATATTGACGGCTAACTGTTAATTGTTAACACTCGATTCAAACTGCTGGCAACTCTTCCAAAATTGTAAACCTCACATGATTAATTGCCAGACTCCCCACGGAAACATCCTCCTTGTTTAAAGGAAGACCCCCGCTGGTGAGACCTTGAAACCGAATTCCCTTGCCAATTTCTACGTGATACCAAGCCAAACCCATAAAAAATCGCAAAGGATAAGGGCCTCTGTCTTGAATATCATCAGGATTAGATTCCATCGGCACCCAGCCAAAACCCGGAATGTAAAATTCCAGCCAAACGTGATTGAAATCCGGCTCCAGCGCCACACCTTTTCTGTCAGCAAAAGCCGGGCACTTGTAGCGGCCTATCGTGCGGCAAGCAATCCCGTTCAACCTTGCCAAAGCCAACAACAACCCCACGTACTCGCCGCAAGAACCGATGCCGCGGCGCAATACAATATCGGGAGTGTCAATGTGAGGCCTAATCCCGTAAGAAAGTTGGTCGTAAACAAAGTTGCGAATGCTCAGTAGCTTCCTCAGAATATTAGTTTCCGAGCCAATGGCAGCCACAGCAGCCGATCGCACAATCTCCGTGTCCATCGCCAAATTGTCATTATCCACCAAATACTTAGCTGCAAACTCCGGCGACAGCTTCGGAACCTTTTCGACATCCCGAGGCGACAACTGATACTTAATCGATCGAACTTCTAACAAAGCCTTCCAGCCAAAAATTCGGCGTTCCCCAGGGTGCAGCCGATCGAACTTAAACACCGCCACCCGTTCCCCTTCCTGAATTTCCTCAGTAAAAGGCATTCCGATCGGCGTAATTTTCCTGACCTTTTGTCGGTGAGTTTCCGAAGGCAAAGCAATCCGCCACTCCAAATTTTCGATTTCTACCTCATCGAGAGGAGACAGTTCCTCTACATAAGACATTTCCATCAAAAAACCGTTTGAGAGAGCGTAGCGGTCGGCTTCATTGTAGTGAAAATACAAAGGGTGAATAAAAGTGCGATCGCGCTTCGTCAACTGAAAAGGATCTTCCGAATTCGGGTCATCCCGGATGTAAAGTTCATCGCCGGCATAAGCCACGTACAGAACCTCTTTCCCGGTTTCGGAATCCTTGTGAAAAGCCAAACCCGAAGGCGACTCAAAGGGAGTCAAAACGCTAAATTTAATCTCCCCAGTTCCCCGTTCCAAACAGTAAACAGTTTGCTCAGTCTTATCGCAAACCCAAAGTTCCTCATCCCGGACAGTGATATTTTCTACCCCAATACCAGGAGCGTAAAACCGAGTAATTTCCCGACCAGTTTTCAGGTCAAAAACCAGAATCGAGGCTAATCTCTGGCAAGTCACATAAAGCGTAGATTTCCACACAGCAATCCCGTCAGCAGGATAAGAAAGCGAAACAAAATGTTCAGGCTTGAGTTCAGTTATCGCCCCGTCCTGAATTGCGCCCCGACAGCAACAAATATCCTCATCCCGCGCAAACCAGACAGTATCTTCCGAAATAGCCAGCCCAGTTGCGCCCGCAAACTTAGCCGTTTGATAAGGATTCCAAACAGTAGTGTTGTCCGTTTCTGGATCGATCTCCAATAGGAGCCCTTCGGCGCGATCGACAGCGAACAACTTATTTCCTAAAAAAGCAATGCCGTGGAGTGTCAAGACTCCGATCGGTCTTACCATCCGCAGCCCCGAAGGCTGTTTGTCCGAGAGAACAGGTGAATCGAGATTCATGCTAAATTTCTTGCCGGTATTGTACAGAAAACCTGATTTTTGAGAGTCTCAGGTCTAAAGACGCTGAGATTCTTAAGAAATTACTTTCTCAACATCCCAGAGAGACAATTGAATGCCATCTGGGTTCCCGCCCACACGCCACGAGATCCTTTTTGAGGCAGCGTATTATCTGGCAAGCGTTCGCACAACTCAATCTCAAAAAGATTCAATTGTACTGGTTTCGAGCAGTCCACCCGTACCATTTTCGCTCTAATTTTCTTGACAATAGTTAGCCCGTAAGCATCTATTGCTTTAGTTTTCACGTTTCTTGCCGCTTGCAGATTTGCATCATCAATGTGTCCGCAATTAGTACAAATAAACTTTTCCCCATTGCGGCTATCTCGATCGACGTGACTACATTTGCTACAAGTTTTGCTGGTATATTGTGGATTAACTTTATCAAGTCTTTTTCCTGACTTTGCCGCCAGATACTCAAGTTTTTTGGTTAAATTATACCAACTAGCGTCGGAGATAGAACGGTTCAACCCGCGTTTAGCTGATTGATTATTTGGCAAACACCTACCAGTATTCGACTTAATAGGCTGGCACCGTTTCATCATATTCTCGATCGGCAAGTCTTCGGCTGCGACAGCATCATACTTTTTAATGAGCTTATTGGCAACCCACCACTGGTAAGCCTCGCGTTTTTGTTGAATTTTATTGTGCAAAGCCGTCACTTTTAGTTGAGCTTTACTGCGGTTTTTACTTTCTTTTTGTTGGCGGCTAACTCTTTTTTGCCTAACTCGCATTAAACCTTTAGTCTTTTTGTTAGTAGCAAATCCCGGGCGATCGATCGCACTACCATCAGATAGGTACACCAGTTTAGTCAACCCCATGTCACATCCAGTGATGGTTTTGATCTCACTGTCTGGAATTATGGGAAAATCTGGCACTGTTTTGTTTTCAATTCTTACTGAAACGTACCAACCATCGGCTTTCTGCTTAACTGTCACCGTCCTAATATCAAACCCATCTGGGATAGAACGCGAGTTAGAGAAACGCATCCAGCCAATGTTAGGTAGGTAGATTTTGCTACCCTTAATTTTTACATGACCCGGTTTGTAGCTAAATGATTTGAAATCGTGGCGGCCCTTAAATTTAGGGAATCCCGCATTAAAGAACTTATTAAATGACTCGTTAACCCTGGGTGGTATTGACTGCACAGCAGCATCAATATTTTGATACCAAGGGCGACTAGCCTTTAAATTTATTAGGTTTGCATCTTGCATTAATGACGCAGACCGTTTGGGTAATTTGTCTTTTTCACCTGGCTTTTTAGCTTTGCCTTCCCTTATTTCCCAGGGGTTGTCGAGTTTAGTACCTCGGACTAAGCGGCCAGTTAACTGCGTAATTCCCACCCGTGTTTTTAAGTCACAATAATCTACCTGAATAAACTCCTGATGCCCACCTTCGATTCTATCACGCAAGCACCAATTATAGCTAGCCCTAAGCCTATCTAACCAGCCCGATAATTTCTCTAATTGTTTATTGCTATGTTTGAATTGGTACTGGTAAGTTAAAAGCATTTTTATATCACCTCCTGTATTTATTTTATAGCATGAAGTACAGCAAATGATTGAGAATTAATAAAAAAAGATTCAAGGCGGTTAAAACCGCTCGTGTCGCTTACATCGAGCGAGGCTTGAGCGTCGCTGGCTTGGAGCCTGCCCTGTTTCAATGACTCTGCAACGCTAGTTAGCGTTTGTTGGGCAACCTGAGAGTAAAGTGCATTGAAATGAGGGTTGTCTTTCATTAAACGATGTAAATCAAATCTGCTCTTAATTTTACCCTTCTTAAAATACCACTGACGAGAATAGTATCTCCCACAATTAGCAAGCTTATTTGATTCTTCACAGACAACTTCTAAAATTAATTTTAGAGTTCGAGCTGGGTTGATTAGTATTTGCTGGCAGCCGTAACTAAACATTTTTTTATTCTCGATATACTGTTTAATCACCTTCGATAGGCGCACCACCTAAAGTTGCAACAAAATAACTGTTAGTCCAAAGTGTAGGCAACCGACTTTTTAACCAAGGGAATTCCTGACGGAGATCTCGAGAGGAGCGCCCCTTCATGTACCGAACAAGCTTGGCAATTCCAAAGTGACGATCGCACTCGACCAAAACCTGAGCACGATCTGGCATTACCTCCACTTCAATTAACTCGCTATTAAGCTCGATAGCAACAAGGGCTAGGATTTCCTTCAGACGAACATCAACGCCTTCGAGCAAAACTTTACGACGATACTTTGGACACCACACAATGTGATATTTACAAGAGTAAGTTATGTTGTTGTTGTGCTTGTATTTAGGTTTCATATTAGAGTTATACAGCATTCAACCAGAGAATGTACAAGCGTTAGATAAAGCTTTGTTCAACTCTACAGGCGGTTGAAATCGCTGCCGGCTTCCATGTCGGTAGCCCGGGGCTTGCGTATGGCTTTTCGGTCAAAGCTGGGTTTAACAAGCTCAACCCAATCGGCTGCCGTGAATGCAAGTAAGTATAACTACTAAGCTACCACTGACAAACGTTATAGAGAATTCCATGTCGATCAGAGGGATCAAACTAATCGTATCTGCCTGAAGATATAAATTAAGTACAACAGATTACTAAATCCGTCAAAACCTTGGGTAGAATAAAACCGTGTGATAAAGTCCCTAGGTTCATCAGAAGGCAGGTTCGTCATGGCTTGGAAGTATGCTCTAAATATCGGTGCCATTTCCTTAATTCTGTCTTTAGAGGCAATTGCCGTTGGTAGTTTCTTAAGACCAGCAGAGGCTCTCAACAGCCCCGCCAACAGCGTCCACCGCCGCTCACAACCGCAGCTACCCCTCAACTGGCAAACAGTTCTACCCGCTCAACCAAGCGGAAGCAGACCAAACAGCCAGCAAGTGGGAGCCTCGTGGAATAGCTTTCAACCGCCCGAGCAGGGACTACCCGGAAGGCGGGAAGGGGGAGGAACCCGTGGCTTAGAATGCTCCACCGCCCCAACTGCCTTCACTGCCTTGATTCCCCAATCAACTATGGGGCAAACCATATCAGCAAAACCGACATTTTTCTACTACCTTCCCGTAGCCGTCGACAAAACAGTTCAGTTTGAGTTAGCAGACGAAACGGACAAAACACTATACAAAAAAAGTTTTCGCATGGTAACTAGCCGTGCAGGTGTCGTTAGCCTCAGCCTCGACTCCGACGACAACTCGCCAGCCCTGGAGGTTGGCAAAAACTATCAATGGTACTTTACTATCAAATGCAACGCAAAAAACTATACAACAGATGAAGTTCTCGTTTCCGGGTGGATCAACCGCACCGCACTCGCCCCAAACGTGAAAACAGAATTGGATCGATCGCCCGATCCCGCCAAGCTCAGGATCTTCGCCCAACAAGGTCTCTGGTACGACTACCTGGCTACTCTCGCTCAATTACGCATGGAGTCTCCCAGCGATGCCAGTTTAGCTCACGAGTGGTCAGCAGTGTTGAACTCAGTCCAACTCGGCAAAATCGCCCAAGAACCATTAGTCCCAAGTAAGTTAACACCTCTAATAAAAAAATAATTCGACACCCGTTTCAAAAAAGAATGCAACGCTAGGCCTCCAAACCCTGATTGCCATAAGTCATTGCCAAATCTAAAATCTAAAATCTAAAATCTACAATCTAAAATGGTATGAGTTGTGTAGCAAGTAGGAAAAACTCGGTTTAGAGCGCGGTGTTTGGCAGCCCCACAGATGATTTTTGGCTGTTGGGGGTTTTTGGGTCGATCGTCCTAAATACATTAAAATTTTTGTGCCAATGAGCAGTTCGGGCTCCTGGCATCTTGAAAGCCGGACTGTGGAAATTTTGATGGTCAAATTTCGCATAATACTAAATGATAAACTGGCATAGTAAAGCAGGCGACCAACTTATTTTAGAGAAATTATTAATTATGCGCCCGAGTGCAAATATTGCAATATTTCGGTTGGGGATTTCACTTGTAACTGCGCTCCCGATGGCTTGCTTTTATCCCCATAAAGCTATATCGCACACGAACGATATTTCTCAGTTGCCCGTCGCCGCTGACAACTCAGCAGATACGGGCAACGGAGTATTAGCACTGCAAAAACTGGAAATCAAGCAGGATGAAACTGCAACAAACTTAAATCAAATCCCCGAGTTTCCAGAAAGCAACGCGATCGAGAACCAGCTCGATACCTGTTCCACAATTAATCAAACCGATTGTGGTGAGGGGCAAGAACCCGCATCAAAAAATCTGGTTGACAAAAGCGCTGAGGCGTGTTCCACAATTAATCAAACGGATTGCGGTGAGGGGCAAGAACCCGCCGCAAAAAATCTGGTTGATAAGGATCCCAAATGTCAGAACCAGCTAAATTGCAATCATGTTTTAGCCCAGAACCAACCCTCGCCGCCTCCCAACCTGCCTGGGCCGCCGACTCAGCCAGATCCAAATCGCGATCGATTTCTGCAACCCGTCCCGCAGCCTTCCCCAGAACCTCCCCAAGTACCGCCAACAGTACCGCCCCAACCCCCCTCGCCAGTCCCCCCAACGCTGCCGAATACAGCAATTGAGGTGCAGAAAATTCAAGTAGTTGGCAGCACAATTTTAAGCCAAGACGAAATTAATGCCTTAGTCAAGCCGTTAGAGGGCCGTTCTGCCACCCTAGAAGAACTCAAACAAATCGCCGACAAAATTACCGAAATTTACCTCAATCGAGGCTACATCACTTCGAGAGCAGTCTTGCCGCCCCAAACTATCACCGCAGGGGTAGTCCAAATTCAAGTGATCGAAGGCAAGCTGACCCGAATTGAGATAGAAGGAACTAAAAGATTAGATCCAAGTTACATCCGCAGCCGAATTCGACTCGGGGCTCGAATGCCTTTAAGCACAGCTTCATTAGAAGACCAACTCCGGCTGCTGCGAGTCGATCCTTTATTTGACAATGTAGAAGCCAGCCTGCGGGCTGGGGATAATGAAGGCGAGAGCATTCTGATTGTCCGAGTCTCGGAAGCTAATCCGTTTCAACCTAGTTTCAGCATTGACAATTACTCGCCTCCCAGCGTCGGTTCCGAAAGAGTGGGAGTTAGTTTGCGGCACCGCAATATCACAGGAAATGGCGACGAACTTGGGGCGGCTTATTACCGCTCGATCGGCGATTCAGACGTGTTCGATTTCAGCTATCGCCTGCCGCTAAATGCGATGAACGGCACTTTGCAATTGAGGGCGGCGCCGAATCGCAACAGTATCGTACAACCAGCTAGTATTGACCGTTTGGACATTTCGGGAAAATCGCATTTATTTGAAGTTAGTTACCGCCAGCCGCTGCGGAGAACGCCTATCGAAGAATTTGCCTTGTCTGTCGGTTTTACTTATCAGAGAGGCAGAACTTTTTTCGCTGGCGATCCGTTTTCTTTTGGCATCCCCGAGGAGTCCAGGGGTATCACCACTACGAGCACAATTAAGCTGGGACAGGACTACATTCGGCGCGACCCGCAGGGTGCTTGGGCCGTGCGATCGCAATTTACGATCGGCACTAGCTTATTTGATGCTAATCAATACGAAGGTTCTGTGCCCGACGGACAATTTTTTAGCTGGCTGGGTCAAGTGCAGCGAGTACAGCGATTGAATGACAAACATTTATTAATTTTGCAGTCCGACTTGCAGTTGTCAGCTGATAGTTTGTTGCCTTCACAGCAATTTGTAATAGGCGGCGGGCAATCTTTGCGCGGCTACCGCCAAAATGCCCGTTCTGGCGATAACGGCTTGAGAGTTTCGATCGAGGATCGGATTACTTTGCAGCGCGATGCTTCGGGAAATCCCAAACTTCAATTGGCTCCCTTTTTGGAGGCGGGTACGGTATGGAATGCTGCCAACAATCCTAATAAATTACCCAATCAGATAATTAAGCAGACATTTTTAGCAGGTGTGGGTTTGGGGCTAATCTGGGAACCGATACCGCGGCTGAACCTGCGCGTAGATTACGCTTTTCCTTTGGTGAGAATTAGCGATCGGGGCGACAATCTGCAAGATAAAGGCATTTACTTCAACATAATTTATACGCCCTAAAATGAGCGAGCAACCGGGATGCTACGCATATAAATTGTCTGTTATGGCAGAGAGGAGATGGTCCTTTGTGGGGGAGTGTCCGAGGGAGAAAGTGGGGAAGTGAAAGATCGAGAAAATATTTCCTTCTTGCTTCTTCCCTCTTGCTTCTTCCCTGGAACCTCTTCATTGTTTAACATCCGATATTAATCGCCGACTTCCCCGACAACCTCCGCAGCAGCCTGAGTTTCTAGCCAGAGTTTGAGCAGCAAGAGCTCCGCCCGATCGCCCAACACAGTCGCAAACACGCCCTCGGCCCCCTCAGACGCGCCAGAAATCCACGTACCGCGCAGAGTCACTTCTACAAAGTCAGCATCAGCAACACAAAGGTCGATCGCGTCGTTGTCGTCTCGGCGCACCTCAGATTCCAACAGAGACAGCGCCGCCAAATTCGCGGGCAGCAAAAATGCCGCAGTGCTCGGTTCGACGCTGATGCTTTGACCAACTCGCATAGCCAGCACAACTCGCAGCGCCACTAACTGTTCGGGAGATTGAGCCAAACGCTCCAGGTTAAAGCCCGTTTCAGTGTAAGTCAACTTCAGCATATTGACAGCCCTAAATTTGGAATTGAAAGTTGAAAATTGAAAGTTGAAAGTTGAAAGTTGAAAATTGGGCATTGGGCATTGGGCATTGGGCATTGGGCATCGGGCAGGGGTAATTGGTAATTGATAATGGCTAATTCAGTCCTGTAATTGGAAAGGATTCTAGGGTGAAATAGCAAACTTTTCATTCCTTCATACCGCTTCCCAATTACCGATGCCCCATGCCCTATTTCCCATTCCCTATTCCCCAATTTGGTATTCGTGCCAAAAAAGTTCGGCAAAAGCAACAGTGGGGTGTATAGGAGCCTTCGGCTTAGTCCGCAGAGACATTCCAGCTTCTATGGGAGTTCGATCGCCCTTACGAGAGTTGCACCGTTCGCAAGCAGTCACCACGTTGTCCCAAGTATGCGGGCCGCCCTTCGATCGAGGCATGACGTGATCCAGCGTCAAATGTCGGTTGCTACCGCAGTATTGGCAAGAATGAGCGTCGCGGCGCAGAACTTCCCGGCGATTGACCGGGGGCACTTTCCACAGGCGTTCCCTGTTACCAAAAGTCAAGCGGATTTGTTCGGGTACGTGGATGTTGGTGCTGGGCGATCGCACCAGCCAGCCGTTGCCGATGCTAAAATCCAGAGGTTCAGCCTTGCCTGTTACCAAAAGTACGATCGCCCGTTTGATGTTGACACGGCTCATCGGTAGGTAATTCTGAGAAAACACCACCACAGATTGCCTCAATACATCTGTTACTATGGTCACGGCTTGCTCCTCCTCATCAATTTTGGATTTTTGATTTTTGATTTTTGATTTTTGATTTTTGATTTGGAATTTTGGGTGCAACGCCCGCATTAGCTACATCTGGTTTTTTGCCAGTTCCCGCTTGGGGTCGAATTTCTCAAATATCCAATCAAATGCCCCCGCTTCTCTTACTTAGAAGCGGGGGCTAGAAAAACTGCTAAAGGCAAATTTTCATCCTGTGTGGGTACAGTCGTTTAGCTGTACCTCCCGCTTCGCGTATCTCGATCTGGCTGTGCCAATCCCAGACCCTCCCGGTCTACCTCGTGGTAATTAATTTCTGCCATTTGTCCTAATTCACTATAACCGGGTTTATTTAGGCCAGAGCCCGCCCACGAGGTCGGTCCGACTGTCGTAAAACCCGTGCTAAAGACGTGCCGTAACGACTCGGAGCGACCCCTGGGGCGATCGCACTTCAGTTGATAGGTGGAGTAGGTGGGGAGAAATTTCACTGCAGGCAGAAAGTGGTAAGAGAGCTTTAAATCTAGCTTTAAACATACTACACTGATATTACACAGATGTCCACCCGTCACTGAGAAAAATTATGCATACCCTACCTAGAACCTCAACCACCGAAATGGAAGTCACCAGCATTCGACTCGAAAGGGAACTCAAAGAGAGACTCAAAGAGATCGCGGGCAATCAAGGCTATCAAGCTTTGATTCGAGATTTGCTGTGGAATTACGTGCAGCAGAAGTCTGGAGAGTATCGCCAGATGTTTTCTCGATCGGATATTCGAGCCAGCATTAATGCCACAGCACAGCAGGAGGAACGCTGTGCGCTTACAGGAGAGTTGATACGACCAGGCGGGCCGATGTTATTAGGCCTGACGATGCACGGGGAAATGGTGCCGCTGAGTATGGGGAGTATGGCTGGGTAAATCGGTTTACCCTTGAATTTGTCAGAGCGATCGGCCTGGGGTGAAGGCCCCAGGCGCTGAAGATATACTATATTTAGATTTTAGATTTGGGAATGGCTTATAACATAAGGGTTTGGAGCGCTGGTCTAGAGTTGCATTATTTTTGGGAACTGGTATAACAATACTTCGGACAGTTTTTGATTGCCAACCATAGAATAAGGGTTTCAAGGCTCCAAGGCAATCGAGCTACCAACGAAAAATCAAGGGTTTCAGACTAGGAACTAAAACAGTCCGGACTATTGGTATAAAATTCCGCAGTCTTTAACCTAAATGTCGCGGAATTTCCCATCCGTCTACAGGGTGGGGATGGATAGCGACAAAAAAAACAAACCGCGAAGCAACATTATTTTTTTAGTCTCTGCTAAAATATTATCACTATTGTGTAAATCCGATAATGTACAAAGCTTACAAGTTTAGGATATATCCAACCAATGAGCAGCAAATAGCTTTAGCCAAAGCTTTTGGCTGTTGCCGCTGGTTTTGGAATTATTCTTTGAACTTGTGCGAAGAAACATATCTCACAACAGGGAAAGGTTTGTCTAGAGGAGCTATTCAAGGTTTATTCCCAAGTCTCAAGAAAGAGTATTCTTGGCTAACTGATGCCTACTCTCAATGCTTACAATATGTCGCACTGAACTTATCAACAGCTTACAAAAACTTTTTTGAAAAACGAACAGGTTTCCCCAGATTCAAATCTAAGCATGGTAAACAGTCGATTAGTTACCCATCTAACCTCAAACTTGATGGAGATTATCTCAAAGTCCCTGGAAAAGTAGGCTTAATTTATTGCAAACAGGATAGAAAGTTTGAGGGACAAATCAAAACTGTTACCGTTTCACTTAACCCGGATGGCAAATATTATGCTTCGGTTTTAGTAGATGATGGTAGAGAGCTTGCTCAACTTTATACTGAAGGAAAAGCAATAGGTATTGATTTAGGTTTGACTCATTTTTGCATTACTAGCAATGGTAGTAAATTTGATAATCCGCGTCCTACAACAAAATATGCTCGCAATCTTAAAAAGAAACAACAAAGTCTAACTCGCAAACAGAAGAGTAGTAAAAATAGATATAAAGCAAAAAGTAAGGTATCCAAAGTCCATTCAAAAATTAGACGAGTCCGAGAAGATTTTTTACACAAACTATCCCGCAAGATAGTCAACGAAAACCAAGTTATTGCCGTAGAAAATCTGAATGTGAAAGGTATGGTACGCAATCACAACTTAGCGAAAGCAATATCAGATTCTGGTTGGGATCAATTTTGTACGATGCTCAAGTATAAGTCTGAGTGGTCAGGCAAAACTTATATTGAAGTAGATAGGTTTTTTGCTTCTTCTAAAACTTGTAGCGTTTGCCTCAATCGAGTTGATAACTTGTCATTAGATATGAGAGATTGGACTTGCAGTCAGTGCAATACACATCACGATCGCGATGTCAATGCAGCTATCAACATCAGAAATGAAGCCTTGCGGATATTGGACTTAGGAACTAGGTCTACAGCCAATGGAGGGAATGTAAGACAACCGGGCAAGACTTCGGTTTTGTTAGATGCAGTTCCCTGTGAAGTTGGAAACCCCATCCCTCTATAGGATGGGGTAGTTCATCCAACCACGAAGACGCGTTCGGCGAAGCCGTTCCCGTAGGGTAGAGCACGAAGAAAGATGGAGAACGAGATAGCTAATGTCAGCGGTTCCGGATTCTGGTAACGCAGATGCGGATGCTCAAAAACGCCCGGGCTAGTGCTAAACTTTCCATCGGGCGTGCTGACTGACGATCGTAAATTTGATGGAAAAAATTAAAGTAATGCTGAAAAACCGCTACTTGACTGCTGCGAGTTCGATCGCCCTTCTCACAATTATTACCGGCTGCGCCGCTACTGAATCACCCCAACTTGCATCTCCCTCTCCTGTAGCTGAATCGAACCCGCCGCCTGTTAAACCAAGTCAGCCCTTAATAGTCTCTGTTAACAATCCCGAAACCCCCACAAATACCAAAATCCAGCAATATCTCAACGGGTTGACAGCACAAGGTTTTGCCAAAGAAAACCAAGGCGTCTGGATGCAATCTGGCAATACTTTGCTAGCCAATCATCAAGGTACAGTTCCTCTGTCAGCAGCTTCTATTACCAAAGTAGCAACATCTCTGGTAGCGCTGCAAGAATTCGGGCCGGAACATCAATTTATTACCTTAATTGGTACAACTGGAAAAATAGAAAACGGCGTATTAAAAGGCGACTTAATTGTTCAGGGAAGCGCCGATCCGTTGTTTGTTTGGGAAGAGGCGATCGCCCTCGGTAACGCCTTAAATCAAAAAGGGATTAAGCGAGTCACTGGCAATTTGATAATTGTCGATAATTTTTACATGAATTTTGAATTAAATCCCCTCAAATCTGGAGAATTGCTCCAACAAGGATTGAACAGTGAAATCTGGCCCAGCGAAGCCGCCGCCCAGTATCAAACACTGCCTCCAAATACGCCGAAACCCCAAATAACAATTGAGGGTACTGTCAAAGTTTTGCCAGCACCTCCCAATGACGTGCAGCCTTTAGTCAAACATTATTCTTTGCCCCTTGCCGAACTGATCAAAAAAATGAATCAGTACAGCAACAATCTCATGGCAGATATGCTAGCTGATACTGTCGGCGGCGCCAAAACAGTCGCGCAAAAAGCCGCAGCAGCAACCGGAGTTCCTCCCGCAGAAATTCAACTCGTCAACGGTTCGGGATTGAGCGAAGAAAACCTCATTTCTCCCCGGGCTGCTTGCGCGTTGTTTATAGCTTTAGAACGCTATCTTGAACCTTACAGCATGACAGTTGCTGATGTCTTAACTGTAGTTGGGAAAGATAAAGGAATACTGTCAGAACGGCCGCTTCCCAAATTAGCAGTAGTCAAATCTGGCACGTTGGATAATGTTAGCGCTTTGGGCGGAGCGCTACCAACTCAAAAACAAGAAACAGTGTGGTTTGTGATTATGAATCGCGGGGAAAATGTCGAGACATTTCGCACTCAGCAAGAGGTTTTGCTGAAAAGCTTTTTGAATGAGTGGGGGAGTGTTCAAGTTTCGCCGCCGGAATTAACGCCAAATCCTGCTAGAAATAGTAAGGTATCTCGCAGCGAAATTGTCAATTGATTTGAGGCTTACGCATGGGGCCCATAAATCGGTTTTTTTTACAAAAAGACGGGTTCCAACCCGCAAATTCGGCAAAAAACCCGGTTTCTTTAGTTGGTAGGGTGCGTCAGCACAGAAATTTTGAATTTGCAGCTAAAATAATGCAAGCTGATGCGCCCTAGGAGTACAAACCAATTTAATCAGGTGTTTTCGCCCTAGCCACTACAATCCCGATCGCACTTTCGGCTCTGCTAATATATCTGTGCAAGTCGTAAGCAACTGTCACCTCCCCAGCCGGCGAAGCGTGAATTAAACCCATATTGCCGTCAGCATTGCGGTAGACTAAACCGGTGTGGGTGACATCCAATCCTTTAACATCCGTCGCTACCGCTACAATATCCCCCGGTTTTAACTGAGAATAAAGACTTTTTATCTGATTTGTCGGGATGTAATTAACGGTAGTTTTGGCTAAGTCTGCTTCTTGGCTGACAATGCACTGATAAGTTGCTTCGTCTTTGACCATTTGCGGGTAACTGCTGCGGTGCTGGCTCATGAAATTTAGTGTTTTATTCACGGGCACTCCGCCTAATTCAGCGGTGATATTTTCCACTGTTTGCCGTTTTTGATTGTCGTTAATCCATTCGGAAAAATAATGCAATCTGCTGCAATAACCGTTGATTTTACCGTTTAAATACCGCTGTTCTTCTATGCGATTTACAAAATTTTGATAGTCGTAATCTTGTACTGCTACGCCCCTGGCGATCGCCAAAACGGTTTCTACAAACAAAACGCAATCAAATTTATTCAACGTTACAATCAACTTTTCTTCGCCGGATTTGTCCAGCAAACCCTCGGCGTAGGGCTTTCCTAAAAAATTATCCGCGATCGCCTGGACGATTTCTCCGATCGACCGATCGTGCAAATTTTGTTGTTTTGCATACTGTACAACCTGTTCAAAACGTGCTATGTCTTCTGGTTGTGCAGTGGTTTCTCTCTCTGTACTATTTGAGTCTGGTCGTCTCGCCAAAACCGACAGCAATTCGGAATAGGAAATTTTCGGTAAATTATTGAAGTCCCAAAACATACTCGGGAAACTGGAAACAGTTTGCTTGTTTGTTACTTCCCCATTTGCGCTTTCTCCTGTCAACTGAGTTGCTACCTCGGCGCCCTGTCCTTCTGTTTGTCGCGAGACAAGATTTCCTGCAGCACGTTGAGACTTAAATGCCCAAACATCAGGGCTCAAAAAATTATTCCCTCCGGCGATCGCAAATCCCAAAACAGCCAGACTCCAAAAATTTCTCATGTTTTTCCAAGGATTTTGCTTCCACTGAGTGCTATCCTGAAATTTTTACAATTATTAGAAGTATAAATCAGCCTAGCAGACAGATAAAATTGGCAACAGCGGATTCGATCGACACACTTGTCATTTAGACGCCGCCCTATTATAAACTGATCGTGCGAGTTTGATACCACAACACTGTAATGCAAGTAGAACGCCGACGCCGCCCAATCCAACCCCGACGCCCAATCCAACCCCGACGCCCAATCGATCCCCTAGGTCCAATCGGGCCGCGACGCCAAAGCAGTCAGCGTCCAGTCAAATCCCGTCGCCGAGTCAGGACGAAATTTTCTCGCTTAAAATACCGTAACATCCTGTGCTTAATTGTCGGGGCGATCGCGATCGGTTGGATTGTCACGATACCGTTCAGAATTCGCCGTGCCCCAGAACCGCCAGTAATATTGCCTCAAGAAGCACTCTCGCCGCCGACAATTCAAACATCGGAAAATTTAGCAGAGCGTCAAAGCGAGCCTACCTTCAGCTACAATATCAAAACACCTCCCAATCTAGGTTACTCTCAAGAATTGCAAGGGATTGTTGATGAAGCTGTGAACATTGCGACCAGCAAAGGGCTGCCCGCAGAATCGCTATCAATTACCTTAATGGATGTCAGCAATTCCAAAACTCACACCTTCGCCGGGTATCAAAATCAAACTCTCAGATTTCCCGCTAGCGTTGCCAAGTTATTTTGGATGGCAGCCTTTTACTCAGCCATTGAAAAAGGCCTAATTACCCAAAGAGAATCTGCCTTTAAAGACGACCTAGAACAAATGATTCGCATCTCCAACAACGATTCTGCCAGCCGGCTTTTAGACAAAATTACAGATACAAAATCCGGCGGAAGGCTGGGAGGAGAAGATTTGCAAACATGGCTGAAAAAGCGCACTCAAATTAACACATTTTTCCAGTCAGCAGGCTACAATGATCTTCGTATAAGCACCAAAAATTATCCCATACACTATTTAAGACAAGAAGGGCCAATCGGTCGCGACTTGCAATTGCGGGGCGATGCTTCTGTGCCGATTCGCAATCAAGTAACTACGGACCAAGCCGCCAGATTAATATATGAAATCTATACTAGACAAGCGGTTTCTAGCGTCGCCAGCCGCAAAATGGCTTACTTGCTAACGAGAGACTTAGACCCCAAGGCGTGGAAAAAAGACCCTCTCAACTCGATACAAGGATTTTTGGGCGAATCTTTACCACCTAATATTTATTTTGGTTCCAAAGTTGGCTTAACTTCCAAATCCCGCAGCGAAGCGGCATTTGTGAGAACTTTAGACGATCGCGCGATTTATATCTTAGTCGTTTTCGCAGACAATCCGGCTTATTTCAAGGACGAAACAGCATTTCCGGCAATTTCCCGATACGTTTTCGATCGGCTAAATGCTCGCGGACCAAGCACTCCCGGGCCCAGCAATTAAGCTGCTGCACATCTAGATTGTCTGTTATGTTCGAGGGAGAGAAGGGGAGAGGGGGAGAAGATTTGAGGGGTGGACAATAGGGAATTCAAATATACAATTTAAATGTACAACAGGTTATCGAGTAAGGCCGATGGACTCTGTTCGTATTAGGACTCATCTGATGTCAAATGCGGTAATATCGTCCGGATACCGCACTGCAAGCCGAACGATCGAACTTACGTCCTCTCTCCCCTGCAAAGCCCAGAGGCAAAACAATTATGAGATAATTGAGGGCAGCCGACACAATTTAACGATCATCCGGATACCGCAGTGCAAGCCGGACGATCGAACTTCCCTCCTCTCTCCATTGCAAAGCCCAGAGGCAAAACAATTATGAGATAATTGAGGGAACCGGACATAATTTAACTGGGGCGAAAGGATTCGAACCTCTGAATGGCTGGACCAAAACCAGCTGCCTTACCACTTGGCGACGCCCCAATGTCTCAACGTTTTCTATAGTAACACCCTGACACGGGAATCTGTCAAGCCTTTGGAGAATAAAGTTTAAAAAATCTTTTTGAAACCCATCGCCCCCTGGTTTATTTTTTGACAGCATCCGGGCGACGCAGCGGGATCTCAATCCAGAACTCTGCTCCCTGTCCGGCTTGGGAGATACACTTCAAGCTTCCTCCGTGTTTTTCCACCACAATCTGGTAGCTGATAGACAAGCCGAGCCCAGTACCCTTGCCCACAGGTTTAGTGGTAAAGAAAGGGTCAAACAAGCGGCATTTAGCTTTTTCCGCCAATCCCGGCCCGCTGTCGCGAATCCGAATCAGCACAACTTGAGGGCTCGACTTTCCTGACTCACCAGCCTCCGAGTCTCGGGCCACCACCGCCGTCGAGATTTTGATCGTCTTGGGTACGGGCTGATTTTCCAAAGAGTCGATCGCATTCCCCAAAATATTCATAAATACTTGGTTGAGCTGTCCGGGATAGCACTCTACCTTCGGCAAGTCGCCGTAGTCTTTAATTACCTCAATTCCCGGTATTAGCCCGTTTGGCTTCAAACGGCTTTGCAAAATCAGCAGCGTGCTGTCAATCCCTTCGTGAATGTCCACGGGCTTCATCTCGGCTTCGTCGTGCCGCGCGAAGTTCCGCAGAGACAGGACAATTTTGCGGATGCGTTCGGCTCCCATCTCTATTGAAGACAGAATTTTCAGCAAATCAGGGACTATGAAATCAACATCCATTTCTTCGCTTTTGCGGAGAATTTCGTGGCAAGGCTCGGGGTAATGCTTTTGATACAAGTGCAGCAAATCCACCACATCTTTCACGTACTCCTTGCAATAAGTCAAGTTGCCGTAAATAAAATTAACCGGATTGTTAATTTCGTGGGCGACGCCGGCGACCATTTGACCGAGAGAGGACATTTTTTCGTTTTGGATGAGCTGAGCTTCTTTCTGCTGCAAACACTGCAAAGTTTCCGTCAGTTGGCGGGCTTGAGTTTGAGCGGCTAAGGCTGCCGCCCGGGTTTGCGCGTAAAGTTCGGCTTGGTCGATCGCGATCGCCAGTTGATCCACCACCGCTTGTAGCAATTCCACTTCGCTCGTCGCCCAGGAACGGCGGTTGCTGTAATGGTTGCAAACTATAGCACCCATTTGACCGGAGCGAGTCTTGAGCGGCAGCAGCAGGTTAGAAACAATCCCGAGACTGGTCAAAAAAGCTCGCGTGGCCGGTTCTATGCAGAGTGCTGTTGCCGCGTCGCCGATCCGGAGCGTTTGGCGGTGAGTAATTTTCTCGGCCAGCAGCGTTACTTGTTTGATCGGGTATTCTGTGAGCCGCTCTTTCAGTTCGGGATTTGCCGCCTCGTGGGTGATCGCAAAGCTTGGCTGCCCGTGCCGCGAGACTGAATACCACAAAAAGTAGCACTGGTCAACCTGCAACAAGCTGCGAATTTCGTTGACAGCCGTATCTAAAATTTTGTCGAGGTCGAGGGAATTCCGCATCTGACTGGCGATGCCCAACAGCAGCCCTTCCCGGCGGCTCAACAATTCTTCTCGGGCGGCGTGGCGATCGATCGCCACGGCGATAGCGTTAGCCATGCAGCCGAGAACTTCTAACGCTCCCTCGCTTGCCAAAGCCCTAGTACACAGAGCCATCACTCCCACCAGCCGCTCCTCCACAATCAGCGGATAGGCAATAGCGCACAGAGACGGGTTTGACATCAGGCACACAGGAGCCGTTTGGAGTCTTCCCGGTTCTGGTCGCACCCAATATTCTATTTCCCGTTCCCACTCTTGGCTGCTGAATCCTGAATTTGCCTGCAATTCTAACCGCTCTGTCTGCGGGTTGAACGTCCAGATCGTCGCCCCTGTGGCATCGAGGTAATCTACCAGTGCCTCGGTGCAGCGGTTGAGGATGGCCGATATTTTCCCGCCTTGTCCGAGGGCTGCACCGATTTTAGCTTGCAGGGAGCCCAAGCGCGTGAGCTCTTGTAGCGACGCTGCCGTTAGTTGGCGCTCGGAGGTGTCCCGGGAGCGGGCAACGATTTCTCGGATTGGTTTGGTATCGCGAGCCTGCCCGATGCCCGCTGAATTTTCCCACAAATATTGAGATTTGCCGGTTTCCCCGAGCGTCGGGAGCTTTTTTCTTCGGTATATTCTCGTGCCGCTCTGTGGCGTCTGTTCGGAACACAAGCTCGAGCGGTTCGAGCCACGAACTAACTCGGAGATTTGCTCGCTGTCGGAGGTGATATCTTCTACCTCTGGCAACTGTTTCTGGGCTTTGACTAATTGCCAGCGCAGCTCCACCAAACTCGCAACTTGCCGAGCCAAAGCTTCCATTGCTTCTATCGTTTCTTTTGTCAAGTCTCTGGGCACGGAGTCCATGAGGGATAGCACTCCCAGCATCTGCCCACCTGAGGTGACGACTGGGATTCCGGCGTAAAATTTCACGAAGGGGTAGGAAACAGTCAGCGGATGCTCGGCAAATCCCACGTCTGTGGAAGCGTCTCGGACAATGGCGGCGGGCCGTTCCTTGAAGGAATTTGCAGGGGGTTCGATCGCAGAGTCGGGAGCAACTGGCGGTTTTTGCAGGGGAATTGGCAGGTCAAATTCCGAGTTTGAGTTTGAGCCAACGGCGAACTCTTCGGGAGTTTGGTCGATCGCGCGAGCGCAAAAATTCAGGTAACGATGGGCCAAAGTTTGATCCATACCTAACTGCGACTTCAACCAGTGGCGGTTACCGTCAATCAAGCTCAAGAAAGCAATAGGAGTTCGGCCGATCATAGCTGCCAAGCCGACTAAATTGTCTAAGCAAACCTCTGGAGCCGAGCCGAGAAGCTGATATAAGTCTATATTATGGAGCTTGAACACTTTTTTACCAAGAAACAAGGGTGATTTCATCATCTGTAACTGCCCGTTTAGTTGCTGGCAACCGCTCTTCTCAATACTTTCGAGAAAAACCAGCAATGAATTTTGTGCCTTGAGGCGGATTGCGCAAGTTCCGCGCAGGCGGATTGCGCCGAACTCAGACTAACCTCTTGACTGACAGGGAAACTTTGGAGTTATGAGAGTTAGATCACCCTGATCTAAGACTGTATAAATTCTACTTCTAGTGGACTATGCTTTTGAATACCTCCGGCTCTCTAAATCTAAGAGCCTCTGTTGGGAGGAAGCACCTTTCCCAAATATATGGTGATTGCTTACCTGGAATTTGTTAATCAGTTTAATTTTATTTTAACAGACTTGCCTAATGGTGGGTAGCTGGCTTGCTGGTAGATTTAAATCATCGGTTTGTGCCACAATACCAGTGTCCTTTACCGAATCTGTGCCGCAGCCTGCGGTTCAACTACTGTTAGGAGATGAACTACAAAAGATTGCCAAAATGTTAAACTTTGTAACAATAGTTGCTCGAACTCGACCGTCTAGGGTTTCTGGGCGCGGATGCAGATTTGGCAACTGTTGAAATCGCCGATCGACCCCTCTGGCAATCTCTTTTTTCGAGTTTGAGGTAAAAAAACAGGGGTAAAGTTTCTACTAACGCTCCCAGGGGGTTGGCAATTATTGCACAGAGGCAACTCTCAAAAAATGACGGCGGGAATTATGTTTTGTATTTTCTAGAACTATAAATAAACAGGGAGAAGAATATGTCTGCAAGTAGCAGTCAAGTACCAACTATTTTGGCAGTAGATGATAGCGTCGTGATGCAAGGGCTTGTCAAACAGGCCTTGAGCAAAGAGTTTCGAGTTCTCGTGACCGACAATGCAGTGGATGCTTTGTCAACGATTTATCACGAACAAATTTCGGTTTTGTTGCTCGATGTTTCGATGCCTGGTATTGACGGATTGGAACTCTGTCGCACGGTACGCAGCTTGCCTCAGTTTCAAAACTTGCCGATCATAATGCTGACAGCGCGAGATGGAGCCTTTGATAAGGTACAGGGGCGTTTGGCGGGAGCAACGGAGTATTTAACTAAGCCGTTTGATGCTGATAAGTTGCGCGAGGTAATTGGTAAGTTTATCAAAATCAAATAATCGGACTTAGAAAAAAAGTTCAGTTTTGAGTAATTAATGAACTAAAAAGTTGATCTCGCCCGCCGGAAACCCCGACTTCTTTAACAAGTCGGGGGGCGGGGTATTCTGCACTATTTGCGGGGTAAGTCCTAAATTTTTAATTTTGCCAGGAGTAGGGGAGCGATCGCACTGACGGGTAGAACATATTGGGCCGCACCGAGGGCGATCGCTTCTTTGGGCATTCCGAAAACAACGCAAGTAGCTTGGTCTTGCGCTATTGTCAACCCCCCGAGTTGGGCGATCGCCAACATTCCCTCAGCACCGTCTCGGCCCATTCCTGTTAGTAAAACTCCCGCCGCCGTCCGACCGTAAAATTTAGCAACTGACTTAAATGTTACCGTTATTGATGGGCAGTGTCCCGCGAATTTATCAGCTTGAGAATAAATAAATCGCCCGTGAGAATCCAATTCTAAATGACGTTTTTCTGGCGGTAAATAAACAATACCAGCTTGCGGCAATTCCCCCAAACCAGCTATTTTCACCGGCAGTTTAGATTCACAAGCCAACCACTTAACCAATCCCTGCAAAAATCCTTCGCTGATGTGCTGGACGCAAATTACAGGCACTGGAAAATTAGCTGGAAGCTTAGAAATAATCGCGTACAGTGCTTGAGGCCCCCCTGTAGAAGCCCCTATAGCCAATACTTTAATAGTTAGAGATTTAACATTTTCGTTGGAGAATTTGTAATTAGGAACTGGTTCTTGGTTGATTTTTATAAGTGTGTTATTATCTTCTGTTTGCACCATTTTTTGACGCCGTGTAAATACTTTCACTCCTGAGAGTATTTTAATTTTAGCTATTAATTGATTTGCCAGGCGATCGTAATCTGATACCGACCCGCCAATCGGTTTCGGAAAAACATCCAATGCACCAGCCTTTAACAGTTGAAATACCTTCTGAGTATCCTCCACTTGCACTGAAGCACTAATTACTAAAATTGGTAGCGGAAATTTCTTCATTACTTCTTGCGTGAATTCTAACCCGTTCATTGGTGCCATGTTCAAATCCGTACAGATTACTTCTGGGTGAAGTTTCGGGATTAATTCTAGTGCTTCTAATCCGTTGCCAGCGGTTCCTACCACTTGGATTTCTGGCGACGACTCAAAAATTCGTTTGAGGATGAGCGTAACTACTGGGGAATCTTCAACTAACAATAGTTTAATGGGCGATAACATCAGTTTGTGGGGAAATTGGGAATAGGAAATTGGGAAGGGAAAATTGGGCATCGAGGCACTGGAAATTTTGCACTGGACACGCTTGCCTTGGGCATTGCTAATTGGTAGTAAATAAGAAATGGCTAATGACTTATGACTAATGACTAAACTAACCTTTTTAGTGTCTCTACCAGCACATCTTGATTGAAAGTACCTTTAGGAATATAAGCATTTGCCCCGGCATCAGCCCCTCTTTTTTTATCTTCATCCGACGCCAAAGATGTCACTAAAATTATTGGCAAATCACTGTATTCTTTTTGCTGCCGAATCTTAACAGTCAGCGCCAAACCATCCAAATTTGGCATTTGTACGTCAGAAATCACTGCATCAAAATCGCGAGTTTTCAATTTATGGAAAGCATCCAATCCGTCTACCGCTGTCACAACTTCGTAACCCGCACCTTCCAGGATGCGCTTTTCTTGAGTGCGGGTGGCGATCGAGTCTTCTGCTAAAAGTATAACTTGTTTTCTGCTGGCCGTCTCAATGGGCGATCGCGCACCAGAAACCCCACCCGACGAAACTTGCTGGCGTACAGATTTTATCAAATCGTGTGGATTGAGTACCATACAAACTTCCCCCGTCCCGAGAATCGTTGCACCAGAAACATTTCGCACCCGTTTCAGCAATTGACTTTGAGGTTTAATCACCACATCCTGTGCCTCAATCAAAGCATCTACAAATAATCCCACTCTTTCATCCCCGACTTTCAGAACAATACAAGACATTTTCGGAGAGTTTGAATTCAGGGATTCTCCCTCTATCTTCCTGTTGAGATCTTTCTCACTTTCCTGTCTCCACTCCCGATTTTTCGGCAGCGATTGTTTCTTGTTTAATTCTAGTACATCTGCCAAGTAAGCAACTGATAGTGGCTGACCATCGGCAAGTATAGTTGCCTTACATTCCACGGGAAAAATATCAGAATAAGCAACCTGTTTTGCCGTGTAAACAAACTCAACTGGCAGCGCGTAAGCAAGATTTTCAACCGATACAATTAATACATTTGCAGTAGCTATAGACGTGCTGAGTAGCAGCCGCAAACTGCATCCTTTTCCTGAGACAGATTCAACTTGAATGCTGCCTTTTAGTGCTTCAACATTAGTCCGAACTACATCTAAACCCACTCCCCGACCAGAGACTTCAGTAACAAATGTTCTGGTGGAAAAACCCGGAGAAAAAATCAGCGATTGAATTTGGCTTTCTGTCATGGTGGCGAGTGCTTCCGGCGTGCAGATTTTGCGCTTGACAGCACTTTGTTTAATGCGCTCGAGATTCAGCCCCCGACCATCATCAGCAACTTCAATGACAATATTGCTAGCAGTATGGTAGCCTTTAATCCGGAGAGTAGCGACGGGAGGTTTGCCGAGCTTTTCGCGTTCAGCCGCAGTCTCGATCCCGTGGTCGATCGCATTCCGAATCATGTGCATTAAAGGGTCTTTCATTTCTTCTAAAATGCGTTTATCAACTCGAATTTCCCCACCTTCTATGACTAATTCAACTTCTTTTTTTTCCCGCTTCGCCAAGTCTCTAACTGCTCGGGGAAAGAGATTAAAAATAGTAGACAAAGGCAGCAGTCTGAGAGTGCGAATTCCTGAGTCTAATTCCTCCGCAATTAATTCGAGTCTGGCAGTATCTTCATCTACCCGATTGTTCAAGCGATTTACTAGAGTTCCCAGAGTTTCTAAATGTTTTTCAGTCCGCTGGTAATAATTCTGTAACTGCATGACGATCGCGTTTTGTTGAGACCCTATTTTCTCATTTTCTATCTGATGAAGAGCCAACCGATTTATCGAAGCCTCTCGGCTCCAATCTTCCCACAAAGTTGTGAGTTTTTCGAGAGCAGCAAGTCGGTGTACTACCCGAGTTTTGGTAACAGTAAGTTCCCCTGCTTGAGTCATTAAATCGTCTAAATTTTGGGTAGCAACGCGAATTGTTTCGATGCGGTAAGACGAACTCAAAGAACCGTTAACAGTGGGGTGAGAAGCAGATACAGCAGCGGACCCAGAAGCGGCCGGCAAGTTTTGAGATTCCCGCAGCAATTCTTGCTCGGAGGGTAGCGTCAACAAAGAGGAATTATTATATAAATCAGTGGCGAAAGAAGTTTCACTGTTTGTTTCTGGCGGCGTTTCCAAATCAGTAAATTGCGTGTTTACTAATTCTTCTTCTGGTACTTGTGCAGATTCTGGCTTTGCATTCGGGGCGACTGGCTGGGACTCGTTAGAGGCACCCATCATGGTAGCGAGCACGTAAAATGTATTGACCCCGGAATCTTGGCCGGTGACGGCTTCATCAACGAGTTTGCGGAGGGCGTCTAAACCTTGCGAAAGTCGATCCCTAAGATCTATATCTAGTTGAGTTTCTCCCCGCTTGACACCTCCCAGAAGATGCTCCATTTGATGAGCTAAAGATGCTACATTTTTTACTTCCAACATCCCAGCATCGCCTTTAAGAGAATGGGTTTCCCGCAGCAATTCTTCTAACTTAGCTAAGTCGCTCGGGTGTTTTTCCAAGTACAGCAATCCATCGTCTAGTTTCTGCAAGTGTTCTTGACTAGCGATTTTAAATACATTTCGGAGTTCTTCATCTTCAATCATATATATCTTTCGGTAATGGGTCATCGGTAACTGGTCATCGGTAACTGGTCATCGGTAACTGGTCATCGCTAATTCTTCCTTCTCTCGATTAAATCCGTTACATCCATTAAATCCCGTACACCCCTCGTTGCGGAACTTCCCTCTTCCCTCAACATCCATCCATTAAATCCATTAAGTTCGTTAAATCCCCTACACCCCTCGTTACCGAACTTCCTTATTACACTACAGACGTGAGATTTAATGCAGCTTCGTTAAGTTTTTGAGTGCCGATTTTGACTTGAGTAATGCCCCTGACTGTTTGAAATGCGGCTTGGTTGAGAGAATTTATGGCATCACCTACTTGCTGAATAGCGATCGCCTGCTGTTGAATATTAAAATAAATTTGTTGGTTGCTAGCAAACACCCGATTGCAACCTTCCCTAACGCCCGTAAAAACTGCTGCAGTCTCTCCTGCTGTTTTCACCGCTGCTGCTGCTGTTTTGTGTCCCTCTTCTGTTGCTTTCACAGTCGAGTCGATCGCACGTTTAATCTCTGGAATAATACCATTAATCTTTTGCGCCGCTTCTTGGCTTTCATCGGATAAGAAAGCGAATTTCCCTTGCTACCACCGCCAAATTTTTGCCGTACTCACCAGCTCTGACTGCTTCGGCGGCGGTGTTGACAGCCTGGATATTCGTCTGGCTGGCTAAATCGCTAACCAAACTTCCTAAAGTCGAGATATTGCCAATCTGACTTTTACTGTCATAAAGTCGCTGATTTTCCTAAGAAATTGCCACGACAGCTTCTCTCAAACCCAGCATTTGATTGAGAGTTTGCTCAACCATTTGAGTGCCTTCTTCCGCGAGATTTAAAGCTTGGCTGCGGCGGCAACAGCCTCAGCTTGCTCGGCTGCTTGCTCAGAAGATATGCCTAAAGTGTCTAAGAGGCTGTATCAAAAGTGGCAAAGGAAACCAAATTAGGCTAATCGCCTGACCATAAGCCGAATCATAGAGCCGATCATCCTAGCTCAACCGTCGATATTAATTGAGCTAACTAAAACTTTGTTCAACCACCGATCTTTTTTTCCGTAAAACCAAGCCTTGGATTTGTTGCGGTGGTAAAACGACCTGAATAATCCATCCCAAGCTATCCATTACCGATTTGAGAAACCCATCGCCGCTGTCACCTCGATCGACAAGCGAGCAAATACAGCCGTGGAACCCTTTGTCCCATCTGGTAGACCGAAAGAGAGAACCTGTTTGCTCGCTTGACATTCAGGAACACTTGCTGCTGTGACCACCACAGCACTAAGCCGAAGCTATCAACCGCAGTGTGGCGTTTTGGGTCTGCTGGTGCCTGTTGCTTTGTCAAACCCGACCCTCTGATGCACCATCTTGCTCGGACAATTATGACTTTTGCACCCCGATACAATGGTTTTAAATCCGAGACTATACTACCATATTTTGAACCTGCATGGGTTCGTGTTAACCCAACAAAATGCCCATTTCATCCAAAAATATGAGGTGGTTCTGGTCGATTTTTTTTTACCTAATCCCCATAAGGAACACCTCAAAATTTGCACTCGTTCGCTCGGCAGACTGACTACTGCGTATTGTTTTTTTTTCGCGCCAAATTTAGTTTTTTGAGTTCGCGACACATCATACTAGGGCTGACAGACTGGTTGTAGCTAGATAGCCAATATTCACAATATTCTGACAATGTGCGATCGGGATATTTTCCCACCATCTCGGTCAATTCACTTGTGTGCGAGTGTAACACACTTTTAAGGCTTCCACCTTGTTTTTTGGGTTGAACATGACCAGTAACTTGTTTTTGTTTCAATAGTTTTTGGACAAAGCCTTTACTCACATCAAATTGGGCAGCTATTTTCCGAATGGATGTATCACCTTGTTCATAAGCTTTAACTATTTTTTCACGAAGCTCGATAGAATAAGGTTTCATTTTTTGGCGCTGAGCTACTGAGTTCAGTGTACCACATTTACATGGGATATGCTGTATCTTTCTCCTGGTTTGAGCTTTCTAGTTAAGTAAAACTAACCCCTATGAGCTTAATTTTGCAGTTGGGAATCTGGAATAATTTTTATTATGTGTCCCGTCATAATCTAGGCGCACTCGCTCGTTACCTTTCTGATTTATGTAACGCAACTGCATATAATATGGCTTGACTCCTATCACTGGGGGGGTGACGACCCGCCCCAAACCCATAGTTAGTAAGGATTGAGCCAATT
>JAUBOM010000004.1:0-69631 GCA_036700245.1 Microcoleus vaginatus BM001213989
CCATCGAAGTCGTCGAATATCAGACACAATCGTGTAAATGCCTCGAATGTGGTGCGGTAGTTCGAGGAAAACAACCCCAGGGGATAGTTGTAGGTCAGGACTTGAGCGTTAATCTCCAAGCACTATTAGTCTGGCTGGGGAATTACGGGCATCTTTCCTACGCCAAGCTGAGTGAATTGTTGTGGGAACTCGGCAGGATATTCGTGGGAGTAGGAACACTCCAAAAAACCAATCAACGAGTAGCAGCAGCAGTCAAGCCAGCCCTCGAAGCACTATGGGAATGGGCACCTCTTCAATCAAACGTTCATGTAGATGAAACGCCGTGGTGTGTCATTGGAATCAAAGAATGGCTGTGGACTGCTAGTGGAGAAGGATTCTGTTTATTTCATGCCGCAGATACTAGGGGGCGTGTGGAATTAGAAACCATGCTGGGTACAGAATTTGCAGGAGTCTTAAGCTCAGATGATTTCAGCGTTTATAATGGCGGGAACATCGCAGCGCAACAGAAGTGTCTGGCTCATTTACGACGGCATTTTAAGAAAGTACAGGGACTTGGTGGCAACAATAATAATGCAGCAGTCGCTCAAATATTTCTGTCATTAATAGATGAAGCTTTTATCGCCCATGAGTCTTGGCGAAAGACGAAAAATCGACTCACCTACGACTTGTGGGCTCAGGATTTCAAAATACGATTGAATCAAGCTTTGACCACTTGGTTGGGCCTTGTGGGTTATGCTGGGGGTCTGTTACTCAAATCCTTACGGGATAAGGCTCAACAGTGGTGGTATTTTTTGGATGACCCCTCGGTGCCGCCAGATAATAATTTAGCAGAACGTTCTCTACGATTAGCTGTAACGAAACGGAAAGTTTCTGGCGGCTCTCGTTCGATGAAACGATTTGAGGAAACGGCTAATCTATTGAGTGTAATTCAAACCTGTCGTTTTCAAGCTCGTTCAGTAATGGCTTTTTTCCGTGAGGCTATTTCTGCCCATTCTTGTGACTACTTTCCTATGCCTGACCTCATTCCCGAATTTCATACCTGAATCCTTACCTTTCGACTAACTTCCGACTGCCTTATACTGATACTGATAACGTGCGTATTTTTTGGGGATAAGCTGATGTCTGGCTTCCTAAAGTTCGCCCTTGAATGCCTTTATAGAGTCAGATTAGCCGTAAGATGTAATGGCTTTCCCAACCAAAGAAGCCATGCTAAAGAATTAGGACTCACTTTAGCCACTGTCAGAAACTTTCTCACAAGCAAACCAGTTGACTATGCGAATTTTGTAGCAATTACTACAAAATTGAACCTCACACAGTTAACTGGGGGCGCTTGTCGCCCTCCAGCTAATCTACCCATACTTTTTTTATGAATATAGAGAACGAAGAATTTAAGAAGCCTGATGATCTCAGGTCTCCCGGCGTGACGGATAGAGACGCACTTGCACCTGGACAGCCTGAGCAGGAAGTTGAGATCGTTAGAAAGCCAATAGTAACAGATGTAATAGACACTCCTGCTCAGCCTGATGACCCTCGGTCTCCGGGTGTGACGGATAGAGACGCGCTCGCAGCTGAACAGCCTGAGCAGGAGGTTGAGGTCGTTAGAAAACCAATAGTACTAGATGTAACGAATGTTCCAGCCAAGCCTGATGACCCCAGGTCTCCCGGCGTGACAGATCGAGATGCGATCACATCAGAAAAGCCTAATTTGGAAGGTGAGGTTGTTAGAAAATTAATTGTACCAGATGTAACGGATGTTCCAGCTAAGTCTGATGACCCCCGTTCTCCTGGTGTTACAGATCGAGATATTTCCATACGGAAAATTTCTGACTAGGTATTCAAGAAACAGAGTTTTTGTCGTCTCCGAGTTTTCGTTTTCCTGTCCTTGATCGGGCTGTCAAGACATACTGTTTACCTGCACGGATCTGATGAGTTTAGTCTAAAAAAATACACTGCTCGCAGCGGTCAATAGCATTGGGTGCTCTCCTCCAATGCCACATAACGTTAATCAAAGGTCAACGCGATCACCCTCAGGTTCTCTGTAAACCGATCAGAGCGATCTCGTTGCTGCCTTTAGCTGTAGACCAAGCTTCAGGGGGCGACAAGCGCCCCTGAACCTTTGCGGGCGTTTGTTTTCGCGCGAGCGCAGAGCTCAAAAAAATTTGTGCTTATTGACAAAAACACCTCGGTCTGGGAAAAAGTACCCAGTTGTGATAAAAAAGGAGGGTCTCGCTAATACCACAAGACCCCAATCAATAAAATGTTACCTTCATTCTATCACGACCTACTGGAAAGATACCTAAGCCCAACACAATTAGTTACTCTTAAAATGTTCGCACAAGTTGTTACAGACTCAAAAAGAAGTCAGAATAGAACGATTAGCAGCCACCCTGCAATTGCCGATCTTACAAAGTAGTCGCCGCCGTCATATACAACGATTTTTACAGATTAAAGCACTTAGCATACTTGTGCTGTGGTTTCCAATTGTCAAAGAGGTAATAGCCCGTCAGCTAAAAGTCGGGAGTCAATTAGTTATTGCATTGGATAGAACTCAATGGAAAAAATATAATGTTTTAATGGTAAGTGTGATCGTTCAAAAAAGGGCGTTTCCTATATTCTGGACACTGTTAGACAAAAATGGGGCTTCTAATTTGGTCGAACAGCAACAAGTGTTACGTCCAGTTATTCGACTGTTAAAAAGATATAAATTAGTAATTGTCGGCGACCGGGAATTTCATAGCATAGAGTTGGCGCAATGGTTACACTGTCAGCATCTGAGTTTTGTTCTCCGTCAAAAATGCAGTACAACTTTCCGAGAAAAAAGACAACCTTTTCAATCGCTAGATAGCATTCCGGTTCAACCAGGAATTCATCTCTTCTATCCGAGAGTCGGATTCACTCAAAAGAAAGGGTTTTCTCGGTTTAACCTAGTCGCATCCGGTCAACGCAAATATCGAGGTAAACAAGAAGATGAACCTTGGTATCTATTAACTAATCTGCCAGATTTGAAAAGCGCGATCGGAGTTTATAGCAAACGTTACGGTATCGAAGCAATGTTTAAAGACTGTAAAACCGGAGGATATAACCTAGAGGGTTGTCAAGCATCACCTGACAAATTAATTGCTTTAATGATTTTAATCGCTCTAGCCATGACTTCGGCGTGGTTACAAGGAAAAAGAACTAAGCTTCAGGGGCAAGAGAAATATGTTTGTTGGCTTCAAGAAACGGGTAGAAATAGAAGAAGACATAGTAACTTTTGGGTTGGTTTGTATGGCTCTAATTGGCTAATTGCTGTTGACTATTGTCAGGAGTGGGTAGAGTCCATGCTGACTTTAGTTCGCAATAAAAAGCCATTTTATCAGAAGGGATTGAGAGCCATAAAGCTTATAGGGCAAGCACTTTAGTTTCATTGTCGCCCCCTGAACATAAAATGTATTCCTAAATGTTTTATTGGGTGGCATTGTTGTCATCTCACTTATTTGACTCATTGTCAAGTACAATTTATACCAAATTAGATGAGCTTACCCTGAGTAATGACCATGAATGGGTCAATGAATTGGGACGCCTTTAAAGTCTTTATTGAAAAATGTTTACTTCCTCAATTGTGGCCAGGTGCTGTTGAATTCCATTGATAATCTCCTGGCTCACAAGATTGCTTTGATTGAACCTTTGATAAAAGTTGTCGGCGCAAAAGTTCTTAATTTGTCGCTCTACTCCCCTGATTTTAATCCAATTGAACTGTGGTGGTCATAACAATCGGGCTTTTTTGCGTCAGTTCTCTCCAACTACAGCCATCGGGGTTGATACTCTCATTGCTACTGCACTCGACTTGATTAATCCCAAGCATCTACAAAACTGGTTTACTAAGTGCTGCTAATGTACTTCATAAACCTGCAGTCTGCTGTATCCCTCTTTTTAGACTCTGGGAAAACAAAAATGATAGCCAAATTTTTAACTGTAGATATAGCAAGCATTTGAGCGTTCATTTTCTAACAGAATGGCTGAAATCAGGATTTTTTATAAAAGTCTTATGCTCTAAGCGTTCCTGATTATTTCTTGCCGAAAGTGACAAAAGAGGGGTATGTCCGATCGCATTTTTTGTGTCGGTCGAGCGGGTTTACGTCGCTGATGGCGGGAAATCAAAGATCAGGCGTCAATCGACCCTGGGGAGGTTTTCGCTGATCAAAGAATGAACCAACTGGACCTGAGATGAGACTGAGCAGGAGTTTTCTCCAGACTAATTTAGATTGGTGAATTTTTAGCCTGTACGATCGCCCTTAACCCCTGTTCCACCCATATAATACTTGAGGGTAGAGTGAGTTATTGGTGCCCGGAGCGAAAATTAGATCGGCAAATTAACTAAAAATATGAACAGTAAAGTGTCGGCAGTCATATAAACTAATTTTGATCGCCCTCAAAACCATTTGATGCTATGTGGGACAAAATTGCCGCGCACATCTCTGAAATAACCGGAGAAACATTTTCTCTTGACAATCGCCATTCTGTCAGCGGTGGCTGCATCAATCAAGGCTATTCTATTAGCAGCAGTTCCCGCACTTACTTCGCGAAAATCAATCAAGCTTCCCAAATTGCGATGTTTGAAGCCGAGGCTTTGGGTTTGCAGCACATGCGGGCAACCCAGACGATTCGAGTACCTGAGCCGATTTGCTGGGGAACTGAGGGGAATTCAGCTTATATTGTGCTGGAATGGCTGGATTTGGGAAGTCGCGGGGGCGAGAGAGCTTGGGAAGAAATGGGGCGCAAACTGGCGGCAATGCACAAATACACTCCCCCCAACCCCCCCTTGCTTCGGGGGGGAGAAGAGCCTAATTCTACCTTGCTTCGGGGGGCTTTTGGTTGGGATATTAATAATACGATCGGCTCAACTGTGCAAATTAATAATTGGACGGTAAATTGGGCAGAATTTTGGGCTGAACGTCGGATTGGTTATCAGTTAAAATTGGCGAGGCGTCGGGGTGGTCATTTTCCACAAGGGGAACGTTTATTAGAGGTAATTCCTGAGTTTTTAGCAGGCCACGAACCGCAACCTTCGCTGGTTCACGGGGATTTGTGGGGGGGGAATGCGGGGGTGACATCTGCGGGGGAACCGGTAATTTTTGACCCGGCGGCATATTTTGGCGATCGAGAAGTTGATATTGCGATGACGGAGTTATTTGGTGGGTTTCCAGCGGAGTTTTATCGAGGATATAATCAGGTTTTGCCGTTGGATTTAGGGTATGAAAAACGCAAAACTCTTTACAATTTATATCACATTTTAAATCATTTTAATTTGTTTGGGGGGAGTTATGCGTCCCAGGCGAATCAGATGATTAATCGAATCTTGGGTTAAAACTTAAGTAGTATCTGGATTCTATTAAAAATGAAGTACCTGCACTGCGGCATCAAGCTAGGATTTATCATTTTGTTTTTGACAGGCCTTACGCCTGGAAAGTCTTTAGCAGCTTTACCCTTGCAAGTGGGTGTCTATCACGGTGGTGGTTCTCGATACATTCAGATTGCTGAGAAACAAAATAGAATTTGCTTCAAAGGCCGTTCTTCTAACGGAGTTACTGTCGCTTCCGTTGCGGTAAATACTAGCAGCCAAGAATTTTACAAAATCAACGGCTTTGACGATACATTGCTATTTCTTCAGCAAGATCGAGAAACTCTTTTGTTTGGCCGAAAGAATCAATTGAGTAAGTATAGGGCAGATTATGGATTTTCTAGGGATTTAGATGATGATTTGGAGGAGTGTCTGAGTTCCCAGAAGCCTTTTTTTAGGCAAAAGTCCGGTGGTAGAGGTAGTCGTTAGTATTGTAGGGACACGGCATTGCCGTGTCCTCATTTCTTGGTTTTTGAGACTTTATTTTTGCTTAGCTGTTGCTTTTTTCTTCGCTTCTTTTTCGGCTTTTTTAGCCGCTTTTTCAGCTTCAAGTTTGGCGATTTTTGCTAGCTCTTTTTCTTCGGCTATTTTATCCAGATAGTAGTGGTAATCTCCCAAATAAACGCGAAACTCTCCATCCCGGATTTCGACTATTTTGTTGGCGACTTGGGAGATGAAATAGCGATCGTGCGAAACGATAATTACGGTACCGTCATAATTCTGAATCGCTTCTTCCATCATCTCTTTCGCCGGAATGTCGAGGTGATTTGTCGGTTCGTCCAAAATCAGCAAATTCACGGGAGTCAACAGCATTTTTGCCAAAGCTAGGCGGGCTTTTTCGCCGCCGCTCAAAGCGCCGACTTGTTTGAATACTGTTTCGCCGGTAAACAAGAACCGCCCCAACAAAGTCCGAACTTCTTCATTTTTCCAGTCGGGTACTTCGTCGTGAATGGTTTCGATCACGCTTTTATTCAAATCTAAGGCTTCTGCCTGATTCTGTTCAAAGTAACCGGGGATGACGTTGTGGCCTCCCAATTTGACTGTACCTTCAGAAGGCTTTTCTAAACCCATAATCAGTCGCAGCAGGGTGGATTTGCCCGCGCCGTTGGGGCCGAGAAAGGCTATGCGATCGCCCCTTTCAATTAATAAGTCGGCTCCCAAAAATAGGATTTTTTCGCCGTAGGTGTGCACCAAATCTTCAATTATTGCTACTTCGCGGCCGCTGCGGGGTGCGGGGGGAAAGCGGAAATGCAAAGTTTTTAATCCGCCGGTGGGCGCTTCGATGCGTTCGATTTTGTCTAACTGTTTCTCGCGGCTTTTGGCTTGGGTGCTGCGAGTGGCGCTGGCGCGGAATTTTTCTACGAATGCTTGCTGTTTTTCGAGTTCTTTTTGCTGGCTTTCGTAGGCGCTGAGTTGGGCTTCTCTGGCTTCTGCTTTTTGCAGCAGGTAGGAGGAGTAGTTGCCGAGGTAGGTGGTGGAAACGCCGCGTTCGGTTTCGACGATTTGGGTGCAGAGCCGATCGAGAAATTCCCGGTCATGGGATACGATTACCATGGGGGTTATCAGCCCTTTCAGGTAAACTTCCAGCCATTCGATCGTTTCTAAGTCTAGGTGGTTGGTAGGTTCGTCTAGTAGCAGGATGTCGGGTTTTTGGAGGAGAATTTTGCCTAAACTCATCCGCATTTGCCAGCCGCCGCTGAAGGCGCTGACTAATCGATCCCCGTCTTCGGGTTCAAATCCGATTTCGGGCAGAATTTTCTCGATTTGGGCTTCTAAACCGTAGCCGTTTAAGCCTTCAAATTGCCGTTGCAGCCGATCCATTTTGTGGATCAGTTCGTCGAGATTTTCTGGGGTGGAGGCTTCCAAGTCTCGATGCACTTGCATCAGGGATTCGTGGACTTCGTTGGCTTCGCTGAAGGCGCGCCAAAATTCTTCTCTGACAGTGCGAGTCGGATCTACTTCAAATTCTTGGGAGAGGTAGGCGATGTGGAGGCTGGCGGGGCGAATGACTTCGCCTGCGGTGGGTTCGATTTCGCCGGCGATGATTTTGAGTTGGGTGGATTTGCCGGCACCGTTAACGCCTACTAAGCCGATGCGATCGCCTGGCTTGACTTCCCAGGTGACATCTTTGAGTACGACGCCTGTGGGGTAAATTTTACTGATGTGTTCGAGTCGCAGCATTGTTGTGGGGACTGGGGAAGGGCTGGTTTAGCGGCGGATGGGATGCCGGCGCTGAGGTCGAGTTAATCTTAACAAATTTTAATTATATTTAGCGTATTGCCAGATTTTGATTTGGTAGGAGTTACGCGAAGAAACGAGGTTTCTCTGAAAAATCGCAGATTCTGGGCTAGAGATATAGGAAGAAACCCGGTTTCTGGCCTCGATGTGGGTTCAGGACTATTTGGGTGGGGCGATCCTCTTCGAGGGCTTCGCTAACGGGCGATCGTGTTGTTTCAGATTGAATTTCTCGCATAATGGTTGAGACTTCTGCACATTATAATAGTGAGTGTCAACCTCTATAGCAAAAGAGAGCGATCGTGCCAGCAAGAGACATTTATCATCAAGTTGTCAAACAGGCTCTCATTAAGGCTGGCTGGACAATTACCCACGATCCGTATCCCTTGGCTTGGGCGAAGAGAAACCTATCGATCGATCTTGGTGCCGAACAGCTATTAGCTGCTGAGAACAACGATCGCAAGATAGCCGTTGAAGTTAAAAGTTTGATCGGAGAGTCTAGAATTGCAGATTTAGAGCAAGCTTTGGGTCAATATACTCTTTACTATGACATCTTAAAACGGACGGAATCAGAAAGACAACTGTATCTTGCAATTCCACTAAATGCTTTTACAGAGCTTTTTGAAGGAAAAAATTTTGCTCAGATATTGCTAGATAATAACCGTCTAAATTTGGTTTTTTTAAGCCAAAAATAGAGGAAATAGTACAATGGATAGCTTAAATAATTATCGCAAACTTGTTAAGCAGCTCCTTACTAAATACGCTGAGATTCCCGTTTTTGACAGTGGCATCCAAAATGAAATAATTTTTGATTTGGAAAATGACCGTTATATGTTAATAAATATAGGTTGGTTTAACGAGCAGCGTATTCACCATTGCGTGATTCATATTGATATTTCAGCCTAGCTTGCGCCTAGTCCCCCATTAACCCCCACCTATGTCGATCATGGTTAATGCTTGGGAAAATCGATTCCTGAGATGGATATTCCTTGCATCTTCTGTACATATCGTCCTTGAGCCGCTACACACTCTGCCATTTTTTGAGCCTGTATAGGTTGACTCCTGGGATCTGGTGAAGTGCCTCTATACTCCCATACACCACCGCGACCACTATTTATTACTTTTCCATTTTTTTCTAAGATTAACTCTTCTCCGGTAGCATCAATATAGAATTTCCCCTTTTGAAAAGACACGCTGCTAATTGTGATATCTTCCACTCCCTTGTAAGGATTTGCAGGGCCCTTGACAATCTTAATACAGATTCTATTGTTTTTATGTGCAATTTCTCTCCGGGAATTATTGAACATGGTTCCTTGAGAGTAGTAAGTTCCTGTGGGTAGAATTGTAGAATCTTGTTGATTACTTTGAGCAGATGACAAGGATGAAATTGATAGAAGAATAGAACTAGCAATTAGTGTTTCGAGTCCCCTAAATTTCATTTGTAATTAAACTCCATTAAAATTGTTTTTTCCGATTCAACACGATCACAGATTATCTAAAAAATCCTCTCTGGTTATCTCTGCTTGCCGAATAATAGCCCTGAGTGTCCCACGCTTTAATGATTGACCCTCATGTATTGGTACGGGGACAGAAATTGTTCGTGTTATCGTTTTTTTCAGGGTAACATGGCTGCCTTTTTGCCTATCTTCGGTGAATCCCAAACGCTCTAAAGACCGCACCGCATCTCTGACTGAAACATTTCTCAATCTAGACCTAGCTCCAGCAGAAGAGGAACTATCTATAACTATCTCTTGAGTATCTGGTATCAAAGAATTGTTATCATACATTTTTTGCAAATAACGGATTTGCTCTTTAGCTGAATTTAGTTCTCCGTCTAAGTCAGCTTTTTTCTCTTCTAGCTTGTGATTTTCTTCTAAAAGATAAACTTCAAAATCCCTTGATCCTGCTTTAATCCGCTCTAATTCTGCCCTAGATCCTTCTAGAGCAGCATTGAGTTCATTAATATTAGGTATTGTTTCTAACTGTTGCTCTAGCTGACGAGATTGCTGTTGTATTAAATCTCGATCGCGCTTCAAATCAGCTATTTTATGATTGAGCGCTTCACTCCGCTGCTTTGCTTCAGATTCTCGCTGATACGTTTCTTGCAACTCTTGCCGTAGTAATTGCAAGTCTTCTAAAGTTTGAGCAGTTTCTTGCTGTTGCTCTTCTTTAAAAGCCAGTTCGCTTTCATAAGATGCAATTTGATTTTCCAGTTCTCTCTTATTTTGCTCCTGTCCTTGCCGATAAGATTCCAGTTCAGCAAGACCTCTCTCTCGCTGGTCAATTAATTCGATAGTTTGCTGGTTTTTCTCTTCTAATTGCAGCTTAATCTGTTGAATTTCCCGCTGTAATTGTTCCCCTTGTTGCTGTGCAAGGTGCTGCTCATTCCGTTTGGCAGATAAAACCAGCTCAATAATTATCCACGCGCTCAAACTACTAACAAAAAATAAAGCGAATGTCGATGTGTAAAGAGTCCGGGAACCTGTTCTTTTAAATGGATTTTTAATCCAATTATTATAATCTTCAATAAATGTCGGCGGTACTCCCCGGACATAGTACACACGACCGATTATTTCTCCTGAGTTAGCTTTACCAGTAGGGATGGGTTTACTATCATCAGGTTTAGCATATTGCCGCTCTGTTTGCAGCGGAGGTGGATTTTGTAGTAAGTCGTATGGATGGTTTGATAAAGTTGCTAATGAAATTTCCTTTGTCCACTTATGAGAAGATTTGGATTGATAAAGAATTTGCTCGGATAGGCAATCTTTGGTAGCCATTTTGCAATCAGTAACAATCAGCCCAAATAATCCATAGTTGCTGTCTAAAGTTCGCTGCAATTCTCCTATGTTTCCTTGTAATAAGGTATAGGATAGTTTTACTGGCAGAGTATGAGATAACATATTGAAATCAACTGTTTGCACACGAAAGATTGTGCCATGCCAATAGTTGTTATAATGTTCCCAGTTTCTCAAAGTCCCCAGACCAAAAGAAAAGGTCGCGAGCAGGGTAAATCGCCCCAAACTCTTAATCAGCGTAGTCGGGTTGATCCGGGGAAGTTTTTGCTTCATAATGTGCTTCATAAGGTCAACAGCCAAATGAATCTGAGTGAGAATATATCTAATATAACTTCAAGCTACAGACTATTTGCCAGATGGGAACAACAGGCGATCGCAGCCATAAAAACCCGCCGAAACCAGCAAACCTTACAACCACTAGAAGAAGTTGTACAATACGACCTCGAACATTTCAAATATCCCGTCCAAAGCGCCGATGCAATTTGGGAAGCCCTACTCAACCAGATATCCCGCGTAACAAGGGAACTGAGGCTGAGCAAACAATGCGCCTAGCCCCCCCTCACTCCATCAATTAGTAGAAGCAGCCAACTCAACCAAACGTTCCTGCTGATCCTGAGAAATGCAAGTTTGAATAATCTCCTCAATATCCCCTTCCAAAACACTATTGAGCGAGAAATTTTCCCCCAAACGGTGGTCGGTAGCCCGATTGTCCTTATAGTTGTAAGTGCGAATCTTCTCCGATCGCGAACCAGTACCAACCTGAGCCAAACGCCGCGACTTCACCTCATCCTGCTGCTCTCGCAACTTCATCTCATAGAGCTTAGCCCGCAAAATCTGCATCGCCCGCTCCTTATTCTGCAACTGACTGCGCTCCTCAGTACAGAAAATCCGAATTCCCGTCGGCTTGTGAAACAAATCCGCAGCAGTTTCCACCTTGTTCACGTTTTGACCGCCAGCGCCGCCCGATCGAGCCGTGCTCATCTCAATATCCTTCGGATCGATGTGAATCTCCACATCATCCACCTCCGGCATCACAGCCACCGTCGCCGTCGAAGTATGCACCCGGCCGCCAGCCTCAGTCACAGGCACCCGCTGCACCCGGTGTACCCCAGCCTCAAACTTCAGCTTGCTGTAAACGCTGTCGCCTGTAATTTCCAGAATCACCTCTTTAAAGCCGCCCATTTCCGCCAGCGACTCGCTCACCAACTTCACCTGCCAGCCTTGAGTTTGAGCGTAACGGGTATACAGTCGCAGCAAATCTCCCGCCCAAATACTAGCCTCATCTCCGCCAGTACCCGCCCGAATTTCCAGCATAATATTCTTGTCATCGTTCGGGTCGCGGGGGAGCAGCAAAACCTTCAAACGACTTTCCAAATTCTCCAGCTTCGCCTCAAGTTCCTGAACTTCGAGCGCAGCCATTTCTTGCATATCTCGATCGCCCGCGGCTTCCTTGAGAACCTGTCGCGTTTCCACCAAATCTTCCTGAGTCGTTTTCCACAGAGCAAAAGTATCGACCACTTCTTCCAAGGACGATCGAGCTTTCGCTACCCGTTGAAACTCTTGATTGTCCCTAGCCACATCCGGGTCAGCCATGCGGCGAGTCAACTCATTAAAAGTTTGCTCTACCGACTTCAATTTATCCAGCAAATAAGATTCAGCCATTGTCAGTTGTCCTTTTTCAATCTATTTTAGATTTTAGATTTTAGATTTTAGATTTTAGATTTGAAGAACAGTTGGGATAGAATCTCGATCGAACTCTACTCGATCGAACTCTACTGCCAGCCGTAGCAAGTCTTCAATCTAAACTCTCCAATCCGAGGGCGGATCGATTTTAGATTTTAGATTTTAGATTTTAGAACTCAAGAGCACTTAGGATAGAATGTCGATCGAACTCTACTCGATCGAACTCTACTGCCAGCCGTAGCAAGTCTTCAATCTAAAATCTAAAATCCGAGGGCGGTAAGTTGCCAGTAGAAAGAACTACTCTCAACAAACTGCGGACAAATGACAATCCGGCTACTTCTTCTTTTTGCCTTTACCAGCAGCCTTAGAAGCATCTGCTTTCGGCTCTTCCATTTTCAGCGGTCCCGAGGAAGCATCTGCCTTCGGCATTTCTACCTCGGTCATGCCGTATTTCCGCATAAAGCGCTCCACACGACCTTCAGTATCAATAATCTTCTGAGTGCCAGTATAAAAAGGATGATTTCCCGACCAGACATCAACTTGAAGCTTTGGTCTAGTGGAACCCACAGTCATCACAAGTTCCCCGTTGCAATAAACCTGAGATTCGGGATACCACTGAGGGTGAATGCCATCTTTTGCCATTGTTTTTTACTCTCTAATTTTTGACTTTACAACCATTTTAGCTGCCGCAGGACTTGGACACCAACAACAGCACGAATTTTGCCTTATATCTGTTGGAACCAGGAATCGGGAATCGGAAATAAACTTCAAAAAAAGGCAGGTAAAATCTGGATAGATAATTTTTGCCTTTTCCTGGTTCCTTCTTCCTTCTTCCTTCTTCCTTCTTCCCTCGATTACCGCTTCGAGTATTGAGGAGCTTTGCGAGCTTTCCGCAAACCGTACTTTTTCCGTTCTTTGGCCCGCGGGTCGCGAGTCAAATAGCCCTCGGTCTTCAGAGGCTTGCGGTTGTCCGGGTCTAATTGACAAAGTGCTCTAGCGACACCCAAGCGAATCGAGTCAGCCTGACCTGTCAAGCCACCGCCTTCGACTTTTACCAAAATGTCGTACTCATTTTCCAGACCCAAAGTTTCCAGAGGGGCCTTAGCGAGAGCCAAATAAGTAGGATTGAATTGCAGGTACAAATCCCCCTCTTTACCATTGACAGTCAGTATGCCAGTGCCGGGAACCAAGCGCACCCGCGCTACGGAACGCTTGCGGCGGCCGGTACCCCAGTACACAGCGCGACCGGATGTATCTGTTGCTTGCATTACTCATTTCCTCCCGGAATCGTGTGAACAATTAATTCTTCTGGTTTTTGAGCTTGGTGCGGGTGGTTGGGGCCAGCGTACACCTTCAGTTTAGTAAACAGTTGTCTGCCCAGAGAAGTGTGAGGCAGCATTCCCCGTATAGCTTCTTCGACAATTCTTTCGGGCAAACGTGCTTGCAATTTGGCAAAAGTTTCTGTTTTCATGCCGCCCGGTCTTCCAGAATGGCGGCGGTAGATTTTCTGGGTGCGTTTTTTGCCAGTAACAGCGATTTTGTCAGCATTGATGACAATTACGAAGTCGCCGGTATCCATAGAAGGAGTGTAAGTCGGTTTGTGTTTCCCCCGGAGGTACATGGCAACTTCAGTTGCCAGACGGCCCAGCCGCTGGTCGGCGGCATCGACCACGTACCACTTGTGCTCTAGGGAGTCTTGAGTAGGGACGTAAGTTTTGTTCATTGTTTGTTGTTTGTTGTCTATTAACTGTTAACTGTTGTTAGTTGTCAGTTGTCAGTTGTCAGTTGTCAATTTTTAATTGTTAGTTGTCCTTAGTTTTTTATTAGTAGTTACCTAATGACTAATGACTAATGACTAATGACTAATGACTAATGACTAATTTTGGCTGAGTGTCGTACCAGACTTCTGGGGGAAAGGGAAATTCTGAATAGCCAACCCGCAGCAGGCACAAACCTTGAGCGGGAGCGGCATATTTTACCATTTCTCGGCGTTCGTTGACCCAGATATCTGTGAAATTGTCGATCGGCCTTTCCCCGCGACCCACCTGCACCAGCAACCCCACCAGCAGCCGCATCATCCCGTACAGAAACCCGCTCGCCTGAACCTCAATATAGATAAGAGGCCCAGAACGCTGACACTCGGCCGCTTGCACGTCCACCCAGGAATGGGGGCGGGCAGAACCCGCGCGGTGGAAAGCAGCCAGGTGATGCCGCCCGATTAGCGGTGTCAAAGCTGTCTGAATCAAAGATTCATCCACAGGGGCGTGATAGCAGTGCCAAGCAAAAGGACGCACAAACAAATTAGGGGTCGGGTCTGTATAAAGGGTGTAGCGATAGCGCCGCCAACTGGCTGAGAACCGAGCGTGCCAGGTAGGTTCCACCTTTGCCGAAGCTCGAATTAAAATATCTTTTGCCAGTCGAGAGTTGAGAACGCTTGCCCAGCGGTGAGCCGGAATTGGACCCTGGGCGTCAAAATGGGCTACTTGAGCAGCGGCGTGAACTCCCGCATCCGTTCTCCCGGCAGCGTGCAGCGTTACCGGGCGTTCCAGAACAGTCGATATTGCTGTTTCAATTTCTTCTTGTACTGTACGCTGGTTCGGCTGTCGCTGCCAACCGTGAAAGTTAGTGCCGAGGTATTGGATGACCAGAGCAACGCGCTGTATCGATTGGGGATTTTCGATTGGGGATTTTGGATTGTCAGTCATAAATCACAAATCTCCAACCCAAAATTGAATTAAACCAGTTCAACGATCGCCATTTCGGAATTGTCTCCTTGACGGGGGACAGTTCGTACTACGCGGGTGTAGCCCCCGTTGCGCGAGCCGTACCGTTCTTGTGCCGCCTCAAACAAGGCGTGTACTAACTGTTTATCGTAGATATAGCCCATAGCTTGGCGGCGAGCGGCCAAGGAGCCATCTTTGGCCAGGGTAATCATCCTGTCCGCCTCTGAGCGCAGCGCTTTGGCGCGGGCGAGAGTGGTCGTGATTTTACCGTGGCGGATTAATTCGGTGGTCAGCGAGCGCAGTAGGGCGCGGCGCTGGTCAGCCGGTTTGCTGAGTTGGGGAACGCGACAGCGGTGACGCATGGCAGTTGGTAATTGGTAATTGGTAATTGGGCGCCGGGATAGTCCGCGAGTTTTGAGCGGTGAATTCTTTAACTTAAAAACTCACCGGCTTAAAATTCAGAACTTTTTTACCCGTTACCCGTTGATTAACTTTTAGCTGATTTTTCCTGTGGCAAGGTAATGCCCAAGCGTTTTTGTAAAGCTTCAATCACTTCTTCTGCGGACTTCTGCCCGAAATTCTTGATCTCGAGCAAGTCTTCTTGGGTATAATCCAATAAGTCTGCGACTGAGTTGATCTGAGCCCGCTTGAGACAGTTGTAAGCCCGGACGGACAACTGCAATTCTTCGATCGGAATTTGGCTGGTAGGATCGGCTTCACCGGGATACTCTGGTTTGAGAGAATCTTGGGTGATGTCTTTGAGAGGTGCAAATAAATCTACCAGGATGTGGGCAGATTGACTCAAAGCTTCTTGAGGAGTCACGCTGCCATCAGTCCAGATTTCCATAATCAGCCGGTCTTTCTCGACAGTCCCGCCTACCCGAGCATCTTCAACGCTGTAGTTGACTCTGCGAATCGGCATAAAGATGGCGTCAATTTGGAGAAAATCCAAAGCCGACCCATCATCGCGACTGCGGTCTACTGCTCGGTATCCGATGCCTTTTTCAATTCTGAATTCCATTTCCAGAACTGAGCCGGGCGAGAGAGTTGCAATGTACTGGGAGCGATCGATCAATTCCACCTCTGAGGGCAAATCGAATCGATCGGCCGTAACGGTGACGGGCCCCTCAATCCGCAACCTGCCGATTTGCGGCTGCTGAGAATGAGTTTTGAGGACGACCTCTTTCATGTTCAGGAGAATTTCTAGAACATCCTCACGTACCCCTTCGATCGTGGCAAACTCGTGATTGACGCCCGCGATGCGGACTGAAGTTACTGCCGTTCCTTCCAAATTTGACAGCAGAACTCGCCGAAGCGCATTCCCAACAGTTGTTCCCTGACCGCGCTCGAGCGGTTCCAGGACAAATTTTCCGTACTGACTGCGGTCTTTGTCAGTGTTAGACTCTATACATTCAATTTGAAACTGCGCCACGGAGTGACCTCCCTTTTCCACTTTGGATTTTTGATTTTGGATTTTAGATTGCAGAGCATACCCCTGAACTGATTTCGGATTTTGGATGGACGGGGCAACAGTTAGAACCATTAGTTTTTGACTTTAAGCAGTTAGCCATTATCCAAAATCTAAAATCTAAAATCTCAAATCGTTTTAGACTCTACGCCGCTTGGGAGGGCGACAGCCGTTGTGAGGAATTGGGGTAACATCTCTAATCAGGGTGATTTCCAGTCCCGCCCCTTGCAGCGCCCGAATTGCAGTTTCTCGACCTGCTCCGGGGCCGCTCACCATTACTTCTATTTGGCGCATTCCTTGGTCGTTGGCTCTGCGAGCAGCACTTTCTGCTGCTGTTTGAGCTGCAAAGGGAGTCCCCTTCTTAGCTCCTTTAAAACCGCTGGAACCTGCCGATGCCCAGGATATTACTTCGCCGTTGAGGTCGGTAATAGTTACAATCGTGTTGTTAAAGGTAGACTGGATGTAGCCTACCCCATTGGGTACATTCCGTTTCTGCTTTTTTGCACCAGATTTCTTGCCTGTTTGTTGTCGCGCCATATTAGTCTCTTTAACGTTTCTCTCAACTAATGTTCCGAAGCGCTAGGAGCCAGCAGCCCCCAGCGTATTTTTCCCAAAAAGATGTTACTTCTTGGAAGGTGCCTTTTTCTTGCCCGCAACTGTTCGGCGGACGCCACGACGGGTTCTGGCATTGGTACGGGTTCGTTGTCCCCGCACCGGCAGACCCAAACGGTGACGCCGACCGCGATAAGTTCCGATGTCCATCAGGCGCTTGATGTTCATTGACTCCCAGCGCCGGAGGTCTCCTTCGATTTGGTATGTAGTTTCTACATGAGCCCGCAGAGCTGTCACGTCGGCCTCTGTTAAATCCTTGACGCGAGTGTCAGGATTTACGCCTGTTGCAGCGATAATTTTTTGGGCCCGCGACAAGCCTATTCCGTAAATGTATGTCAGACCTATTTCGACGCGCTTATCGCGTGGAAGGTCTACCCCGGCAATCCGTGCCACACTTTTTGTCTCCCTAGTTTTCCTGTTTGGCTACAATGTTCAATTAGGATGCACCTGCGTGCAGTGCCCAATCTTCGTTTTTTCTAACCTTGGCGCTGTTTGTGTTTCGGGTTAGTGCATATCACCATCACTCGACCGCGACGGCGGATGACGCGACATTTCTCACAAATTTTTTTGACAGATGCTCGAACTTTCATCTTTCTTCCTGCCTGGAGAACCCCGCTCTACTGGAGAGCAGGCACGCTGGGACTGCCCGTAGAGCGGTGGGAGGAGAGGCTGGGCAAGGTGTAGGCCTCTCCTCGATTAAATTGTATAAAGTGCGGGTTGTTTCATGAAGGAGCCCGCTTGCACCCACTCCCATTGCTGGGGTAAAGTTCCCCTGCGCCAGAGTGTTGGCGAGTGATACTTTTACGGCGTAGCAATGACTTAACCCGGTACACCGGTGGGTTGTTGACGCCCTTCTCGGCAACACTACAAACGTAGCATTATAGCATAAAATTGACGCTTTTTACCAAATTCTCTCTAATTAAACTTAGAATTAGTTTTTAGAAAGTTTTATCTAAGCCTATTTTTTCCGAAGGCGATAAGTAATCCTGCCTTTGGTCAAGTCGTAGGGAGTCAATTCGACTTTGACGCGATCGCCAGGCAGAATTTTGATGTAGTTGCGACGGATCTTTCCGGAAATGTGAGCCAGCACGTTAAACCCATTATCTAGGTCAACGCGAAACATCGCATTGGGAAGGGATTCCGTCACTGTCCCTTCCATTTCAATTAAATCTTGCTTAGACAATTTGGTATTTACCTCAACTCTACATTTGATTAACTAGGAGTATCCCGCGGAGCCGCCTCAAAACCTATTTACTGGTAGCGGTCAAACGGGAACGGGGGCAAGAATTCGGGCGACTCGATCGATCGACTTGTTGGCTCAACCAACCGCTTGCTTTAGCTTTACTTGAGTAAAGTTGTGGCAATTAGTATCGAGTTCAATCCGGTCTCTAGCAACCCTCACAAAACCTGATAGCACAAAAAGCTCCTAGTTAACATATCTTAGCAAAAGCTTGTGAGTAACAAGCTGTATTGAGAGGGTTCAAGAGTTGCCCGAGAGAGATTTTTGCAGTTCTGCGGTGACTAATTCCATCGATCGATTGCCATCAACCGCAACTAACTGTTGGCGGCCGCTGTAAAAATCAATCAAAGGCTCAGTTTGCTCGCGATAAACTTGCAACCGGCGGCGGATCGTCTCCTCATTGTCATCCTGCCGGCCCCGCGACAGCAGGCGAGACACCAAAATGTCGTCAGGCACGTCGAGATTAACAGCTTTGAGATCAAATTTCGGGTTCGGTGTATTGCCCTCGGCACCGCTGAGCTGGTGCAGCAGTTTGTCTAAAAAAGTTGCCTGGGCGACTGTGCGGGGAAAGCCGTCAAGAATCCAGCCAGCATTAGCGTCCGGTTCATTCAAGCGTTCCTGCACGATATCCATCAGCAATTGGTCGGGAACCAACTCACCCCTGTCCATGTAGGCTTGCGCCTTTAGACCCAAGGCAGTTTTCGCCACCACGCAGGCGCGCAGGATTTCGCCCGTAGAAATGTGGGGTATTTTCCAGAGAGCGGCTAATATCTGAGCTTGAGTTCCCTTTCCCGCCCCTGGAGGTCCCATGAAAATAAATTGCATTGCGATTACTTCACCATTCCTTCATATCTCTGGGAGATGACGTAAGTTTGAATTTGCTTAGCAGTTTCGATCGCGACGCCCACCAGAATCAGCAGGGAAGTTGCGCCAAAACCTCTAAAAGTTTGCACCCCGATCGCGCTTTCTACAGCAGTTGGTACAATGGCCACCAGACCGAGAAAAATCGCTCCCAAGAACGTCAAACGGTTCAAAACCTTCTCCACATAATCGCTGGTTTTCTGACCCGGACGAATTCCAGGAATGCTGGCGCCCATTTTCTTCAAGTTCTGAGACATATCTACGGGGTTGACAATCAACGAAGCGTAGAAATAGCTGAAGAACAGAATCAAAGTCAGATAAAACAGCGCGTAAGCCCAAGGCGTCGGTCCGTTCGGACTCAAAACATTAGCAACTTGAACCAAAAACGGGTTATTGAGAGACTGAGCGAGGAAAGAGGGCACAATCAAAACCGAAGATGCAAAAATAATCGGCATCACTCCGCCTTGATTCAAGCGCAGGGGCAGATAGCTCCGGCTCTCCCGATAAACTTTGCGGCCGACTTGGCGGCGGGCCGAAATAATCGGAATGCGGCGAGTACCTTCCTGAACAAAAACAATCCCGACAATCGTCACCAAAAAGACCAGGAGCAGAACTACTACACGGCCGACAACTTGCGTGTCCCCACTTTGAGCCAATTCAAAAGTTTGTCCCAAAGAACGTGGCAAAACCGACACAATGTTGATAAAGATCAGCAGCGACGCCCCGTTCCCGATGCCGCGCTCCGTCACCAATTCCGACACCCACATGACAAACATCGACCCGGCCGTCAGGGCCAAAGCAGTTTGTGCTATGAATAAAGGGGCCGGAGCTTGAGCAAAAGGGCTGACCCAAATCGCAATGCCAATGCTTTGCAGAATTGCCCAGCCCAAAGAAACGTAGCGAGTAATTTGAGAAATCTTGCGCCGCCCTGCTTCCCCTTCATTTTTCTGCAAGTCTTCTAAACTTGGCAGAGCCGCAGTTAGAAGTTGCACAATAATTGAAGCATTAATGTAGGGCAAAATCCCCAGCGCGAAAATCCCCAAAGCTGACAAGCCGCCTCCTGAGAACAAATCCAGAAAGCCAATTAAAGGGCTATTTTGGACGTTTTGGGCAAAGGCGACTCGATCGATGCCGGGGACTGGCAAGTGGACACCCAGGCGGACTAAAATCAGTAAGCCAATGGTTACGAGGATGCGACCTCGTAAACCCGCAGCTTGAGCCATCTGCATGAACGTCTCTTGTGCAGTTGGCGCTTTTTCTCTACTAACGTCCATAGTTACGATTTTGGATTTTAGATTTGGGATTTTCGACTAAATCATTTTCTGATAGCAAGCTTGAGGATTTGAGAAAAGGACATACTCTCAAACCTCAAATCTTCACGCAACTAATTCGCAACTTCCGCCTGCAGCTTCAATTTTGGTGCGAGCACCTGCGGTAAAAGCCGAGGCGCGCACTTGCAAAGGCACATTCAATTCGCCATCTCCTAAGATTTTCAGCGGACCGTTGTCTGCGGTGACAATTTTTGCTTGGATCAAAGAGGTGAGAGTAACTTCTGTGTTTGCTGGCAGCGATGCTAATTTACTTACATTAATGGTAGTGTACTCTTTGCGGTTCACGATCGGGAAGCTTTTGAGCTTGGGCAGGCGGCGGTAAAGAGGATTTTGACCACCTTCAAAACCGGGTCTAGTGCCGCTACCGGCTCTAGATTTTTGACCGCGCATCCCTTTGCCGGAGCTCGCGCCTTGACCGGCAGAAATACCTCTGCCCAAGCGTCGGGGGCGCTTTTGGGAGCCTGCTTTGGGTCGGGCGTCTTGCAATCTCATAGTTTTAGTAATTGGTAATTGGTAATTGGTATTTAGAGAGCGGGTGCGCAGTAGTTTTGAGTGCGTGAGTTTTGAGTTGCGGATTTTTTTATTCTCAACGCCAGCACTTAACACTCAAAACTTACAGTTTCCCATTCTCGCGTGCCCTAACCGTAGAGATTTTCTACTGGAATTCCGCGTTCTTGAGCAACTTCGGACAATGTGCGGAGGGTGGAGAGGGCGTTGACTGCTGCTCGGGCGTTGTTTAAGGGATTTCCAGAACCTAGCTGTTTGGCTAAGATGTTACGGACTCCTGCTAGTTCGAGAACAGTTCGCACTGCTCCCCCTGCAATTACGCCGGTTCCCGGAGCGGCCGGACGCATCATGACTTTGGCTCCGCCACCGTCACCGTTGATGGGGTGAGGGATGGAGTTAGCTTTGGTGAGGGGGACTTCAATTAGGTGCTTTTTGCCGTCAGCGACGCCTTTTTTAACGGCACCGATTACGTCGCTAGCTTTGCCGACTCCCACTCCAACTTGACCGCGTTCGTTGCCGATAATGACTATGGCGCGGAAGCTGAGTTTTTTACCGCCTTTGACTACTTTGGTAACGCGCCGGATCTGAACGACCCGCTCTTGCCATTCGGATTCTTTTTCGCGCGTTTTGTTGCTGCTGCTTTTTTTCTTGGTGCGCTGTTCTTTTTGTTCTGCCATAGTTTTGTCCTGTGGGAATTAGTAATTGGTCAAAGGCGATCGGCAAGTGGTAATTGTTTGAGCAAAAAGTAAAAGTTTGAGCAAAAAGTAAAAATAGAAGAAATCTGGATTTTGCCTTTTAACTTTCAACTTTTGACTTTTGACTTTTTAATTACTCATTACCCGCTACCTATTACCTCCTCTAAAAGTCTAACCCGGCTTCGCGAGCTGCTTCTGCAAGGGCTTTGACACGACCGTGATAGAGGTTGCCTCCGCGATCGAATACGACTTTGACTATGCCAGCGCTGGAACAGCGTTTGGCAATCAACTGACCGACTTGCACGCTCGCGGAGCAGTTGCCACCAGAACTGAGAGTTGACTTCAATTCGGGATCGAGGGTTGACGCAGCAGCCAAAGTGTGCTGTGCCGTGTCGTCGATTACTTGGGCGTAGATGTGCTGATCCGATCGAAATACCGCTAGTCTGGGACGTTCGGAGGTGCCGAACACCTTGCGCCGCACCCGGCGGTGTCTGCGGTGGACTGATTCTTTGCGAGTAAGCTTCATTGTTACTTCTTACCTGTTTTGCCTGTTTTACCAGCTTTGCGCCGGACGACTTCGCCGCTGTAGCGAATGCCTTTGCCCTTATAGACTTCGGGCGGACGCACCGCGCGGATGCGGGCTGCTGTATTGCCTACGAGTTCTTTGTCAATGCCGGAGACAATGACGTTGGTGTTGCCTTCAACTGCCATTGTTATGCCTTCTGGAGGAGGCATTTCCACCGGCTTGCTGTAACCGACGTTTAAAATCAGGTTCCGTCCTTGAACCTGTGCCCGATAACCTGTGCCGATAATTTCCAGGCGCCGCTGAAAACCTTGAGATACACCTTCGACCATGTTGGCGACTAGGGTGCGGCACAAGCCGTGCAGTTGTCTGGCGACGCGAGATTCGTCTCTGCGGGTAACGAGTAAAGTCTCGCCTTCGAGTCCCATGACGATTTCGGCTGGGATAACTCGGGAAAGTTCACCTTTAGGACCTTTGACGGCTACTTTTTGACCGTCTAGGGTGATGGTGACTTTATTGGGAATGCTAATCGGACGCTTGCCAATTCGCGACATAGTTTTTGTCCTTTGTTTTTAGTTATTAGTCCTTGATTATTAGTCTTTAGTTATTAGTCCTTAGTAATTGATTTTGGAGTTTATTGCCAACGACCAGCGACTAATGACTAATGACTAATGACTACCAAACATAACAAAGCACTTCACCGCCCAAACCTTGGCGTCGAGCTTCTCTATCCGTCATAATGCCACTGGAGGTAGAAATAATGGCTATGCCAATTCCGCCTAACACTCTGGGCAATTCTTTACGGTTCGAGTAAACGCGCAGTCCTGGTTTGCTAACTCGCTTAAGTGCCGTGATAATGGGCTTGCGAGTTTTACCTTTGTACTTTAGAGAAAGCACTAAATGTCGGTTGATCCCTTCTGCTTCTGCTTCTTCAAATTCGCCGATAAAGCCTTCACTTTTGAGGACTTGGGCGATGCTGCGGGTCATTTTTGTAGCTGGAATTTGCGTTGTTTGATGGCGCGCCATGCAAGAATTGCGAATGCGCGTCAACATATCTGCTATGGTATCGTTAGCTGCCATGTTTTGCTTCTTACTCTAGTGCTTAGTTGTCCCGGAACGGCATTCCCATTTCTTTAAGCAAGGCGCGTCCTTCTTCGTCGGTGTTTGCTGTGGTGATTATTGAAATGTCCATGCCTCGAATTTGATCGATGCTGTCATATTCTATTTCTGGGAAAATTAGCTGTTCTCTCAGACCCAAGCTGTAGTTGCCGCGCCCGTCAAAGCTTTTGGGGCTGATGCCGCGGAAGTCGCGGATTCGGGGGAGTGCGAGGTTGATCAGCCGATCGAGAAAATCGTACATCCGATCGGCGCGCAGCGTCACCATAACGCCGACGGGTACTCCTTTGCGGATTTTGAAGCCTGCGATCGCTTTTTTCGCCCGCGTCACCACTGGTTTTTGCCCGGTGATGATGCCAATTTCGTTGATCGACGAATCCAGTGCCTTAGCGTTTTGAGATGCTTCTCCCAAACCGCGGTTCACTGTGACTTTGACGAGTTTGGGAACCTGATGGATATTAGTATATTTAAACTGATCCATCAGTGTCGGAACGATTTTTTCTTGATAAACAACCTTGAGTTTGTCCGGCATAGTTTTTGTGTTTCGTTAACTGTCCCTGGGCTTGGTCAGGGAATTTGTCGATTGTCAGTTCCACCGATGTTAGCTATTAGTTATGAGTTGAGAAGTCAGTTGTCAGAAGGCGGACTAATGACTGATGGCTTATAACCAATCACTATTAATCAATGATTTCTCCGGTTTTTTTGAGCTGTCGCAGTTTCCGGCCATCTTCGCTAAATGTATAGCAAACGCGGCTGGCTATTTTCTCTTTTTCCGAATAGTGCATGACATTTGAGCTGTGAATGGGAGCCTCAAACGTGACTATTTTCCCTGATTCTCCCTCTTGCTGAGGCTTGACGTGCTTGGTTCTGATATTTACACCTTTAACAATTACTTTGCTGACTTTAGGATATGTCTTTAAGATTTGTCCGACTTTTCCTTTCTCTTTGCCAGTAATTATTTGCACGGTGTCGCCTGCTTTGACGTGCATTCTGTAGCGCTGCAGTTCGCTAGTTGCTTTACCCTTTTTTCCGTACATTTTAAAGTACCTCCGGGGCTAATGAAACGATTTTCGTAAAGTTTTTGTCGCGCAGTTCGCGGGCTACGGGGCCGAAAACGCGAGTACCTTTGGGGTTGCCGTCTACGTTGATAATAACGGCGGCGTTATCGTCAAAACGAATGCTCATGCCGCTGTCACGGCGCAGGCCTTTGCGGGTTCTGACTATGACGGCCCGGACGACATCTGATTTTTTGACGGCCATATTGGGGATGGCGTCTTTGACGACGGCAATGATGACATCGCCGACTCCGCCGTAGCGGCGGTTGCCGCCTCCCAATACGCGGATGCACATCAGTTTGCGGGCTCCGCTATTGTCGGCGACATTGAGGTATGTCTGGGGTTGAATCATGGTGATTGGGGAAAAGGTAATTTGATGCTTGCTAACTACTAACTGCTAATTGCTAATTGATGGTTAATCACAGGGTCGATCGATTGATTTGACGATCGCACACTTGAAAGCAATTAAGAATTAACTGTTAGCCATTTTTTGCACCGAAAATCTCAGCAACCGTCCAGCGTTTGGTTTTGCTCAAAGGCCGAGTTTCCGTGATGCGGACACGATCGCCCGACTTGCACTGATTTTCTTCGTCGTGAGCTTTGTACCGCTTGGTGCGGACTACGATTTTGCCGTATTTGGTGTGGGAGGAGCGGTTTTCGATTGCTACCACGACGGTTTTATCCATCTTGTCGCTGACTACTACGCCAACTCGTTCTTTAATTGCCATAGCTACCTATTTTTATTGTTCAATTGAGTTTTTTTTAGCTACTCTGCGATCGTCGGCTCGGCTGCTTCTGACTCTTGGCTGACTGCTGCGGTGGGAGCAGGCTGTGCTGCTTCTTTAGATGCGGCTAATTTTTCTGCCGCTTCTGCATCTGCTGCGATTTGGCGCTCGCGTTCAACTGTCATCAATTGAGCGACGCGGTGCTTGACGTGCTTGAACAGGTGAGGCTTTTCCATGCGGCCGGTAGCTTGCTGGAGCCGCAATTCCATTAGTTGACGCTTGGCGGCTAAAATTTGCTCTGCTAGTGCTGCATCGCTTAATTCTCTAGCTTCTTTAATCTTGGGCAAAGACATAATTGTGTGCTTTCTCGTTAGCGAGCGGTATGACAGAAGACAGAATTGTCTAGATGCTGAATGTCGAAGGAAAGAAAAGTTATGAATGGCTGATTTTAAATTGCTGCTGTAGCAGTTTAAAATTTTGACCAATGCCGACCTAGTTCTACCTTCGATTATCGCTATGACTGGTCTTCTTCGCGGGTGATGAACTTGGTTTTAATTGGTAATTTGAAAGATGCCAAACGCATTGCTTCGCGGGCAGTTTCTTCAGTTACGCCACCAATTTCAAACATTACCCGACCTGGTTTGACTACGGCAACCCAAAACTCAGGTGCGCCTTTACCGGAACCCATCCGGGTTTCTGCTGCGCGCTGGGTGACTGGTTTGTCGGGAAAAATGCGAATCCAGATTTTGCCACCCCGGCGGATATAGCGGGTCATGGCGCGGCGTCCGGCTTCTATTTGGCGGGAAGTTATCCAGGCGGGTTCGATGGCTTGGAGGGCGAAGTCGCCAAAGCTAACTGTGTTGCCGCGGGTGGCAACACCGCTCATTCGCCCGCGCTGTTGTTTGCGGAATTTGGTTCTTTTAGGGCTTAACATGGCGAAAGGGAGTTGGGTAATTGGTGATTGCTAATTGCTAATTGGTGATTGCTAATTGGTGATTGGTTTGGAACAACTGACACTTAACAAGTGACAACTAACAGTTAACAATTAGCTAGCCTTCGTTCGATCGATCTTCAAAGTTCTGGCGGCGGCGCTTTTGTTTGGTGCGGGGCACTGCTGCATTTGGTGCAGCCTCCTGCTGTTCCTGCCCGGGAATAATTTCGCCTTTGAAAACCCAAACTTTAATGCCCAGAATACCGTAGATGGTTTGAGCGGTGCAGTAGGAGTAGTCGATGTCGGCCCGCAGCGTGTGCAAGGGGACTCTTCCTTCGCGCGTCCATTCGGTACGTGCGATTTCTGCACCGTTGAGGCGTCCGCTGACTTGAATTTTGATGCCTTGGATGCCTACTTTTTGGGCGCGGGTGATTGCTTGGCGGACTACTCGGCGGAAGGATACGCGCCGTTCTAGTTGCTGAGCGATGTATTCTGCGATCAGTGTTGCATCCGCATCTACTCGCTGAACTTCGACGACGTTGATGCGGATTTGGCGGTTGCTGCCGAGTTGCTGCTGCAAACCGACGCGCAAAGTTTCGATGCCTGCTCCGCCGCGGCCGACGACAACGCCCGGTCTGGCGGTGAACACTTCTAGGTCGATTTGATCGGCTTTGCGCTCAATTTTGACCGAGGAAATGCCAGCATTGCTGAGGGTTTTGCGGACGTACTTGCGAATTTTATAGTCTTCTTGCAAGAGTTCTGGATAGTTTCTGGCGTCAGCAAACCAGCGAGAGCGGTGCTCTTGGGTAATGCCGAGGCGGAAACCAATTGGATGTATTTTTTGGCCCATAAAAGTTGATGAGTTAATTGGTAATTGGTAATTTGTAACTGGTAATTGGTAATTGGTGATTACCTGTTTTTTCAACTTTAAGCTGTTTATTACCTATTACGTTTTCCCGGGTTAGTTTTCTACGATCGGAGCCACTACTACGGTAATGTGACAAGTTGGCTTGCGGATTTGGTAGGCACGACCTTGAGCGCGGGGTCTGAATCGTTTGAGGACTGGGCCTTGGTCTGCGTAAGCTTGAGAAACTACGAGCTTGGCTTTATCCAATCCTGCGTTGTGTTCGGCGTTTGCTACTGCCGATCGCAAAACTTTGACAATTGGTTCGCAGGCGCGGTAGGGCATGAATTCGAGTAAAATCAGCGCTTCTTGGTAGCTTTTGCCGCGAATTTGGTCGAGGACGCGGCGCACTTTGAACGGGGATGTTCTGATGTAGCGGGCGCTCGCCTTAATTTCGGATGTGGTATCTATAGCCATGAAGATTTTGGTAATTGGTAATTGGTAATTGGGTAATTGGTAATTGGTAATTGGTAATTTTTTTTTCCGACTACCTCTTACCTGTCACCTAATTCGGCTATCTTTTTGCCTTTTTATCACCACTTTTAGCGTGACCTCTAAAAGTACGAGTCGGGGAAAATTCTCCGAGTTTGTGGCCTACCATTTGGTCTGTGAGGTAGACGGGTACGTGCTGTCTGCCGTTGTGAACGGCGATGGTGTGACCTACCATTTGGGGCAGGATTGTGGAAGAGCGCGACCAAGTTTTAATTACTTGTTTTTGGCCTGCGGCGTTGAGTTTTTCGATTTTTGTCATCAGATTATCTGCGACAAACGGACCTTTTTTTAGAGATCGAGACATAATTTTTTTAGTGATTCAGGAGTCATTAGTCAGCATTCAGCCGTCATTGGTCCTCAATCCTCAGCCATTAGTTAGCAGTTAACAACTAACGACTGAAGATTGCTGACTGATGACTAACTTTGTCTGCCGCCCTTGCCGCGCTTGGAAGCTTTGCGGCGGCGCCGGACGATTAAAGCGTCGCTGCGCTTGTTTTTGGGTCGAGTTTTTGCACCCAATGCTGGTTTACCCCAAGGAGTGACAGGCCCCGGACGTCCAATAGGAGCTTTGCCTTCGCCGCCTCCATGCGGGTGGTCTACCGGGTTCATGACGCTACCGCGAACGGTGGGTCTGCGACCTTTCCATCGGGTGCGGCCGGCTTTACCGAGGCTGATGTTTCTGGCGTCTGTGTTGCCGACTTGACCGATGGTGGCGTAGCAGTCGGCGCGGACTTTGCGCTGTTCGCCGGAGGGCAGTTTGAGGGTGACGTAGCTACCTTCTTTTGCCATTAGCTGAGCGCTGGAGCCTGCGGAACGAACGATTTGCCCGCCTTTACCTGGTACTAGCTCGACGTTGTGGATGCTGGTACCGAGGGGAATGTTCTTCAGGGGGAGGGCGTTGCCGATTTCGATCGGCGCGTCGGGACCTGAGATAATTACTGTACCGACGTTTAAGTTGAGCGGGTGCAGGATGTACCGTTTTTCGCCGTCTTTGTAGAACAGGAGGGCGATGCGGGCGTTGCGATTGGGGTCGTATTCGATCGCCTTGACGGTAGCGGGAATGCTGTGTTTGTCGCGGCGGAAGTCGATGTCTCTATACAGCCGTTTGTGACCGCCTCCCCGGTGGCGACAGGTGATGACGCCTCGGTTGTTGCGGCCTTGTTTGGTGTGCTTGTTGCTGGTTAGAGACTTTTCTGGTTCTGATCTGGTAATTTCAGCGAAGTCCGAGACGGTCTGTTCCCGGGTGCTGGAGGTATAAGGTCGGTAAGAACGGATGCCCATAATCGATTTTAGATTTTAGATTTTAGATTTGGGATGCAAGGACTTGGCGGTTTTGGATTTTAGATTTGCGATTATCAGTTAACTTGCTAGCTTTCTGGGTTTGGTATTTTCACCAGTTAACCGCAATCTAAAATCTAAAATCTAAAATCCAAAATTTGCTAAACTTCTGGGAATAGGAGTTTGCGGATCGAGTCTCCGTCGCTTAGAGTTACGGTTGCTCGCTTGTAAGTAGGTTTAAAGCCGACGAATTTGCCAACTCGACGCTTTTTGCGCGGCGGGTTTTGGGTGTTGACGCCGATGACTTTAACCTTAAATAGTTCTTCGATTGCAGCTTTGATTTGAGGCTTGGTCGCTTTGGGGGCTACGTCGAATGTGAATTGATTTAATTCCATCATTCGGGTAGCTTTCTCGGTGAGAATCGGACGCTGGATCAAATCTGCGTAGTCGCGGGGGTCGATTTTACTCACCGTAAATCTCCTGAATTTTAGCTATGGCTGTAGATGTGACGATAATTTTGTCAGCCGCGAGAACGTCGTAAACATTCAGGGAAGTTGCCAAGATGACGTTTACTAATTCGATGTTGCGTCCTGATAAGTAGACGTTTAGTTGCGGTTCTGGCAAGATTAACAGAACTTTTGTATCTGGTTCTATGCCCCAGCGGGCGATCGCACTCAGCAATTCTTTGCTTTTCGGTCTCTGAAATTGCTCTGCAAATTCTTCAACCACAATTATGTCTTCGGTGCGACTTTGGAATGCTGTCCGCAAAGCGAGACGGCGTTCCTTTTTGTTCATTTTGACTTCAAAGTCTCTGGGTTTTGGCCCGAAGATGACACCACCGCCCCGCCACAGCGGAGAACGGATCGAACCTGCTCTGGCTCGGCCGGTGCCTTTTTGACGCCAAGGTTTGCGGCCACCGCCTCTGACTTCCGATCGAGTTTTGGTAGAAGCATTTCCTTGACGGGCGTTATTCATTTGCCGCGTCAATGCTCTGTGAACAATGTGAGACGCATTTTCTTCTTTGGCTACGCGCAGTTCTAAAGTTGTTTCCCCAACTTCTTCGCCTTGCCAATTTCGCACTACACAATTAACCATATCTTTTGTCCTTTGTCTGTTGTTAGTTGTCTGTTGTTAGTTGTCTGTTGTCTGTTGTCTGTTGTCTGTTGTCTGTTCTCAGGTCTTAGTTTTCAGCTCTTAGTTTTCAGCTCTTAGTTCTTGCTTGCTACTAACCGCCAACCACTATCTACTGAGTGCTGACTACTGACTCATGACTACTGACTAACGTCCTACTTTTTTCTCAGGCACAACATTGACTAAGGCGCCAGCTTTGCCGGGAACTGCTCCCTTAATTAGCAGCAAATTCTGCTCTGTATCCACCCGGACAATTGTTAGTTTGCGGACGGTGACTTGAACGTTGCCCATACGTCCCGCCATTCTTTTCCCGGGATAAACGCGACCGGGAGTTGTTCCAGGTCCGATCGAGCCTGGCTCGCGGTGGTTTTTGGAACCGTGAGACATGGGGCCTCGTTTAAAGTTGTGGCGCTTTTGGAAGCCTGCAAAACCTTTACCGATGCTTGTACCGATGACATCTACTATTTGTCCCGGTGTAAAAGTATCTGCTTTTAGTTGTTGGCCTAATTCAAAGGAACTGGTATCTTCCAATCGGTATTCCTGCAAGTGGCGCAATGGTGTCGCTGCCGACTTGGCAAGGTGTCCTAATTCTGGCTTGTTGAGAGCCTTCGGCTTAACATCGCCATATCCGACTTGAACGGCACCGTAGCCGTCAGTTTGTTTTGTTTTGATTTGAGTTACTGTACAAGGCCCTGCTTGTATGACGGTGACGGGGATGGCTCTCCCTTCGGCGTCAAACACTTGAGTCATGCCTAGTTTGGTGCCAAGAATGCCTACAGACACGGATTTTTTTCCTTTTATTTACGCAAGAGGTTTCGGATTGCGAAATTTACGTCAATCCGCTTGCTCTTGTGCAGAAACATTTATTTCAGTGTTCCTGCAATTAACTGTTATCAACCAACAGCCTTCCTCGGTGTTTAAAATTTGAGTTTTAAATTTGGGAGCGAGCTTGTGGAAGTCTTGCAAGGGTTGAGATTCGCAGCTTTTTACCTGTTCGATCTCCGAGTTTTATTTCGGTCTTGCTTGTTTGTGCCAGGACTTGAGCAGTAAACCACTCAGTATCCTTTACGGCGACAATTCACTATGGTACATGAAGTGTTTGCCGTTTGTCAAGGCCGCGAATATAAGTTTTCGCCTCGGAAGCGAGGATTTATAATATCTCAAGCTCACAAGCAGCGATCGACCAAATTTAAGATAGCAGGCAAGACAAATTTATGGGACTGATTACGACGGGCTCGGATGTGATTCGGGATTTGGAAAAGTCGGGGTCGCTGGCCCTGTACGTTCCTTTAGAGGGAGGATTTGAGGGGCGCTACCTGCGGCGGCTGAGGGCTGCGGGTTACGGTGCACACACGATTTCGGCGCGGGGTTTGGGTGATTTGGCGATGTATTTGACGGGGGTTCACGGGGTGCGGCCGCCGCATTTGGGCAAAAAAACTACTGGCAATGAATCGGCTGTGGGTTATACGTACTACGTGCCACCGATTTTGCAAACTCAATTAGACAATTTGCCGCCGAAAGCAAAAGGACTGGTGCTGTGGATTATTGAAGGGCACATTTTGTCGAATCAGGAGATTGAGTATTTGACTGTTTTGCCGACGTTAGAACCGCGAGTTAAAATAGCAGTGGAGATGGGGGGCGATCGAGCTTTTAGCTGGAAGCCACTTAAAGATGCTTTAGTTGCAGCTTAAATTCCGGTATTTGCGATCGCAAATCAACTAAAAAAACCAGCGAGCAACTAAAGCTCAACAGCTTCTACTCGCTGGTTTTGCTCTTTTTGGGAAAAACTTAATTAACAGGAAAAATCCTATGCTTCAGAACCGCGATTATACCATCATTATTGACAAAAGCGGCAGTATGTACACGAAAGACCAGATGGGCGGTAGAAGTCGGTGGGCGCTCATGCAAGAATCGACGATCGCCTTGGCGAATAAATGCGAAGAACTCGATCCTGATGGCATAACAGTTTATTTGTTTTCCGGTCGCTTCAAGCGCTACGACAACGTAACATCCGCTAAAGTCGTGCAAATTTTCCAAGAAAACGAACCTTCTGGGACTACGGATTTAGCGCTCGTTTTGCAAGACGCTCTCAACAGTTTTTTTCAGCGCAAAGCATCCGGTAAGACTAAGCAAAATGGGGAAACAATATTAGTGGTGACGGACGGGGAACCGGACGATCGCAAAGAAGTGATGAAAACGATTATAGAAGCTTCGCGGAAGCTCGATCGAGATGAAGAGTTGGCGATTTCTTTCATTCAAGTAGGGGATGCGCCGGAAGCTACTAAGTTTCTCAAAATATTGGATGACGAACTGCAAAGCGCCGGGGCTAAATTCGATATCGTTGATACTGTCACGATGGATGATATGGAAGGAATGACCCTGACGGAGGTATTGCTGAATGCAATAACTGATTGAGGGGCGGGCGAAGTTCACGCGATTATATTTGTGCCAGTTGGCTAAGCAGCATTTTTTAGGGGGGTTTAAGTTATGGAGTCGATCGATCGCCTGTTAGCTGAACTTAAGGCAGAGTATCAAGCATCTCGAAAACAAGCTGATGATTTGAAAAGTCAGCCGCTGGTGCAAGCACAAGCGCCTTTGAAACCAGCAGCAGTGCCGTCAAATCCAACATTTAAAACATCAGAGATAAATTTGTATGCTGGTGCTTTGGACAAAGATTTAGCTCAAATTAAGGCTGAGTACGAAGCACAAAATAAAGCTCAAGAAGTGGCTTCACTGGAACCGCTTAAGGCTGAGTACAAAGCACAAAATAAAGTTCAGGAAGTGGCTTCACTGGAACCGCAGCCAGCAGCAGAAAAAGTCGCGGCGCCGCAGTTGGACGTAGAAACGCACAGACAGAAAGTTAGGCAAGCTCAGGTTTGGCTGAAAAAGTTGGATAAGAATTCCGATGAGGGATATTGGTTCGATCAGTTTGCTTTTAAATATTCTTCGAGGATAGATGCGGCGATCGACTATTTGCAAGCTGTGAATGAGTTTGATTGAGCGATCGAACTTTCCAATCCAACACCCAAAATATTTGACTTGACAGCTAGGGCAAGGCCTGCGAGTCAGGTTTTTTTTGTTTGAATGCTTGGACTGCTTTTGCCATGCCTGTTGCCCGTGTAAACGCCGAAGCGTCAGGTTTTGTCGTCCTCCCAAAGATAGTCTTTCTCAGCAAAGCGCCCCAAAAACAAAACTAGAAAATCTCTAGCGGCAGCTTTGTTAATCTTTGCTAGTGCTGCAACAATCTCTGGAATCGTGTCAGCCAGAGGTTCTCTCTTGTCATTGACCCAGTGGTTAATAGTCGATCGTCCCATGCCCATTGTTACCGCCAATTGGTTTTGGCTGATGCCATAGGTTTCTAGTACCTGTTTCAATGCTTTTCCTGCCCTTCCCATGCCTGAACAGATCCTGCATCTTGTTGCCTCGATCGCCGAGTTCCTTAAATTTAACTGTTGTCCTCCTCCCGAAGATCCTTTTTCTCAAGGAATCGCCCGAGATACAGATTGATAAAATCTTCCGCAGCAGCTTCATCAATATTTTCTAAAGCTTTGACTATTTCCGTTACCGCTTCAGCTAGAGGATCGCTGACTTCGTTGACCCACTGGTAAACAGTAGATCGATTAATGCCCATTGTCACCGCGAGGCGATTTTGGCTGATACCGTAAGTTCCTAAGACTTGCCTGAGTGCTTTTCCTGCTTTTCCCATGCCTCCAATCATCTCAGAGGATTTTAAGGACGTAAATGTTTGTAACTATAAACATCAAGTAAGGTAATATGTTTGTAGTTACGAACATTAATTGGTTAGAAACTTGGTAAAACCCTATGTCAGAGAAATTACCTGCACAAGCCGATCCTTCCCCTGCTAGCCTTGGCGCCGACGCTTTAACGATTTCCGGCAAGCCGGCCAACCGCATGATTTTGCTCGGCGATCGCAAATGGGTTAAGGGAATCATCCACCGCTTGCACAGTTTGGGGATAGCCGAAGTGGGAACGCGCAAGCAAGTTGACACGAACTCGCAACCCGGGAGAAGTCATCAGCATCCTGAAGCGTTCCAGAGGACAAGAAAGAGCTTGAGAAAATGCCCGTCTCACAGCTAGCTTTGAAGCGGTAAAAACCTCTCCCCAACCCCTCTGCTGCAAACAGAGGGGTTGGGGGGGTTAGGTTTTATTGTTTGCCTGGGCCTATAATTCCTGTTACAGTATCTTTTGCGACAGAGGTAGGATTCAGCAGAAATAAAGCTGCTCTTTTTGCTGTGGTTTCAGATAGCTTAATTTGTTTGAACTCAACAAGACCTTCCGCGATAAAAGAATCTCTCAAAGCAGCTTTTTCTCCGCTGTTAAAAACAGTTTCATAAAATACTTCCCGAATGCCAGCAGAAATGATTAATTTCAAACAATAAATGCAGGGTTCTAAAGTCACGTAAATGCTAGAGCCATTGGTAGATATGCCGTGTTTTGCAGCTTTGGCGATCGCATTTGCCTCAGCATGAACCGCCCGCGAAGGCAAAGTTTTGCTGGCATCGCAACTGCTCAAACCGGGATAGCAGAAGCCTTGAGCCGTGCAGTGTACCGAACCTGACGGCGAACCGTTGTAACCCGTTGCTAAAACTTGCCTGTTTTTAGCTATCACCGCGCCTACAGGAAAAGCCAGACAAGTCGATCGAGTAGCAGCCAATTTTGCCAACATTAAGAAGTATTCGTCCCAACTCGGTCTCTCTTCTTCTAGATTCATCGTCTATCCTGGATGTATTGGTTGCTTGTTTTCAGACACTGGGCGGCCTTTTGCAATTCTATTCCCAAATAACCAATATGCTCGCCTTTGATGGCAGGGGAAGCCGCACAAATTTCTCGCACTAACTTGAGAGGGTTTTTTCCAGAATAACAGGTGACAACTTCGCCGCTGCCGGGGGTGGTTTGCGTGACAACTATTTGATTGTCGGCTACTTCAACTAAAAAATTGCCCGCTGCATCGAAAAAGTCTCGATCTTCGCAGATTTTAGCATATTGGGTTTGAATTAGTCGATCGGCATTTTCAAAGGTATCGTCATACAAGTGAGCCGATTGACTCAGCGTTACCAACGGGCCCATCGTCAAATTATAATCGGAACGCCTCGCAATTTCATCTCGAATGTGCTGCTGCAAAGCCCGCAAACCCATTGCATTTGCCGGCCAAGCCGCAAACATATCGTTACTGCGGAGAGTTGCAGTTAGCGATATTTCACCGTCCACAACTCGCACCCAAATATGATTTAAACAAGGACTGCCGCTGTGTTGGTGATCCGAGGAACCGTCAGGCCTTCTGTTAATATTTCCCCCCGCATCCCACAAACTAATTACAGCACTTGCTGCGTCAATTTCCTTAATTAGTTTGGTAATAACTTCTTCGATTTGATCGCGTCCAAACCACGACCGCATCCGCTGTGCGTAGGTATATTTAATACCTTCGTTATACGGGGCATCTTCGAGCATTTGCGGTTTGTACTGTTCGAGGAAATCGCGGTCTATTGGTAAGTAATTCGGTTCTGGAAAATAGAACTCTGCAGGTTCATCTGTAATCACTGCCATTAAGTCGATTAATTCTTGCCACTGTCCGTCGTAACCAGTCGGTCGCAGCGTGCCGGTGGTCTTAATTCGGTGGATGATTTTTACCCAAGTTTCTGCAATAGTTTTGCCTTCAATTCTGTGTCCGTATTTCTGACCGGGGAGTACAGTCGGGACAATTTCGACTAGCGGAAAAGTTACGGGTTCTCCCCAAGGTTCAACAGATTCTTTTTGGGCAAAAGACTTGACAAATGTCACTGTCTCTGCTAAATTTATTGCTTCTTTCCATTCGATAGAATGACGCAATATTTCTAAGGCTTCTGCTGCTATTTCAATATCGATGTAGCCAAATATTGAAGATTTAATTAGCCAGCAATCTCTGCCAGTATCGCTTTTGCCGGCTTCAAAGCCGTTGCGAAAAAAGTCGAGCAAGCACGCGGCCGCACCCGAGTTGCGGTCTTCTTTGGTAGCGTTGAGAATTACTAAAAAGCGGACGTGGGGATTGCACAGCAAGTTTCTAATTAAGAAGTTGATGCCGCGAGTAGGAGAGTACAGTTGTCCGATGACAGCAAATTCGTTGGGTTGTAATTTTTTGCCGATCGCACTTTTTACTGTCCAGCCGCTGACAATGGCTGTTTGCCCCGTTCCGCAAATTAACTGATTGGGTTTGTATAGGGGTTTGTACTCAAATTTATTGACGAGATTTGTGGCTGTCATGGTTTACCGTTTTTTGCACCGCGTACTACTATATCAATAGTTTGCATAGTTTGAAGGAGCGATCGTCTCGCCCGGGCTGCGCTAACGGGCGGAACACTTCGAGAGTTCAGATAGAATGCAGCCAAGGAATAAAGAACCTTTAATCACGATCGTCTTCCTGTTGTGAACCAGTCCTTTGTAGCTTGTTTCATCCACTTCAGTGTCGTGCGATCGCACGATCCAATGACAACTACTCGCTCTCTACATAGCTGCTAATGTCTCAACTTCTGTGTGAGCGGAATTTGAATTACAAACTCCGTACCTTCTCCAGATTCTGAGCTGCAACTTAAAGTGCCCTGATGCCGATCGGTGATGATTTGATAACAGATTGCTAGCCCCATGCCAGTGCCACTTCCAACAGGCTTGGTTGTAAAGAAGGGGTCAAAAATTTTCTGTTTGATAGCTTCTGGAATGCCGTTGCCGTTATCCCTAATTCGGATCTGAACCAAACTCTCGTCGATGAGAGCCGTATGAATGGAGATTGTGGGAGTAATTTGTTGTCCCTGCTCGATCGCGATTTCAATGGCGTCAATGGCGTTAGATAAGATGTTCATAAAAACCTGATTGAGTTGCCCCGGATAGCACTCCACCAGGGGAAGAGAACCATAGTTTCGCAGGATTTCTATTTTTGGATAATTCAGCTTGGGCTTGAGACGGCTACCCAGAATAACCAGCGTGCTATCAATGCCATCATGGATATTGATAGATTTAACTTCTGCTTCATCCAGTCGAGAGAATGTTCGTAATGCTAAGACAATTTCTCGAATTCGTCGCGTCCCCTCTTTCATTGATTCGATCAGCTTAGATAGATCGTTAAGCATAAAATCTAAATCCATCGCCTCTAACTGCTGTGCGATCGCTGCTGGAGGTTCGGGGTAATGAGTCTGGTAGGCTTGCACGAGTTTTAAGAGCGCCTGAGCGTATTCATCGGCATGACGGAGATTGCCATAGATGAAATTCACTGGGTTATTGATTTCGTGGGCAACTCCGGCAACTAGCAGCCCCAAACTTGACATTTTCTCGCTTTGAATCAGTTTAGTCTGGGCCAATTGTAGTTCTCTGAGGGTAGTTTCAACTTTATCCTTTGCCGCTTTTAGCTGGGCCGTGCGTTCTTCGACTCGATGCTCTAATTGTTCATTGGCTTGTTCCAGCGTGTTAAATGATTCCTGTAACTGTTGAGCCATACGGTTAAAGGACTGCGTGAGTTGTTGCAACTCATACACAGATGATTCTGTCACCGCTTGGCTCAGAGATCCGGCAGCCATTGCCGAAGATGCTTGATTGAGCTGCAAAATCGGTTGAGTAATCCAGCGACTGGTGAGTATGCCAATTCCCAGACAAATAAATAGCGCCAGTAGACTTAACAAAATCGTACTTTGAGTATTGGCATTAATTTGTCCCATAAAGTCTGATTCTGGAACAGTGACAACCACCAGCCAGTCAATGCCCCTGCCATCGAGAAAACGAGTAACTTGCACGAACTGGCGTGTACCGTTAATGGAAAAGTCAAGCTGTTGAAATCCCTGGATCTGGTGGAAATCTTGAAACTTCTCTAGCAAAAACTGGCTTGTTCTCTGAGTGATGGAATTTTTGCTATCGATCGCATAGACTCGTTCAACCCGCTCTTCTGGCAGTTGCACAACTTTGTCTGGATAATATCGGAACGGTTTTTCGCCTGTAGAGGTGGCAATTAATTTTCCAGAGCGCTCTAGAATAAAACTTTGTCCGGTGGTGCCTATTTTGAGGGTTCTGAGAAAATCCCCAATCATTGACAAGTTTAAGCTTGCCATCCACACGCCTCGCAGATCGCCTGCGGAGTTGTATATGGGTTTGCCAGGGGCAATATACATCGTTTTGCCACCGACGTGCGTAAACACTTTTCCCCAGGTTGCTTCCCTCTGCTGGACTGGAATTTTGTAGTAGGGCCGTTTGTGTGGCTCAAAGTTCGGGTTGCCAGTATGTATGACTTCGAGCCGATCGCCCCTTGAGTTAGTACGGTAGGTTCTGAGCGCACGGTTATGTTCTACTTCAGAAGTGCGGATCACGATCGCACCATCATCTTGCCGCTCTGCACCAAAAAACTCTTGGTTGGTTGTAATGAACGCTGTCAGGCTGAGATTCCTAAAGGCAGGAAGTTGTCGCCACAGGAACTTCTCTATATCCCTTCCGTTATTAAGGTCGATCCGGTTTTGGCTTAGTGCAGCTTCATAACTTTCAAACGCTTGAAAAGGACTCGCAACCAAGTGAGTTAGATTTTGCGCGATGCGTGAGCTCGTCTCGTTGCGTAACTGAGCAGCTACATCGTTCACTGCCTTCTGTCCATTCCTGAAGGAAAGATAACCGACAATACCCACTGTCCCCACCGTTTGAATAACGAATGGGACAATTAGGATCGCCTGTAATGGCACTTTAAAGGGCTTGGGGAAGAAAGGAGGCGATGATTCATCTGGCATACTGGCATTGTTCCGTTAATGGTATCGATAACAACAATTGAGTTCAGCGGTAGCAGATCACCTTTGTAGCATTACCGATCATCTTTATACCGTCGCTGCCCTGATTTGTTATACTGCATCTACGCAGATCTTTGCCTGAAAGTCTTTTACAGCGATCGCCTTTACCGGAATTGAAATCACAAACTCTGTACCTTCACCTAAAGTTGAATTAACTTCTAGAGTTCCAGAGTGTTTCTGGACTACAATTTCACGAGCGATCGCCAATCCTAGCCCTGTTCCTTGCCCCACGCCTTTGGTGGTAAACAGATGCTCAAAGATTTTTTGCTTCACCGCAGGAGTCATGCCAACCCCATTATCCTGAATTCTGATCACTGCCTGAGATTGAGACAATTGGGTTTTGATAGTAATCTGGTTGGGTTTGGCTTTGATCTGAGCAAAACTGCGTCCAGTATTTGATTCCTCAAGGGCATCGATCGCGTTTGCCAGCAGATTCATAAATACCTGATTCAACTGTCCCGCAAAGCATTCTACCTGTGGCAGAGCGCCATAGTCTGTGATAACTTGAATTTCCGGGCGGCATTCGTTGGCTTTGAGGCGATGCTGGAGAATCAAGATTGTGCTGTCAATGCCGTCGTGGATATTGCAAGGAATAGGGCGATCGCAATCCGAACGCGAGAAAGTTCTTAAACTTCTGCTGATTGTGTTAATGCGATCGACTCCTTTTTGCATCGAATCGATTAACTTAGGTAAATCCTCTTGTAAATATTCCAAGTCTACTTCCTCCAGGAATGCCCTAAGCGTAGCACTTGGCTCAGCGAGTTCTTTTTGGTAGAGAGCTATCACTTGAAACAGGTCTTTAATATAGTTTTGAGCTGGTTTCAGATTGGCAGCAATAAAGCCAAGCGGATTATTAATCTCGTGGGCGACACCCGCCACTAAATTGCCCAAAGCAGACATTTTTTCTTTCTGTACTAAATGAATCTGAGACTGTTGCAGTTGTGTAAGTGCTGCTTCTAAATCCGCCGTTTGCTCAGCTACACGCTGTTCGAGATTTTTAGTTAACTGTCGTAGCTGCAAATGAGTTTTCACCCGTGCAAGCACCTCTTGTTCTTGAAACGGTTTGGTGATGTAGTCCACAGCACCCAAGTCGAATCCTTTCTCCTTACTCTGGGCATCGGAGAGAGCGGTCATAAAAATGATGGGAATACTGGCTGTTTTCGGCTCTGCTTTCAGACGTTGGCAGGTTTCAAAGCCGTCAATTCCTGGCATTTGAACATCGAGCAATATCAGATCGGGAGGATAAGCTTGGACTCTCTTAAGAGCGCGATCGCCGTTGATTGCGGTTGCTACTTCGTACCCCGCATCACTTAAGGTTTCACAAACTACTTCTAAATTCGCAGTGGTATCATCCACCACCAGAATTAATTCAGGACTAGGCATCGGCTTTCTTCTCAGTGAGGTGTTGTTGTAGCAACTCTTCAATCTCTTCGTCTTTAAATTGCTTGGCCAACTGAAGAATTTGTGAAGTAAAATCAGCGTAGCGAGGGTTAGAGTGAGCAATATGCTCTGTGTGTTCTCGTAGCCGTTTTAAGTTGCCTTGCTGTGCCAGCTCTAGTAACGTTTTTAACTCTACCGGGGAAGGAATAATCATCCTTTCTGGCTTCTCTAATGCAGTCGTTGGAGTGGATGACCCAGAGCAGTTTGAGGCTGTAATTTCATATTTCCACTTTAATTCCAAATGAGTGGCTAAGAGCTTAAATAATTCACTGACTTCCACTGGCTTTGCCAGGAAATCATTTCCCCCTGCGTCTAAACTCATCTCTCGATAGGCTTGTGCTACTGATGCAGAAGAGACAACGATCTTCTGGTGTTGCAAATCATTGGTACTGCGAACTTGTTTGAGAAGTTCAAAGCCGTCCATGACTGGCATTGCCAAGTCTGTAATCACTAAGTCAGGTTGAGACTGTCGTATTTTTTCCAATCCTGCTTGTCCATTTTCTGCCTCACTAACTTGGAATCCTAGTGGCTCTAACAAGTTGACGATAACGGCTCGGTTTTCCCAACGATCGTCTACCACAAGTATGCTGCGTCGTTGTCCTTCGTAACCAATAATTTGTTTTCCAGTTGTGAAGGAGTTTTGCTTTACCCAATCGGTGGCGATCGCCAGTTCCACGTCAAAAAAGAACTCACTCCCGACTCCGGGTTGGCTCTTAACTTGGATTTGTCCGTTCATGAGTTGGACAATCCTTTGGCTGATCGCCAGTCCTAAACCCGTACCCTCGGCTTGGCGCTGGCGATCGCCCACTTGTTCAAAAGCCTGGAAAATTTTATCCAAATCATCGGGCGCAATTCCTACGCCCGTATCCTCAACTTGAAATTTGAAAGAGCGAGTGGAGGGATTGGGATGATTTTCAACTACGGCAACCTTGAGGGTGACAGAACCTTTGTCGGTGAATTTAATCGCATTTCCCACCAAGTTGAGTAACACCTGGCGCAGCCGTTTTTCATCGGCAAAAATCCCTTCAGGCAACTGTGGATCTGGATCGTAAACGAAGGCAATGTTTTTTTGGTCGGCACGAATGCGGCAGATTTCAGCGACACCTTGGAGGAATGAGGGAAAGTGAATCGCTTGAGGTGTGAGTTCTAATTTACCGGCTTCAATTTTGGACAAGTCCAACACATCGTTAATCAGCGTCAGCAAATGATAACCACACTGGTGAATGATTTCTACGCCATGACGTTCTTTCGCTGGCAATGCGCTGCTGCGGTTGAGGATTTGAGCATAGCCCAAAATACCGTTGAGGGGAGTGCGGAGTTCGTGGCTCATGTTGGCGAGAAATTCGCTTTTTGCTTGGTTGGCGCCATCAGCTACCAGTTTTGCTTCTTTCAGTTCTGCGGTGCGTTCTTCAACCCGGCTTTCCAGTTCGATAAAGGAGGCTTTGAGTTGACCTGCCATCTGGTTAAAGGAATCTGCCAGCGATTCTAATTCACTAATGCCTTGCACCTGAAGTGTTTGATCCAACTGTCCGGAACTAATCGCCTGACTGGCTTTTTGTAGCTGCAAAATCGGTTTGGTAATCCAACGCGAAGTAAAAAGGCCCAGTATAGTCGTCACTGCCAAAGCCCCTAGACACAGCAAAATTGTGGTGCGAGTATTGGCATTGATTTGTGCCATGAAATCTGATTCAGGCACCACAACGACGCTGAACCAATCGATACCTCGTCCGTCTCGAATGGCGGAAACCTGCACGAACTGCCGTTGGTTTGCCAGCATAAAATCAAGCTGTTGATTCTGTGCAATAGCGTTGAAGTTGCCAAATCGATCGAGGATAGCTTGCGCTGCGGCACGAATTACAGAACTTTCAGACTTGACGGCAGGAATTTGTTGCAACTCCTCTTTTTTAAGATCCATAATGTAAGGCTGACCGATCGTTGAACTGGCAATCAGATTTCCCGATCGATCGACGATAAACGTTTGTCCCGTTTGACCCACCTTCAACCCGCTCAGAAAACGATGAATCTTGTCCAGCCGAAAGCTACTTTTTTGCACCCCTAGTAACGTTCCATCGCTTTTGTAAATCGGTTGGGATAGAGCCATGGTAGCCGATTGATACGAACTGCTAACGTAGGGCACAGATGTCCAGGCTGGTTTACGGGCTTTCTTTACAACTTGATACCAGGGTCGAGTCCGGGGGTCAAACTCTGCCTGAGTTTTGAGCAGTGCGACCCGTTGACCTCGATTATCAAGTTTGTAGAATTGGCGTTGAGGTAGACGCGCTTTGTCACTGAGGCGAGAAACGATGCCGTCATTGATTGTTTTCTCTAGGGCAAGATTCGTGCCGTCCTCTAAACCAATTTGCACGTCTTCGAGGGTCTTTTGGCTGACTAACCGCCACAAGGTTCGTTCCAGTTTGGTGAAATTTGTTAAATCAAGCTGACCCTCTTGGGCCGCAACTACGATCACTTGTCCGGCAATATAAGGTTGTTCTAAATAGTTTAGAACTTGCAGGTTGAGGCGATCGCTCATCTCTTGACGTAACTGACTGGCAACATCATTGACTGCCTTCTGTCCATTCCGCAGGGAAATATATCCCGTTAGCCCAACTGCTACGAAGATTTGTAGTACAAACGGGACTATCAAGAGCGATCGCAGGGAAAGTTTGTACTTAGGTTTAGATAGATTCAGGGATGAGTTTGACATAGAAATGCTAGTGGCTTCTGTGGAAAATAGACTTGAGGAATTGCTAGCTTGATGTTCAATCGACCTTGGTAGAGCTTTCAAGGCGCTTAAATTCCTGGCTAGACACCGACGACGCTAACAATTAATGTCGTACCTCCAACAAGCAGTCGCATTAGCAAGTTGCGAGTGGTTTTCTCTTGTTCACGGAAGTGCAACAATCGCTGAGTTGGTTGATTTTCCGTTGATTGGTGGAGTGGTTGGGAGGCTGCGATCGGCGGGCGATCTGTTAGCCGAGTGTTTTTTTTACTAAATCGGGCGATCGTTCTGGCTCAAATTTAAAGGAGATCGCATTCCACCAAAAATCTCTACACCCCTTTCTCCTCGAAGACTACCGCTTATAGAAAACCGGATAGAAAGCCCTGGGCTTCTAGTCTTGGGAGGAATCTGCTGACCATAAAGGGTCAGTTTTTTTAAGTCTACGCGTCAGTCACCTAATCCGAGCTCTTAGCACAGCAGGTTTGATTTCTCACTTCGGACTCGCAATATTTCTTTAATAATTTTTTCTCTTCTTGAGTGAGGCCAAACGTAATAAATACCTCGGGCTTGGGCAAGGACAGATACCACCCTTAGAGATACCCTAATTATAGTGGTTAGGGTATTAAACCACTTTACCCTCTAGAAAAAAGTCAGTTTTTGTAGGTTCGGGAAAAAAATAATTAACTGTGATGCCCCCGCTCCGACTTTTTTTGCAAACACCCCTGTTAACAACTATAGCGCTGCTTTGGTTCCTGAGTAAAGGCCATAACTCGGCAAAATCAAACGGGTAACAGACGACGAAAAATTGATTACCCGTCTATTATCATGAAGCCGAGTTGCCGCCTCATTCAAATCCAGAAAAATGTCTTTGACGTTGATTGGAAAAAGCGGAACTTTCGCGATCGATCGCGAGCGATTGTATCAATACTTTTTTCGTTACCTGTAGCTTGAGCTATCTTAAACTCGATTTTAACCCTCCCACCTTCTCATTTAACCAAGTCTTAACCTAAAGTTTTTCAAATTTATTTTTTATTTAATTTTTATGATTTTAATAAATTAGTTTAATAACTTCCTCAAGCCAACAATTCACTGACGGCTACGCTAAAGCCTGCAAGTACAGTTTGAGTGTTAACAACTTCATCTGCATTAAACAACTGCCAACGTTGCCCTGCATTCACAAATATTAATTTAGCTTCAGGAAATAGCAACCAAACCTCTAAACATCCCGATTCCAAATATTCCTGAGCTTTCGCAAATAACTCTTCGCCGCTATCTTCGGGGGAAGCAATTTCCGCTATCAAAGGAAAGCTTTGGGAAAATGCTGTAAAATTGCCTGATTCTGGCAACAGTTCAGGAGTGATGTAAGCAACATCGGGACGGCGACCCTGCTTGGTAGTGCGGCAAAGGACTTCTGTAACAACTTCTCCTCCCTGTCCGCTGGAATTTTTGTAATTTTTCCAAGAAGTAGCTAGATTAACTTGAGCGAGACCATGCTTGAATGTCATTCCTGTTTTCTCCACTAAGTTGCCGTCAACCCATTCCATTCTATCAGCAGGCTTGACTAAAAACTCTTCAAGAGGTATAACTTTTCCTTGCTCAGATTCTGGGTGTATTTCTGCTATAACTTCTAATTTGGGCTGGGATTCTGGCTCTAATTTTTTGTCGGCATTTTTGGGTAAAATTGTAGTAACTGTCACAAGCGCCACCTCTTTTTGATGATTTTAAGTTTACACACGATCGCTCTCGATCGCATCTTTATGATTTTATTGAACTTGGTAGATTTTGTCTTTTCAACTTAGCCCGACAATTTATATATCATAGCAATTCAGAAAGGTGACTTTCATGATTCTCTCAAACCGTTTTACTGAAGCCCTTACCTATGCCACGGAATTGCACGCTACCCAAGTCCGCAAAGGTTCCGGGGTTCCCTACATTGCCCATTTGTTGGGCACTGCTAGTATAGCTTTAGAATATGGGGCAAATGAAGATGAGGCGATCGCCGCTTTGCTTCACGATGCGATCGAAGATCGTGGTGGCGCCACCACCCGCGAAGCCATCCGCCGCCACTTTGGGGATACCGTCACAGCGATTGTAGACGGCTGTACCGACAGTGACGAGACGCCGAAACCCCCTTGGCGACAGCGAAAACAAGCTTATATCGATCGCATTTCTACAGCTTCTGGCTCAGTGAGATTAGTCTCCGCTGCTGATAAACTTTATAATGTTCTATCGATCCTGAAAGATTACCGTCAATTAGGCGACTGTGTTTGGGAACGCTTCAAAGGTGGCAAAGACGGTTCTCTCTGGTATTATCGTTCTTTAGTAGAAGCATTCCGCCAAGCTGAGTTAACGCCTCTAGTTGAAGAATTAGACCGCACAGTTTTAGAATTGGAACAGTTTTCTGAAGGCTGAAGACTGAAGGTAAAAATCACTAATTATCAATTACCAATTACAATTAAAAAATGGCAAATGTTCGCTTAGAAAATATTACCCGACGCTACCCAAACGTCATCGCGATCGAAAACATCAGCTTCAAAATCCCGGACGGGGAATTCTGGGTATTAGTCGGACCCTCCGGCTGCGGAAAATCGACAATTATGCGGACAATTGCAGGTTTAGAAACCGCAACTTCCGGCAATCTTTACATCGGAGATAATTTAGTTAATAACATTCCGGCGAGACAGCGGGACGTTGCAATGGTGTTTCAAAATTACGCGCTTTACCCGCACATGACTGTCGCGGAAAATCTGGCTTTTGGATTGCGGATGCGGAATGTTGACCCGACTAAAATTCAAGAACGAGTCGAAACAGTAGCCCGATCGCTCTCGATCGACCACCTCCTCAAGCGTAAACCCAAACAGCTATCAGGCGGACAGCAGCAGCGGGTAGCACTGGGAAGGGCGATCGCCCGCGAACCGAAAGTATTCCTTTTAGATGAACCGCTTTCTAACCTCGATGCTCAACTGCGAGACGACACTAGAGCCGAACTCAAACAACTGCATCAACGGCTGGGAATTACCACAGTTTACGTCACCCACGACCAAGTGGAAGCGATGACTTTAGCTGATAAGATTGTAGTTTTAAATAAGGGAACAATTCAACAAATTGGAGACCCACAAACCATTTATGCCAAACCAGCTAACCGCATGGTTGCCACATTTTTAGGCAATCCCGCCATGAACATTTTGCCTGCAATTTATACTAACGAATCCTTTCTAGTGGGAAATCAACATTTAGCCTGTCCGCCCTCGATTCAGAAAAAATTGCAGCCAAAAGAAGGACAAGGATTAGAATTGGGCATCCGTCCCGAAAATATAGAAATCTTTAGGCCACAAACAGCAGAAGATGATGATTTGAAGACCGATGTTTGGGCCTTAGAAAAAGTCCCTCTCGATTTAGAAGTAAAAGTAGTGGAACCTCTGGGGCGAGAAACTTTAATCCGGGCGAGTTTGCCTTTGTTGAGCGCTGAAACTACTGTACAGGTGCAAGTACCTGCGAGTGTTCGCTTGCGATCGGGCGATCGGCTGAGGGTACAGCTTGACTTCGATCGACTATTTATATTTGACCCATCCACAGGTGAGGCGCTGTATCCTTAACTCGATTCAACCTCAAATCTCCCCATCTCAAATCTTAAATAGGATTTATGCACGCTGAGTGATGAAACCCGGTTTCTTTCTGTATTTCTCGTTCCTCGTCCCAAATTTTTCGTATAAACCGGGTTTGTCGCCCCCATGCGTCAGTCCTGATAGATTGACTTTTCGAGTGGGGAGGTTTCTATTTATAGTTACAAAAATTTACAGTTGACATTTATCAATTTACCGGAAATTTAGGTAAAAGCCCCGTTCTGATAGCACGGCTTTAATTGATTGCCGACTTTTGTTTTAATCGTTTAGTTACGTCAATATCTATTTTTCAAATTTCATTGCATTCTATTTAAAATAGAATACAATGATATTATGCCACAGGTAGAATAACCGCCGATCCACATGAGACACCAAGCTCAAACGACTGGTCCCAAAACAATAATGGTTAGTGGGTGGCGAACACGACGAAAAACACAGCTAGGCTAACTAACGTAAGCCAAAACCAGTAAAGTAAATTCTTGGAAGTTAAAAACGTACCGTAGGGCATAGGTCAACGAAAGAAGTAATTCTCTAACGTTTGGGGAGATAAAACCCTCTGGGACTAACTAAATTAGGCTCAATATTTGGTTCATTAGAACGGATATTTGGTCTTTGAAGTGCAGCTCCCATAGATAGTTTTAAGGTATGTCGCCAGAACCAAAAATCCCCACGCCGGATAGCTGGGGAGTGTCAAGAAGTAATGATACAATTAGTATCCGCCCAAAAAAAAGTATTCTCTTAAAGGCCGATCGTTCCTGGCTCGGCGCGATCGCGACCCACAACTGGAAATCTTCCCGCTCCCAAGCGGCCTTACGCGCCCACTTGGGAGCAACTGGCGAACCAAAAACTCAGAAAAACGTTCTAGCGACATTTTTAGATGAATCCCGACAACCTGCCTCAAATGCTGCAAACAGGATTTCACCTAACTTTAGGTGCAGCTTCCTTTTTAATTGAGACATTGCAAGATCCGCTAAAGCGAGAAGAAAATCTTGACAAACTGAAGTCTGATTTGGGCGAGCTAGCATCGGAGCTGCTGGAAAAAGGAGAAATGACCGATCGAGAAGCCCGGAATTTTGTAGATACTATTTTCTCTCAACCGGGTAATCGGGAGAATGCAGACAGCGAATCCGTCTCACCCAAGCAATCCGATGCAGCCACGGACGCTCCTCCCGACTCGGTTGTACAACCTGACGTAAAGCTAGAGATTCAAGAATTAACTGCACACATGGCAGCGCTAAGGGTCGAGTTGGAAAAATTGCGTGCCGAGAATTCCCAGGATTAAAGAATCAAGAGTCTTTAACAGAGCGGGAATTTACTTGGAAACTCACTGGCAAACTTATTTAAGAAAACCCAAATTTAGTCGTTGTCCCATTTTTCAGAACCGATCAAGTCGGCGATACGATCGCGCAACAAGAAGTCGCATTTTTCTAACTCGCACTCCACGCAAGCCCATTCCCGGGGCGGAATGAATTGGCACAGCGTGTAGATAGGCTGTTGCCGGCTCAGCACGCCCTCGTGCACGAGGTGGCGGGCTTCATCCTGGATGACATCTAAAGAGTATTGGATTTTGATAGTTGACTGAATCATAATGCGCCCTCAAGGTTTTAGTAAAAAAAAAATTATGACCTTTTTAATAATATAATCCAAATTTCCGGATATGTAAGTTAAATTTTGTCAGTATAGAGGTATACAATTCATTACGGTCTAATAAAAAAAAATTATAGTAATGATGACTAAGCGAGTGGCTCTGTCTAAAGATTGATAGACGCGAGCCATTTTCCCGGCTAACAGGCAAATCTGTTGCAAAGCTCATAGCATTTGAGATTTTCGATTTCGGCGTCAGACCTTCGGCTAGCGCGAGCTCTCACGCCGTCGAGTCGCGCCCCGGTCGAGCGATTTTAGATTTGAGAATTGGGAATGACTGACTGGATATGGGTTTGCAGCACGGGCCTACAGTTGCATTCTTTTTTTGAAACTGGTATCAATTCACGACTTAGGCACCACGGCCCGATTGCCGGTTTCTGGATACTTCTCTCCCAAAGGCAAAATTTCTTGCGAGAAACCGGGTTGATAAGTTTAAGTCCTGACGCAGCAGCAGAGAAAGGATTCAGGAGTGCGGCAGCTCAAGCATGGCCCGTTGCGTCAATGCCGAACAGCAATTCTATAGCTAGAGATTGCGCGGCCGGCATCTGCCCAAAACAAAATACATAAGGAATACTCGGAGGCAAGTGTGGCAAAAATTGCTCTAAAACGTAGGGACTGCCGTAAATTAACACAGCTTGCAGTTCTCCCGTGTTTAATAATTTTTTAAACCAATCTTGAGCTGCTTCGGTCAAACCAGCACTGCCTCGGAAGCAATTGCCGCGAATGAAAATTTGCAGCAGTGTCGGAGAAAAATCCTCTGCACCTGTATTATCAGCGATCGCCCCTGTGCGATCGTCAATCAGTTGCAATTCGTAACCAAACTGTTCGGGAAGGGCGATCGCCGGAGTGTGCTTGCCCAAAAACTCGCACCCCAAAACATCATCTACAATAATCAAATTCCGCAAAAGCTGGTTTTCTGGGGGCTTTTTCGCCATTAAAGGCAGAGTACCTCCAAATTTCAAAGAATCTCGCAAAATATCGGCAGCAGTTGACCTTGCCTGTGGATTTGCCAGCAAACTTAAGTCGATCGACTCGATCGATTCTAGATTCTTCCTCCCCGAAGCTTGGGGGGGTTGGGAGGTGTCAGAAATCGGCAAACCCACCTTTATTTTCGCTTTCCAAATTCGCTTGACAGATTCCTTGATTTGTGCTATTGAAAGCCGCCCTTGAGTGACAGCTTCGCAGACAGCGAGAATCGCCCCTTCCGGGTCAAGGGGCATCAGCAAAACATCAGCACCAGCACAGGCCGCCAAAACAGCAGCTTCATTAGGGCCGTACTTATTGGCGATCGCGCCCATCACCAAAGCATCAGTCACGATCAAACCTTCAAATCCCAACTCTTGTCGCAGCTTCCCGATCAAAATTTTGCGAGAAACAGTAGCAGGAAACTCGGCATCCCAAGCCGGAATCAGCAAGTGAGCACTCATCACAGCATCGGCCCGGGCAGCGATCGCCTCAACAAAAGGAGGCAACTCAACCTGGGCTAATCTCGCTGGCGAATGCGGCAAAACCGGCAATTCCAAGTGAGAATCAACCGCCGTGTCTCCGTGGCCGGGAAAATGCTTAGCTGTAGTCAAAACCGGGTGTTGACCTGCGCCGCGAATAAAAGCAGCGGCTAATTTTCCGACAATTTCCGGTGTCTCGCCAAAAGCGCGGACGTTAATCACAGGATTGTCGGGATTGTTGTTAACATCAACCACCGGCGCGAAAATCCAATTTAGACCGATCGCCCTAGCTTCGATCGCAGTGACAGCGCCCATTTGTTCAGCATATCGATCGGCCGCTTCTGAATCATGGCGCGCCACTTCGGCAATTGCCATCGGCGGCCCGAACCAAGTCGCCCCCGCGAACCGCTGGCCGACACCTTCCTCAATATCAGCCGCCAGCAGCAGCGGAAACTTGGCCCAAGACTGCAATTGGTGCGATCGAACCGCCAACTCCGCAGCACTTCCCCCCACCAAAATCACACCGCCGACGCCCAACTTTTCCAGATAATAGCGGAGTTTGCTATTAGTTGGTTCCCATTCCCGATAGCGAATTTGGTGGTCGAACAAGTAGCCTGAAGCGCGCACCACGAACATCTGGGCCACCAGTTCTGGTAAGGAAAGATTGTCAATCATGGGTAATTGGTAATTGTTGACTGTTAACTGTTGACTGTTAACTGTTGACTGTTGACTGTTAACTGTTGACTGGCTTCAGACACTAATCCTCATCTGTTTCGTCAATTTCATCGTCAGCAAATTCTTCCTCCCCATCTAGAATATCCGGTTTGCGATCGGCAGAAAGCTGATTCAGCAGTATCAGCATTTTATCGCCCCGTTCCAAAGAATGGTCTTCGAGAAAAATCACTTCCGGCGTCCGACGCAGTTGCAATCGTTGGCCCAACTGGCTGCGGACGTAGCTAGTTGCAGATTTCAAACCTTCCATAGTCTCAGCCTTTGCCTCATCAGTACCGTAGATGCTGACAAAAATTTTTGTATGCTGAAGGTCTCCCGAAACAATTACATCGGTAACGCTAACCATACCGGCACCTACCCGGTCGTCCTTGATTCCATTCAGCAACATCAGGCTGACTTCCCGTTTAACCATTGAAGCTACACGCTCAATGCGACGACTTGTAGCCATAGCACCTACTCCTCTATTTTCCTAATCAGCCGTTTTTATCCCGATCTATAATTGTAGCGCGATCGGTCAGGGGTGTTACGGGCGATCGTCCGAGTTAGGCGTGAGATACAGCTTAGAGTCAAAAAAATGTTTGATTGCCTATAGGTGAATATATAGCTAATCTAGAGAGATTGAGTGAGATACAGCTTAGAGTCAAAAAAATGTTTGATTGGATTGTCAAAACCGTAGCCGATGCTTCCGGGGTAACCAACCAGCTAAAGATAGCTGAATGGGGAAGATTGAACAAGACTAACCCTTTCGATATGGGAGCAAAAAACTACCAACGATGTCTTCATGACTTAGGGTTAGGGGGAAAATATCATGAACTTGAATATCACGAAGATGGCAGCCTAAAATATCAATAATTTTGCCAATAATTCCCTTAATTATGCTTCATAATTACCAATTTTATTATCCATCCCTAATCAATTAATCAATCAAACAGAAACATTCCTTTCCCATCCGCCCCAAAGGGGGAAAGGTTACACACTATAGCGGTTCTCAAAAAAGTGAGGTATGCCCTATCCCCTATGCCCTATCCCCTATGCCCTATGCCCTATGCCCATGAGTACCTCATCTTTCTGAGAAAGGCTATACCTTTTCCCCCTTGGGGACTGAAATTTGTTTGAATTTATAGAATAAACCCCAACTTATAAAACTCCATAACATTAAACAGATAGTAAGATAATTAAATCGAGCCGCGTATCCGTGTTAAAATTCCTTTATCGCCGTGTTTTTTGAGGGAATAAAACTCATGGAAAAAGAATTTACAATCGGTCAAAAAGTCCGAGTTGTGGCGATGCCGCCTTACGTCAAAACTGCCGAACCGATGCCGATGCTGCGGCCTGCGAATGTAATTGCGCTGGGGGCCCAAGGTGTTGTGATCGATCGGCGTCCCGGCAATTATTGGGGCATTCGCTTTGAAAAAGGTGCTTTTCTCTTAGACAGTCAGTACATTGAAGCTGCAGAAACTACTGTAGAAGGTAATGGGTAATCGGTAATCGGGAATGGGGAATTGAGATCGCAACTTAAAATCTCCCTTTTCCTTCTTCCCTCAACCTCCCTCCGTTAAATCCGTTAAATCCCGTACATTGCTCGTTGCCTAACTTCCCTTTTCAAGAAGCCAGCTTAGCCTTAAAAGCCAAAGAATTAACCGTAAAATCCTCCAATACTTCCTCTAAACTAGGAGATGTGAAGTTACAAGGTAGAGGCTTTCCAAAATAATAACCTTGAGCGTAATCTACCCCAAGTTCATTCAGTTGATCCATAATTCTTTGATTTTCCACATACTCGGCAATAGTTTTAATTCCCATGAGGTGAGCAATTTTGGTAATAGCTTCCACCATTGCGATATCAATAGGATTGTCGGCAATATTCTTAATAAAATTGCCGTCAATCTTGAGATAATCAACCGGCAAGCTTTTCAGGTAAGCAAAGGAAGACATCCCGCTGCCGAAGTCGTCCAAGGCAAACTGGCAGCCGAGTTCCTTGAGTTGCAAAATCAAGCTGGCTGCCTTGCTGAGATTACCGATCGCCACGGTTTCTGTAATTTCAAAACAAATTATTTCAGGCGGTATTTGATGGATGGAAAACTGCTCCTGAATAAACTCTATAAACTTTTCTTCGTTGATGCTGTCCCCTGAAAGGTTGATTGAATAAAGGCTGGGATATTTGCTAAATGAGGATTGCGGATTAGACAACACAGAGCCTGCAGGAAAGGTAACTATTTTCTCGCTGTCTACCCCGGGGTTTTGGACTAATAAATTTGCCGTGAAAAATTTAGATAAATTGCTAAATAAAGTGCGAATTACCCAGCAGTCGATCGTGTGCATCAAGTTGTAGCGTTCTGCCGCGGGAATAAACGCCATCGGCGACACCAACTGACCGGTTTCAAGCTGGAGGCGAAGCAGGATTTCGCAGTGGATTCCGGTGGTTGGAGAATTGAGCAAATGTACGATCGGCTGAGAGTACAAGCAAAAGCGATTCTCTTCTAATGCTTGATTGATTTGCACCACCCACTCGGTTTCGCCGTGCTGTTTGATTAATTCTCGATCGCCGGCTTCATAAACCTGCACCCGGTTGCGGCCTTTATTTTTAGCAGCGTAGCAGGCCATATCGGCCGCGCTCAAAATCGCCGATGTCGATGCTGTTTTGGGATTAATTGCTACCAAACCGATACTGACGCCGATCGAAAAAGTTTTGTCCTGCCACCCAAACCGGAATCCCTGAATGCTTCTCAGCAGCGATTCTGCAACATTCAATCCCCGTTCGACGGGACTATTGTACAGGAGTACGGCAAATTCATCGCCGCCGAGACGCGCCAAAATATCGGTTTTGCGAATTTTGCTTTTAAATAGCTGGCTGACTTGGCGCAGCAGTTCGTCGCCTGCTGCGTGACCGGAAGTGTCGTTAACAATTTTGAAGCGATCGAGATCCAGAGAAAGCATAACGTGTTCTTGCCCGTAACCTTGAGCGCTGTGCAGGGCTTGTTCTAGCTGGTACTCAAATTCGCGGCGGTTGACTAATTGCGTCAGGGGGTCATGAGTTGCCTGCCAGGTGAGTTGCCGCGCTTGAGTTCGCACTTGGGTGACATCTCGAAACACAACGACGGCCCCGACAATTTGGCCGCTGCTGGCGTGGATGGGGGCGACGCAGTGGTCGATGGCAAATTCGCGGTTGTTGCGGGCAATCAGCAAGCTGTTGTGCCCTTGGTCAACAATCCGACCTTCGGACAAAGCGATTTCGGCAATATTTTCGGCCTGCCGCCTGGTAGTTTCGTCAACTATTCTCAGCACACTGGCGAGGGGCAAACCTTTAGCTTCCGAGGTAGACCAACCCGTGAGTTCTTCGGCAACTGGATTAAGGGTGGAAATGTAGCCGCCGGCGTCAGTAGCGATTACGGCATCGCCGATCGATTGTAGAGTAACCTGAGCGAGTTCTTTTTCTTCAAAAAAAGCTTGTTCCATGCGCTTGCGATCGCTAATATCCCGCTGCACCGACACCCAGTGGGTAACGTTCCCGGATGTGTCGGCAATGGGTACGCTGTTGAGTTCCACCCAATAAGTTGAACCGTCCTTGCGGTAGTTAATCAATTCTAGGCGTAGGGGTTCTCGGCGAGAGAAGGCACGGCGAATTTTAGCGACCTGGGCCGGATCGGTTTCTGGACCGCGCAAGCAACTAGGGGTTTGTCCGATGATTTCTTCGGGTAGGTAGCCCGTCATTTGGGTAAAAGCTTCGTTGGCATAGATGATGCTGGGATCGGAGATATCGCTGTGTCCCGCATCCATAATCACGATCGCGTCGTTAGCGTTAACTACGGCAGATTCTAGCAGTTGCAGCCGCACCTCGGCCTGGACGCGGGTAGCGATTTCGCTTTCTAGTGTGGCGTTAGTCAAGCTGAGTGATGCGATCGCTTTTTGCAATTCGCTACTGCGTTCTGCCACTGAATTGTGCAGAACATCGATCACCGCAGACATTTCCATCGGGTCGAGTACGCCCAGTAAGTTGGTTTGAGTGACTATTCCCAGGAGTTCTCCCTGTTCCCCCGTTACTACCAACCTGCGGACTAAACGCTGCTGCATTTCCTGATGAGCTACCCACAGCGAGTCTTCTTGCTTGAGACTAAATAAGGGGGTACTCATCACCGTTTCGGCGAGGGTTTGCGACAAATCTATATCTAAAGCTTGAAATTCCACAATATCCCGTTCTGTGACTATACCTACTGGAATTGGGAACGACAAATTCATCGATAATTCTGTTGATTCTGTAATTACCACGCAGCTAACGCGGTGCTGCGCCATCAACTCGGCTAAACAGATAACAGACGCCGATCGAGGCGCTTGAATGACTTGTGCGGTCATTACTTCTTTGACGCTGCGCATTTTTAAGATATTTGCCGGTTGCAGCATGGCTTGGCGAATGCTTTCCGGCGTAATTACTCCTAGGAGTTGACCGTCACTGTCCAATATTGGCAAATGGTGAATTCTTCGTTGGCGCAGCAGAATTATGGCGCTGAAAAGGTCTTGAGTCTCGGATTTTATCAGAGTTGCAGCAGGCTGCCTCATGACTTCTGCGATGGTGACACCTTTTAAGTTTTTACCCGAGGCAATCAAATCGACAAGATCCCTTTCGGTGAAGATTCCTTGCAATTGAGACTTTTGAGGAGAGTGCGAGGAGAATTTTTCGAGGGATTTTTCCACGACAAAGACGCAGATACCTATCGCGTCTCTGCACGCGCTTGAGGTGGGGGGATTTGCGATTTCTGTTAGTTGCTGGTAGATATCGGTTGGTGGAATCTCTGCGTTTAAAGAGCAACTTGGGCGCCGTTGGCCCATCAGGGTAATTACTTCTGCTAGTGGGGTATCTGGCGCAACTGTCAAGGGGTAGTGGTCAATTACTTGATCTAAGGTTGGCAGATACTTGGAGGAATCGTTTTTGAGCATATTTATTTTATTTTTGCGATCGCGTTGATTCTGCGATATTCCAAAAAAAGCGCTGCTTTCCAAGCACTAGGTAGATTTTTTCAGTGCTGGTAAGACGTAATTAAAATTGTTGTTAAAAGTGCACCCCGATCTTTGGGTGGGGATCTCGCCGGTGACAGATCCCCCTCTACCTCTAAAGTTATAAGCTTCTCTTTATTTTAAGTTAAATTTTCTGTTCTTTGACACCTTTATTAAAAATAAAGTATTTTTGGTGAACTTTTTGCGCTCAAATTACCGACTAAAATCATCGATCGCATCGCTAAGCATAAAAAAATTCGGTAACTGGGTTCCGACGGCGACTTTAGCCCACGAGTGGGAAACGACGCGGGCGGTTTCAATCGCCGTGAATCTTTCCATTACTGCGCTAGGGAATTGTGTGATTCGGTGTAATGAATGTAATGTACTTTCACTGCTGACAATTACTGCTTCACAGCTCACAATCCGCGATCGTATAATATTTGCTCGCTCTCATACCCTGCCTTGGGGGGGAATTTTAGCTTTGCCAATGTTTAAAGAGCTTGAGAGACTTGCAACACTGTAGGGCGTGACCTTAGAACTGTTTAATTGCAAATGACACAGCAGGAAACTAGCTACGCATCAAGCGGGTATCGTGACTCAAAAAACGTAGACCTCCGTTTACAAAGTCTTAGGCCCATCTGAACGGCTTGCGGGAATTGCTCGCTTGGTCGCGAGCGTGCCTTTAGACCTGGGTTTCTGAGATCCCTCTTCAGAAATACACATTTGTTGGCTGTACTAGCTAACATAGAAAAGGTTACTACAAAAAAGCACTGTATTAAGTTCGGCAGTGTTAAGTTTTGCGAAATTAAGTTTTGCGAGCTTTTCGAGACCATCTGTGGGTTATCGAAGGCAATCGAGGTCACAGCCAAGCTGTGAATTCGATCGCAACTGGCGAGAACAACAGTGGTAAGATTGTAGATAGAAACACAAGAACTTAAAGACACAGTCGGGTGAGGAAAAGAGATTATGAAACGCCATCTATTAGCCGCTACTTTTTTAATTACCCCCCTACTCTTGGCAGGTCCGGCTCGCGCTGAAAATCCGGCTCACGTCAAACAGTTATTGTCAACCGGGCAATGTTTTAAGTGCGACTTGGCCGGAGCAGATTTAATGGGTGCTCATTTAATTGGTGCTGATTTGAGACAAGCAAATTTACGAGGAGCAAACCTATCTAGTGCCAACCTCGAAGGCGCTGATTTGACTGGTGCTAACTTGACCGGTGCTAATTTAACCGCAGTTTTCCTGACTAATGCCAGTTTAAATTACGCAGACCTCGATCGGGCAAATCTGACCGCTGCCATCATTAACACCGCTGACGTATCCGGCGCATCAATGGAAGATATGACCATCACTGCGGCCAAAATCTACAATACCCAAATCGGCGTCGGCGGCAGCTACGACCAGTAAACTCCTTAAAAGAATGGAAAACGCCAATTTTCTTAAAAACCCGGTTTCTCCGCAGAAACCGGGTTTTTAGTCTTTTTGTAGGGTGCCCCAAACAACTTTTTGGGTTTAAATTAGCACTTATATCGATTCCGGTTGCACCGTCCGTGCTTGTTGACTGTTGACTGTTGACTGTTGACTGCGAGTCAAAAAAATGAAAATTGCGCGAATTATTTGTTGGCCTCGGGATTCGACTTTACGCCCGACGATGAAGCGCGAATTTGATATCATTCCGGCCTGACTGCCGGAATTGATATTACGCATGGGGGTCCAGAAACCGGGTTGTTTTTATTAAAGCATTTCGCCCGAGCCCGCACAGGGACGTAAAAAACCCGGTTTCGAGGAGTCGGAGTGCGCCCAGCACTATAAATGCTGAACACCTAAAAACCCAAATCAACGGCTATTCGGTGCGCGCAAGCAAACCCAGAAAACGCCACCGCATTTAAACCCTGTCCGGGAAACGTACTGTCCCCCACACAATACAAACCAGGCATAGAAGTTCGGTTAAACGGCATTCCCAACAAACCCATTAGCTTCTGTCGCGGAATCGGCCCGTAAGTTCCGTCGTCGCGACCCAAAAAGCGGCGGTGAGAGCGCGCCGTCCCAACTTCCATATAATCCAAACCGGCATCTAAACCGGGAAAAATCTTTTCTAATCTTTCAATAATTCTCCCTGCAGCCTCTTCTTTTTTATCCTCGTATTCCTGCTGCGGAAGTTTTTCCCACTCTTCCATCCAACTCGACGTAAAAGCGTGAACGATGTGATATCCTGCTGGAGCTAAATCCGGGTCGAGCACGGTCGGAATTGACACCAAAACAGTTCCCTCGGGCGCTTCCATTTTGTCCCAATCTTCTAACAAAATGTGGTGGCAGGCACTACCTGCAGGGATTGCGCCTGCTTCCACTCCCAAATGCAAACTTAAGAAACTAGGGGCTTTTTGATAGCGCTGCTGCCATTTCTTTTCGCTAGCGGGCATCTCTTCAGCAGGCAGCAATTTTTCAAAAGTATCCCACCGCGTGGCGTTAGAAACTATCCGCTTTGCCCGGTAAACTTCGCCGCTTGCTAGCTCGACTCCGACAGCGCGGCCGTTTTCTGTAATAATTTTTTTCGCCTTAGCTTTGTATTGAATTTTCCCGCCGCATTTTTCTAATCCTTCTACTAATTTTTGGGCGATTTGACCGACTCCGCCTTTGGGATAATTGATGCCACCGTAATGTCTGTCGGAAAATACCATTCCGGCGTTAATCATCGGCGTCAAGTCTGCGGGTACTACAGACCAGTAGTAGCATTCCATGTCGATAAATTTCAGCAAAGTAGGATCTTTGATGTAGCGCCGCGCAATGTCGCCAGTATTTTTAGGCAGATATTTTACTAGTCCCAAACAGGCTAAAGGATTCTGAAAAAAGACTCGAACCAGATATCCGGGTTCTTCTAGGGATAGCAATTCCATCGCGTTGAGGCAGTTAAAGACTTTCCAGCATTCGCCGTAAAATTTGTGGATTCCTTCGCGTTCGTGAGGGAACCTGTCTGTTAATTCTTGCAAGTATTTATCATAAGCCTGGGGAACTTCAAGTTCCAAGCCGCTGGGTAAGTGATAGTGAAGCTGTACGGGGTCGGGAATCGTTTCTAAGGTGACGTTGACTGCTTTCAGGGCGCGGGTGAGGAGGTTGGTGGTGCCACGCTGTCCGAAGCCAAAAATCATGGAGGCGCCGACATCGAATCTGTAGCCTTCTCGATCGAAATATCCAGCGCTACCCCCCGGAATTGTATAGCTTTCGAGCACTAAAACTTTGGCTTTCTTAGCCGCTAGCTGGGTAGCTGTCACGAGTCCACCAATGCCGGAACCGATGACAATCACATCAAACTCTTGCTGTGTAGGGCGGGAGTTGGGAGAAAATAACTGGGATTGGGTAGGAGCTGACATTAGCTGAAAAATCTTAATATTTCTATGATTTTACAGTCGATCGCCCTCTGTGAACTGTTGCCTCTGCCATTTTCCCTTTGTATATCTAGCCTTCTGCCTTTTTCACGCTTGACTTCTTTACGCTTGACTTCTTCCTAATTGTTTCCAAAAAAAAATGCGGGAACAGTCTACCATTGCCGACTGCCCCCGTCTGCAGATCCTTTGAGAGGAGAACACTGAAAATTACTATAGCCTTGTTGCTAATTAATGTCAATACTATTAAAAAAATATTTCAATAAGCTGATGAAGGTCGATCGGCAAATGGGTTCTAAGGGACGGCTTGTGGTGGCAATACTCCGGCCCTGGGACCCTCTGGCAGGGATTTAAACCCCTGCGTAAAAGGTGAAGTCCTTTGAAAACGACTAAAGAGAAAGAGAAAACTCAAGTTGAGGTTTATTTGGTTGCTGTTGAGTCGTCTTTAGAGGAATGGGATCTGTGAGGCTCGGGTTTGAAGCGGCGACGGCAATCTTAAAAATGGTGTTCTTCGGTCGATTCTCACTCTCAGGCTTGTATGCGCCCTCAAGGATGTGATAAGTTGCACAGAGCGATCGATCGCCCGTTGGCGAAGCCCTCGAAGAGGATCGACCGCACCGCATAAAATCCCTCAAACCTAGCAATCTTCCCAATTTTCTAATGTCCCTGCAACTGCGCGTTTACGTTCCCCCGCATCCGTTAATTAAACACTGGCTGGCTGTCGCCCGCGACGCCGCCACCCCCTCGGTACTTTTTCGTTCTGCGATGACAGAATTGGGAAGGTGGCTGGCTTACGAGGCAATTAGAGAGTGGCTGCCGACAGTGGAAACAACGGTGCAGACGCCTTTGGCAGAATGTCCGGCGACTTTTATCAACCCGGAAGCTCCGTTAGTTGTGGTACCGATTTTGCGGGCTGGTTTGGCACTGCTCGAAGGAATTCAGACGGTTGTGCCGCTGGCGTCGGTTTACCACCTCGGCATGGCAAGGAATGAGGAGACGCTGGAACCGACTTGTTATTTGAACAAGTTGCCGGCGCAGTTTAACCCGGAAACGCGGGTGATAATTAGCGAGCCGATGCTGGCGACTGGTGGCACTATGCTGGCGACAATGCAGGAATTGACTGCACGGGGGATTGACCCGAGCTTGATTCGGATTATCTCTGTGGTGGCTTCTCCTCCTGCTTTGAAGAAGCTGAGTGCAGAGTACCCGAGTTTGATTATTTACACGGCAACGATCGACGAAATCGTGAACGAACAGGGCTTTATTGTACCTGGTTTGGGAGATGCGGGCGATCGAACTTACGGTACATGAACCAGTCAGTCAGTCAATTTTAGATTTTAGATTTTAGATTTTAGATTTTAGATTGACTCGATAGATAAATCTGGGGGGCTTGTATCCATTTTTTGGTGCCGTGAGTTGTTTCAGGAATCAGTTGCTGAAATCTCCGGCAAAAAAGATGACCCTGGTTTGGTAAAAGCAGGCACAGAGAAAGTTAAAATCAAAAGTACAATTCAAAAATAAATAGCGTTTAGCACTCATTGCCCGTGAAACTTGATTCTGTTCCGCCAAGCTTGTCTGCTTCTGACTCAGTAAACCTCAATTACGATTTGCCACAACAGGTACAACTACAAATAAAAGAGGTTTCTAAGATTTGTGCTGCTTTAACCCCGGAGCCGGGCGAAATTTCAGTAGGTGCAAATCCCGATATTTGTCAGGAAGAAAAGAAACTGAAGTCGAACCACTGGGCAATTTTTGCCTCGACTTTTGCAACTATTTTTTTTGCTGAAATTGGAGACAAAACTCAGCTCGCAATTTTGCTGATGACGGCTGAATCTCGGAATCCTTGGATTGTGTTTGCCGGTGCGGGTGCGGCTTTGATAGCAACCAGTTTGCTGGGAGTTTTGCTGGGAAGGTGGCTGGCTAGTCGGATTGCTCCGAGAACTTTGGAGAGAGCTGCAGGAGTGATTTTGCTGGCGATTTCGGCGGTTCTGCTGTGGGAAGTGGTGGGTTAATTGTCTGCCTGTCGGTAAGTCCTAGATTTCTACAAGAGCTAACTAAGAACTAAAAAAACATGGACTGGCAACTTTTGGGACTAAGTTTTATTACAGTTTTTTTGTCAGAATTGGGAGACAAAAGTCAATTAGCTGCGATCGCCCTGGGCAGTAGTTGTAACTCGCCGCGGGCTGTATTTTTCGGTACGGCGTCGGCGCTGCTGCTGGCGAGTTTAATCGGCGTGGCGATCGGCTTCAGCACGGCAGAGGTGTTACCGGAGAGACTGGTAAAGGCGATCGCTGCGATCGGATTTGCGGTGATGGGCTTGCGCCTGCTGTGGCCAAAAGCAGATTTACCCGAAGCATCCGAGTAGGGCGTGCCCTCAGTCGATATTATTCCGATCTCTCTTCTCTTTATCTGCGTGAATCAGCGTCCATCCATTCTCATCTGCGGTGAATAAATTATCTTTTTTTAACCGCAGATACAGGCAGATAAACACAGATTAACGCCGATGAATATCAAATCCGGTGTTTACGATCGCTAAAATTTAAAAAACTAGCGGGGGGCGTTAATTCACGCCCCCCGCCGCTGCAGGTTGAGTTTTTTTTCTCAACTCCACCTCTGAGCCTTGTGTCGATTAAACTTGGTTTTGGTAGCACCAGCCAAGCAGCGTACCGGCGACAGCCAACTTCAGCGCTTCCAAGCCAAAATACCCTTGGTGCAGTACATTCATCCCGGCGGGTACTTCTGCTGCGTCAGCGAACAGATTTAGGTGCATTCCCAAGGCGCTCATTTGGGGTGTCAGGGCGTAGGTGTCAATCAGTGCGATCGCCAGAAGTACCAATGATAATATGATTGCTGTGCGGCTGCGCTTGCCGAAGTCACCGACTAAATTGCTCAAAACCATCACACCCGTTGTCACCAGGCCCGCACAGATTAACTCAACGCGGTTGAATCCCCAGAACATTAAATTTCCGGCCGTTGCAAACTCGGGAGATGTCGTCATGCCAGATACGTAGAGACTGGGCATAATTACTAGATCCAAAATCAGGCTACCGCTGAGCCAGAAAATTAAGGCTACCATGACAATTGCTTGCCAGCGGGGTTTGATTGATTCCACTCTCGATGTTGTAATAGCTGTCATTTAATTCGACCCTCTAAAATTTTTTTCTGCCTTTTCTACACTTTAACTAACTTTTTTCTCAAATTGTGTTAAGTATTTTTAAATTAATGGTAACTTTTTTGTAACAGACCCTAAATAATTGTTAAGCTCACTTGTGTTTCTCATCACCTCCGTTAACTCATAATAGTAATCCTGAAAAAGTAGGGAATAAATTAATAATTACTCACAGTCCTGAAGGCACTGCGACCAAAGACATCGGTTTTTGAGCGCGATTAAAGACCCTAAGGTATTTTTCTCCTCAAAAACCCGGGTCTCTGCGATCGCGAACTAACTCCTCATTTAACTTTAATGCCTAAACTTCAATTATCATCTTGGTTGCCACGTCTTCCCCCTCAAGTCTGGATTCTTGCCGCCGGCAGATTCCTCTCCCATAGCGGCACCGGTTTTACTTTATTTTACGCGCCGATATTTTTTGTCGATGGCGTGGGCTTATCTGCTACTGCTGTTGGGATCGGTTTGGGTAGCGGTTCAGTTTCCGGAATATTCGGCAGAATTTTGGGCGGTTCTTTTTGCGATTCCAAATTTTGGGGAAGGCGGCGAACTTTATTGCTGGCGGCAATTATTTCGGCTGTCGCTTCTTTTATACTGGCGGCAACTAATGATTTCGCAGGCTTAGTTGCGGGCAATTTACTGATGGGTTTTGGCGTGGGTTTGTATTGGCCTCCAACCGAGACGATGGTGGCGGATTTAACGGAGGGCGAACAGCGACAGGAAGCTTTTGCTTTGACGCGGCTGGCTGATAATTTGGGTTTGCAAGTTGGGATTATTTTGGGCGGTTTGTTGATTGCGGTAACGGGTAATTATCGATCGCTCTTTATTATTGATGGTATCTCGTTTTTAGTGCTGTTTGCGGTAGTCGCGATCGCGGTCTCCGAAACCTACAAACCAGCTAAGTCAGCGGATAGAGGCAAAAAAAATCGGGAAAATGGCTGGATGGTGGCGCTGAGCGATCGAAGTCTTCTAGTTTATGCTGTAGTAAATACTCTGTTCACATTATATATTTGCCAAATCCAAACCACTATGCCGCTGTACTTTAGCAAGTTTGTCGCGGTGGAAACGGGAACAGGCTTTTCAACGGGTACAATTACCGTTTTGTTTGCTTTTAGCACGTTTTTAACTGTGGCTTTGCAACTGCCGGTTGTTAAAGCTTTGAGGCGGTTTTCTTGTCCGAAAGCTTTGATGATTTCTGCGCTGCTGTGGGGAATGGGATTTATCGCGATCGGCTTGACGGGAATGGCTGCAACGGGCAATCTATTTTTAGCTGTTTTAGGCTTGAGCTTTTTGTCGGTTGCGACTGTTGCTTATACGCCTTTTGCTTCTGCTTTGGTGGTAGATTTAGCGCCGGAGTCTTTGCGGGGTGTGTATTTAGCAGTTAGTTCTCAGTGTTGGGCGATCGGCTATTTAATCGGGCCGCCGCTGGGCGGTTTGGCTTTGGATAGAGGTAAATGGGCGGCGGATAATTTTTGGTTGGGTTTGGCTTTGAGTGTCGGCGCTGCTATTGTTATTTTGCAAAAGCTCGATCGAATGTTAAAAAAATAGTTGCCTAAATACCTGTATTGTGATAATCTGTCATCCCTTTTTTTACAAACGCTCGAACGAATCTTAAAAAAATAGTTGCCTAAAGACTTGTGGTGTGATAGGTTATTCTACTATATTTTATGAAAAATATAATAATTATTAATTGAAAGCTTTGTGTTTGTCGATGCCAAATAGATTTATAATTCTCGAAACGTAAGAGCAATTTTACAATCTATTTTGTGAGGAGTTGTAATGAAAGCACATTTACTATTTAGTGCAAGCGGAATAGGTTTAGTTTATCTACTTGTCGGTTCTCTACCATTGGCAGCGATGCCTCTCGTTCCTGAGAAACAGACATTAGGTACTGAAGGATTGAAAGAATTAGAGACTGAAATCAGCCTGAATACAAGTAGTGTTGACAATCCGGTCAAAATTCCGGGAATAGATGAATTAAAACCCGCTGATGCCGTGGAAGTTGAAAACACGGGCGATCGCCCCGTCTCAACAGCCAAGGAACTCGCCCCTCTCCCGCAAGAGAACCCTCAACTCCATCGGCGACAAACAGCAACATTTACCGCAGAAAATACGCCGGAAAACTCATTAAAGTTAGCTGAAAAACCAGCCAACTCAGAGCCAGCCTCAGTTACAGAAGAAATATCTGTAACCCCTTCCCAAAACCAGCAGATACCAGCAGAATTTACGGCAGAAACATCAGTCATTCCTGCCCAAAATCCAGCCGCACCAGCTATTGCCCAAACAGACATATCTGCGCCAGTACCAACAGAAACTTCTACTGCCCAAAAGTTGGCCCAAATCGAAAACAGCAGTTCCTTAGAACCTGCAGCAACCAACAGCGAAACCGAGGAGTCTATCGAACTACAACAAGTAACATCTGTATCTCAACTCTCCGACGTGCGCCCGACGGACTGGGCATTTCAAGCCCTGCAATCTCTAGTAGAAAGATACGGCTGCATAGCAGGATATCCAGATGGCACATTCCGAGGCAATCGGGCAATGACTCGCTACGAATTTGCAGCCGGTTTAAATGCTTGCTTGGATAAGGTTAGTGAGCTAATTAGAGCAAGTACATCCAACTTAGCGACGAAAGAAGACTTAGCTGCATTGCAAAGATTGCAAGACGAATTTGCAGCCGAACTAGCCACTTTGCGGGGTCGAGTAGATACTTTAGAAGCCCGTGCCGCCGCAATAGAAACCAATCAATTTTCGACAACAACTAAACTCAGTGGCGAAGCAATTTTTAGCGTTGCCGATACTACCAAAAACAATAACAGCGATACTCAGACAGTTTTAAACTACCGAGTGCGCTTGAATCTGCTGACCAGTTTTACAGGCAAAGATACCCTAATAACTGGCTTGCAAGCTTACAACATTCGCAGCTTCGGCCCTAATTTAGGTTTGTCAACAGGGGCATTTAGTGGTTTGTCCGACAGTCAGGCAAAGCTGAGTTTTGAACCGCAATTTCCAGGAATTAATCCTGAGACTCTATCTAGCATTGACGCCAATACTGTTGAACTTTACAAGCTGCTTTACGTCTTTCCAGTTTCTAATAGTATCACTTTATTTGCCGGCCCGAAAGCAGAAACTTCCGACGCTTTTCCAGCAATCACTCCCTTTGCTGGAGAAGGCCAAGAAGCCGTCTCTAGGTTTGCAGGTTATAACCCTGTAGTCCGCGTATCCGGTGGCACTTCAGGCAGGGGTTTGGCATCAGCAGGCGGGTTTATTTGGAACATTTCCCGCAGGCTTAATCTCACAGCTTTGTACGGCAGTGTAAATGCAGCCTTGCCTGTTGATTTAGGCTTTCCAGCCACGCCTTTAGGAGCAGGTGCATTTGAGGGAAGTACCGTGGCTGCGGCGCAGTTAACGATTAAACCTACCACCAGTATCGACATAGGTTTAAATTACGCTTACAGTCGCCACAAATTGAATATTCTTGCCACAGGATTAGGTGATGCCGATTTGGGTTCTATTTTGGGAGCAGATAGAGAACCTGTTAACGGTGGCGTGAGGCTCAATTCGTTTGGCGGTACTTTAACTTGGCGGTTTTCTCCGAAAATTGCTGTTTCTACCTATGGAGGTTGGATAGTTGCTGACGCTGAAAGAAGCAATGCTTCTACAACTTTCAACAGTTGGATGGTAGGTTTCCATTTCCGAGATTTGTTTGCACAGGGCAATAATGCAGGTATTCTGTTTGGACAGCCACTCGATCGCGATTCAGTAAGTGGCGGCGCTCGCTTTCAGCAAAACAAAGCAACTCCTTACCATTTAGAAGCTTATTACCGCTTCAAAGTCAACGATAATATCAGCATTACACCCGGAGCGTTTGTGCTGTTCAATCCAGAAGGAACTAAGGATAATGACACAGTAGGGGTGGGAGTCCTGCGCACAACTTTTACCTTCTAAAGGCAGTCGCGACACTATCTGCAATTGCCAGAAATTGATGCTGTTGCCGCTTAAGCAGTCCTAACCTGGATAGGACTTACGCACGAGTACGAATGGGGGTCCAGAAACCGGTTTTTTTTACCAAAATAGTTCCTTAGAGAATCGCAGACTTGGTAAAAAACCCGGTTTCTTCACTCGGAGTGCGCCCAGGACTAACTTGGTTAAACCCCTCAATTAGACAGGACTTACAACACCTCGGGGCCTCAAGGGGTGACAACAAGGCTACAAAGCACTCTGGAGCAGGGATAAAGCATGAAGCCCTTGTTGAAAATTGAGTCGTTTGTGGGGTTTGAGATTCATCAGTACGGCGGCTAAATCCGACCAATTCTGGAAAGATTGACCCCAATCGGGAGCGTGCAATCCCATCCAAAAAGTGCTATAGCGTTCTGTTGAACGTCCGGTTTCAGTGGGACGACAAATATACTCAGCAACAGTTCGATGTTGTAAAGAAGCACCTTGTAAAGTGGCTAGAGTATAAGCGATAGAAATGACTAAAACGAGCGCCATTAACCGCCGCTCGTTGACTTTTGTATTTTCCAGATTATAGCCTCCGGTTTTTAAATCTCGAAACATTGTTTCGATGCCCCATCGAGAGGCATAAACGGAGAGAGTCCGAGGTAAACTTTTCAAACTGGTCAGAATATACCAAGGTTCTTTTGGACCTCTACCTCGATATTTTCGTTTCCAGTACGCCGCTAAATTAAAGTCTCCAAGCTGATGAGTTTTTGTACAATAAATATTGGCATAAAATCGGGAGTTCCCCGGTTTAATATTTAAGTCTTTGAGCGCTCGATAAACGGCACCATCATCGGCAATACAAGTGCCCTTTTTCTGCCGCAAAGCGAAGTCTATCTTCCTTTGCCTGAGCCAAGAAGCCAGTTGGACGCTGTGAAATTCGCGGTCGGCTAAGACCAGAACTGGATAAGGCTTCAACAGCCGCAATACGGGAGTTAAAACTTTTTTTTGTTCGCGCAAGCTACTACTTCCTTTTTTGGGTAATATTTCCCAATAAACGGGAATGGCATGCTTACCCCAGGCTAGACTTAACACGATTAAATTTCGCTCTTGCCATTGCGTTCTATCGACAATTAAAAACAGATATCCTTGATGAATGAGTTGGAGTTTCTCGACTCGTCTTCGTTGCTCTCGATTGCTCGGTTGACGGCGAAACTCTTGTTTGAGGAGCTGTTTGATGAGTGGAAACCACAACAGCTTGGCTGTGAGTTGAGGTAAGTCTAAAAACCGTTGCAGATTTCTCACTCGACTTTCATACTTTATCGGTTGTGGAAACTTGTTGGCTAAAGTAGATAACCTGACATCTCGATAGCTTTGTAACATTAACACGCTACAATTGTAGCGTTAGATACTGGCGAGGATTTAGATGCGTCTCGAAAACTTTTTGGTATAATTGAGGGAACATATATTTTGTGTGGGGGTCGCAGCGACCCCCAATTTTTGGGGGTTACGGTTGGCTCAAACCCTTATTCTACCTGATTTGCAGCCCCCTTGTCACCCCTTGAGCCTCGGGGCCCAGAAACCGGGTTGATGGGCGAAAATACTTGGTTCGAGCCAGCAAATTCCGTAAAAAACCTGCTGGTTGAGCGAAGTCGAAACCCGGTTTCGAGGAGTCGGAGTGAGTCCAGGAGGGCAATTATCAATTACCAATTATCGATGCCCAATTACCGATTATTTTCGTCGATCGTCCAATTTGCGGTAAACTGCTCTCAAATCAACTTGATGGTGAGCCAAAGCAACCAAAGCGTGATAAAATAAATCCGCAACTTCCCCAGCAATCCCCTCTTTGTCGTCATCTTTGCAAGCCATTACAACTTCCGCCGACTCTTCGCCAATTTTCTTGAGAATCTTGTTGTCGCCGCCCTCGAACAATTTGCAAGTATAAGAAGTTTCGTTAGGATTGTCGCGCCGATCGCAAATTACCGCAAATAATTGAGATAACATATCCCCCGGCGGCGGTTGAATTTCCCCATCAACTTGGTGAAAACAACTTCTTTCTCCCGTGTGACAAGCAATATCTCCGACTTGTTCGACAGTCACCAGCAAAGCATCACTATCGCAGTCGTAACGCAGGCCTTTGACATTTTGAACGTGTCCCGAAGTCGCGCCTTTGGGCCACAATTCGGAACGAGAACGACTCCAGAACCAAGTTTGCCCGGTAGAAAGCGTTTTTTGCAGGGACTCCCGACTCATCCATGCCATCATCAACACCGTACCGTCCAAATAATCTTGGACGATCGCCGGCACTAAACCGCGATCGTCGTAACGGATCTTTTCAATTGGGATCGATCGGCTCAAACTCGATAAATCAGTAGCAGACATAATTTGATTTCAACTTTTAATTTGACACCCTCCCCCACTGTACCGTTTCGGTATAGCGAGGGTGTTCCCGGCGATTTAGATAAAATTTTCCCACACCACCGCCAGTAAACCATTTAACAACGTTGTTGGCCCAAATTGCGGCATCAGCAGATTTTTCCAACCCCATATTACTTAAAGTTGATGCCCAATTACAGACAACAATCTTTCCTAGCTTTTGGCTCCTGTCATTTTTCCTGATTTTTGGGTAGAGTGAGAAAATGGATCTCGCACTTATAGCAGCACATTTTGTTTGAAACTTCCGAAGTCTTCAAGACTTCGGAAGTTTGATGTGTACTAACAGCTTTGGCTCTGCCATAATTTAAGTGCCAGAGCCTTCTGTTTGCGCTAATTCCAGTTTCTAACGGAAACCGTAATTGTAAGGAGCCTTAACCCCTGAACGGTCAATAATTGCCCAATGTATGACTCCGTCATCTAAATCTAGCTGGAAAATCCAGTTATCGGCAATAGTTTCGCCATTTTCTGGCGCAGATCCCATCTTGGGGGTATGTAGTAGCATCTTGACAGTAGGTTGGTTGAGATGAGAGCGCAGAAATTGAGTTGCCGCCGCTTTATCTACACCTTCTGGCAAACCATATGCATCCGGCTGCGCCAGAATCAAAGCTAAAGGGCTTTCTGGATCGTTGTCATCTTCCAGGAAATTGGTAATTGCCAATTTCACTGCCTGGATAAAAGTAACTTTTCCCTGCAATGCCATCTGTTTATTGACTCCCGAAGGACTGGCTTGAACGATTAGTTTTGGCACACCTAATTCGGCTTTGATGCCGGGGATACCGCTCAAGCCATAAGCCAAAGTAGAAACCTGATTTCCCTGAGCATCAAATAGTTTGCCTTCATCGCCTTTGTCGTTCCAAATCCCCGTACTGCTGCCTATACTAAAGCCTCCAGTTTCCGGATGCACTTCATTGGTATAAACTCGGAAACTTTGACCTGCTGCTAAGCTTGTTCCCGCAGGGAAAGTAAAGGATTGCTTCTTACTTAAGCCAGACATAACTTTCCAACCAGATAAATCGGCCGGAGTTGTGCCTTTATTGGTAATCTCGATGTATTCATCGGATTGAGTACGCTTTACCTTACCTTTGTAGGCGATATCAGAAATTGCCACTACTCCCGTTGCCGTGCCAGTGGTTTCTGCTTCTACAAACTCGTTGATAACTTCTTCAGATTCGGATTCATCAGGTGTTTGTGATTCTCCCTGTGGTTCAGGAGTTGGTGCGGGTGCGGATGTTACTTCCGGCGTTAGTGCGGGTGCGGGTGCAACAGGAGAAATCTTTTCTATTTTAATGGAGGAAGTAATATCGTTGAAGTCCTCACCCACCCAGGGAGTATCTTCAGTAAAAGTCTTGCTGCGACCAGAAAATCCTTCATGCTAATAAAGCGTGACTTTGATTCCTGAAGGCACGCGCAAGGAACTTAGCTGATCGTTGCCAATCTGCAAACTTGCCAGGTTATAACTGCCTTCAGTTAATTCCTGACTAGCACCTTGAAAGTCGGCATCTTTGTAGATTACTACCGCCGGAATTGTCGAAATCTTTTCTATTTTAATCGAGGAAGTAATATCGTTGAAGTCACCCACCCAGGGAGTATCTTCAGTAAAAGTCTTGCTGCGACCAGAAAATCCTT
>JAUBOM010000004.1:69731-116821 GCA_036700245.1 Microcoleus vaginatus BM001213989
CTTCAGTTAATTCCTGACTAGCACCTTGAAAGTCGGCATCTTTGTAGATTACTACGGCATTTGCGTGGATTTCATTAGTCATAATTTAAACTATTTTAATTTGGTTATACAGATAATTTTAAGCAAATTAGACATTACTAAACCATTAATAAATGTAACATTTTGGGTAGGACTAGCCGAGCCGATCGCCCAAATTTATTAATTTTTATGTGATTTACATAAATTTATATTCAAAAAAAAAGTGTCTAAGTGATGGTATCATCTCGTCTCTAGCTGGATGATTGAAGTGTTAAAATTTTCTCAAACGCTGTCACCATAACTCGATAGCAACAGCGGACTGTTTTCACCCAGTTAATATCTTTTTTATATCGGGTCTTTAATCCCACTGCAGCAACCCAGTTACTTTCACCTTCGCCCCGATTTCCTTCCCAAGTGCGGCTGTTAAATTTGTGAAAATAGGGGATATTGAATCGCCTATTTTCACCGCTTTTCATCCCCCTAACCCCGTCACGGTATAGCGGGGTCTTCCCGGCGATTTAGATAAATTAACGCTTTGATTTTTCTCTTCGCAGTTGCGGCAAAATATCAAGTTACGGACAAATTGTCAAGAACTATTTTACAAAAGATCACACTTTGGTAGGAGCGGTGCCATCGGATTTGAGATTTAAGATGGATTCCACAGATGAATCCGGGGGCAGGAGACCAAATTAGTTTTGGTCAAAGTGTAAAAAATTCAAACCAGTATTGCTACTTATTCCTTTGTCCCCTAGAATCTACTAGCATAGTTCCCTTAAACCGACCTAACCTTTATCCTGAACTGGCTATAAAATTATCCTACCAACAACAGACGTTCACTAAGGAGAAAACATTGGTTTCTACAACCTTGAAAACCACCAAATCAGAAGAAATTTTTGCCGCGGCCCAGAAGTTGATGCCAGGTGGCGTCAGTTCCCCGGTTCGCGCCTTCAAATCCGTAGGCGGACAGCCCATCGTCTTTGACAGGGTAAAAGGAGCCTATGTTTGGGATGTTGACGAAAACCAATACATCGACTACGTAGGCACTTGGGGCCCGGCTATCTGCGGCCACGCCCACCCAGAAGTCATCAAAGCCCTGCACGAATCTTTAGAAAAAGGTACGAGTTTCGGGGCACCGTCACTGTTGGAAAACGTGCTGGCCGAAATGGTCATCGATGCGGTTCCCAGCATTGAAATGGTGCGATTTGTCAATTCCGGCACCGAAGCCTGTATGGCCGTTTTGCGGCTAATGCGAGCTTTCACCGGGCGCGATAAACTGATTAAATTTGAAGGCTGCTATCACGGGCACGCCGATATGTTCTTGGTAAAAGCAGGTTCCGGCGTGGCAACTCTGGGCCTTCCCGACTCCCCGGGCGTGCCGAAATCCGTTACCGCCAACACCCTCAACGCTCCCTACAATGACTTAGAAGCAGTAAAAGCTTTATTTGCGGAAAATCCGGGCGAGATAGCAGGGGTAATTCTCGAACCAGTGGTGGGGAATGCCGGATTTATTGTACCGGATGCAGGTTTTCTCGAAGGTTTGCGGGAAATTACCAAAGATAACGGTGCTTTGTTGGTGTTTGATGAAGTAATGACCGGTTTCCGCATCGCCTACGGTGGAGCTCAGCAAAAATTCGGCGTTACGCCGGATTTGACAACTTTGGGTAAAGTTATTGGCGGCGGTTTGCCGGTGGGAGCTTACGGCGGACGGCGCGATATTATGGGGATGGTGGCTCCTGCTGGGCCGATGTATCAAGCGGGTACGCTTTCGGGAAATCCTTTGGCGATGACTGCTGGGATTAAGACTTTGGAATTGTTGCAAAAACCCGGCACTTACGAACAGTTGGATAAGATTACCAAAAAACTGTCCGACGGATTGCTACAAATTGCTAAGGAAGCTGGACACGCGGCTTGCGGCGGGCAAATTAGCGGGATGTTTGGCTTGTTTTTTGCGGCGGGCCCGGTTCACAATTACGATCATGCGAAGAAGTCGGATTTGACGAAGTTCAGCCGCTTTCATCGGGGAATGTTGGAGCACGGAATTTATCTTGCTCCTTCGCAGTTTGAGGCGGGATTTACTTCTTTGGCTCATACTGAGGAAGATGTCGATCGAACTTTGGCTGCAGCGCGCGAAGTGATGGCAAGTATTTAGTTTAGTTCGTAGTCAGCACTTTAGTCCTTAAAACTTAGGGATGAACGGTTAAAGTCCTTGCTGTTTTTTGCAGTAAGGACTTTAATTTTTCCTTGTGATATGATGTCCGGCTAATCTACCATCTTAGTTTGCTTGAGTTTTGTCCGATTATTCTGTAGTAATATTACCTCGCGGACTGAGTGTAGACGGCGGAGTCAAGGTGAAAACGACGCTTAAAAATAGATATTGTTAAGTTTGTTTATAATAAATATTTACCCTTTTTAAGGGGTGGTATAGTCGAGAAAACTTCGCGGTTTCAGCCATCTGAATCCCTCACATTCATTTGAAAGTGAGCAAGGGGAAATAAAAAAGTATGGTTAACCATCAAGAAGTCCAGCAAGATTTAATCAACTATATGTTCCGTCGCGATGATGCAGGAAAGCTCGATGGAATGGGGTGTCTGACATTGTGGTTTGGGAAAAGTCAAGATACTGATAACCAAATCCGCAAACAATATGGAGACTTAGTATCGAGCGCGATCGCAGGTAAACTCGACGATTGGATGGAAACCCCTCGCGGTTGCGTTGCCTTGATGATCCTAGTGGATCAGTTTCCTCGTAATCTCTACCGCCATACTGTCCATATGTACGATGGCGACAAAAAAGCAATGCAAATTGTCGCTCAGGGGCATAACTGGCAAGAGTCGCTAACCCCAGAAGAGTGCCTGTTTGTTCCCTGTTTGATTCTGACCCCCAGGAAAATCTTGATGCTCAGAAACAGTGTGTGAGCTATTACGAGAAAATTGAGCCGCATTTGCAATCAGAATTCAGTATCTTCCGCACCATCTTTGAGGAGCATCTGAAAATCATCAATATTTGCGGTGTCTTCCCGCATCGGGATGACTATTATGGACGAGAAACCTCCGAAGCAGGACGGATGCTGATGGAAGATTCAACGCTGCGCTTTGATTTACCTCTGATTGCCGAAAACGGCAGTGTGCGGTTTGGTACCGATTCAAGTCGGCTTTGGAAAGCGACGGGGCATCTTTTCGATGTCCTCGAACGTTTAGATTATCTCTCCACTCAGCGCGAAGCTGGTGTCGCGAACTCCCTCAATATTGACTGGATGAGCGATGAGCAAATGGCTTTTTGTAAAGACACCTTTAGAAAATTTGATAAAGACGGCAGCAATTCCATGTCTTCTCAAGAACTGGGATCTGTATTGAAAGCCGTTGGTCGCCCCTATTCGCCCCAACGGGTTCAAGAAGCGATGGACATCATTACAGGTCGCTCTAATAGTAACAGCATCAGCTTTGAGGAGTTTGCTACCCTGCTGGAATCGGATCTAATGGACGATCGGGATAAAGGACTTTTAGAACGCTTTAAACTGTTTGATGTAGATGGTTCTGGTGAGATCAGTCTAGAGGAGTTGAAAATTTGCATTCGCAGCCTTGATTCTTTGGTCACGAGTGCTGAGATTGACGATATGCTAAAGCGAGCAGATACCAGCGGTGATGGACAAGTTAGTTATAAAGAGTTCTACGAACTTTTTATAACTCTCAAACCTCACGCAAGCGAGGCATCGCTCTAATCAGACATCTTGCACTCATCACTGGTAACAGCCTTTGATATTGCTCCTTTTTCCTTCTTGAGTCCTGGATGCACAGACTCTACTTTTAGGGTGCGCCCACAAGCACCTTACAAGTACACATAATGTAAAAATTGGCTCATTACGTAAGTCCTGTTCTTCCTTATTTCTAAATCAATCATTAATAAATTCACCTTCACAGATAATCGACTCTCTGCTGTCCAAATCTTCTTGATTCCAGTTCGAGTTTAATGCTGGCGAACTTAAGGAAGTTGACATCGTATATAATGTTGTGTTGTAGTATTCTACAGCATTATTAAGTTTCACCTGCGGCGCTTTTTTAAAGTACGAATTAATATCAGGCGTGCAGCGCTGGGCTTGGTAGTATAAATAAGCTTCAGCATTAATGCACATTCCGAGGTAAAAATCCTTATTTGCAGCCGTAACATCTCCAAGTTTATACAGCGCTAAACCCCGGTTGAGATAAGCTTTAACATGGTTCGGGTCGAGTTCCACTGCTTGGTCAAAGTCTTCAATTGCAAGCTGCATTTGTTTTAATTTATAGCGAACGCAACCTCTGTTATAATACGCATAAACATTTTGTGGATCGATGCCGAGTGCTGTGTTGTAATCGGCGATCGCCTGCGTATTGTCTCCTAATTGGTGATAAGAGAGACCGCGATTTATGTAAGCTTTGATATATCTAGGATTCAACCGCAGCGTTTCGTTAAAGTTCTCCGTTGCTACCTCCTTTTCTCCCAAAAGGTAGTAAGCGCGCCCCCGGTTGTAATAGGTTTTATAATTGTGGGAATTGAGACAGAGAGCTCGATTGTAGTCTTCTATTGCTTCTTCGTAATGTCCTAAATTAGCAAGTACCAGTCCTCGGTTGTTGTAGATAGCGTGGCTGTCAGGCTTACTTGCTAAAGCGCAGTTGAGATCGTCAATGGCTTTTTCGTGTTCTCCCAGATGACGCCAAGCATTGCCTCGATTCAGGTAGGCCTCGAAAAAATTAGGATTGATATCTAGCGCTTGGCTGAGGTCTGCCATGGCTTTCTGGTAGTCTTTCATGTAATAGTAAACCAAGCCGCGATTGTTATAGGCTGTGGCATCGGCGGGATTGAGTTGCAGTATGCGATCGAAATCGTCGATCGCCGCTTCATAGTTTCCTTCCTTAGCGCTGTCCAAACCGCGCTTGTAAAATTGTTTGAGGTTCATAGGTCAACTTTCAGAAGTGCTTGATTCTGGGGGTTGATTCCTTTGCTCGAGGATCGTTAATCTGTTGAAAGAAAATACCCCTGCCGTCACAATAACTCTTGACTGGTTCCCCGCAATCTACCCTAAACAGGATTTTTGTTTTATTTTAACCGTAGTTAAATCCTGTTGAAAGAGTCTGCACCTCGCCTGGATTTAAGTAGTCAGTTCGATTGTTTACCCGATCGACTCGATCTGAAAAGTCTAGTTTTAGTTGGTGTTCTGTGTCTCTTGATGCGGCTGGGTTCGGCTCTATCGCCCAATTAAGTTCGAGAGAGCTACTCAGTATAAATTGTTACCCGCAGTCCCACCGAGTAAACTTTATATTTTTTTGAGAAACTTCGTCTCAGTATTTGCAGCAGCACGTCTCTACAAACTTTTGTTGCCTAATTACCAATACCGATTACCAATTAGCGATTGATTTCCTCTTCCACATAAACAGTCAATTTCTCCAAATCTGGAAGTTCGATCAATTCTTTTTCCTTTTCTTTAACCGACACGGGCATCATTACAGGTGTACGCTGCTCGATCCAGCAACTCGCCAGCGGTAAAGTTTGTTCCAAATCTTCCAAAGGCCTCGGAATTACCATCACCGCGTTCAACTCGCCAATTCGCTCAGCTTCGTACATCCCCGCTTCTACGGCTACTGCTACATCTGCAACTGCACCGCGAATAATTGCCGTGCACAAACCGGCGCCAATTTTCTCGTAAGCTGCCAAGTGTACGTCTGCGGATTTGAGCATAGCATCGCAAGCGCCGACCATTGCCGGAAATCCCCGAGTTTCGAGCAAACCGATCGCCTGATTGCTAAGGCGAGAATAACTGCCACTTTCGGAAAGTTCAGTCAGCCGAAAGCCGATCGGCAAAACCACTTCCAAATTAGCCAAAGGTCTAGGAATCACCAACTTAGAAACAAACTGCCCGAACTGTTCGGCTGTTTGAGCTCCAGCTTCCACAGCCAAACGCACATCGGAAATTCTGCCGCGGACGATCGCCGTACAGTGACCGGAACCAATTTTTTCGTATCCTACCAAAATCACCCCTGCCGACTTCAGCATCATGTCAGCAGTCCCGACAATTGCCGGAAAACTCTTGGTCGATACCAAACCCAAAGCAGTGTCTTTGAAGTATTCCTGGCGCTGCGATCGCTCTTGGTGACTGTTACGATCTGTTTGTCCGTCCATCTTCTATTACCTTTAGAAACTTCCCAAAATAAAAATTTGTTGATAGTTTTAGTTTCTCAGATGAGAAGACAGACTGCACGAGCTACAAAACACTGATTGCTGCTGCAAGGTCTTACAAATTGCTGAGCTACCAATATAATATGAGATTACCTATTTATATTTGATCTTTCTGCCTTCAGCATAGCTGCCTTTTGCGAAAATGACGGCTACCCGGAACCGCCCGATAGAGTTTGACCGTTTTCCTCCGATCGATTAAAAGCTTGCCGGTGCGGAAACAGCGTCCCCAGCAGCCGATTGATGTGAGCTTGGCCGTAGAGAATAGTTGGCGTCTCCCCTGGTTGGGGCGGCTCTGCAGCGGTGGATTCCGGCGGTTCTGCTGCCGTCTCCGGCGCCGTTTGAGGCGGTGTTTGGGCGGGGGAAGGCGGATCGAGCGGTGGAGCGACTGGTGGCGTAGTGGCTTCGGGGGTTTCTGGTGATGTTGGGGCTGCTGTTGGCGCTGCTGCGGTTGCGGATGCTCCGGCTTGGCGGCTGGTATCTCCCATTAGAGAACCTGCTGGCATAATTTGCATTTGGTCGATACAAGGATCGATCAGTGTCGTCCCGGCGCCTATACAGGCATTTGCCCCGATCGTTCCGGCACCTACCACCAGCACTCCTGCACCCAGAATAACGCCCGCCCCGATTTCCAGAGTACCTTCACGGGCGTGAAGGATAACTCCCAGGCCGATACACGCACCGGCGGCGATCGAGATCCGGCTGCCCGGCTCTGCTTGCAGGATTACTCCAGGGGCGATCGCCGCACCCTCATTCACAACTACATCGCCACTCATCAAAATTTGAGAGTTGCTACTTAATTGCAGTGGCGATAAATACATTCAACTTCACCATGAAAAGAGTTATTTCTTCGATAAAATAAATTTAAATTATGGGTTTTCTCGACTGATAAATTTAATCATGTCAATCTAAGAAACGATAATTTACTAATGCTGAGAAGTTTGATGCTTTAACGTTTTCTAGAAAGTTTCAGAAGATTCTAGATTTTGACCAACATTTCTCAATCGAGCTTTTTAACTATCTCAAATCCAACTTCAATCCGCTGGGGTTTCTCCCGTGGGGCCCAGGGTTAGGACTTAACGGGAGAAACAAGCTAATTACCTAGCAAATTAAGGGCGTTGGATAATCTCTTCGAGTACCCGGCGCTTGGCCTTGGAGTCGATGCCAAGCAAGCGGACGTACTCGCCGCTGTGTTCTTTGAGACAGCTTTCGAGAGCCGAAATCACTTCGGATTCGCGGTTGGATGTGATCGACGCGCAACTGCTCCAAGAACCGGTGCGGAAACGGCGCGCATCGGCGTGTTCCGTGCCAATTTTGTAGCCTTGGGAAAGCAGGTTGCGGATTTGGTCGATCGTCTTGCCGGTCAACATTCCGCTGCTGGCCGCCGAACCAGTCGTCGTGGCTTTGTATCCCGATGTTCCAGCAGACTTAGATGTTGTTGCCGGCTTAGCCGATTGAGCAACCGGGCCGTCGGGACGCTGAATAATTTCTTCAACTATGCGCCGCTTAGCTTTCGGGTCAATCCCGATCAAGCGCACGTATTCGCCTGGGTACTGATTCATCACAGCTTCCAAAGCGGCGATCGCCTCAGATTCGTTTCTGACTTGCAGCGAAGCCCCGCTTTGCCAAGAACTGGTACGGAAGCGGCGCGCGTCGGCGTGTTCCGTCCCCACCTTGTAGCCTTGAGCTAGCAAGCCGCGAACCTGAGCCACTGTTTCGGCACTCAATTTTCCGCTTGACACGGAACCGCTATTGTGGTGTGAGGCTTGTTGTGCAACTTTACCGTTAGATTGGTGAGTTTTCGCACCGTTAGAACCGTTAGAGCCGTTGTCTCCCGGTCTTTGGACAATTTCTTCTAGTACGCGGCGCTTGGCTTTGGTGTCAATCCCGATCAAGCGGACGTATTCTCCTTGGTGGTCGGCCATGCAAGCTGACAAAGCCGCGATTACTTCAGAGTCGCGGGTTGAGGAAATCGGGCCACAAGTGCGCCAAGAACCGGTACGGAAGCGGCGCGCGTCGGCGTGTTCGGCTCCCACGCTGTATCCTTGGGCTAGTAAATTGCGGATGCTATCGGCAAGAGTTGAACTCAATTGGGTGCCGGCAGGGGTAGAATATTTGGTTTGAGTCATATTGGGGTTTTTAGTTTGCTCGTTGCGAATTGGTGCTAGACAGGCGATGTTCTCAGCGCAGCGATAACCCGTTCTCAGAGCGTCATTGATGCCGATGACATGGGTCGCAAATTCAATGTCAGAATCTTGAACGTCAGGCAAGCGATCGGCTTGCTTCTGATTAGTGATGATGGCTCCCGAAGGTATGTACTTACCCGGGGGAATCTCCACATCTTTAATTAGTACGTGCATCATGACAATGCAGCCGTTGCCCACTCTGGCATTGAACACCGTAGAGCGAAAGCCGATAAAGCTATCGTCGCCCACGTAGGCAGGGCCGTGAATTAAACTCATGTGGGTGAGGGAAGTATTTTTCCCCACCCACACAGAATAGGATTTGCCGTCGTCTCCTGTGACTCGGCCTTGTTCTAGGCCGTGAATCACTACTCCGTCTTGAATGTTGCTTTTTTCTCCGATATAAAAAGGAGTGCCTTCATCGGCGCGGATAGATGTCCCGGGGGCAATCATCACATTAGAACCGATATGCACATCCCCAATAATGTTAGAAAAGGAATGTACGAAGGCGGTATCGTGAATTTTCGGCTCAGCCAAGTTTTTCGACCAAGGCGTCGGGGGAGCCGCAACGTTGCGGACTGCCATAAATTAAGTTCTCCTAAGCTGAAAAATCTTTTTGTTAGTTGTTAGTTGTTAGTTGTTAGTTGTTAGTTGTTAGTTGCTAGTTGTTAGTTATTTTTCCACTAACTGCTAACTGCTAACGGTTGCAACTAGCGGTACGGGTCGTCTTTTTTACTGTAAATGACGCGGTTTTCTACATTGACAGTATCTATAATGCCTACTACCAGAGCATCGAGCGGACGGTTTTCGCTCCCGGGCGCGATCCGGGCTGCGCTGCCTCGGGTCACTAAAACCCATTCATCGATACCAGCGCCCACACAGTCAGCCGCTACCTCATATCCGGGAACTGGGGAACCTTCGTCATCGATGAATTGCAGCAGTAGAAATTTCGATCCTCTCAGCGTGGGTTCTTTTTGGGTACTGACAACTGTGCCGAGAACTTTGGCCATTTGCATTTTAGGTAATAGGTAATTGGTAATTGGTAATTGTCATTTTTACACTGTCACTTGTCTTTTTTTTATTCGTTTTGCTCAGTCCGCTGTCCGCCGTTTAGAGTTATTCGTCTAGTAACTAACGACTAATGACTCATGACTCCTGACTAATGACTCATGACTAATGACTAATAACCAATATCCCATGCCCACCTCAATTAAAAATTAAAAATGCTAAATCAAAAACATCGCGATTTTTAATTTTTAATTTTTAATTACCTAATGCCCCATTGCATGAGGGCCTATCTTACGATCTGTTGAGAGGGCGAATACCGCTCACGCCTTCGCGGAACTGTTCTACAGCTTCGGTGTAGCGAATCGGCAGCACGTACTCCAAGTTTTCGTGAGGGCGGGCGATAATGTGGGTGGACATCACTTGTCCGCCGTTAACGCGCTTCACCGACTCTACTCCAGCGGCGACTGAGGCTTGCACTTCGGAGACATCTCCTCTGACAATGACTGTAACGCGAGCGCTACCGATTTTTTCGTAGCCTACCAAGGTGACGCGGGCTGCTTTGACCATCGCGTCAGCAGCTTCTACAACTGCGGGGAAGCCTAAGGTTTCGATCATGCCAACTGCAATTGCCATTGGTTTTACTCCTGATTGAATATTTGGGGAACTAAACAGTTAATTTTTGACGAGCGCACTAATTTTCGTCAAACGAAATTTCTGTGCGCTAAGAACTTAGTAGCCTCGGAACTGTTCTACTGCTTCTGTATATCGAATCGGCAGAACGTATTCTAGGTTTTCGTGGGGGCGAGCGATGATGTGGGTAGATACGACTTCTCCGCCGTTCACCCGCTTGACGGATTCCACGCCGGCTGCCACTGAGGCTTGGACTTCGGACACATTGCCGCGCACAATTACGGTGACGCGGGCGCTGCCGATTTTTTCATAGCCCACGAGGGTAACGCGGGCAGCTTTGACCATAGCGTCGGCAGCTTCCACAACAGCGGGAAAACCTTTCGTCTCAATCATTCCCACGGCAATTGACATTTTTGAATCTCCTTTGAGGATTAGTGAAATTACCGTTACAAATCTTTGAGAAATCTAAAAATTTGGACGGGGAGGCCCACATTATTTAGTAATGCAGTGTAAAGCTTCCTATCCTTTAAGAATAGGGGAAGCTGTCCACCTTGACAATATAAACTAACATCATAATGTTTAATAACAAAAATTAAGATTTTTTATGTTACTTAAAATAATTTAATATTTATTTAATAAACTTAATATTGAGAGGAGTAGATGCTGGGGGTAGCGGGGATTAGAGTAAGTAACAATACTTATAAAGTAGAGTTCGGTATGTGAAGCCCGGGTCGATCGGTGCCGGGAAACTTGGGGATTTCAAAAAGGGGGATCGCGGGGAAATCGGCAAAAAAGGCAGTCTTGGCCCATCGGCAGGCATTTTTTTCTGTGATTGCCGAGCCTGCTGAGTCTGTAAATTTCTATTGAGAGAATTCTCAGTTTTGATACTTTAATGTATAGTGAATCTTGAGTGCAAATTATTTTGCCGGAACTATACGATCGGGTTTAGTCAAAGTTTTTGGGTATCGGGCGATCGCCCGCGACTGTTTTTTGTATAAAGGCAGGCGGTAATTTCAAGTTTAAGGGATAAATTAAGTCAACAACCCAGGTCTAAAGACACGCTCGCTTCGGGCCTTTGGCTTAAACCCGAGTTGACCAGAGGTGTATCAGCGTACTACGTTAACTGTAAGAGTTAAAGACCTACCAAGGGATGCTCAGCTAGTTCCTTGAATTGCGAAATTTAGGATGAAACAGACTTATTGGGTTAAATCAGTGTCCTAGATCGAGTACCGCCCATTAACTTTGTCAAAGCTAACATAACCCGTCTCAATTAGGCTCATAAAGGAGCAAACATTATCCGATCGCGGGTTGCGAAGTTTGAGATAGTAATTGTCAAGAGTGAAAATACCTCACATTCATTACACCGAATTTAGCAATCCTTTGCGCGGTAATGGCAAGATTCACGGCGGTTGAAACCGCTCGCGTCGTTTCCCTGTCAGCACTCTTTGTGACGCTCGTCTCCCACTTACCCAGTATTTTTATGACTCAATTTCTCCTCCAAGCCTGTTGGTGGATACCTTTATATGGCTTAATAGGCGCAATTTTAACTTTGCCGTGGTCTACGGGAACAGTTCGCACAACAGGGCCCAGACCGGCGGCTTACTTCAATTTGTTGATGAGTGTGTTGGCTTTCATACACGGGTCAGTTATTTTTACAGTGACTTGGGATCAACCGCCCCAACAGTTGCTCGTGCACTGGGTGCAAGCAGCCGATTTAGATTTGTCTTTTGCAATAGAAATCTCCACGGTCAGCGTCGGAGCAATGGAGTTAGTTAGTGTTCTGAGTTTGCTAGCACAAATTTACGCTCTAGGCTACATGGAAAAAGACTGGGCGCTAGCTCGATTTTTTGGGCTGATGGGTTTTTTTGAAGCGGCAATTAGCGGCATAGCCATTAGCGACTCGCTGCTTCTAACTTACGCTTTGTTGGAAGTGCTGACGCTTTCAACTTACTTGCTAGTCGGGTTTTGGTACGCTCAACCGCTGGTAGTAACAGCCGCTCGCGATGCGTTTTTAACCAAGCGTGTAGGAGACGTGCCGCTGCTGATGGGAGTAGTGACACTTTCAACTTTAGCCGGAAGTTTGAATTTTTCCGACTTGGAAAAATGGGCGGAAACTGCAACTTTGTCTCCGGTAGTGGCGACTCTTTTAGGTTTGGCTTTAATTGCCGCACCTACGGCCAAGTGCGCTCAATTTCCGTTCCATTTGTGGCTCGACGAGGCGATGGAAGGGCCCAACCCGGCTTCGATTATGCGGAATACGGTAGTTGTGGGCGCTGGGGCTTATGTTTTGATTAAACTTCAGCCTGTTTTAGCGCTGTCGCCCGTGGCTGATGGGGTGCTGGTGGTTTTGGGTGCGGTGACTGCTGTTGGCGCTTCCTTGGTGGCGATCGCCCAAATCGATATCAAAAGAGCATTATCGCATTCTACCAGCGCTTCTTTGGGTTTGGTATTTATCGCGGTGGGGCAAAATCACGTTGACATTGCTTTGCTTTTGCTGTTCGCGCACTCGATCGCCAAAGGCCTATTATTCATGAGCATAGGCTCAGTTATTGCCACAACTAACAGTCAAGATTTAACTGAAATGGGTGGGTTGTGGTCGAAGATGCCTGCCACGACTATGGCTTATTTAGTAGGCGCTGCGGGGATGGTAGCGTTGTTGCCTATGGGCAACTTTTGGACGATGCGACGCTGGCTCAACGGTTTTTGGACTGTGCCTTTGTGGCTGGTAATTGTGTTGCTTTTGGTTAATGGTTTGACGGCGCTAAATTTAACTCGCATATTCGGTTTAGTGTTTGTCGGAAAACCGCAGCCGAAAACTCGCAGAGCTCCTGAAGTCGGTTGGCAGATGGCTTTGCCGATGGTAATTTTGACCGTGATGGGGCTGTTGGTGCCTTGGATGTTGCAGGAGTGGCAATTGTTAATTAGTTGGACTGGCCCTTGGGCGCAAACGGGGGATTTTGATACTTTAAATTTGCTGTTGAAGACTCTGGATATTCCGCTGTTAATGTTATCTGGGTTGATTGGCGTTGCGGTTGGGGTGGCGATTTATTGGTACGGGGTGTTACCTCGACCGGTACGGCTGCCGGTTCCTGCGGTACAAGATTTGTTTGCTTACGATTTTTATATCGATCGAGTTTACCGCCTGACTGTGGTTTGGGCTGTGGCTTCTATTTCTAAAATCAGCGCTTGGACTGACAGGTATCTGGTGGACGGGGCGGTGAATTTGTTTGGTTTTGCCACAATTTTCAGCGGCGAAGGGTTGAAGTACAGCGGCACTGGTCAGTCGCAGTTTTATGTGTTGACTATTGCGACGGGGGTTGCTGTGTTGCTGGCGTTGATTATTTGGCAGTTTTAAATTGCAGAGGTTGGCAGATGAATTTTTTGGGTTTGTCTGCTTTTTGTCTGATGTTATTTAATTTTAAACCGCAGATGAGGGCGGATGTACGCAGATGAACGCAGATGATTTTATTCTGGGTTTGTCTGCTTTTTTATCTCTTTTTACTCAAAGTCGATCGGCCACAATTCGCTCACCGCAACTTCCCAACCGGGCAAAAGTTCCGGAATTGAAATCATGTCGCCGTCTTTTAATACAACTGGCTCGGCTGTCGGAGTGTAAATTGTTACTGTGCGCTTGTCTGGGTCGATTAATATTCCTACTTTTGCTCCGAGTTCGATAAATGATTGAATTGTTTCTCGCAGGGGTTTGAGGCGATCGGACTGAGATTTGATTTCTACAACTAAGTCGGGAACGAGTTCGGCAAAATATCTTTTACTTTGTTTGAGGCGATCGGCTGTCACAAAGGAAACATCGGGTGCTGTAACATTTTAATTGGGGAGAATAAACCCGCCGCTGGACTCAAACACTCGTCCGAGTTTGCGGGGTTTGACCCAGTTTAATAAAAGTCTGACTAACTCTGCCCCAATTTCGCTCGATACAATGTCTGATGGGCCGATAATGATAATCTTCCCGTCTACGAGTTCTAATTGGTAGTCTAGATGCGCTTCGCAGAGTATACCTTGCAGTTGTTCTAAGTCGGCAACTGTGAGGCGGGTGGAAGTAGAACCGGATTTAATTTGCAAATCTTCTCGATCTGTAAGACTTGAGGTCATAGGAGGATTCCAGAGACATTTGAATCTATGTTAACAAGAAAGTCAGCCGGACGCTTTTTTATGCGGTTGCTTTGCGTTAATGTTAAATATAGTTCTAAAAACTCTGTAACAAAGGAAAGTTTTAATTGATGCTCAGTGCTTTAATCTGGATACCAATGTTGGCGGCCGCCCTAATTGGGTTATGGCCGGGTGCGATCGGTTCTAAAATAGTGCGGAATGTCGCGATCGCCATTGCGGGCATAACTTTTATTCTCTCGGTGATTTTGGCAGTTCAGTTTGATGCCAGTACGAGTCAGTTGCAGTTTTCGGAATTTGTTCCTTGGATAGATGCTTTGGGATTGAATTACAATCTCGGCGTTGATGGTTTGTCTCTGCCTTTGGTAATTTTAAATACTCTGCTGACAGGGGTAGCTATTTACGCTACGGATGAGTCGATCCGCAGACCTCGACTTTATTATTCTTTGATGCTGTTAATTACTGGTGGCGTAACGGGGGCTTTTTTATCTCAAAATTTGCTGCTATTTTTCCTGTTTTTTGAGGTAGAATTGATTCCGCTTTACCTGTTAATTGCGATTTGGGGAGGCGAGCGCCGGGGTTATGCTGCTACTAAGTTTTTAATCTATACTGCATTTTCGGGCATTGTGCTGCTGGCTTCTTTCTTGGGGGTGGTTTGGCTCAGCGGTGCTTCTAGTTTCGATATGGTTGGTGCAGCGGGCACCTCGCATTTGCAAGGAGGATTGCCATTGCCTTTGGTAAGGCAAATTGTTTTGCTTGCAGGGGTGTTGCTGGCTTTTGGCATTAAGATTCCTTTGGTGCCTTTTCATACTTGGTTGCCGGATGCTCACGTAGAAGCTTCGACGCCGGTTTCGGTGCTGCTGGCGGGGGTGCTTTTGAAGCTGGGAACTTATGGGATGCTGCGCTTTGGTTTGGGTTTGTTTCCGGATGCGTGGGCGGTGGCGGCGCCGATTTTGGCGAGTTGGGCGGTGGTGAGTGTGCTTTACGGGGCCAGTTGCGCGATCGCCCAAAAAGATATGAAAAAAATTGTAGCTTACAGTTCGATCGCTCACATGGGCTACATTCTGTTAGCTAGCGCCGCAGCTACTCCGATTAGTATGCTGGGAACTGTTTTACAAATGGTTAGCCACGGTTTAATTTCGGCCCTGCTATTTTTGAGTGTCGGCGTTGTTTACAAAAAATCCGGCACCCGCAACATCGATGTGCTCAAAGGTTTGTTCAATCCCGATCGCGGTTTGCCGATGATTGGCAGTTTAATGATCCTCGGCGTGATGGCAAGTGCCGGCATTCCGGGTTTGGCTGGATTTATTGCTGAATTTTTGATATTTCGGGGCAGTTTGCCAGTGTTTCCAGTGCAAACTTTCCTCTGCATGATCGGCACTGGTTTAACTTCAGTTTACTTTTTAATTATGGTCAACCGCGCCTTTTTCGGTCGCCTTTCGGATTTGGTGGTAAATTTGCCGCAAGTCCGCTGGCGCGATCGCATCCCTTCGCTGATTTTAGCAATAATTATCACAATCATGGGAGTGCAGCCGGGTGTTTTAGTTGCTTTGAGCGAGAAAACTGCGATCGGAATGGTAGCTAATGTGCGACCGCAAGTTAAAGTGATTTCTCACAACTTAGACTGATAGGATCTCTGGTCGATCGACCGCAATCCAATTCGTTTGTAGTGAGGAATGCAAGTCATCCTAAACTTCTGAGGATGGTCGTACTCACTACAAACAAGCGCACCCCGCAAAAACCGTAAAAAGCCTGCTTTCTTAGAGCTAGATTGCGTTCAGTAGGGTATTTACTTTTACATCAAAACAAAGTAAATATTTGTGTTTTTAGCTAGCCAGTATTGCCAAAAATGATATAATAGCAGAGCTATCAACAGTAAAAAAATAGTTATTAAATTCAGGCTGAATCCCGATGAAAAGCACAGTATTAAAACCGTCTGCCCATCCCCTAGCCGCATACATTGACATCTTGGAATCAGGCAAAGCTTTGCTTCCAGAATCGGAGGAAAATCTAGTAGAAGTTGTCGGCATTCTCAAAAGTTACGGTGTGGTTCTCGATGCCTACTCCCGCAATCTCAACTACATCGCTGAAGAACAGTTTTTAGTGCTTTTTCCGTTTTTTAAATATTTCAATGGAGAGGTGACGCTGCCGAAATTAATTCGCTATTTGTGGCACGACCGCATTAATTTTGAGTATGCTGAGTATTGCATGAGAACAATGCTTTGGCACGGCGGCGGGGGTTTGGACACTTATGTGGATTCCCCGGAATTTAGCAGTTTGGCCGAAAAGGCGATCGCGGCTAAATTGAAAGGTAATTTTTTCATGCAGGGACTCCACAAAGCATTTCCTGATTTTTTGCCGGAACAAGTGCGGATGCTGGCTTACTACACCGGTCTCGGTCAATTTTGGCGGGTAATGAGCGATTTGTTCATCGACTTATCTGATTCCTACGACGCCGGGAAAATTAAGTCGATCGCTGACGTAGTTGATTTTGTCTTAGCAGGTTTGGTTGGGGCTGCCAGTCTACCAATTACCTACAGCGTCAAGATTCACGGTCAAGTCTACGATATCATTCCGGCGGCGGCAAACTTGACATTTTTACCAGATGTAGCCGTGCCTTATGTAGAGGCAGTTTTCTTTCGGGGCACTGCGTTTTTTGGCACAGTTTCATACAACGCGCAAGCCCATCACATCCCCGAAAAACAGGGAGAATTTGCCTACGGGGCTTTGTTTGCAGATCCTTTGCCGATCGGAGGTGCAGGGATTCCGCCAACTCAATTGATGCAAGATATGCGGCATTTTCTGCCGGATTATTTGCACGAAGTTTATCGCACTAGCTGTCGGGGTGAAGACGATCTGCGGGTGCAAATTTGCCAGAGTTTTCAGAAGTCGATGTTTTGCGTGACCACGGCGACTATTTTCGGTCTAGCACCTCATCCCATGAATACCTCCGATCCAGAGGAAAAGAAGGCTAATCGCGCTTATTTGGAAGGTTGGATGGATCGATTTGGGAATTCTCGCTTGGATTGGGCAAATCAGCCAACTAACAGGGCTTGTCAGTTGTTCCCCGAACGGTAGAATGGCGACTGGTTTTTAGGGAGAAATGTCTCTAGGAGTTGCCAAAATATTACCGGCTTTGGCGATTGCTTTCTTTTGGATCGCGAAAGCTAATTCTCGCGATCGCAATGAGAGCAAGTCCAGTAAAATAGCCGCGATCGGGCAAGTAGTGAGGACTGAAGTCCTCGGATTTTTATGAGGACTTCAGCCCTCACTACAAACCAATTTTATAGTGGTCGTTTTAGCGGACATAATATGACATTGTGAACTGCTTGTTTTCGGGTCATTGCGATTGCTTTTATAAGAGATAGCTTGGCTAAGGCTTAGGCTAGCAATCACAGGATCAAGCACTTGTTATTTCCAAACTATTTAGATTCTGACTAGAAGACTCAGGCCGTGGGAGTCGGTTCCGCAAGTTCCAAGCAAACCATAAGTTTCTGCTAAATCTTTGACTAAAGCTGTTTGTTTGGGACTCGGTTTCCAAGGATTGGGATTACCGTAAGCATAGTAAGTTTCTACACCGTCAATGCCGAAACGGGCTGCTTCTGGGATTAGTTGATCTGCGGTCGATCGATACCGGCAAGGATGTGCTAGAACTGCTAAACCTCCTGCTTCATGAATAGCTTCAATTACCCGGGCTGCTGGATAATAAGCCGTGCCTTCAGTACCTTTACCTCGTAAGTATGGTTGGAGACTGGGATGTTGCGGATCGAAGGCGTAAGCGAGAATGTGTACCTCATTTTTGAGCAATTCGGCATTAATTTCAGCGCCTGTCCACAGACTAGGTGCTTCGCTATTTTTCTCGGGATGGTTTAATTTCCAATTATCCAGCCAAAGTTGAGCTTGAACGTAGCCTTGGGTGCTGTGGTGGTCGGTGATAGCTAAGCCTTTGAGGCCGCAGGCTACGGCTTGGCAGATTAATACCTCTGGCTGCAATCGCCCGTCGGAGTAGACTGTGTGCATATGGAAGTTATAGGAACCCGGACAGCTATCGGCATCAATTGTCTGGAAGACTTGTTTGAGTGCTGAGCTATTCTGGGCTTCTGGTTTGAGGCTAGAACTTTTTGGGGAATCGAGATTGATAGCCATAAGGATTCTTATAAAAAAAAACTAGCTTTTGTTAATATATCTAATAAATTGATATGTTGCACCTGTCGCAATAGTCCGCTGTGGGGTTTAAAGCTCTGGCCGACTACTGCCTTCGGCACAAGATATCAATTCATATCATTTCCGGTTACACCGGAATGATGTTGACGGTTGACGGTTGACGGTTGACGGTTGACTGTTCACTGTCAACCATCAACCGTCAACAGTGAACTCGAATTTACTATTCCGATGCTAACGGACTTGATATCACTCGCACATCTTGCACAATTTTCTCTCGAGGATTTTATCATCTGGTGGGGAGGGGTTTATGAGATTATTGATTTTAGGCAATTATAATTCGTAAAACCAGCCCCTACAAGTTTGTTGAGAATGCCACAAGATATCAATTCACTCGCACTTTAAACCTGCGGCTGCGGCTGTGGGAGATTCGATCGGCACAAAGGTGAAACCAAACTGCTCTTTAGGACACGGTACAATATGCACCAATTGTTTAGGATGGTTTTTCCGATTTCCTGTCTTCGAGTCAAACTCAATTATACCCGTGGCTCCTGCGGCTTCAAAGTTGGGATCGGCTAAGGTTTTTTGCATTCCTTCGCGGCTGGGTTCTTCCTGCGTTTCTATGGCTTTAATCAGCGTCCGGGCGGCATCGTATGTTAAAGCCGATCGAGTATTGACCGGGCCTCCCCACAATTTTTCAGTGTTTTGCGGAAATTTTTTGTCAAAACTTGTTAACGGATGCCAAAACACGGATATAGCCAGTTTTTCAACAGACTTTAGCTGTGTTGCTAGTTCTAACGTTCTCGGATCGTACAGCGTCCAGGGCCCGACAATCCAATTGCGATCGTTGTTAGCTTTAATCATTGCCAGCCCATTTTCCAGGGAATCAGTGACTTGACCGTCGGGAATGACAAGTATGGCTGTTTGTCCGCGTTTCTCAACTTCTTTGATTGCTTCTTCGGCGTTAAAATTATTTTTAGATAAGTCGTAATAATTACGGATTCTAAAAGTCGTTCCTCTTTGGGCTTCAAATTGCTTTTTGAATTCTTCCCACAAAGAAGCGCTGAACGGACTGTTGGGATTGTAAAATACTGTGGCTTTTTTCTCACCGACCCTGAGCAGTTGATTTACTAAAGATTCAGCTTCTATGCTAGTTGTCGGAGCCGTCCGAAAGAAATATTTTCTAGGTTTTCGCGTCAGCTCTTCTGTTGTGCTTCCCGGAGAAATGGCGACCAGTTTATTGTCATTGTAAATATCTACTGTTTTAACAGTCATGTCGCTAGTATAGTGTCCGATGACTGCTAGAATATCGGGCTGAGCGACCAGATAATTAGCCCTTTGCTTGGCGTAGGATTCGATATTGCCGTCATCGGCAATGATGACTTTGAGACCTTTTCCTTTAATAGCTTTGGGTTGGAGAAAGCCTTGACCTGGAAAATCTTTATTGCTACTGTCATTGGGCTTGAGAAGACCTAAATTAACTTCGGTTTGAGCTTGAGCAATGCCGCGCAGCAGTTCTTCGGCTAAATTTGCGTCGAGGATGCTGCCGTCCTGATTTCTGCGGATGGGAACAACAATTGCGATCGTGTAATATTCTGCATTTATTGCCTTCAGCAGAGCATTGTTGATGTAAATTAAAGTTTCTGGATCTTTGCGCTCTTCTTTCCAAAACTGTTGGAGCAATTTTAAAGCTTCGGCATAATTTTCATCGGCAAACTCATTGATTGCCCTTTGTTTTGGCCAAGGGGCGAAGGGTTGCACTAGGAGTTTTTCGCCAGAACTTACACCATCGGCGGAGGGTGTAGGCTGGGTTAGTCCCGGGGGAGTTCTGGGGATTCGCGGCGGGGAAATTCTGGGGATTAAAAGTACGATCGCCAATGCAACGCCCAGTCCCGCAACTCCCAACAGCAACCAAAGAAAGTTCCCTACAGGCGGTGGCGGTGGCGGTGTCAATGTCAATACAGGCGGTGGTGGTGGTGGCGGTGGCGGTGGTGGTGTCAATTGAAGCGAATCCAAGTCTTGCAATACCTCAGCAGCAGATTGGTAGCGCTGCTGAAAGTGGAAACGCACCATGTTGTTTAAAATATTTCTTAGACCATCGCTAACTTGTACCGCAGGGCGATCGGGCGTCGAGTAATCCCAGATAATATCGCAAGTTTCGCGGTCTTGCGGCAGAGTGGTGGGATGTTGCCCGGTGAGAGCTTGGATGGCGATGCTTCCGAGAGCATAAATGTCGTTGTAGGGTTGCGGGGTAGACTGCGGATTGTATTGTTCGGCAGGCATATAACCGTTGGTGCCGATCGCCTGCGATAATATTTCACCTGTATTGCTAGAGGTAAAAGTGCCGATTTCTTTGACCGCCCCAAAATCAATTAAAACAATTGTTTGATCTGTTTGGCGCCGAATTAAGTTAGAAGGTGTAATATCGCGATGAATAACATTTGCTTGATGAATAGAGTTTAAAATTTCTAAAATTTCCCGTAAAAAGGCGCTCGCCTGTGCTTCCGTCCACCTTTGGCCCGGAGGGAGTTCTTGACTTAGGGGAGTTCCTTCCATGAATTCTTGAACTAAGTAAAAATTGCCATTTTCCTCAAAGTGATTGAACAATTCAGGAATGCGCGAGTTATTTCTTAGAGTCTGCAAAGCCCTAGCTTCCCTTTGAAATCGCCTCCTGGCTCTTTCCAATACCAGGGGATTTTCGGATTGAGGAAAACGAATTTCCTTAACAACGCACGGGGGATTTTCGGGGTTTTGTATATCTTGAGCGGTGTAGGTTCTAGCGAATCCTCCCTGTCCTAATCGAGCGATGATTCTGTAGCGTCCGGCCAGTATCTCTCCGGGATTGAGACACATAAATTTTATAGTTCCTTGTGGAGATGCGATCGTTGATGTTGATTATAAGCTTTTTTGTTGCCAGATACAGCTTGGCAACATATCAATTTCGTCTGTGTCTATATCAAAAACACTATAACTCTCAGCAATTCGCAATTATACATTAGTGATGACTGATGGCTAATTCCCAATTATCTTTCCCCTAACTTGCTAAGTACAAAAGCAGCTAAAAACCCGCAGACAGTAATTAGCCCAGCAAAATCGTGAGTTTCCTCGAATGCTTCGGGAATCATAGTATCTGAGATCATTGCTAAAATACCCCCTGCTGCTACGGCGGTAGTTGCGGCTATTACTTCCGCAGAAAAGTGGCTAAAAAGCGTATATCCTAACAATGCCGCGATACCGGAAATAACTGCGATCGCGCCCCAAACTCCAAAAATATAACCGATCGATCTCCCTGCTTTTTTCATGCCGGCGGCGCTGGAGAGTCCTTCGGGAATGTTGGAGAGGAAAATTGCCGCTACTGTCACCCAACTGACAGCGCCTCCAGAAATCATGCTGACGCCAACGACGATCGACTCCGGTATCCCGTCTAACAGCGCGCCGAGGGCGATAGCTAATCCGCCATCGCCTGACTCTGTTTTAGCTGGGTGCAAAGTGCCCGATCGCTTGCGGTGTTTTGCTCCCTGTTGACTCAAAAACCAATTGGCGGCTGTGTAGACAGCAGCGCCCCCCAAAAAGCCGATCGCCGTAGAGTCGAAACCGCCGCGCTTGTAAGCTTCATCCATCAGCTCAAAGGATAGCGCTGAAATCAGCACACCGGCGCCAAAAGCCATAATTGTCGCGATCGCGCGCTGGGGAATGCTCACAAAGTAACCCACTGCCGCTCCCAGTAGCAAGGCTGAACCCCCTACTAAACCCCAAAATCCTGCCTGCAACCACACTGGAAACATCAGCCGCACCTCAGAGGAAATTTTTTTTATGCCCCCTCGAAAATTATATAGTTTTCATTACGGATCGGCAGCAGATACAGCATTTATCAACCAAGCGAGGTACTGCCTCGGAAGCACGCAATTTCCAATGACTAATGACTAATGACTAATGACTAATGACTAATGACTAATGACTAATAGAAACAAATTCCCAGGCCTTACCCGGGAACGAAAAATATTAAATAAAGTAAAGTTGTTTTAATAAATTGAATGAGCCAAAAAGCAGCGATAAATTAGTAGCAGCGCTTGTTAATTTGAGAGCCCAGGCCGGGGCGGGCAGTCCTGTGCAGATGCCCCACCCGATCGCATTTTCCAGTCTCAAGAAAACAGTTGCATTCATATTTGAGTACCAATTAAGCTTGGCTGCTGTTGCGAGTCTGGCTTGCCAGCTCCAACAGTTGCGCCCAGCGTTTTTGGACTTGTTTGGGAGTGCATTGGATTGCAGCGGCGATCGCCTTGTCGCTTTCTTGATTCCGCTTCATTTCTAACAGTTGCTGCATTTCCGGCGAAAGTTGAGCGCGAAATGCTTCCCATTGGTCCGAAGTCATTCCCAGCTTTTGATCGACATCAGCACCCAGCCATTCGTGCACGAGTTTCCAATTTTGAGTGCGGGCAAATTTTTCGACGTGGTACTTAAACCGCTGTTGCAAGTAGTCGCGCTGGCGGGAAGACAAACCGAGAACTCGATCGATTTCCGAAGCCGAAAGGTCTTGCAATTTTAAAGTTAGGTAGTCCACGCATTCGGGCTGATTTTGGGCTTCCAGATAGGCGATCAATTCCGCGACTACTCGATCGCGCAGCACAGCATCAGCCGGATCGACAGTTTCCGATACCATTTGCTCGCGCACTTGTTGCAGCGCCGGAGAGCGGCTGTACATTTCCGCATCTTCTCCCTTGCCCGACTCTACAGCCATTTCAATGTCGATCGCAGTTTCCGGAGGCTGGCCCTTGGCAAATCCTTGAGCGCGCAACACGATCAGGCGCTGGCGGTTGCGACCGGGCAAACCGATTTGGCGCTTGGCGTAGTGTTCGGTAAAAGCCATGTACTCAGCCAATTCTAGCTGCGTGCGGGGCTGGTAGGTAACATCGAGTTGGTGTTCGCGGCGGAAAGCTCGCAAAGATTCGATGTAAAAGCCTTGCAAAAAGTCTTCAATCATGTTGTAGCGAGCTTGGAAGTTCAAGTTCGATCGGAAGGAAGCAACATGGCGGTAAACCATCGCCGCGAGGTGAGAATGCAGTTCGACGCGGCCTTGTTTGGAACCGAGGCTGTAGTATTGCAGGATTTTTTGCAACCGGTGCTCGGCCAAGGTGATTTGCCAAGCTTCAACTTCGCCGGAAATTTGGATGCGATCGCTCTTTTGGCAAATCCGTTCGACCTCCTTAGCAATCCGCATCGCCACTGCTTGAGCGCTGCGGCTGGCAGTTTTCATGGACGCTTGCAATTCTTTGAGGGCGAAGTTAGCCAAAGCGAGGATATCGATGCTGGGAACATTGATATCGGCGGTTTGTTCGCTGGAGGTGGCCGGAATGCTGTTGAGGTCAGAAGCGGTGTTGCAGTTGACGGTGTTGGTGGCAGCTTTAACAGTCATGGCGTTTATCGGGTGGTAGGGCACAGCGGGTGTGCGAGGACATTTGTTAGAGAGTGAGGCGGCAGTAGCTGGCGGTTTCGCTTGCTGGGCTGATTCAACTCTCTATACATTGAATGTTACGGAAGAAGAGATAACCGCAGTTATGCCAGTGTTCCACTCTCTCATGCAACAGTGTTTGGCTGCTGAATCTGATTCTAAGCGCTGGCTGTGGGAAATTGGCTTTATGGCTATTAAACCGTGACTGTACAAGCATTCTGAGCTGTTAGTCGTCAGGGGCGATCGTCAGAAGGATTGAGGGTGCTGCCAGCCCCCTGAATGGACAATTTATTAACTGGCTCTTGAGGCGTTGGAGATTCTGGAATCGAGACTGGGCAGAGTGTAGCGAACTGCAATGTATTTAAAACCTACGCCACAGTAGTTAGGAAACCCGGTTAATCTGCAAATTTGCTCTGATGGCAGAAGGAATAAAGAATAAGCACAGTATTGTGTAGGGTGTGCACCGCAACCGATATCAACCCTTAAATCACCGCATTGGGAGACTGATGGAGTATTTCGCGTTTCCCAATGTCAAGACTGTGCTGCGAGATTTGTACGGTATGGAACCGAAAGTGCTGTCGCCTGTTGGGCAAAAGGCGATCGCACTTATCCCGATTAAAGCTGCGGCGGGGCGAGTGCGAACAACGCTGCTGGCTGAATTTCGCAGTTTACTGCAAGTCAAGTTAACCTAAAGTTAACAGCCGTTTTGTGCAGATGTCGGCTCAATCACCGACTAAAAATGATGAAAGAAGACACCATCAAAATTGTTGGTTTTCACGCCCATATTTACTTGGACACTGATAGCCGCGATGCAGCAGCGCGCGTGCGTGAAGGATAGAGTCGGTTTGAGGTACAGCTCGGGCGCTGGCATGACAAACCCATTGACCCCCACCCCCAAGCAATGTATCAAGTTGCATTTTTACCGCAGCAATTTGGCAAAGTCGTTCCCTGGTTAATGCTTCATCGCTCTGTAATTGCTATATATAGATCAAATACTACTTGCTGGGTGCGGAGCTACCGAAGAAACCAGAGCGGTTGGGAACTTAAGTGCGATCGACATCAATTGAAGATAGATCGCGACTCTGACTCTCTCCCACTAAGGAAATAAACTGCTGGTCATTCCGCAAGGAGTCAAAGTCGGGGTTCCCTCGAGCTTCCCGACAACAACGGCGCGGAGCGATCTGGATTGCTTGTTGAAGCGCAGCAATAGCTCGCTCGGTGTCACCTTGTCGGGCATAGCAACAGGCTTTTCCGTAGTAACCTTCCTCATTTTCTGGATGTTCGCGAATCACTCGATCGAACAATTTCATAGCTTGTGAGTATTCGCCTGCACGGGAGAGAACGATTCCTTTATTAACGAGTAATAGAGGTTTATTTCCTCCTAACTGAATTGCGCGATCGCAACTATTGATCGCGGCTGGATAATCCTCCCCGATTAGGCTTAAAATTAAACTTTTTGCATCGTAAGATTCAAAGGGCTTAGGATTTATTTGAATAGCTTTTTTGTTACTAATAATCGCCTCATTATAGCGTCTCAAATAACATAGTAATTGACTTTTAAGGACGTAATAATGAGAATTATCTGGATCAATTTTAATAGCTTTGTTGATACTGACTAGGGCTTCTTTCTAGTATTCTAACTTACCCAATATTACACTCTTTCTAGCGTAATAATGAGACTTTTCTGATTCGGTTTCAATAGATATGTTGATACTAATTAATGCTTGTTCGTCTAAATCTATTGAATAAAGAGCTAAGGCTAAATAAAAGTAAATGTCACTTAAAAAATGAGTATTATCGAAATTTTTAAGTGTCTCAATTTCTGCATGAGTTTGATTCAAAAGACTTAAAGCTCGCGTGTAGTCGTCATAACTTCGCAGACTGTAACTTATTAGAGCCAGACACTTTGCTAAACCTGTTAAATTCTGAATTTCACGGAAGCAAACATTTAGTCCTGACTCAATTTTGGACTTAACTTGACTCAAATCTTCTTCTCCCTGGATGTCAATGCTATAGTGTTTTCCAGGCATACCGATGGCCCACCATCCCAATACGATAGTTTTCTCTATGCTGTCTAGAAACTTCTGAATATCTCCCCGCAATAGTTTGTTTTCTTTTAGTTCGGCTTCTGAGGCAATTGCCAAAAATGCACTTCTTGCAATTAATGGTTTCTTAAAATAACCCCCTTCAAAAAAACAAGTTAATAGTTGACGTTTTCCTTCAGTTTTATTGGCAAATAGTCTGTGATAAATGACTTCTATCATCAGCTCCTGCCATTCGGAGTTTTCATATTTATCGAGGGGAGAGCGATCGGGCGATACTTCTTGATCGGCGAGCTGCTCAAAATAATCGGCTATCCAATTGTGGATTTGAAAAAATTCTTGTTTATCTTCTTGATGCTGGGTTTTCCGAATCTCACTTCTGGCAACATCATCAATCCGATATTGATCGTCAGGAATTGCAAAATCACGCTCTGTCAGCCACTTAAACCAATCGATTTTGTTACCATTTTTGCAATCATTCAGAATGTCCGATACTTCAAATTTTTGAAGCAAATTGCGAATCAACGGTCGATCGAACCAACGACAGTGAGCTGCCAATTTTACCACTCGTTGTTCAGTTTCATTGAACCCCTCTAGCAGTAAGTCTACCATGCTAGATTGCCCACCCGACAAGGTGATTTTTCCGCTCTCTTCCTTTTGTTTTTTTAGCAAATTTAAGTAATAGGGATATCCTTGAGTTGCTCTCCAAATTCGCCTCACAAAATCCTTATTTGTCACTCCAATATCTGCTAGATATTTTTGAGTTTCTTGTTCGTCAAATTGAATCAGTGCATATTCACGAATCAGCGGATTCTCCCGCTCTTTAAACTTCCCCTGATAACGTCCATGACTCAGCTTGTAGCGTCCTGCCATCGCAATTCGGACTGGAAAATGGTGCAATGGCGTATCTTTGAGTAATTCATTACCCAAAAATTCATTAAAATCTTTCTGTGCTTTTTCATAGGTATCCAGCAATAACACGATCGGCATCTCTTGCGACAACTGAATCAAGGTTTCTGCAAAAGCCTGAGTGAGCTTTAGCTGTGGATCGAGCATGAGATCTCGCAAGCTCATCTTTTCCTGTGTTGATCCTTGCGTAGCTGGATGTTGCCTCAAAAGTTTCTCGAAGCGCTCTCTTGTTGAAAGCGGATTAAACGTGGATTCATCCTCGGTGACGATCGAACTTCGCGCCACTCCCATATATTCCCGAACCAAACTCCTCTGCTCAGCGCTCACTATTTGAGTTTCTTCCGCAGCCTCAGTTTCCAGTCGTCCCAGCGTTTCTTCGTACTGTTGATACCGAAGTGTGAACAAATCTGCCTCTGGCTGATGAATTGACAATTGCTGGTGTAAGTGTTTCATCAGTTCGATGGGTTTACTCAATCGCCTGTTGTTAAAATCAGCCTCCAGAAATCTCACCTTTCCGTGGTGCAGACTTTTTAACTCATGTAGTAAGGTAGATTTGCCAATTCCCCCAATTCCATGCGCATAAAACATCAACGGTGCGGAGTTGGGTTGCTCAATCGCCTTATCAAAATCATCCAGAAACCGTTTGGTCGAATGGCGAGGAACGAACAAACCTTTGCGGGGAGGTTTTGAGGCTTCTTCCCGAACTAAATTTGCCGAACTGGACTGTGCTAAAGCAGTTGAGATCGGCGATCGCGCTTTCGGGTTTTTGATGAAGGTTTGGGGATTTGCGCTATCGATATTGCTCAACGTCGCTTTTTGAGCGGAAGCCTTGGACTCGAAATATGCGTTAATCTTATCCCTCAGTTTAGAAAGCTCTAAAAAATCGTCATTATCCTCCCAATCAGAATTTTTCAGTACGCTTACTAAAGCATCCACAAAATGACCATCACCCGCTTCTGTATGTGAATTCGTCGAACACAGAACGCAAAATCCCGATGGCTTGGGGGTACTCGATCCAGAAGTCAAGCTGTGAATAATCCCATTTGCACCCGCGCCTGCATAACAAACGTCCAGAATCAGTAAGACATTTTCAGGATAGTTATTATTTCCCTCAAATAGGCATGGAACAAGTTGTTGAGTTTCAATCGCTTTGGTACTTAATTGATCGGGTCGAGAATTGAATGTGTAGAGATAGTGGGAACCTAGATTGCCATCGTCGGCTGCGTGTCCGGCATAATACAGGATAACGATATCGTCACGGCTTCTTTCCGAACTGCCAAACCATTTGGACAGGGCATTTTTGATTTCTCCAGCCTCTGCGTCGATCGAAATCTCATCGGATAAAACTCTCTCGTACCCCTGCTGTGTTCCTGTAAACAAATCCACGACTCGATCGACATCACTCTTGACTTTAGCTAATTTTGGTAGGTCCATTAGAGGACACCATGAAGAGCCGATCGCAATCAAAAACCGTTTAGATTTACCCATTGTCAGGCGAAATTATTTTGAACAGCACGTTAAACTATCAAGCCTGTGGCAACAGCAGCACCCGTTTCCTTTGCTGTTAAATACCTTTCTACCGAATGAGACTCCCATCCATTATAAACAAGCCGATCGACAATTTTGCGATCGTCTCCATCTCCAAAGTATGGGGCTAAGGATTTCTGAAGTGCCACAATATCACCGCTATCAGCAATGTTAAACCATTGCTTGATATTCGGCCATGCACCTTTACGATTCTCCGGCCGAGGTGTCAGTTTATCGAAAATCAAATGAGGGATTCCCAAAGGAGAACCCAGCGTTACCAGCGTCTGTACATTCCATTCTGGATGAGCGCACAAAGCTTCATAGGCAACGACGGAACCCAAGGAATGGGCGATCACTACTTTTGTCTCTGTTGGCGAAACTTTGGCTTCTACCCGTTCCAACACTGCTTTTTTTGTATCCGAATCGTGGAGAAATAAACCAACTTGCTTCAAGGCAAAAATTAATGTTTTTTCCGGGCCCAAGTTTCGGAAGAAGCGTGACTTACACAACTGCTTTAATGCACGCTGCACAATCTCGGGAGTTTGTCCCCGAGATTGAAACTCAGGTTCTTGAATGCTGGGATCTTCGCCTAATGGGTCGCCAGCGCTACGATTCGCGATCGATAACTCTGCCGCTGCACGCCACCACTCAACGAGTAAGGCTTCCTCCCATTCCGTTTCAACATCCCGCGCTGTCAACTTGGGGACTCCCGCAGAACGCGTTCCCGATGGGCGAAATAAGTCGCCATAAAAAACCATCCCAAATTCCGATTGTGTCAAGCGGGGCTGTTCGATCAATTCTAGGCTTCCTTGTAGTGCAGGCAACCAAGCATTTTCAAGCTGTGGACTGCCTAAAAAGTCTTGGGCCATTCCATGAATACCAACTACTTTCATTTAAATTCTTCCCCATTACATTCTGTGATTTTAAGAGTTTTGACCTAATCTCACATCCTGTTTTGTACTTGTGGCGCTCAAATCATAACACATGAACTCCCCTCTGGGCAACGATTTCAGGATTTATGAATTCATCCAATCGCTTGTTATTATTGCGTAACTACTCAGGCTTAAAAAAAATTGTATATATAAGCGGTTTCAACCGCCGAATCATAAAAATGGTAGTTAACTTGGAGCTCGACGACTGGCTTTGCATTCAACAATTCGCAGCTTTGGTCGATCGGCTTCCCACAGAATTAGTACAAAGTCAATTTGGCTTTTGATCTGGAAAGCTCCCTCGTCTGCTTCAACGGAAATTTCGCGTCCATATGCTCTTTGTCCTGAACTTATACCTTGCAATTGTGCGACAAAGGTAGTCCAGGGAGTCTTCTTTTCGTCAGCAGACTTTTGGCTGTACAAAGTGAGGTCAATGAGACCATTGTGTTTGAGAGAAGTTTCCCATTCGTTCTCCCTCAATCGCCCCGCCTCTTGGAGAACAGGATCTAAGGAGTTGAAGAAGCGTTCTGCAAGCGGAAGCTCTCGGACCAGCTTTCGGTTATTATGCTCTAGCTTAAAGCGGCGATCGCAAGATTGATAATGGATGTACTCGCCGATTTCGGTAACTCAGACAGATGGTTTAGTTACTGGGGTTAACATAAATGTAAAAATAATATTTTTGTCTGAGTCACACTGGTATAAGCTATGCCGAACGACTAAATTTGAGTAATCATCTCACAATTAACTTAGGATTTACATCACAATAATCACTTTTAATTGTGACCATACTCACGGCAACTATTTATATTATAAATTCACTCCTCAGCCCGATTCTCTCTCTAATACCAAAGTCACCGGCCCGTCATTCTCGATCGAGACTTGCATCATCGCTCCAAACACGCCTGTTTCAACTTTTAAGCCGCTCTGGCGCAACTTTTCAACAAATTTATCGTAAAAAATTTCCGCTCGTTCCGGAGCCGCTGCTCGATCAAAGGAAGGTCGCCGACCTTTGCGACAGTCCCCGTAGAGCGTAAACTGACTCACAACCAGCAACTCGCCGCCGATGTCCTGTACGGACTTGTTCCAGCGGCCGGTATCCCCGGCGGAGTCGGGAAACAAACGCAATTCTAGGCATTTGCGAGCCATCCAATCGAGTTCTGCTTCGGTGTCGGTGTCTGCAATACCTACAAGCAAGTTAAGTCCGCAGCCAATTTTGCCGACAATTTGACCCTCAATTTCCACTTGAGATGATTTGACTCGCTGGATAATTGCTCGCATTGAAAATCGGTAATTGGTAATAGGAAATTACTCGTTACCAGGCTCTAGCCTGGTAACACAGATTCTTATCCTCTGCCTCCTATCTTCCTGAGAAACAGAGAGGCAGAGCCTCTAGACAAGGTTCCCAGGCTAGAGCCTGGGAACGAGTAGAAAAGAATATGTTACTGTTAGTTTTTCCCAAAACCTTTGCCGCGACTGGTTGAAGGCATACAAAGACAGTTTTCGAGTTGCGATCGCAAATTCTCGGTATCCAAACCCTGACCGATGAGAACAAGCTGGTTCTTCCGCTCACCTTTCCACTCGTCATCGTCCATCGAAAATCGCTTTCCGCTCAAGTGAAAAATATGCCGTTTCGGACTTTCTTCAAACCACATAATCCCTTTGGCGCGAAACACGTTTGTTGGCAGTTGGTGGTCTAAGAAATATTGAAATTTTTTCAGAGAAAACGGCTTGTCGCTTTGGAAAGAAATTGAGGTAAATCCGTCATTTTCTAAATGGTCGGAGTGGTCGTGATGGCTGTGGTCGTGATGGCCGTGGTCGTGATGGCCGTGGTCGTGATGGTCGTGATGGTCGTGGTGGTCGTGATGGTCGTGATGGTCGTGATGGTCGTGATGGTCGTGGTCGTGACTGCTAGGAGTTTTTTCTGCTTGAAAATATTTGTCCGATTCAAACAATCCGACGCTGAGGACAAGGGGTAGGGGAACTTGCGATTTCACTGTTCGCAGAATTCGAGCACCTTCTTTGACATCGCGAATCTTAACTTCCAACAAATCTAAATCTGCTTCCTCAACCAAATCTGTTTTGTTGAGGATAATTAAATCGCCGTAAGCTATTTGACTGTAAGCTGCTTGAGAGTTGAACAAATCTAAGCTGTAGTTGGCTGCGTCTACTACTGTAACTATCGAATCTAGACGAGTCAGGTCGCGCAGTTCTGTGCCTAAAAAAGTCATTGCTACTGGCAGCGGGTCGGCGAGTCCGGTTGTTTCGACTACCAGATAATCGAGATTTTCTTGACGTTCTAAAACTTTGTAAACTGCATTAACTAAATCTTCATTAATTGTGCAGCAGATGCAGCCGTTGTTCAGCTCAACCATGTTTTCGTCGGTGGTGACAATCAGTTCGTTGTCGATGCCGATTTCGCCAAATTCATTTACCAAAACTGCTGTTTTCAAACCCTGCTGGTTCGTCAGGATGTGGTTGAGCAGGGTTGTTTTGCCGCTGCCGAGAAATCCTGTAATGATTGTAACGGGCAATCCGTGTTTGGGAGCGTCCATCGCCGGTTCTGTCTCGGACTGATTTGTTGTAGATTGCATAGCTTGGATGTCAAATAATGTCGATCGCACTTTCGTTGTGGTTTTTATTGTATCTTAATTAGGACAAGGCCTCGTAAACCCAGTTTCTCGGATAAATGTTGGGTTTGGTTGCCTGGTATCTACGCATCAACCGGGAATCAGCCCAAGAGTGCAAAATAAGTGGCACCCTAATTATCGGCAATTGCTAACGCACTCGATCGCACTTTTTTATTTTTTTGATAACTTTTTTGTTCCGAGTACCTGTCGCAGTTGGCCTGCAACCTGTAGGGCCGGTAAATCCAGCAGCGACAATTTTGGGACCGACTCAAGCTGAGTGCGATCGCCCAATTCCCGCTGCTTTATCATAGTTTTAACGATCGAGCCGCGTAAAATATTTAAACCTCAACTAAAACAGGGCGGTGGCTATAGGTAGCCACCGCCCTCAAGATAGTATTGCGCTATCTAAGTCTGTGCTTACGCAGGAAGCAAGACTGAATCAATAACGTGGATGACGCCATTATCAGCAGCAACATCGGCTGCAGTAACGGTAGAATCATTGATTTTTACGCCATTGGAAGCATCAATTTTCACTTCTGAACCTTCAACAGTCTTGGCCGATGTCAGCTTGACTACATCAGCAGCCATAACTTTGCCAGAAACGACATGATAAGTCAGGATTTTTGTGAGCTTAGGAATGTCCTTAAGCAGTGCTTGTACAGTACCTTCGGGAAGCTTAGCAAAAGCTTCGTCAGTAGGCGCGAAAACTGTGAAGGGGCCAGCGCCTTTTAGAGTATCTACTAAACCAGCGGCTTGGACTGCAGCAACTAGGGTAGTAAAAGAGCCTGCCGAAACGGCGGTATCAACGATGTCAGCCAAGTGAGTCACCTAGTTTTTGTAATCTGTAATCACTATAACGCTAAAAAGTTAATTTAGCTACATAAATTTTTTCTCTCGTTCTGTCTGGTTTTGCGATATTCAAGATAGCAATTTTTTTTTTACTCATTTCATAAAATACCTATCTAAAGGTAGATAAAAGTCTTTTGACTTTACTGTATTTTAATTTAGCCATGTAATCCTAAATACATTGCTAAAAGGATCGCCCCTGCGCCGTGTTGAAAGCGCGGTGTTGAAAGTCAATGCAGGGGCGATGGCTCCTCGCCCTTGCGCGTGCTACGACATTTTGATTGACTTGGCAAAACATTCAACATCCAGCACAGTGCTAAGGCGCCGTAAAAGCCCACCGCCTCGACTGATGGCAACAGTTTCAAAAATGCCGATCTAACCTCTTAACAACCATTAACTAGGCTAAGGGTGACATGAGATATAAACTACTAGGTCACAGCGGACTTCGCGTTTCCGAAATCTGCCTCGGAACCATGACTTTTGGGGAAGAGTGGGGTTGGGGGAGCTCCTACGACGAAAGCCGTAAAATGTTCGACGCCTTTGCAGAAGCGGGCGGCAATTTCATTGATACCGCGAATCTCTACACCAACGGTACTAGCGAAAAATATGTCGGCGATTTCATCGCAGCCGATCGCGAAAAATGGGTAGTTGCCACTAAGTATAGCCTCAACATGAAAAACGGCGAAATCAATGGTTTCGGCAACCACCGCAAAAATATGGTGCAAGCAGTAGAAGCAAGTTTGAAGCGGCTGCAAGTCGAATACATAGATTTGCTGTGGCTGCACGCTTGGGATTTTACGACACCCGTTGAAGAAGTGATGCGCGCTTTTGACGATTTGGTGCGCGCCGGCAAAATTCTTTATATCGGCATTTCCGATACGCCGGCTTGGATTATTTCTCAAGCAAATACGATCGCCCACTTGCGCGGTTGGACACCATTTATCGGCTTGCAAATCGAGTATTCTTTAAAAGAGCGAACTCCCGAACGAGACTTGATCCCTATGGCAAAAGCCTTTGATATTGGCGTCACAGCTTGGAGCCCCCTAGGAGGCGGCTTGCTGACAGGAAAATACAACACTTCAGAAACCGCCAGCGAAGCTAAACGGCTTAATTCACCTGAATCTGGAAAAATTAACCAACGAGACCTCAACATTGCTGACGAAGTTAGGAAAATAGCAGCCGAAATTGGCAAACCTGCTTCTCAAGTAGCCCTAAATTGGCTGCGACAACAGCTAGTCGAAATTATTCCGATTGTGGGTTCGCGCCAACTCTCGCAACTTCAGGAAAATCTCGCTTGTTTGGAGTTTCAATTAACCCCGGAACAAATGCAGCAGTTAGACAAAGTAAGTGCAATTGAGTTGGGTTTTCCCCACGATTTCTTAAAGAGTTCGACGGTGCAAGATTTTGCCTTTGGAGGGGGACTGGCAAAAATTGACCGCCTACTTTAAAATTGCTACTATCTTCTAGTCTGGGCGGGTTTACGTGGATATTTGGCTCTCGATCGCAGATATCGACCCACCCGCCCTTAAAGAGATGATTGAGATTGTTGCTCTGGGCGTCAGTTTAACCTCACCCCCACATCGCCAATGTCATCACCTTGGTTTCTAGCGACCGACTCGCGTACAATTGTAGGTTTATCGTCGCCCTTCCCCGGTTTCTTTAGGATTTTGGAGCAAGGTGCAAGATGCAAGTTTAACCCCACTCCATAAACTGTTAATTGTTAATCTATCCGAAGTCAGACATCTCTTTCAATTTCTGTATAGTAGGATACAAATTTTTTAAACGAGCGATCGGAGGAGTGTAAAAAAGCAAGGTTTGTCCAATCAAAAAGTAACATAAACCCGCGCGAGCGAAGCTATCCCGAAGGGAATCGCAAATTTTCTATCCTCTCCAAATAAAGCAATAAAACTCCCTCTTTTTTCACCCCTTACCTGCCTGCTAAGAGTCATTTTACAAGGTAGATCGGCACTTTAACCGCTTTTGAAGCAGCCTGTAAGCTAAAGGCCTCCTGAGAGAGAAGTCATCCTTCAGATAGAAGTAATGACCGAAAAACTCGGTTACAGTTAACAGCAATAGCAAGTCAAACAATATTAACTTATCTCCAACTTTCAATTTTGAAAAAAGCAGATAAGCGTGTAATTCCGCAGCTAAACAGTTTATTTGTTTGGTTCAATGAATGCGGCGCTTGCTCGTCAATAAAATTTCTCAGATTGATCCTTGCTACTTTCAGTAAGACACTGCTGAGAAAGATATCCTATTGACAAAATTTGACTGAGAAATTTTGATTGACAACTTCCAGAGGCTAATTATGTCGCCCCCAGCCAACTCAGTAAACAATAATTATAGCAATAAAGGTCGAGCATGGGAGATCCGATTTACCTCTATCGATCCAGCCAAATCGCCCTCTCAGTTTGCTCCCTCGCCCGCATTGCGCACCAAATTATTAAAAGCTGCTTCTTTAGATGCACCAGATTTAGTTTGCCTGTCTCATTTGCGGTGGAATTTTGTCTATCAGCGTCCGCAACATCTCTTGGGTCGCTGTGCCAAAAATCGTCGCGTATTCTTTGTAGAAGAACCTATTTTGAGCGCGACTACAGATTGGTGGCTTGATGTCAGCATCCACGAAAGCGGAGTGTGGGTAATAGTACCGCACCTCAGCGAAGGAACCAGCGAAGCAACAGCACAAACTGCTCAGCAAGCCATGCTAGATGATTTGTTTCGAGCGGCAGAAATTAGTCAGTACATCCTCTGGTATTACACACCAATGGCTGTGAGTTTCACAAACCACTTAAAGCCGCTAGCTGTAGTCTACGACTGCATGGATGAACTGTCAGCATTCAAAGGCGCACACCCCGAGTTAAAAGCCAATGAAAACCAATTATTAAAGCGCGCTAGCGTAGTATTTACAGGCGGACATAGCCTTTACGAAGCTAAACAGCACCAGCACGAAAACATTCACCCCTTCCCCAGCAGCATCGAAAAAGAACACTTTGCGACAGCCAGGAATCTTTCAGAAGAACCGGCGGATCAAAAAGACATTCCTCACCCGCGTTTGGGATTTTATGGCGTCATAGACGAACGCATGGATATCGAACTGCTGGCGGGCATGGCCCAAGCAAGGCCGGACTGGCATTTAGTCATCATTGGCCCGGTGGTAAAAATCGATCCGGCAACTCTGCCAAATCACCCAAATATCCACTATCTCGGCGGCAAATTGTATAAAGAACTGCCAGGATATCTTGCCGGGTGGGACATAGCCATGCTGCCTTTTGCGATTAACGAATCGACTAAGTTTATTAGTCCGACGAAAACTCCTGAATACCTCGCTGCGGGCAAACCTGTGATTTCTACTCCTATCCGCGACGTGGTGCGGCCCTACGGAGAAAACGGCTTGGTTCGGATTGCTAGCAATTCTGAAGAATTCGTTGCTTGTGCTGAAGAAATCTTCAGCGAAAGTTCGGACGATCGCACCAAATGGCTCAGCGAAGTAGACGCCTTTTTAGCAGACAATTCTTGGGACAATACCTTAGACGAAATGCTGGCGTTGATCGAACGTGCGATCGACGGCAAAAGGCAGAACGCAGCAGACAGGATGAAAGTTTTAAGCTAGGAAGGTTGAGGTTTAAGTTAAAGACTTACCAATTTACACATTCAAAACTTAACACTCCACACTTCTCGCTTGTTGATTAGAAATTACCACTTACCCATTACTACAAATCAGAGGTTTTTTTAATGTTTGACTATTTAATTGTCGGTGCAGGATTTGCAGGTAGCGTCATTGCCGAAAGACTAGCAAATGAAGCCGGAAAAACAGTCCTGATAATTGATACCCGCAACCACATTGGTGGGAACGCATACGATCACTACGACAACCACGGCATCCTCGTACACAAATACGGCCCCCACATTTTTCACACGAATTCGCGCCCTGTTTTCGAGTATCTTTCCCGCTTTACCGAGTGGCGGCCCTACGAACACCGCGTCCTCGCCAGCGTTGACGGTCAACTGCTGCCAATTCCCATCAATCTCAACACCGTCAACCAACTTTACGGACTGAATCTCACCTCATTTGAAGTAGAAGATTTCTTCGCGAAAGTAGCAGAACCAAAGGATTACATTCGCACTTCCGAAGATGTCGTTGTCAGCAAAGTCGGTCGCGAACTTTACGAGAAATTCTTCCGCAACTACACCCGCAAACAGTGGGGAATGGATCCGTCGGAACTCGACAACTCAGTGATTGCGCGCGTACCCACTCGCACTAACCGGGACGATCGCTATTTCACCGATACCTATCAAGCAATGCCGCTGCACGGCTACACTCGGATGTTTGAAAAGATGCTTTCTCACCCAAACATCAAGGTGATGCTGAATACCGACTACCGCGAGATTGAAGGTTTTATCCCTTACGGGGAAATGATTTACACCGGGCCGGTCGATTCCTATTTCAATTATTGCTACGGCAAACTTCCTTACCGTTCCTTGGAATTCAAGCACGAAACGCTGAACGTACCCGTACACCAAGTAGCACCGGTGGTAAATTACCCCAACGAGCATTTATATACTCGCTGCACGGAGTTTAAATACCTCACCGGACAAGAGCATCAAAAAACTAGCATTGTCTACGAATATCCTCAAGCTGAGGGAGACCCTTACTACCCGGTTCCTCGTCCAGAAAATGCCGAAATTTACAAGAAATATAAGGCTTTGGCTGATGCAACTCCGGGAGTTTCTTTCGTGGGAAGGCTGGCGACTTACAGGTATTACAACATGGATCAAGTGGTCGCTCAAGCTCTGACAACTTACAATCAACTTACTACCAAGCCGGTGATTCAATTGGCGGCGAATGTTAACGGTTCTGCCTCTAATGTAAGCTCCTCAAATGCAGTGGTCGAGAACCCAGCCGCAGCTTCTCTAGAAGTCGCTGCTGTCAACGGCAACGGCAACGGCAACGGCAAATCTGCTAGCAAGTAGCTGGAAGCTGTGAATTTGTAAGGGCCAAAATGTCTGGCGATCCGTGTACACCTTACAGCAATAGCTAAAAATGTAAGGTATGCACGGCTCACCATGCTCGGTTTGGATCATCAAAATTTATTTAACAATTCAAAAAAGTGTTGAGGTGAAAATGAGAGTGATAGTTAAAATTGTTTTGTCTCATGAGGTTTTGGAAACTTCTCAATTTCCGCATTTCTATAAAGAAATAGAGCGCCTAATTGCAAGTGGTGGCAAAATTCTTATGCTCGATTTTTCAAAAATTAATTTCTTGAAAAATTCGGAGTTAATGTCTGTAGTGGCGATCGTGAAATTAGTTAGAGACAGCGCTTGTATACTTTTGATATCTGCCATGAGCGAACAAGTTAGAATCCTATTTGAACTCACGGGACTCGAACAAATATTTCAGTGTTTGCCGCCTTTAGATGAAGTTCGGCTCAAAAGTGAGCTAACTGAACCGTTAGGTGGTTTGCAAAGTGTTGCCAGCTAAACTAGAGTTATGGACTCGGGAGAGTGTCAGACTGAAAGTGGTCCAGACGGGGAGAGGCCCAGACTCGGGGAGGCCCTGAGTGTCCGAGTGTCCGAGTCGGGGATCGGCAAAATCTTGCTTCTTCCTTGCTTCTGACTAATGAATAATGACTTTTGCCTTCAGCACAAGACAGCCTTTAGATGAGGCTGTTTTAATTTACTAAACTTTTACAAATTAATAAGCAAAAAACTTGTCAAAGTCGGGCTAATTGTCGCTAACCTATATATATAACTTCGGGTAGATGTGCCGATGAGCTGGTTAGGTAGAGAGCTAGAAAATTGTGATATTGAAGAGTCTTCCACTATAGACAGCAAGGTAACTGTTCAAGGGCGGAAAACTGGTTATCCGCGCCCCCAATTGCGCCGGAGCAACTGGATTTGTCTCAACGGTCAGTGGAGGTTTGCTTACGACGACGCGGGAAGCTGCGTGCAGCCGATCGATATTTCTGAGTGGACTCACACTATAGAAGTGCCGTTTGCTCCAGAATCGGCAAAAAGCGGGATCGGGGACACGAATTTTCACGCCAACTGCTGGTACGAACGCGAATTTGACTTACCCCACACAGAAAGCAGAGTGCTGCTGCACTTCGGGGCCGTAGACTACCGCGCGCGCGTCTGGGTGAACGGTCAGTTTGTCATCCAACACGAGGGCGGACACACTCCTTTCACCGCAGACATTACAGCAGTTTTGAACCTAAACGGGCCGCAGCGGGTGACAGTCTGGGCCCAGGACGACCCGCAAGATTTGGAGAAACCGCGGGGCAAGCAAGACTGGCAAATAGAGCCGCACAGTATTTGGTATCCGCGCACGACGGGTATTTGGCAGACAGTCTGGGTAGAAATGGTGCCTCACACTTATATCGAGCGCATCCGCTGGACTCCGCAGTTTGAACGCTGGGAAATCGGTTTTGAAGCATTTGTCGCGGGCGATCGCCAGTCAGGAGTTCAGATTAAAGTTAAACTGTCGATCGGCTGTATGCTGCTCGTCAATGACACCTACGAAGTCATCAACGGCGAAATCCACCGCCGCATAGCCCTCTCAGACCCGGGGATCGACGACTACCGCAACGAATTGCTGTGGAGTCCGGAAAAACCGACGCTAATTAACGCTCAAGTGCAGTTGTGGGCCGGAGGCAAACTACTCGACGAGGTTAAATCTTATACCGCCATGCGGACGGTCAGCATCCAGCGCGATCGCTTCATGCTCAACGGCCGCCCCTACTACCTGAGGCTGGTGCTTGACCAAGGTTACTGGCCCGATACTTTGATGAGTGCCCCCTCCGACGAAGCTTTGCGCCACGATGTCGAATTAGTCAAAGCAATGGGTTTCAACGGCGTCCGCAAGCACCAAAAAATCGAAGACCCCCGATTTTTGTACTGGGCTGACGTGCTCGGGCTCCTAGTTTGGGAAGAAATGCCCAGCGCCTACCGCTTTACTCCCAAAGCCGTTGACCGGCTGACGCGGGAGTGGACAGAAGTGATCGACCGCGACGCCAGCCACCCCTGTATCGTAGTCTGGGTGCCGTTCAACGAATCCTGGGGAGTTCCGAATTTAGTCGAAGCCGCAGCCCACCGCAACTACGTGCAAGCGCTGTATTACTTGACAAAAACCCTCGATCCGACTCGCCCCGTCATCGGTAACGACGGCTGGGAAAGCATCGATACCGACATCCTGGCGATTCACGACTACGACAACAACCCGCAAACCCTAGCCAAGCGCTACGGGCCCGAAGTCCAGCTAGCCGATTTGTTCGATCGCGGGCGTCCGGGAGGGCGCATCCTCACCCTGGACGGCCACCCGCACCAAGGACAGCCGATGATGCTGACAGAATTCGGTGGCATCGCCTGCGCCGGCCACGAAAACCCGGATTATTACAGAGTTTGGGGCTACGATCGCGCGTGGGACACGAAGGAACTGCAAAAGCTCTACACCGCGCTGCTGAAGGTGGTAAACAAAGTGGAAATGTTCAGTGGATTTTGTTACACGCAGTTGACTGATACTTACCAAGAAGCTAACGGTTTGCTGTATGCCGATCGCACTCCGAAGTTTCCCCTAGAGGTGATGGCCGCGGCAACTCTCGGATCGGAGATTCCCGAAGAAATTTCACAGTCGCCAGTTATTACTCAGTGCTAATGGGGCATGGGGCATCGGGTATTGGTAATTGGTAATTGCCTGCAGTTCCAATTTATTGGATATAGCAAGTCTCAATCATTTATGAACCTCTTCCCTTTTCCCAATGCCCCATGCCCAATGCCCAATGCCCCATTACCCATTAGCGATTGGATTGATGTTTCAAAGCTTTTTCATGGGAGGTTTTGAATGTTCCACCCACAGATTGCGATCGGGAAAACGCCTTGATGTAACAGCCGCCACCTGTCACGATAAATTTGCAGTGGCCGACTACCAACGTTTGCAACAGCAAGGCATTTACACAGTCCGCGAAGGCATCTGCTGGCACTTAATCGAACAGTCGCCAGAAAAATACGATTTTTCCAGTGCCCTGCCAATAATCCGCGCCGTCCGCGACACAAAAATGCAGGTAATTTGGGATTTGTTTCACTACGGCTGGCCCGACGATATTGATATTTTCAGTCCTGAATTCGTGTCCAGGTTTGCCAAGATGGTGGGCGCTTTTATGGAAGTGCTGAGGGAGGAAACCGACGAAACACCTTTTGTGACACCTATCAATGAAATTTCATTTATTGCTTGGGCCGGCGGCGATTTCGCCTACATCAATCCCTTTGCCAAAGGCAGGGGAGACGAACTCAAAATCCAGTTAATCAAAGCAGCGATCGCAGCGATAGAATCAGTTTGGGAAGTCAATCCCCGCAGTCGCATCGTTCAAACTGACCCCGTAATTAACGTTATTGCCGATCCAGACAAACCCCAGGATCGAGACGAGGCCCAAGCTTATCACTTATCTCAATATCAAGCTTGGGATATGTTGGCCGGACGTTTTCGCCCCGAACTCGGCGGCCAGGAAAAATATCTCGATATTATTGGGGTGAATTATTACGATCGCAATCAGTGCATTCACAAAGAAGACCCGATGAAATACACCGATCCGCTGTACCGGCCGTTTCGTGAACAACTGCAAGAAGTGTTCGATCGCTACCGCCGCCCCTTATTCGTAGCAGAAACAGGCGCTGAAGACGATTTTAGACCGATTTGGTTTAATTATGTGTGCACGGAGGTACTGGCGGCGATGAAAGCAGGAGTTCCGATAGAGGGAATCTGCTTGTATCCGATTGTCAACCATCCGGGTTGGGACGACGACAGGCACTGTTACAATGGTTTGTGGGATTATTGCAATGAATCGGGCGATCGAGAAATCTACCAGCCTTTGGCGGATGAATTGCAGTTTCAAAGGCAGCAGATTGAACCCTTGGTGAAGTCGCACAAGTAACAAGTCCCAACTTTACGAGGACGCTTGGCAAACAAACCGGTTTCTACCAAAAATCGTCTCGATTAGCCATAAAATATTGCTGAAAAACCAGGCTTTTGCTAGACGGTGGGTAACTCTACTTTAGGGCGCGCCAGCACCTTACGATGATTATTTGCGACTTTAGGTAGGGGCGGGTTTTCCACACAGGAAGTTATACTTCAAAAATATCTTAAAGCCGATCGCGCGCCCCAAAAAAATGCACTCCCAAACATTGCTAAAACCCGACGGCCGCCCGCTGACACTCTACAGCCGCTACCCAATCCCAAAAGGTATCGTCGCCGTAAGTCCCAGCAATGAACCGGTACAGGCAAACCCGCACTTTCGCTGGCATCCTTTGCGCGGGGAATGGGTAGCATACGCCAGCCACCGCCAGGGAAGAACATTCATGCCGCCGCCGGAATACAACCCCCTGGCTGCTACAATTAACCCTAAGTTTCCGACAGAATTGCCGCCGGGAGACTACGACGTAGCAGTTTTTGACAACCGCTTTCCCTCGATGACTTTGCAGGCAAAAAACGCACCTGCAAATATTGTGGAAACTTTGCCCGCCCACGGCATTTGCGAAGTGGTAGTGTTTACTCAAGATCCGCTGGCTTCCCTCGGTTCTTTAGAGTTATCTCACTTAGAATTGCTGTTAGAAGTATGGGCCGATCGCACTTCAGTTATTGGCAGCAATCCCGAAATTCAATACGTCTTGCCCTTTGAAAATCGCGGCGTCGAAGTAGGAGTAACTTTGCACCATCCCCACGGTCAAATTTACGCTTATCCCTTCGTGCCACCAGTGCCGGCGCGGATGTTAGAATGTCAGTCGGTTTACTATCAAAAAAATAGTAGCGGTTTGCTGCAAGATATGATTCAAAAAGAGATTGCTGACAAACAGCGGATTCTTTATTTAGACTCCGAGGCGATCGCCTTTGTCCCCGCTTGCGCCCGCTACCCTTACGAAGTCTGGATTGCGCCGATCGCCCCCACGGCCACATTTATCGATCTTACTGAAAAACAGCGTCAAGGACTCGCTAAAGCCTTAAAAACAGTCGCCCTTAAATACGACGGTTTGTGGCACCGCCAATTCCCTTATTTGATGGCTTGGTTTCAAGGCCCTACAGACGGGAAACCCCATCCCGAAGCGCATTTGCACGCCGAATTTTATCCGCCCTATCGATCGAGCGATCGACTAAAATACCTAGCAGGAACCGAACTCGCAGCCGGAATGTTTGCTAACGACGCTTTACCCGAAGAAAAAGCGAAAGAATTGCAAGCCGTATCCATCCATCTATCTTAAAAACCTTATAAAATTGGTTGGTAGTATCGGTTTGTAGTAAAGACTTTAATGCTTATTGATTGCCAACCTGAAGAGAGGGCCCAAGCCCTCACTACAAACCTTTAGGGAAAACTGAATTCCTCACTACAAACCTTTAGGAAAAACTGAAGTTCTCATTACAAAATTAGATGATACACCCATTAAATCCAGAAGTTGACAGCAAACTCGAATTCATCCGCCAAGCCTTAAGCGAAACAGGAGCGATCGCCCTTCGCTTGCGAGGCACAGACTGGTTTGCGTGGGCCACAGCCGGCGGTTCCCATACAGTATTGCTGACCGCAGAAACCGGAGTTGCAGAACTTTTAATCACCGCCGAAACCGCTTGGGTTCTCACCGATGAAATCGAAGCCCAGCGCTTGCAAGACGAAGAATTGCCAGCCAACTTTAAAATGCACATCTATCCTTGGGCAGATGTTGCACAGCGCGAAGCTTTTGTCAAAGAAATTACTGGTGACGGTAACGTCATGAGCGATCGGCCAATTTATCCCAAAGAAACGCCAATAATCGCATCTTTACAGTCTCGGAAACAGACAATGATGCCAAGCGAATTAGAGCGATACCGGCGAGTCGGGCGTTTAGCCAGTGAAGCCATGACAGAGGTACTTTCTGCTGCAAAACCGACATGGACAGAATATCAGCTAGCGGGAGCCGGTGCACAGGCATTGTGGGCCAGAGGTTTGCATCCAGCCCTGACATTAGTTGCTGGAGAAAGGCGTTTGCCGCTGTACCGCCACGCCACCGCAACCGCCGAAGAAATTGGGCGGCAAGCAATGTTAGTATTTTGCGCGAGGGGATGGGGTTTGTATGCAAATTTAACCCGATTTGTCAGTTTCGACTTTCTTGGGGAAAAGGATGCAGATTTGCACGGACAAGTCAGAGAAATTGAAGCAGCAGGCTTGAATTTGTGTCGGCCTGGAGTATCGCTGAATGCGGTTTATGGTACGCTGAAAAAAGCTTACGAAAAGCACGGATATCCTCAAGCAATTGCGGAACACCATCAAGGCGGAACTACCGGATATTTGGCGCGGGAAGTTGTGGCGAATCCGGCTACTTCAGATATTTTGGCAGAAAATATGGCTGTGGCTTGGAATCCGAGTTTGTCGGGAGCAAAAATTGAGGATACGTTTGTAATTCACAGCGATGGAACGTTGGAAAATTTGACTTTCGATCCGAGTTGGCCGAGCTTAGAAGTAGCAGGAAGGTTGCGACCACTGCCGCTGGAAAGAGGGGGCGATCAGCTTTAACTTATATGTTGGGGGCGGGTTCTCCTGCCCGCCCCACAAAAACTAATTTATTTACATATAGATATATCTATCTAATAGATGTGGTCACCGATCGACAAAACAAATATCTTTAATATGCAACCCCTGTAGTAAAACACTAATCCAATGAACACAGAGGCAATCGCAATCGAACCCCTAGAGGTATGGGCTGGAGTAGAATGCACTGTTAACCGCGTGGGCGACGAGTATTTCGACCAGTTGGAGCGCAACGGTCACGCCACGCGCCTGGAGGACCTCGACCGGTTTGCAGAACTGGGCGTGCGTGCCCTGCGCTACCCCGTGCTGTGGGAACGGACTGCACCCAATGGTTTAGAGAGTGCTGACTGGTCGTGGGCGGATGAGCGACTCGGCCGTTTGCGCGAGCTCGGCATTCATCCCATCGTTGGTCTAGTTCACCACGGCAGCGGTCCCCGCCATACCAGTCTCATCGATCCAAGCTTCCCTGAGAAACTAGCCGAGTTCGCCCGTGCGGTTGCACAACGCTATCCGTGGGTAGACCGTTACACACCTGTCAATGAGCCACTGACCACGGCGCGATTTAGCGGGCTCTACGGTCACTGGTATCCTCACGGACTCGATGGAATAACCTTCGCCCGTGCCTTGTTGATAGAGTGCCGTGCCACTGTACTCTCGATGCGGGCAATTCGTGAAGTAAACCCTGCCGCACAACTGGTGCAGACTGAGGACATGGGTAAAACTTACAGCACGCCCCTACTCGCGTATCAGGCAGAATTTGAGAACGAGCGCCGCTGGTTGAGCTTCGATTTGCTGTGCGGTCGCTTGAATCGGTCTAGCCCGATGTGGGGTTACCTATGCTACTTGGGCATTGAGGAAGCCGAACTCGATTGGTTTTTGGAGAATCCCTGCCCGCCAGACGTGTTGGGGCTTAATTATTACGTAACCAGCGAACGCTTTCTGGATGAACGCATAGAAAACTACCCAGACTCCTCGGTTTGCGGAAACGAGAAACACAAGTACATCGACATAGAGGCAGTGCGTGTCTGTGCTGAGGGTATAGCCGGTTTGCCTGCGCTGATGAAAGAGACATGGGAACGCTACGGGCTACCCATCGCCGTGACAGAGGCACACCTCGGTTGCACTCGCGAGGAGCAACTGCGCTGGCTTTATGAGATATGGCAGGCAGCGCTTTCTATGTGCCGCGAGGGCGTGGACGTGCGTGGGGTGACTGTTTGGTCTCTCTTGGGTACGTTTGACTGGAATGTTTTGCTGACCCGCGCCGATGGCTACTATGAGTCGGGAGTATTTGATGTGCGCGGTTCCCATCCGCGCCCGACCGCCCTTGCCCGGCTGGTACAGGATTTAGCAGAGGGACGCCAGCCCCACCACCCCGTCCTCGACGTGCCTGGATGGTGGCGCCGACCTGTGAGGCTGCTTTATCCACCTTATAGTTGTTGCCCAGATGGGCAGCAGGATAACTGGGTTATGGGGCCTGAAGACTGGCGACTGGAAAAGAACATAACTAATTCGCAATTAGCAATTACCAAGCGCCAGCCTGTGCGTCCGCTGGCAATTATTGGAGCCACAGGAACGCTGGGCAAGGCTTTTGCCCGCCTGTGCGATCTCCGGGGCATCCCATATCACCTCCTGACACGCCAGGAGATGGACATTACCGACCTCGCGTCTGTCCGTGCCGCTCTTACTCAGTTGCATCCGTGGGCGATTGTGAACGCTGCTGGGTACGTTCGCGTGGATGATGCGGAGCGCGAACCTGACATCTGTCTGCGGGTGAATGCTGAGGGTCCAGCCATCCTCGCTGCTGCTTGCGCTGAGCTGGGAGTGGGGCTGCTTACGTTCTCATCAGACCTTGTATTCGATGGGGCTGGTGCTACCCCTTATGTAGAAAGCAACGCTGTTGCACCCCTCAACGTGTATGGGCGCAGCAAAGCTCTAGCGGAGGCAGGGGTCTTAAAGGCTAATCCCTCAGCGCTAGTAATCCGCACGAGTGCATTCTTCGGGCCGTGGGATGAGTATAACTTCGTGACGATCGCACTGCGTGAGTTAGCTGCTGGGCAGAGGTTCGTAACCGCAGAGGATTCGGTTGTTTCGCCTACCTATGTCCCGGATTTGGTGAATGCCAGCCTCGATTTGTTAATTGACGGCGAGTACGGCTTGTGGCATTTAGCTAATAAGAGTGCGATCAGTTGGACTGAGTTGGCGAGACTGGCGGCTTCTGTAGCGGGTGTTGATGCGTCTGGTGTCGAAGCTCGTCCTACGCGAGAACTTGGTTTTGCCGCTCTCCGTCCCACTTACAGCGTTCTCGGCAGCGAGCGTGGTTTACTACTCCCGGATCTTGACCATGCCATGTCCCGGTACTTTGCCGATCGGCAACTAGCTTAGATTTTCGAGTAGGAAGGAGTAAATATGTCTCAGGCTGGATCTACCCTCTGAGTAACAGGGGGAACGGGATATATTAGACATCTCCAAAAACTCTCAAGCTTTTTCCCCCGTTAGTTTATGGCGGCCTGCCCTCCAGGAGCAGGCCGCCATAAACTAATGGTCAAAGAATGTAAAGATTTATCAATAAAAATTTTCCCTAGTTTTATTGACTGCCTGTGACTATTTTTTCGCTGTTTATACTAATCTTAGTTATACATAAGTATTGCCCCTATTCGCTATGTTATTAATCCACATACTACCAATAGAGCAATCCTTGCAGGAGTCGTATTTTTTTTAGCCCACCTCAACCCTCCCCTTACCCGCGGGGAGGGAGTAAGAAATTCACAAATGATTTAGGATTGTTATATTACTGGTTAATAATTTTCCCGTTTTCAGCAAAATCTCTCTCCTGCTAAGCTGTTCAGCATCTAAAACGCATATTGTATGGTATAATATGATAATTTCCCG
>JAUBOM010000285.1:0-3251 GCA_036700245.1 Microcoleus vaginatus BM001213989
TAACTGGTTTACACACTGCTGTTATTGTACCTCATCTTTCTGAGAAAGGCTATATTTGATTTTTTCCCAATAGTCTAGTCTGAATTTTTGGACTCTTTCTGTCGCGGCTTGGCTACTGTACCAGTTTTTTTAGGATGTAGTTTTAATTTCTGCACACAGCGACACATGGCCGTCCGACTCACCCAATTTCCGGTCTTAATAGCAAATAATTCACACAACTCCAGCCTGGTGGTCTCTTGATGATCTGCCACCAGTGCTTTGACTTCTACCTCTGTATTTGTCAGATGACTGAATTGCGGTTTTCCTCTCTGTTTGCGCTGTAAATTTCCCTCGGCTTGTTGTTGCTCGTGCCTGTTTGTGGACGAGACTTTTACGCTCCTGCAAACCGGGTGGCTACTTTTCTCATTGACATCTTTTATGCCAACTCTGCTGTCACTATGAGCCAGCGAATATGCTTTCATTAGCTTTGACTACAAAATGATATTTTATTGTTATTTATTGTTCCGGGTAACATCGAATACCGCTGCAATATAGCTTTTCGAATACTTATTCTTTTCAGAAACTTGAGCATAACTTTTTTTGTTTTTAATTAGAAAATTACGCAACAATACCTTTTGAAGATAGTTAAGCAAAAGCCCTGTTTATGTAGCAACTAAAACTATTGTATATTCAACAAATTTATCAATTTTTTTCATTCCAATAGCAATTTGCTAGGTTGGGATATTCAAGGCTCATTGGCTTTGAGCCACTGCTTGTGTTGGCAAGTTAACTTTTGAGGGTCTGTAAAGCAGGCTCCTTTGACGCGACAACCAGAGAAATCAGAACCCCTTAGCTGAGTATCTTTAAAGTTGGGCTGTATGAACTCAGCCTCAACCAGATTGGTATCTCGTAAGACTGCTCGCTCTCGATCGCCTTTAAATAGAGAGGCTGGTTTTAGAGTAGCACAGCTTAACTCAGCGCCAACACAGTTGGCTAACTAAGTGGGCAATTCGGCTTAAAATTGCTTCTGTCAAATCAGCATATCTGAAACAGACATCTGGAAAAATCCCCAAACCTTTGACGTGAAATGTTTGTGGCTGTTTGACCGCAGGTGTCACACAGCCACAAACGGAACAGGCGAGTAGGGGAGAGAAAATGAATTAATAAAAATAAGCCTATTTAATCAACCATTTTAATTCATTTTTTTTATTTAGTCGTACTTTAACTGAGCAGAACTATCGCACCTATTCGCCACCTTACTAATCCACATAGTGTTAAAATTATTTGTTCGTAAATTTCTGAGCTGAGCCGAAATCTTTCCGCAGCTACTAGGAAAAATTTTCCGAGTCTAATTATATGCTCTACAACTATTCTTTTTTGGGCTAGCTGGGGATTTTCAGTTTTTTGCTTTGTCGTTAAATCTTTGTTTTTTGTTTTCTTATGAGGTGCCGATATTGCCTTTTCTACCACCTTAGCTTTATCTAAGAGAAAGAGTTTAGCATCGCTTAATTATTTCTGTCGTTCGCCCCATATATTAATATCACTTCTGGCTCACCTTTTTCCTACAACATCTACTATTTATCTTACCGACGGGAGGACTATTAGTTAATTTTAAAATCTAGGTCTTTTTTGTTTCCCGCTCGTAACATTTTTTTTATTGTCTGTTGGTCACGCGCGGGGCTGCTCGTAGCTATCTACTATTAATTCCTATTCCACCAACATTTCTTCTACCCATAACCCTTCGCTTTCATTTTTTTTTACTTTTTCTAGTAGGCTCACGGTCGATCGCACTCTTGATTTTCCAGCCCTACGATCGAACACGGCCGCGATAGCGAAGCACTGCTGCTCTTGAGCTGGCACCTTCTCACGGCTTTTAAAAATCTAGGTAAATCTAGATTTTTAAAAGGGGTTTTATTATGACTTCTGCCAAATGCCTGTTGATTACCAAGGGTAGTAATGCTATACGTGCAATAAGATGGGCGATCGCCTAACTGTTCTCCTTGGCAACTCTGTATGATGGTGTAATTCTTGCAGTTGCTGAGCTAGAACCTGCCGAATTCTGGACAGCAGACCAATCTTTGCTCAATACACTGGTATCAAGTCCGCCTGATTACTTATAATTCGGAGTATATGTGCAGAAATCTTAAAACCCTCTCCCCTGATCCCTTGCAGTCTTAATGATAAATCTTTAACCGGACACGATATTACACCATGTCCTGCCTACGTCCAAAAACTGGAAACATAAATTATGTCCTCATCTTGAAACTGATAGAGAAGCAATTATCGCTGTTTGAAAGCAACTTGTACAGTTAGGGTGGGCATTGCCCACCCTAACTGTACAAGACGTTGCGTAAGTTTTCTTACTTATCGCTGAGCTTCGCCTGTAGGTTGAATTTCGCTACGCTTCTACTTATGCAACCGTGCTTACTGTCGATTTGCTCTGATTAAAGGGTTTGAAAGCCTGATAATCAATAGTAACTTGTGGAGCAATTTTGAATGTCACTTCAAAAGTTTCCGCGTATGGCACGCCAGCTTGATTAAAAGCTCCCCACCAATAGCTCTTTTCGACACTCTCTTTCGGTTGGATAGTTCCTATCTCTATCCATTTGTTCTCCACAGGATTTCCCTCGCTATTACGCACGTTAGCATCCCAAACCAATCCTGTATCGTCAAGGTCTAGGAACAACCGTACACTTATAGGAACATCTGCAGTATTGGTAACTTTTAATTGGCTGCCGACGTAGCCACCGCCATCTGTGGTTCCGCTGATACCCTTTAATTCTCCCCAATACGAATGCTCAATCTTAAAAGCTGGACCCTCGTATGTATCTGTTTTCTTATTCCCCGCTGTACCTAGGGCGGTTTTTAGCTCTTTTGTCGCTGCCACTACCATTGTTGTTCTCCTAAGTAAATATGATTTGAAAGTTGACAAAGGACAGAACTGATATTTTATTTCCCTGTGTTTTCAGGTTACTTTCCAGTTCTGTATGTATTATTCACTTCTTTAGCTCAACGAGAAATAGATAAAGTTGGTATGTCTGTGTAAAGTTATATTGCTGTCAGCAACAAAATACACAATTAATCGCTTTTGTCAATATACTAAATTGGCTAATTAATGCCCCAACTACAGCTAAAAGTTGGTTACATGAGGCGCGATCGCGAATTACAGATACTAATTCAAGAGGGGAAGAAGAAAAAAGTTGTTAGTAGGAATTACAGCCCACATTCCGCACCCCAACTGTCACATGGGGTGCGGGCGGCCTGTAAATTCT
>JAUBOM010000050.1:0-45252 GCA_036700245.1 Microcoleus vaginatus BM001213989
TGAATTTCTTACTCCCGAGCGAGCGGGTTCGGGGAGGGTTGGGGTGGGGTAAAAAATTTACGACTCTTTTAGAGATTGCTATAGTATGCTTGAGACCGAGCGTCAAATATTGAGGCGATCGCACCAGCCAGACTCTGGTATTTGATCGGCCTTACAATTAAATTGAGAAGGAAGAAACGATCGCACTTAATTCAAAATGCGATCGCCCCATTCAGTTTTCCAGAACACTGTTTCTGATGTAAAAGAGCATTTTTGCCCAATTTAATCTAAAGAAACATAGCGAATCAAAGTCCGCATGAGCTTGCCGATAGTCGGGGCCGGTAAAATCTGCGACCATTCTTGAACTGCTGCAAAACGACGCAAGTAGAGTGCGCTAAGAATTTTATCGATTCCCAACTGGTCGCCAATCACTAGGATCAGCACAGCTTCCCGGTCTGGTTCAGCAGGCACAGGATTTGAGTGCGATGTCCGCGATGTCGGGATTTCGTTGATATCTGTGGAAACAAAAAGCTGTGTTTGAGTCATTGCGGTCGATCTCCTCGACCTGATAGGTGCTAATTGTCAACTAATCGCAGTGTAGCGCATTAGTTGACAATCAGCAACGTTTACAGGAGCATGACTCTCTGACACAATCGGGAGCATGGGAAGAGCAGGTAAAGCCCTCAAAAAAATATTAGAGGCATACGATATCAGTCAATATCAATTGGCGACAAAGATGGAAATCGATCGCTCAAACGTTAGCCGTTGGGTGAGTGAAGAACGAGACCCGTCTGCCGAGGCGGTATTTGCGATTAAGCAAGCGTTGCAGACATTCAATCGGGAGGCAGCTAATGAATTCGTCAGGTTGTACCTGGGAAATGGCGAGGAAAACGTTTAGGTTATCAGGTGTGGAGAGTGTCGCACCGATCGCCCTTGCTGCATTCAAAGGCGATCGCCCATTAATTTGCAATAATTTATTTAAAGCGAGAAAGATTATATGTGGGTAGAAATAACAGGGCTAAATCAAGTTCCCGAATGGGGTGTGTTGAAGGTAAAAGTTGACGAAACTTCAGTGATATTGAATCGTCAAGGCATGAATGTAACTTGTTACCGCAATGCTTGCACTCATTTAGAATATCCGATCGACATGGGTAAGGTAAGCAGGGGCATCATTACCTGTCCGTTTCATAAATATCAGTACAAATTAGATACGGGTAAATGTTTGAATGTACCCAGCCATGCCCTGGAATCTTATCCGGTAAAGATTGAGGGCGATCGCGTTTTTGTCGATATAAATTAGTCATTAGTAATTAGTTAAGTCCGACAAAGGTTGAAATCCCTGTCTCATAGCTAAAGTCGTGTAAAGACGAATTTAGATTAATATTTGAGAGCGAGTCCGGCTTAAATACCCCCTCACTCTCTTAGTCTGGGGAGGCAGACTTTGTTTGAGAAGAAGCGCTTTCAACGGCGCCCGCGCGATCGAGGGGGTAACTTTTAGCCTACCATTTTCGCGCGCCGCTGGCGGAGGAAAACCGCCAAAAGCCCGATCGCACCTACCGCCAACAGCAGTCATTCTTCCGCTTCAGGATCCCCCGAAACATTGAGAGGATTATCCAGCTTACTCAACTCCTCCTTACCGGATTCTACCTCTCTGTCAAATCTATCGCTCTTAGCTTCCGCTTGTTTGAGTTGGTACCTGTGCGCCTTATTAACTAACACAATCATCGAAGAATAAGGCGTCACCACTTTGAAATTTTTAGCTACTGCGTGCATGGCATCCAGTTGCGTCAATTGATTTGAACTTTTCTGCTTGCTAAGTGCCGTTATCAACTGCCGCGCAGCTATCGGTTTAAAGCCTTCATTTCCGGTATCTTTTAACTCTGCGACTGCCGCCGATTTTGCGGTTTTTTTCGACTGCGGTGTTTGGGCATAACTCCAAGCATAGCCGTCAACAACGCTAACTGTAGATTTGCCCAAAGCTGCTGTCGTTGCTACTCGCTGCATCGCCTCTTTCATATCCGTAGCAACTCCGCCGTCGCTATCTTGAATTGCCTTCAAAGTTGCGTCGTCGTAGCCGGGGGGCAAACCTCCCAAATGCACAGTCCACAGCGGTGCAGAGATGGAAACTTTAGGTTGGCGATCGTCCGAAAATTCGTAACTGTGGCGATCGCTCACCAAAAATACAGTATCGTAACTTTTATCGCCCCGCAACTGTGCAAACTGTTGCAGCATATCTTTGAGCTGGATCGTACCGTAAAATGTCACCTTTGCCGCATCGAAATTGCGTACATCTTCCACAAACTTAGGCGGCATTCCCGCAGCGCTGGCGACATACAAATCAACAGCATTCTTGCCTGCTGCATTAGCTTTCAACCATTCAAAAGTCTCTTTTACTTCCTTCTTCTGGGCCGCCATGCTGCGGGAAGTATCGAGAATAACTGCCAATTTTTTGTCTTGCGGTAGCGAGTAACTTGCATCAGCCAGCGGCTTAGCAGAAATGATATTTCCTCCCGGTAGAACCGCCTGCTGCGCTGTTAGAGGTTGCTGTGCGACAGCAGGCAAAAAGGGTGGCAGCCAAGTTTCTCTTGCTTCTTTCCCGCTGTATTTGACCTCTTTTCCAGCAATCGTGCGGCGAGTATTTTGGTTCCAAAAAATGTTGCGTTTCTCAGCCAAAACAGGCATAGCCCAACCCTGCGGCTGGCGCATGACTTTGTAGGTAAGCCACAGGTGCTTTTCCGTTGGCCCTTCAGTTTGGATGAATTCTCGTTTAGCTGGGATTGAAAAAGCCCGCAAGCGGTATTGTTTGGGGCCAATTTGTTCTAGCAAAGCACTTTGTTCTAGGTAAGCCGGATCCGGTTCCACTCTTTCTACTACCTGTTGATTGTAGTAGACTGGCTGGGCGGCACCGCGAGGCGATACCGTAAATACAAAACGTTTGTTTAAATCGCCAGTATTTCCCAGCCAAACTCCTGTAACTGCGGCGCTTTCCGGCAGCGAAAAGTAGTAGAATACTTCTTGGAATTTCGGCGTTTGATTTTTGTAAACTTCGTAGAGTTGAACGTCAGCCCAGTCGCCATTTTCTTTGACTGTCACTTCTTGCGACTGCAACCATACTTTTTCCTGATTGACATTCAGCAAACCTGCTTTTGCTTCTTTGCGGTATGATGTTGACTGTACCGCGTGTTTTACTGCTTCTGTGTCGCCTTTTTGCAGTTCTGTATCGAAGAATTCGCCGTAGAGTTTTTCGGCTTTTTTCACATCAGCACTAGAGCCTTGATACAAAAACGGCGACATTAAAAAATTATAGCTATTCTGCACCGTTTGAGCCACTCCGTCAGGCAAATTCAAAGTGTTTTTGTATATTTCATAAATGTGGTTATTTTCTCCCACAGTGCTGAGGTAGCGGTAAGGGGACAAATAAGCGTTAACTAAGCCCGATCGAATCATATCAGACTTGGCTAATAAAGTTTGGCGAACCGTGTCATTTGCGGGGGGAGTCGCCAGCATTTTCAGTGCTGCAACTTGTGGCTGCTGTTGCAAAGCGGAGAAAATAGCCAGCCAAGCTGCTATGACTCCCAAACTTCCGATTAGCGCTTTATTTTTCCCGTATTGGGCAGCAAAACTCTGCCATATTTTCCGCCCGGAATGAATGTAGAGAAAGCCGTACAGCAAAGGCATGACAACGAATAAGCTACAGGTTAAACCACACAATATAAACGATAGCGGTAGCCAAATTAAACCCGAGACCCACTGCCCGTATCTAAAAAAGATCTCCCCAAATATTTTTGACCCCCATGTAACACTCAGCAATTCAATGACTACAGGGAAGAATCCATAAAGTGTAAACAATGCCACAGCAGGTACAGCGTAATACATCAGCAATATTGCCACCCAAAGGCCAACTACTAGCATTAAACTGTGGCATCCTAATTGCAGCCACGCACTTAGTTGTCCTCGGATTAAGCTTAAAAAACGATGGTGTTTATTATGGGAAGTTTGAGAATCTGAGATATTTTGAACATTTTCTTTTTTACCCAGATAGCCGTACAGCATTTCCACTGAAAATGCTGCAAGGCACAAAGCAATAGTAGCGATGATTTGATAACTGGCTGGGGTGAGTTCTCGCAGCAGGAACAAGCGGAGCAAACACAGCAAAAATAGCGGTGCTTCTACGCCGTAAAACCAACGCATTAGCTGTAGGGGTTGCTTGCGAAAACGCCTAGCTCCTATTACTGTAGATACCGTGGGTACTGCGATCGTAGCTGCCATCGTCAAAGAAAACTCTAGCGGTAAGATGCCATCGATTGTCGCCCTAATTAATATCACTCCTATAACAGGCAAAGCCGCCAAGTAAGCAATCAATAAAAATGTCAAATTCCAGAACCAAAAAATTGTTTTAAAAATTAAATTAAATACCTGTTTGATTTTCATTTTTTTCTCCTTGTAAGCTTTGTTTAACGGTATCGTAGACGTTGCCAGCAAACTCTTTTACTTCATGATTTTCTGCTTGTGACGAACTGTCAAATAAAATGGAAACTAGCACCCAATTGTGATTTTTTTTAGTGAGGTCGCTGCCGATACGGGACAAGAAGTTATCTGTAGTTAACTGTGCAGATTGCAGCCAGTATACTGCTGATAATTGGTTGTTTTTGAGAGACAGCCACCGGGCTGTTACTGAAGGAGTTAATAGTTTTTTTCTAGGCGATTGACGGAAATTCCGCTCGCTACAAAACACAGCTCGGGGGCGTGATAAGTTTGCCATGATGTGCTTGCTACTGTGAGCATGGAACCGCGCAAGTTGCCGGCGACAAATCTGATTTTTTGTGTTTGCGTGTCCGAATAGTTGCCAAAGAATCTTTGTTCGCTAGCATTCAGGTGAATCGACTCTGATTTAATATATTCAGGCTATCTTAAAGGTGCGATCGCCATTTTTGACGTTTCTACATTAGACAGTTGAGCCATAACTGCCAAAACTGTCACTGCTGCAATTATTCCTGGTTTGGCTAAAGGGTGATTTTCGAGTATTTCTGAGTTGGGCTTTGCAGAAATCCCGCTGGTTTTTTCTGGCTGAAATTTCGGTACTCGTTGCAGCATTAACCAGGTCACAAAACAAGCACCTACTCAACCGACAATTTCCAGAGAAACGTGAATAATTTCTGCTATTTTTTGCTGCTTAAACACTTCTGAAACCAGGACTAGCACGGCAACCCGCGCAGTGTTAGCCGACACCAACATTAAGAGATTAGCAGCGCCGACTGCTACCCATCTTAAACTTAATTTACGCCCTTCCAGCCAGGTAGCAGCTAGCAAAAATAGCGTTCCGACTAAGAGGGTTTTAATTCCGCTACAAGGCACGTCAACATGAGCGATGCCGTTTTCCAAAACGATATATCGTAAGAAGAAATAGCCCCAACGTGCAGCATTGAGAGCAACTGTTCTACTACCTGAGCAGTCAGCACTCGCGCCGGCAAACCTAATCCGCTATTAAACTGACTGTTGAATGGTAAAATACAAGCCAGCAAGCCCGCAACTGGCAAGTTTTTTTGCCAAAAGTTCTGCTCTACCAATAAACCGCACAGCCCGTAAGTTCCGAGGATAAATAGCAGAACAGTAAGTTGTTTGATATCAATTATGTACTGAAGGGCGATCGAGCAAATACCCGCACCCAACATCAACAGCAGCGGATATCGCCTCAAAACGAAATTTGGCGAAAATCCGGACGGGCGATCGGAGTTCCCAATCGATCGCACTACTAATGCTACAATCAGAAAGCCAATTACTATCTTGTACAGTGTGGGTATCTCAACAAACGAGGATAACAGCCACTTAACAGCCGAGATATTGGCCCAAAACCAAGCAAGCGCCAGCAAAAAAGGAGCCAGCCAAACCAAATTAACCGCTGAATTGGGACTGACAGCATCTCGAAGGTCAGAATGGGGAATATTGGTGCGCTGCATGATACCGCTTGACATTCACGTTGGTGACATCTTAGCTCAGCCAAATTGGTAATGCCTAGACCGATTATTTAAGTTTTGTCAAGCTTCGATTTTCTCTACAGAGAAGCTAGCGTTATAATAATTAATCTTAGCGGAGGTAAAAATGAGCGAAAAAAGCCCAGGATACAAAATTGTTAGCGATAACCGACAAGCGCGCCATCTCTATGAAATTATAGAGACATACCAAGTGGGAATCGAGTTGAAGGGCACCGAAGTCAAATCAATTCGGGAAGGAAAAGCCAATTTGCGGGACGGATATGGCTTAGTTCGGAACGGCGAACTGTGGCTGATAAACGTTCACATTTCGCCCTGGAGAAGTGCTAGCAACTATTTTAATCACGAGCCCCGCCGCACGCGTAAATTGCTGATGCACAAGCAGGAAATCCGTAAATTAATAGGTAAAGTCGAAGAAAAAGGTTTGACTTTAGTGCCGTTAAAAATGTATTTGAAAGGCGGCTGGGTAAAACTGGATATCGGTTTGGGTAAAGGGAAAAAATTGTACGACAAGCGCGAAGATTTGAAGAAACGCGAAGACAAGCGGGATATGGAGAGAGCGATGAAGCAATTTTAGTTATTAGTCATTAGTCATTAGTCATTAGTCATTAGTCATTAGTCATTAAACATCTCCGAAAAAGAAACTAAAACCTTTGCTACTCGAAGGTTTTAATTTTCGTTTATGGAGATGTTTATTACTCAGGAGTCATTAGTGATTAATGATTGGTGATTGCTGATTAGTGATTGATTATTTTAAATCGAGTTCGGTTAATTACTCATCATAAAATTGTTTGATATCCCCCGTTGAGAATTTTGAGGACTTCCGCGGTCACTACAAACTTACATTAGAGTTATTTCACCCGGGTGCATCTTACCCCTCTTTTGTCACTTTCGGCAGAAAATAATCTGGGATGGTTATAGCATAAGACTTTTACCAAAAACCTTGATTTGGGCCATTCTGTTAGAAAATAAATGCTCAAATCCTTGATATATCTACAATTGAAAATTTTGGTCTCATTTTTAATTTCCCAGAGTGACAGAAGAGGGTTACAGCAGATTGCAAGTTTATGAAGTACACCCCACATCGATCCCCGTAGGGACACGGGGATCAGCCTATTAATGTCAACAAACACGTTAAACATAGTACGGGTCTGCTGTCGGACGATTAGGACTCGATCCCCCCGGCGCCTGCGTAGCGTCCGGGGGGAACTAGAAGCGCTCTTTTGCCCCCCTCCCGCGCAGGGTGGTTTCATTCTCAAATTTTAGCACCGCTAAAATTTGAGAATGAGATATAAATATCTCGATCGATCGCCTTTATTGTTACTGGTTAATAAACTCGATAATATTTGATATTAAAAATCAACCGTTTACCTTTCGCTTCAACGGTTTCAGCAATTGTAAGTATGAAATTTGAGCGACCTCGAACTGGTTAAATACCTTGTTAACTCAAGACAACTATCAGATTAGATAAGCTATAACTCAACCATCTTTGTCCAGCTTTTACTGATAAAAAGCCTAAAAATCGGTAAAGATTCAGGGCGATCGTTGTCAGGATTGATAAATTAGTGACGGAGCGAGCATGATGTCGAGGCCATGTATCTTCTTAAAAAATTACATCCTTCACCCAATGTAACTGATTTTCAATCAACCCATGATCCCGTATTTTTGACGCAAATATCTCGGCATCTAAGGATAAGCTACTGATGTAGTAGGCGAGATGCTGGTAATCTTTTTTACCGCGAGTACCACTTCTTTCTACTTTAACTAAGCTGGTAATTTTACCCCAATTTTACCGCTCAAACTCGGCTAATTTTAGTGGCTCAATATCAAATACGGATACCTTTCTTACTATCTGACGACCCTGACTGATATCTACGGTCTGACTTTCACTTAGGGGTGGTTGACTTTCACTAATTTGTAATGCAGCTTTCAACAACTTTTTTTGATTGCCTTTGAGAGCGATGGTATAATCATTTTTTGACTCGGTTATGGCAGTAGTTGTCTTTTTTTGACAGTGCAAAGCATCGAAGGTAAATACTGGCCCCTCAGTGGCTTCGGTCTTTACCAGCTCTTGTACTCGCTTTATTTCTGAACTTTTTTTGTTCTCAAAATTTTGTAATCTGAGTACCAAACCACTGGTTTGACTGAACAAAGATACTATTGACACAATATTTTGATGTTTGTTGTTGTGGTTAATACAGGTACTTTTGAGACATTTACCATCTATGGATACGCAATCACTATTTGGCATTACAGGGGTTAAACTGCGAGTCCATTGATTAAATACCTCTACTAAATTTGAGGTGTTAACTAGTATCATTGCTCGTCTAATCGTAGAATAAGATGGGATACGATCGCACTTTACTTTAAAATACTTAACAATCAATTTTTGGTGAGCTTTGCCAAGTGCTGCTATATCTCTATATCCGAGATGACCGAACATTATTCCTAAAATCACCAAGAGTAATATCAACCAGAAAGGGTGTCTTTTTCCTAGCTTCTTGCCTGGGTCATTGACTTTTTTCAGGAATCTGATTCAAGTTAGCATATATATTTTGTTTTTTGGCGAGCGCTTCAGATTTTATCAGATGGCGATCGCTTTTACTTTTGGCGATCTGATCCGAGAATGAAACCGCCCTGGGATGTTAGGGGGATCGAGACTGGGTTAAAAACGAGATTTCTCAGGGGTTTCAGGCGATTGTTGACACGAAGAAGGACCCAGCCTAAGTCTAAAGCTGCACTTCATAAACCAGGGATAGGCTGTATCTGCTAATACAGTCGCATACTGTCGATCGACTGACCGCTGACTAAGTATTATTACTTAAATAATCGGGACAGTTCTACCTTCTTCCTGCTTCCCACTTCCTTTTTTCTGAAAATTTCCGGATCGCTTGTGGAGCCTCAGGAATGATTAATCTATGCTCGAATACATCTAGGTAGTGGGAGCATTACCCAAGCATTCGGCTGTCGACTCGCAAACTCTTATGAGAAATGGGCTCAAGCCTGAGTCATTTCCTAAGATGATAATGCCATTAGGGTGGCAATTAAATGTGGCAAAAAAATAACGCCCAACTTTCAAGTTTAAATATGCTAAAAACGACACCATTAGCTAACATTTTCAATGCTATGAAAGAGCCAGAAAAAAAGCAGCATAAATCGAAGTGGGGGGCCTTCTTGCTGATGGTAGCCGTAGGCTTTGGGGGCTGGAAAATTGGCTTGCCGGAACTGGCATCATTTTTTAATAATATGGCGTTTGAGAACTACAAAGCTAATCGATTGGCTAATACTCAACAAGCCTATGAGTTAGCGCTCTCGGTAGATCCAAAAAGCCGAACAGCTCTTTACAATTTGGGATGGCTTTGCGAAGAAGTGCAAGATTTACAATGCGCCCGAGGAAAATATCTGCAAGCTGCCAAACTCGGTTTGCCTGCTGCTTATAGCAATCTCGCGCGATTATACATAGTCGATCAAAAAAACTATGCTGCTGCCGTTCACTTGCTGTGGCAAGGTTTGAAATTAGCTGAGGACGATCGAGTAAAATATTCTTTACTCAAAAACTTGGGATGGGCTCGCCTTGAACAGGGTCGATATTCAGAGGCATTGCAACATCTGGATGCAGCGATTAAACTTGATAGTGAAAGACCAGCAAGTTACTGCTTAAAAGCGCAAGTCCTAGAAAAAATGAAAAATACTAAGGAAGCGCTACCCCAGTGGAAAATTTGTCTAAAGTCTGCGGATTCTCAAGAATTCGATGAGGATATATGGATAGGAATGGCACGTCAACGATTAAACGAGGAAAAAACAAATAAATGAAACGCACAGTTTTGCTTTCATCAACCATACTGGCAATTATAACGGTACTGGAGCTAAGTCAAGCCTCAAAAGCACTGCCAACTCCTGCGGCTGTTAAACCCACAGTTAATGAATCAGTCGAAAAGCTGTTCAACTCGAATCAGTCGATGCGACAGTGCAGGGATAGGAATGGTGGAAAATATGCGTGTCCGAGATTCATCATGCCTCGGGAGAGCCAAGAATAAGAGTTATTTTCAAGAAATTTTGTAGAGTGTACCATCGCCACTTTACAGCAACAGGTATGTAGTATGTGGTAGTATGGGGGTGCGCAGTGCGCACCTTATAGCATTTGAGATTTGAGATTAAAGAATTGAAGAATTGGAAATGACTTATCAAAAAAGTGTGTTTAAAACCCCGTTTTAAACGGACGGCTTTGTGTTATGGTTGCGCTCCCGTCGGGATAGGAAACTGCCACGACTCGCTTATGGACAGGCCAAAAACGTAAGACTATTTCGGTAGCGGATTTCGATGAAGTCTCAAGAATCACCGCACGAAAGGGGGCGGTGAGTGTTTCAAGACTATAATGGTTTGCAGCTTGGATAAAGCTGCATTCTTTTTTTGAGCGGGTATAACTATTAATAATTGCTGTGTCGGCTGTTGCGGGAATCCTCACCCGGCGGGGAGAAAACCCCGCCAGCAATTCTATCTACTCGCCCTCGGTCAAAGCTGAATCTTGCTGCTGCTGGTGCGAATTGCTGTAAAAACTAGCTATAATCGCCACCATCAACCACCAAAGCATATTAACTTCCGGCCGATACCAAACAGTATCGACAAAACCGTGGGCCATCATGCCGACTAAAGTTGCGATCGCCGCAATCAACCAAAACCCCTGATTCGATTTGAGATTTGGGATTTTAGATTGGGGATTTCGGGATTCTTCCTCTAAATTAGAGATGTTAAATTGTGAATCCCGCAGATTTTTTATCTGCAACAAACCTTGATTGACGGTGACAGTCATCAGCCACAGGAAACACATTAAACCGATAAAACCGGTTTCCACGGCAATTTCCAGCAGCACAGAATAAGCGCTCAAAGCAGTGAATCTCGGCTTCATATAAAGCGGATAAACTTTATTAAAAGCAGTGTTTCCCGGACCAATTCCGAGAATTGGCCGATCGCGAATCATGTCAATCACCGCCCACCAAACAGTAATCCGAAAATTGTTGCTGCTGTCACCTCGGCCGATAAACATACTCGAAACTCGATCGCGCAGGGGCTCCACTAAAGCTACTCCCAAAATTAAGGCCCCAGCCAAACCTCCTAACCCTAACGGCAGGGCCCAAGTTCGCCAGAACCGAGGCATCAAAGGGCTGTACCAGTACCACAGCAGCACTAAAAATACCACAAGTAGAGCCAGAAAACCGATCCAAGCACCCCGGCTGTCCGTGTAGCGCAAACACGCGCAATTCACCACCAGCATCGTCAGCGCTAAAACTTTTGTTCCCCATCCTTTCCACACAAAAAGTGCGGCGGCGCTCAATGCAATGGCCGGCAGCAAATAGGAACCAAGCAAGTTTGGATTTCCCAGAAAGCTGTAAACTCGCGTGAAATTGGCTTGAGTAGAAGTCGGATCGTTCCAAGTAGCTAAGGGCGGCACTTTGTCAATCCACTGCCGCACGCCGTAGAAACTGACAATTAAAGAGACGTTCAAAAATACGGCAATTAACCACGATCGCCAACGGGGCGATCGCAATATCCGAGCCATCAGCGCAAAAAACAGCAAATACAGCGTTAGCTTGCTCCAACCATTAGCAGCGGCGACTTTCACCGGCGACATCGCCGTTGCGACGGTGGCAATCCCCCAGTACAGCAGTACCAGCAAATGAATCGGGGTCAAGGCGTGAGCGCGATCGTCCGAAACAGTCAGCAGTACCCAAAATGCAGCGCCAGCAGCCATCAACACTCCCACCAAGGCATTGTTCACAAACGGCGCCAAACCAAAAGTCAAGCCCAGCAAAACAAAACCCAAGGGTTCTGCCCACTGCATCAGCCAGCTACTCTGTCGCCAACTGCGCAAAGAGCCGATCGCCAAATTTAAGAAATAACTTCCACTTTGCCACTGAGAGAGCGGCAAATTTGCCAGAGTTAACTGTTGCCAAACTGAATTCATTGCTATTTTAGATTTGTACTTAGTAATCGGGCATTGGGCATCGGGCATTGGGCATCGGGCATTGGTTATTGGGAATTTGTTATTAGTTATTATTGGGAATTTGAGCTTGGTTATTAGTTAGTGGGAATTTATTATTAGTTATTTTATTATAAAACAACTAACAACTAACAACTAATAACAACAGTCAACAGTCAACTAACTTCATCCCTTAACAACCAACAACCAGCAACTAACAACTAACAACAACAGTCAACAGTCAACAGTCAACAGTCAACAGTCAACTAACTTCATCCTTCCAACAACTCCGTAGCATTGGTGCAGGGGAGCCAGAGCACGTAGCGATATCCAGATTCGGGGGTGCCTTGAATCGAGAGTTGACCGCCTTGAATTTCCACCAACTGGCAGCAAAGCAGCAGCCCCAAGCGTTCCCTGGCCCCGTAACCAGCTAACACCGGTGCGGTATCCTCGGCATTCTGGGCCACCAAAGCCGCCAACTCAGAAAACGCCAGCGTTAATCGCTGCGAACCCTGTGTCGGGAGTTGCGGTTCGAGTCCGAGGGAGTCGGTTTCGGAGTTCGATTGCGAGCCGCTATCCGATTCGACCTTCAACAAGTAGTCGGAGTAGAGTTTAGCATGGGGCAAACTTTCTCCTAACCAAGGATGAAAAACCCAAACTCCGAGGTTGATACCGTTTTCTTTCCGAGAAACGTGGACTCGAATCACGCTGCCTGCCCCAGCCGATTGAATAATGCTAAAAATTAAGTGGTGCAGCATTTGCTGAACCTTATCTTTATCGACCAACCAGATGCGCGGCCCGGGCCCCATCGACAAATTAATTTCTTGCTCTCGTCTACTTGCTGCAGGCGACAAGATTGTCACAACTTGCTGGCACAAAGTTTCTATATCGATTGCGGTTCGCTTCAAGGTGAAAGCGGAATCATCTAGTTCTGCCAGTTCCAAAATTTCTTCAACTAGCGATCGCAAAGATCGGCTGCTGTCTTGGATCACGTCAATATATTCTTTTTGCTTGTTCGTTAAGGGGCCATAAATTTCTTGTTTCAACACGCTTGCCATGCCGACAACCGAAGTGAGCGGTGTGAGCAATTCCTGCGCTAAATAATTCAGCAATTTTACCTTAATTGAGTTAGTAGACAAATCGATAGGTTTGTTAGTCATCGGTAATTTTTATTGGTTCATTGTCAAGCGAGCGTGGGCGGTTTATTAGACCTATTCCCAAAGTCTATAACAATCTGTTTGCTGTCGATCAAAGAAAAACGTAGTGAAGAAAAATATATATTTCTTCTTCCCTCAATCCTCTTCCTTCTTTCCTGGAAAATCTTCCCGATCAGACTAATTAAGATTTAATCATTGCTTCTAAAGCTGATTGCAAGTCTTGAGTGAGTTCGGCAACTGCTAACCTGCGACTGGTTTGATATCCCTCCCAGCGATCGCTTACTGATATCGGTTCGCCCACGGTCATTTGTACTTGCTGTTTGGCCAACTTCGGTCGGCCGAAAGGATTTCCCCCTTTGATGCGAGCCAGTACGTCCCACAGCAGTAAAGTTGTTTCTGCCAAACGTTCTGCTGTCAGCTTTTCTTCGACGTACCTGCCCGTGACGGACACGAAACTTTCTACAAGTCTCATGTGCCACATCCGAAGATTTGCTTCTTCAGCGAGGCGATCGGCTAATCCTCTTTCTAAGGGAGAAAGTGCTGCAATATTTTTGATATCTTCTCGATAAATATAGTCCCACCCTGCTTGTTCCAGACGCCGGCAGCGGTCTATAAAACTGCCTTTGGGCTTTAAGTTGAAATATTCTTCTGCTACTTGCAAAGCCACGTCTAACAGTCCTTTCAGTCGAGCCATCATTAGTTCATTGCCCGAATCGTTTGCCGTTTTTTCTGGGAGCGGTAATGATGTTAAAATAGATGTTTGTGGCGGTAAGTTTTTATGATAAAAACGGCTGTAAAACTCTTCCATCACTCCTAGCAAATGGCAGCCCAGTCGAATCAGGCGCCGATATTGGAATTTGTGATTTTGGTTTTCGGAATCGGGATTTGTGCTCTCTAAATTGGCGATATCGGTGCGATCTAAGGGTGGCAGTCCGCAATCAATTTCTAATTGAGTTAAAAGTTTTTCTAGGGGTTGCCAAGGTGGCTCGATATAGCGGTATTGAATGCCGAGGGGTACAATTAAAACTTTTTCAGTGCGTCCGGCTTTTAGCAAATCTTCAACGCACCAGAAGCCCATTTGAGCAATTCCCGGTTCCAGGGGGCTAACTATTTCATTGTGACCGTTGGTGGCGCCTTCTGGGGCGGCGGCGATCGGGAATTGGCTGTTGACAAATAAATCGCGGGCCGATCGCAATCCGACCCGATCGATTTTACCGCGAACAATCGGAGTGCCGCCGAGGCGGGAATACAGCCAGCCGACTCCTGCACCGGCCCACAGGGGAATGCCGCGATCGTAGATAAAGTGGGAATGTACCGGGAATTGCAGGGAAATGCCTTTGGCCCGTGCCGCCTGGGGAACGAGTTTCCAAATTAGTTGTCCCAAACAGTAGGGATCGTCTGAGTTGGGATGGCGGAAGGCTAGCAGGAAGCGAACTTTCTGATTTTGAAATTGGTGGAATAGTTCGGCGAGGGTTTCGACGTTTTCGGCTTGAATGTGGCTGATATTCGTCCGAAATCGCAACCACCAGGGGAGTATTTGCTGGCAGCCTTGCACCACTAGCGGGTTGTAGGCTGGGGGTATGAATTCCAGCGGCGGCTGAACTTGGCTAATTGAATTGGGCATTTTGCGATTTTAAATTTTAGATTACTAGGCTGGGGTAAAAACTGCCAATTTTTACAATGCTGATGTTTTTTTTATTAACCGCAGAGGACACAGAGGACACAGAGGAAGAGAGGAGATAGCAAGGCGTGTCAACTTAAGGTCAAAAGTATTACCCGTCTTGGATCGGATATCATGTCCAGTCGATCGACCACAATATTTTGGTCGGGGCGGGTTTACGGGATTTCTGGCTTATATTACAACTTCGGGGTGAACCCGCCCACACAAGAATTACGATTATTTTACAGGACTAGATATGAACCCATCATCTTTTTTACCTCCCTGTCCTTGACAAGGGGGATGCGAGGGGATCAAGCGATTTTAGATTTTAGATTTTAGATTGAAGCATTGACCCCACGGATAAATTCGGGGGGCAAGTTTCATCGGATACACATTTTTTATTTCTCCACGGATAAATTCGGGGGCTTGTATCCTGGATGCTTTCGGTCGGAAACTCGACTAAAAACGAGATTTATCCTCAGTTTTAGTCTTCTACACAGATTTTTGCAATCTAAAATCTAAAATCTAAAATCTAAAATCCTATTGTGCCGGTTCAAAGATCATTTCCTGGAAGTTAATGACATCCGATCGCGGATCGCAGTGTGTGACTTTGACTTCTAGCCGATCGCCTATGGCGACCGATCGACCAAATCGCATTGCCAATTCTAAACCCAAATCTTCCAATAAAATCAGTCCGAGATTGCTGTCTTCCCTCAGCCAGCGCAGCATTAAAGCTTCCCAAACTTCATCGGGGTTGCGCCGCAAATATTCCAATCCCCAATAGCGGTTGGTTTGGCGTTCGACGGTGGATGCTTCTTTAACTGCGGTGCCGAGACACATCACAATGTCCTGTATTTCTTGGGCAGTAAAAGGTAGGGGTTCGCCCCGCAGGTGGGCTTTGATTTGGAAGTGAGCCAGCAAGTCGGTATAGCGACGGATCGGGGAAGTAACTTGAGTGTATAATTCCAAACCCAAGCCGGCGTGGCGTCCGGGGGTGAGGCCCATTTCGCTGCGGGGCATACACCGGCGCACGGCGCAAGCGCGGGCGGGGCCTGCAGGCACGGCCAGCAGTTCTTCATCGGGAGGGAGTTCGGGCTGTGCCTGATAGCGGTAGGGTATGGGCAGGCTGTGAGCTTGACCGTAGCGGGCGGCTAGTTCGCCGGCTAAAATCATCATTTCGGCTACTAGCATCCGGGCTGTGGAATCGTCGATCACCTGGATTTTGATGTCGTCGCCGTTGACTTTGATGACGGATTCGGGCATGAAAATGCTGATTGCGCCTTGGGCTTCCCGCCATTTTTGTCGCAGTTTTGCAGCAGAGGCGATCGCTGCTATTTCCGGTTCTGCTTCGATTCCCAACTCCAGCATTTCGTCTACATCATCGTATGTCAAGCGGTAGGTTGGTTTTATGGTGCTGATGTGGATGCTGTAATCTTGAGCCGCGCCGATTTCGTCTAAGGTGACGCTGAAGCTGAGCGCGCTGCACTCTTTGCCTTGAATTAAACTCATCGGCCCGGTTGCCAAAGCTGGGGGAAACATGGAAATCATTCCCGTGGGCAGGTAAACCGTAGTCGTGCGCTTTCTGGCTTCGAGGTCGAGTTCGTCTCCGGGGGAAAGCAAGCGGGTGGGATCGGCGATGTGTATCCAGATCCGCTGCTGGCCGTTTTCGAGGAATTCTAAGCTGAGGCCGTCGTCGATTTCGGTAGTGCTTTCGTCGTCGATCGTGTAAACCTTGAGGTGAGTTAAATCGAGACGATTTGTGTCCGAGTCGGTTGGGGGATTTTCTAGGCAGCGTTGGGCCACTTCTAATACCTTTGCGGAGAATTGTAGGGGAATTTGGCTGCGCCGCAAAAACAGGTTTTCGTGGCTGCTCCACAGGCCGAGATCGACTAGGAGCCCAAATGCTGCTTCGGGGTTTTCGGAACGTTCTAAGCTGGCTAAAGTTTCTAAGGCCGGGGTGCGGTGCGTTGCTTCTTCTCCGAGGAGGGCAAAGCGTTCTAGGGCGTCGAGGCGAGTTCTGTCGCTATTTTCCCAATCTACATTTTTTCCTGCCAGCCGCTGTTTGACTCGCTCCCAAAATCCTTGGGATTCTTGGTGTCGCTGCTGTTCTACTTCTTGCTGGTGTTTGATTTCGGCTACTTGGGCGGCCGATCGCGGTTCGTAGCGATCGCCCTTTTGTTTAAAATACAATTTGTCTGTTGATAACAAACAGTAAGCCGCGTAACACTGGGCCGCACTACTCTCGGAAAATAACAGCATTGCCAGGGATTCTGGATCTGTGGTTTCTCCGTCGCCCGCTAGGAGTTCCCAAGCTACTTCCAAACTCGACGGATCTGAGTAGGCTTCTACTTCTTTGAGAAATTTGGGAATGTCGGAGGGTTTGTAAGTTTCTCCCACTACTTCGTAGCTGATTTGTTTGGGCGGTATGCTGTGCGGTTGACCATTTTCGTCTACCACGACCCAGTTTTTCTTGCCATCGGGGCGATCGGCAACTGCCAGACGGCGGTCGCCGTGCACTCTAAATTCTACTAACGTTCCCTTCTCCACTTGCCAGCTTTATATTTGAGATTTTGGATTTTTACAATAGCCACTTATCGAGTTTCGAGTTTGCGATTTTAGATTTTGGATCTTGGCAATTTTTCTGGTCAATTGTGAAAGTTAAAATCTAAAAAGTTTTTCTTTTTATTCTTTATTTTTTAACTCTTTACTTTTGATTAAGACTTGCGCTGCGGCGACTCTCAACCCTATATCGCGATTATTCCGCTGCATTCTTGCTGCATTTTTAATGGCAGAAAGACGTTGTTTTCGCGCAAGTCTTATCCCAGTCCAAAATCTAAAACCCAAAATCCCAAATCCTGTTAACCTTCTTGGTTTACGAAGGGCATCAAAGCTACAATTCTTGCTCTTTTGATGCTTCTGGTCAGGTCTCGCTGCTGCTTTGCCGTCAAACCGGTAATCCGGCGGGGCAAAATTTTACCGCGTTCTGTGACGTATTTTTTGAGCAAATCGACATCTTTGTAGTCGATCGGGTCTCCTGGTTTGATGGGCGAAACGCGCCGGCGAAAGTAAGTCATGGTTTGTTGTTTGTTGACTGTTGACTGTTGAGTGTTGAGTGTTGACTGTTAGTTTTTAGTTATTAGCCGTTAGTTGCTAGCCGTCAGGGAAGCATTTGTTAGTTACCTGCTTTTCGCGGGTCAGTCGATTTTAGATTTTAGATTTTAGATTTACTCCACAAATGAATCTGGGAGATGGAACCTTCGTCTAAAATTTTGCGCTCTCCACTCAGGATTGTCGGGGGCTTTTACCCGTTTTTGGGCGGGTTCAATATCAATTGCCAACAACTGATGACTGATGACTAAGGACTAATGACTAATCACTACTTGATCTCTTTGTGGGCAGTGTGCCTGTTGCAATGGGGGCAGAACTTTTTGAGTTCCAGCCGCGCCGTCGTGTTGCGACGGTTTTTGGTGGTGGTGTACCGAGACACGCCTTTGGAGCGTTTGCTCGCATTGGTTCGGCACTCAGTACACTCTAGAGTAATTATGATGCGGACGCCTTTAGCCATAATTCTAAATAAATTTCGACTAATTTAAACACAATTTATTATCTTCTCACATTGCTCTGCACTTGGTCAAGCAATCTTCTAACTTTGATGTCGAGGGAGTAGCCGCGGCGGGTTCCGACGACGATCGTCCCGCCGATGCGATCGTGGAAGGCTTGGGGAAACCTTTCGGCGGAGGTGAGGGCCACGCTACAGTCGATCGCCAGGGGCAGCATCAGCAGCAAGACGGCGGCGTTGGTAGATGTCAGTCCCCCTATACCTGCGAAGGCTAAGCCAGCGCAAATGCCCAGCAATGCCTCGCGCTTGCACAGTTCTTGCACTCCGGGAGTCCGTTGGAATCGGGTATCGGCAATTTTCATGTCTAAAGCCCAGCGCCCGAGACTTTGACCTTGGTTTTTCCTGACGATGGCTACGCGCAGGATCAGCCACAGCAAAACAAAAAATATGGTTTGGGCGATGGCATTAGTGGCGAGAAGCAAACTGGGCAGCCAAACTGCGATTCCATCGATGCAAAAGGCTGCTGCGCGGCGGCCGACGGATACTTTGGGAAGGAGGGGCAATAAATCGGAACTCATAGGCAAAAAGGTCGATCGCCACTAGCTACCTTTTCATCTTAAGCTGTGGATTAATCGATCGGCATCAATGGTGCCTAAACCAACGTCAAAGCCAACCCCTAATTATTCAAGCTGAAAATGGATTTTCGCCGATTCCCAACTGCGTTTTCGACTTTTCCACCTCTTCCCAGAGTGTTTCGATCTGAGTAAATGCCTGTTCCACCGAGATCTTACCGTTAGATGTCAAGGAGGTGATGTAACCCACCCGCTGAGAAAACTCTTGTAAATTCGCATTAAATACCAAATTCTCTGGCTTTATTTCACCGTAATAGCGATTTTGAGGATATAAAAAATTTGAATTTGCTACCATTGCTTTAACCTCGCATAAAAACTCGTTTCCTGAACTTATCAATATTATAAACCGCGCTTCCCTTCTCAAGTTGTGCCCTAAGTAGCAAAAATTACGTGAATTTTTGCTATTTTTTTTGTGATGGCAATTACACCGAGAGATTTGGGCGACAAAAAAATCAGTAATTTCACTTATAAAACTTCCGCATACTGGGTCAACAATCAGGTTTCTGGGCTCAGGCTGATAACTTGGGATTTGGCGTCAAAACCGGGTTATTTTTCGTCCCGGACTGACTTATTGAAATAAGTGGCAAAAAAAAACAAAATGGATAATATTATTGCAGGTCTAAATAGTTAGATTTTTAGTAGGAAACTGCGTAACGTCTCCCAATGCGCGTCAAGCGAAGCTATCCCGAAGGGAATCGCCCCCCGTCCCAAACTCCCGAATCGGCAAGTGTTAATCAGACTTGCCCTCGCCGTAATTGCTGCTGTTATCGCCTGCAACATTCCTCACTCCTTAACTCCCATGTTTAAAGAATCCGTATCCGAAGCAACGCCGCCCCCAGAAATCCACAACGTACTAGCCGGCAAGCGCAAAATTGTGATAGTGGGCGACAGCATCACCGAGGCAGGAAAATCCCCCGGAGGTTAGGTTTGGCCGCTGCAACGCTATCTGAGTGCTCTTTATCCCGATGGCAAAATCGAAATCGTCAACGCCGGAATCTCCGGTAACAAGGCGAGTGATATGCAAGCGCGCTTACAGAAAGACGCGATCGACCAAAAACCAGATTTAGTGATGATTAATGTCGCAGTCAATGAGTGCTAAGTTTGAATAGTAACACTTGTTTTTGGTCAAGCAGGGAGCGCTGGAATTCCGAGGCTTTTAGCTACTACGAAGTAGTATAGCCTTGACAATCAAAATCAGCCACAGTTTTTAGTTGTAAGTGATTTAGTCCTTAAGTCTCTGCTAGATTGCCTTTAGCTCTTAATAAGAGCATGGTAGTGGTTGAGAACTTAACTTTTATTTGCGGTATGCTTTCTACCCTGTCCAGTTTACGTCAAGTTTCCCGGCTCAATATCAAGGTTAAAAATGCAAGGACACAATGCACTAACAAGGCATTGGACAGTAATTCGCAGGAGGTTTTATGGCAATGGTTGACTACTCGCTTTTCACATTGAAGCTTTTCTCGGCACTAGGCTGCGGGCTGATGGCTGGAGTCTTCTTCGCCTTCTCGACGTTTGTGATGAAAGCCCTTGCCAGACTCCAACCAGCACAGGGTATTGCCGCCATGCAAGCCATCAATATAACAGCGATTAATCCGTTATTTATGACGGCGCTATTCGGAACGGCTGCAGCTTGCATCTTTCTGGCTATCTCCTCGCTGTTAAAGTGGCATCAACCCGGTGCCTCTTACTTACTCCTTGGCAGCCTCCTCTATCTTGTCGGTACTGTAGGAGTGACGATCGCGTTCAATGTGCCGCTAAATGATGCGCTGGCGACTGTCGAGCCAAGCAGCACTGACGGTGCGAGCCTATGGGCTAGATACCTTAGGGACTGGACGTTTTGGAATCATGTTCGGACGGCTGCGGCGCTTGCGGCATCGGCTTCGTTTACCATTGCGCTCTGTTATCGAGCGGTACAATTTTAATTTTACATTTTTAATTTTCAGCGATCGCGCGATAGATGCGATCGCAAAAACGAAATTTATTGACCAGGGTAATTATATGGTTGTGCTGCTGGAGGGTCATCTTGATGTTGATCATAGGCGTCTTTATTTGAATTAAAACAAGCAAATAAAATAAACATTATTATCAGTAGTATGATACCTCCACACCCGAAGTATTTTCTTGAGAACGATCATCCTCGGATTGATTTCCGTTTTGGGTATTATCTTGAATTTTTTGAGTATTATTTTGGGGATTATATTCAATATATTGACCAGTTTCATAAACTTCCAAAAATTCTCTTGCCGCGTTTGGATCGCCAAGATATTCAAGATATTCAATAGCAAGCTCAATAATTGCTATCGTCTCTATACCTGCTCTACCCTTCCCTACGCACTTTCTGTATTTACTTTTATACTCATTGATTTTTTCTTTTCCTTACTGATGCATTAATTGCTACTATTCATTCTCAGTTGGGTATCGTTTAGATTGTTGTGCAATAATTGGTAAACAGGAAGCCAAAATTATTAAATGGACCATCAAGGCTACTAGCCAGCGTTTTCTCATAAGTAATACTCTCAAGTTCTGTTAAGCCTGAATTTACCCCCAAATCAGCACATCTCCTCCTTGCTCATAAAACCTCTGTATAAACCACCACTCCCACAACCCCAAGTCGATCGCACAGCAATCACCTCCGATCGCACTGTGCTAAGTAAAACATACGCGATCGCCAAAAAAGCAGAGCGTCACAATTTGGCAAAACTAATGACCTGTGCGATTATATTACTGCCTGCAAACCTAGCTTTTTCTGCTCCTACTTACTTGGGTAGCGAACCTAATGCTGAGGCTGACAGCGCTAAATTTACTCAAAAGGTTAACATCATCCTGGGTCAAAATAGCACCCAGGTGCCGCTGAGCATTCGGTATGGTGGGACAGAAGCTAGGGGAGGCTTTGTCCTCATGCAACTTACTGCACCGAATCGAGATACAACTCAACCGGCTTACAGTGGCAAGCTTCGTCTCTACGATGTTCATCTTGCCAAAATGTTTGAAACTTCCCATTTTTTGTGCCAGCAGTCTAGAGGCGTTTCCGGTTATGAATGGGTTTATGCAGCAGGTAATGGAAGTATTCGCATGGGAAACTTTAGAATTCCCTGTAGTTTAGCTAGCGAAATAGCTTCAACCTACGGCTTAGGTAAGCCTGAACGCACAAGCCTTGCCAAAGATACCGAGGCCGGCCCTCCTGAATCAGACGTCTATTCTATTCCGATTTTAGACATCACCGGTTCTAAGGTTCAGCGGTGGATGAAATTTGTGCAAAATTTTAAACCAACTAGCAGGGATAGGTAGCGACCTGCGAGACTAAACCCTCAAACCTGCAATCAGCGTCATTTCTCAGCGTTCGACTGAGCACAACTCAACTGACCTCGCCGAACGTCTCACGCCCAAGTCCAGGATTGTTTGCAACTATAGTGGAATTGATGGCTCACTCTCAGAAGACTCAGGCTAAAATCTAGGATTAAAGTGAGGACACGCATCAAATAGGCTCTTTTTCATTCTTCCTTCTTCCTTATGTCTCCAAATGTGCCATCGCCCCGTCGCAAACTCCCGAATCGGCAAGTGTTAATCAGACTTGCCGTCGCCGTAATTGCTGCTGTTATCGCTTTCAACATTCCTCACTCCTTAATTCCCATGTTTAAAGAATTTGTATCCCAAGCAACGCCGCCCCCAGAAATCCAGAACGTACTCGCCGGCAAGCGCAAAATTGTGATAGTGGGCGACAGCATCACCGAGGGAGGAAAAGACCCTGGAGGTTACGTTTGGCTGCTGGAACGCTATCTGAGTGCTCTTTATCCCGCTGGAAAAATCAAAATCGTCAACGCCGGAATCTCCGGTCACAGGGCGAGTGATATGCAAGCGCGCTTCCAGAAAGACGCGATCGATAAAAAGCCAGATTTAGTGATGATTAATGTCGGAGTCAACGACGTTTGGCACACTTTCTTCGACTTCAAAAAAAATAAATTTTATCCGCTAGGCAACTTGCTCACGGGAGCGCCACTGGCAGAATATCGGGATAAAATAACTCAAATGGTGCTGGCGGCAAAAGCTGCAGGAATTCGAGTTGTACTGCTTTCTCCTACTCCTATCGGCGAGAATCTCGACGGCCCAGAAAATCGCAGGTTGCAAGAGTATATTGCCGCGATGCAAGAAATTGCGTTGCAGAATCAGTGCTTGTTTATCGATTTGAATGCGCCTTGTCGGGAAGTTATCGGCACGTATCAAAAGCACGCGGGCAAGACTCTGAATTTGTTAGCTGAAGATGGAGTTCATCCCAATCCGTCGGGATATCGAATTATTGCTTTTACTATTTTGCGCGGTTTGGGTGTACCCGCAAAGAATATTGAGAGTTTGGAATTCAAAAATTGAATCTTTGAATTTAGTTAACTGTTGACTGTTGGCTGTTGACGGTTGACTGTTAATTGAAAGCATCCAGGGTACAAGTCCCCTGATTTATCTCTGGGGTAAATTATTCAAATCTAAAATCTCAAATTGGACTAAGGCAAAAAAATGGTTTCCTGGGCCAAGTAGTGGTAAGGTGCGCGGCCCGGCGGACCCTACAGATAGAGTGTGTGCCTCCAAGACTGTAAAATCTCAAATCTAAAATCTAAAATCATTCAATCGGCGGATGATACCGCTTCAACCAACAGCTACCAATAATCACCAACGCCACCACAACAATAATTTCCGTCCAAAAAAACGAAAGAAAATCGCTTGCAGTTCCCACCGGCGGCACCCCCGGTTGAGCGTTGCGAATAGCGGGAAAAGCAAACAGCATCACACCTGTCCAACTCAGCATTCCCACTTCCGGCAAGTTGCCCGATTTCATCACTTTTAATGCTAGCAAAAGCGCCATAACTGACAGCACCCACATAATCACAATAATCACTAAAGCAAAGAATTTCACCGGGATTGAGCGAGTTGCAGAAACATCGATATAAATAAAGATAGATGAATTCTCTTCCTGCGGCTTATAAGTGATGTCAAAACCGGGAACATCGGCATGAAAATTAAATTCCAGCGGCACGGGGTTTAGTTGAAACGGAGCAAACTTTTTACCAATCGAAGCCAGCGGGTCGATAGAAATCGCTACTTTAGCAATGTGCTTGTCAAACGGATAATTATTAATTTTTCCCTTGACTAAGTTAAATTTTAATGCAGGGACAATCATCGGTTTGCCTTCTTTAAAGGTAATTTCCGAATCTTGTACATTTGCGCCGTTAACTGTCATTAATAAGTCTTGAGCTGGGTAAGTTGGCCCTTTTTTATAGATACCTTTGAGTTCAAACTGCAAGCGGGTTTCTAATTCATTTTTTATGGGATCAACTGCAATTACCGTCATTTTGACCTCAACCAAGCCTTTGGACGCTACAGCGCTTTGGGGAGAAGGCTTGTAAGGCTCTTGGGCGTTAGCATTGTGAGAATAAATAGATAAGATAATTGCCAAAATTACGACCAGGCTGCAAATTAAAATAAGTAGTTTTTTTAGATTAAATGTGTTGAAAGTTTGCATTTATTATGGATATTTTATATTTTGAATAGTTGTGGACACTACCCGCAGTCCGCCAGAGGTTTAAACCCCTGGCTCATAGCTAAATTCGGTTTTAACCGACTAAAGAAACTTGATAAATAATAGATGGGGACTTATACCAAATCCGGGTTAAATACCCCGTTTATTCATTAGTCCCCGTCTGCTGGGACGAAAGTTTTAGTAGTAGCGGTTTCAAGATCCGAATCTGCTGTGAGCCGGGGGTTTGCAACCCGGCGGACTGCGACGCATCAACGCACAGCTACGAACCGATAGGAAGCAGTACATTTGGTGTAAAACTACCGTGCAAACCGTAGGGAATGTGCTGTTTTAAATGCAAGCGCGCTAGGGGCCCTTTGGTGATGTCGCGAGCATCTAAAATCACTAAGGTCGATCGATGATTAGCTGCATCATACATTAAAAGCAGCAGCCAGCCGTCATCCTCAGCAACAGCATCGGGACGGAGAACAAACACTGGTTCCCCCGCAAAACCTCGTGGCGCGGCACTCCAAATTTGCCTTTCACCAGTCACGAAATCAATTTTGAGGATAGCTTGCAAAGGAGCATTTCCCGTCGGAGCATCAGCAGCACCAATGTAAAGATATCGGTAAGGTTGTCCGACATTATTGGGATGCAGAGTCGGAAACTCGCAGCACCGACTTTCAACAACTTGATGCTGCACGGTTTTGTCTTGCAAATTTAACTTAAAGCGCCACAATTCGCCTGCTGGAATGCTGTCAAAGTCAACCTCGCGAAAATCGCCGTCCGCTTCTACAGTGGGAAATGACTCGTAACAAACTGAATCTACAAAAACTTCGCCTGCTTCTTCCCATGCGTTGCAGTGGTGGAAGACAAAACAAGGTTCGGTTTCTAATATCTTCACCTCGTCAGTGCCGTTGCGGGGAATTAAAATTGCTTGCGTTGGTTTGTTTGGCGAAAATTTAATGCACTGGGATGCACTCCGAAATCCTAACAAGAAAGGCAGGGGATTGAAGCTGACAGGATTTTGGAAGAATATGCAGTAATTTGGGGTAATTACCATGTCGTGCAGGAAGGCAAAACCCGGTATTGCATGGGCGTGACGCTGCAAAAGTTTGCCGCTTTCGTCGAATTCGTAAATCGTGATGGTACTCGACAAACCGGGCTTGACAGAAAAGTTTACTAATCTGTCTCCTGCTCCATTTTTGCCTTTTTCAATTCTGGGGTGGGCGGCGAAGGCTTCACCGGGTTGTAAAATGCCGTCTAGGGTGTCTAAGCCGAGTGTGTCTAGGGTGCGGGGGTCGAGTCTGTAGGGTTCTGCTGCTTCCCAAAGTGCTAGCAGTTTGTCGCCCCAATAAATGATGTTGGTGTTGGCAATGTTTTTGATTTTGACATCAAAGATGTTGGCTAGCGGGCCGCCCGGTTTCTGTGTGCCGAAAACGCCTCGGTGGAGGATTTTTCCGGCTTTTTGTTCGGCGATATAGCCTTCTGTGCGGATGAATCGGTTGCGGAAATGGGCGCGGCCTTCGGATATGGCGATCGCACAAACCATCCCGTCGCCGTCAAACGGGTGGTGGATGCGCTGGCCGTTGACATCCAACAATCCGGGCCCGTTGCGAAAGAATGTGCCTTGCAAGCCGGCGGGGATTTTGCCTTCTATGTTGTCAATCCAGTAGTCGAATTCGTTGGGTTGGGATTCGTAGCCGCGCTGCCAGTCTGCGCGATCGTATGATAGGTTTTGGCCGGCTGTTTGAGGTTGGGGACTCTGTAATTTTTGCATGGGTCTAATAACCTTTTATTGATTTAACTGCAGAGAACACAGAGGGCGCAGAGAGAAGGAAAGTCCCAGAATTGGGAAACACAGTTAAATTCAGCCGTGTATTCGTGTCAAAATCTGTGTATGCCTGCTTTTATTTGCTTTCTACAGTGCGGCTTTGTGACCTTACTGTGGGTACTAAGTCGGGAAAGTATTCGGGGATGAAATGCTGTCCCCCTGGTTTGGAACTGCTCAGTTCTGGTTCTAATACGGGGAGAGACTTTTGATAGTTTGGATCGCTGCTTTCTGTACTCTCGGCGGGCAGCCAATTTAAGAACAGTAGGGGCAGAAGTGTGGACAGGTTTGTGATGATGACTAGCAGCCAGAGGTTATCGAAATTGCGATCGGTAATTCCTAGCAAGTAGGTCAAAAGTGCACCCCCTTCGTGGGACAAAAGCCCTGCTAAATTTGTGATTGACATCAGCAGCGCAAATAAAGTTGCTTCCACGCCTGGGGGACACAACCGGGCGGAGAGTACCAGCAGCGGCATATAAGCAATTTGTCCGATTACTGTCAGGATCAGGCTGTCTCCGATGCTGAACCATTGATCGTCAATTCCTAAAGCTCGGTTCGCATGAGTTACTAATAATAAAGTAGTCATGCCCAAAGCAGCCGCAATGACCGTTGACCAGCCAAAAATTACTCGAAATGGAACTGTTTTGAGGAAGCGCTGAAACAGCCAGACGCCCGCGAGGGCGGCAATGCTGGTAACGAGGCGCACTCGGCCGAGAAATTCTGGTGGAAAGCCTAATTCGTTGGTGGTGAAAAAGAAGAAGGCGGAGTCTGAGCTTGGGGTGGCTTGCAAGAGGAAGAGAAAGGCGGCGGGCAGCCAAATTGTTTTTTGGGTAACAGCTTGCCGCAGTTGTTTTAGTTGGTCTTTGACCGTTTCAAAGTCGGTTATTTTGTTGGTCTTTTCTTCGGCAATTAACCAAGCTGTTGCTGATACAATTAGCGGGAAAGATGCGGTGATTAAAAAGATAGTCTGGGTGCTGAAGTGTTGCAGCAGGGAACCGCTGAAGTAGGCAGTAATTAATCCGCCGAGGGCTGAAGCGCCCCAAGACAAGGATTGCAGGGAACCGGCGTCGGTAACGGATTCTTTTCTGGCCCTTTCGACTACCAGGGAGTCGGCGATTACGTCGCTGACGGCGAGTCCGAGGGAACTCAGGGCGATCGCGCCTGTAGCTGCCAGCGGTGTGTGTACAATTGTTGCGAGGCTCACCCATGCTGCCGTCCCCAACAGCCCGGAGAGGACGATGTAAGGGCGTCTGCGGTAGCCGAATATCGGCAAGCCGTCGGACATGAAGCCGAACACGGGTTTGATAATCCAAGGGAGGGCGACGACGCCCAGCATTGCCGAGACTTCTGCGGGACTCATGCCGAGTTCGTCTTTGAGAAAGAAGCTGACGGCTAAGCGGGCTAGTCCGAGAATGCCTTGGACGAAGTAAATCAGTAAAATGGCTATGAGTTCGGGGGTTGGCTCATTCCCGAAGAATACTTTTTCTTTTAAGTATTCTTTGAGTTTGCTGGTGCCAGAGGGGGAAAGGAGCATTTGAGCAATATTTCTTAATGAATCTCAATATTTATAACACATTCTTAATGAGTTACGGGAACTGTCGGAGGTAGGATGCGAAAGTGAGGGGGAGGTGGCACCCATTATAAAATTGTAATTAGCTGAAATAAAACTGTGTTTTTTAGCCATGACAGCAAAAAATAAACTTGTTTCTCTGGCAGTTGCTGGGATGTTAGGAATGGGGGCTAATTTAGCCTCAGCAATACCTGCTGCTAACCAGCAAGGGGATTATCCGGTGCCACCTGCTCTACAGCGGGGAAGCAGCTAAATTGGTTGGTTGTTGACTCGGATTCTGAAGGGTTAAATTGTCGTATGGCTGAGCGATTTCGATCGATCTCTGTAGACGGTGTGGATGCGCCTGCTGAGTTCTTTGAAAGAAATAAACACAATGTTTCGCGGTGGCCTGTGGTGACTGCGTTTCGGCGGGACAGCGCTTGCAAGCGGTCACAGGAAATAATGCCAATCAAATTATGATTGCTGACTCTCAGGGGAAACCTTGGCTGTCGGTTTCAACGGATAAGGGTAATTGTTTTGTGCGGGCGAACAGCCGTTTTATTAAACCGATTCGGGAAAATCCTACTACTTTGAAACCTTTAGAATAGGTGAAAAAATCTTGATAAGAGTGGGCAATGGATGAAAGGAAGGTTTTATGATTATCGATCCTAAAAATGTGCCGGAAATTACGGGTTCCAAGTACCCTCAGCAATTCCAATCTGCTGTGGCGGGGAGAGTTAAAAAACGCTTGGGCGATGCTGCCGGATTGCAGAACTTTGGGGTAAATTTGGTGAGGCTGGCACCGGGAAGTTGTTCTGCTCTCAGGCACTGGCATACCCGTCAAGATGAGTTAATTTATGTTATGGAAGGGGAAGTTACTCTGATTACAAATTCGGGAGAGCAAGTGCTGAAACCGGGTATAGCGGCGGGTTTTCCGGCGGGTGATGCAGACGGACACCATTTAGTCAACCGCACGAATTCAGATGTTGTTTATCTGGAAATTGGCGATCGCACTGCTGGTGATTCAGCTACTTATCCGGATGATGATTTAATTGCCAAAGCTAGCGATAAGGGTTGGATTTTTACTCACAAAAACGGCGAGATTTATGAGAGTTGAAAAATTATGAGTCAAGTCAATCTTTGGACTTCGGCGGAACACGCTTTGTGGTATCTTGCTAAAGCTGATGGAATTCCTCACCGCACTGAAGGTGAAGCGGTTTTGTTGGAGGAAGTGCCGAAAAATGTTAAGCGAATTCTGGATGTGGGCACGGGAGACGGGCGGTTGCTGGGTTTGCTTAAGTGCGATCGACCAAATGTTGAATGTGTGGCGATCGACTTTTCGCCGACAATGCTGGAAAAAGCCAGAATTCGCTTTGCTGATGACCAGAATGTCACGGTAATCGAGCACAATTTTGATGAATCGCTACCGGATTTGGGCAAGTTTGATGCGGTGGTTTCGAGTTTTGCGATTCATCATGTAGCAGACGATCGCAAACGTTCGCTTTACACTGAGATTTTCGAGCTTTTGGAACCGGGAGGCATTTTTTGCAATTTGGAGCACGTAGCGTCCGCAACTCCCGCTTTACACGAGAAATTTCGAGAGGCGCTGGGTATTAGCGATTTGCCCGACGATCCGTCTAATCAATTGCTGGATGTGGAAACGCAACTGCGCTGGTTTAGAGAAATTGGTTTTACCAATGCAGACTATTATTGGAAGTGGCGGGAACTCGCTTTATTAGTTGGGGTGAAACCTGACTCATAGTAGTAAGTTGTGCATTGCACACCCTACTTAATCGCGAAACCTAACGATCGCGGTTGGATTTTTACCCACAAAAACGGCGAAATTTATGAGGATTAAAAAATAATGAGTCAAGTCAATCTTTGGACTTCTGCAGAACACGCTTTGTCGTATCTTGCTAAGGCTGATAGCGTTCCTCAGCGCACTGAAGGTGAAGCGGTACTTTTGGGGGAAGTGCCGAAAACTGTCAAGCGAATTCTAGATGTGGGTACGGGAGACGGGCGTTTGTTGGGCTTGCTTAAGTGCGATCGCCCGAATGTTGAATGTGTGGCGATCGACTTTTCACCTACAATGTTGGAAAAAGTTAGAGCTCGTTTTGCTGATGACAAAAATGTTACGGTAATCGAGCACAATTTCGACGACTCGCTGCCGGATTTGGGCAAGTTTGATGCAGTTGTTTCTAGTTTGGCAATTCACCACGTAGAAGACGATCGCAAACGTTCCCTTTACACCGAAATTTTCGAGCTTTTGGAACCCGGAGGCATTTTTTGCAATTTCGAGCACGTAGCGTCCGCAACAGAGGCTTTGCATCAGAAATTTCTAGAGGTGGTCGGTATGGGCGATCGACCAGACGATCCCTCTAATAAATTGCTGGATGTGGAAACGCAATTGCGCTGGTTTAGAGAAATTGGTTTTGAGGATGCAGACTGTTATTGGAAGTGGCGGGAACTCGCTTTATTAGTTGGGGTGAAACCTGTTTAGCTGCGGGTAAGGACACGGCAGTTCCGTGTCCTTTTAAAATTGGAAACAGTCAATCAAAGTCGATACTAGCCGTGTCTAATAACGAACCTGCGCCACACTTGCACCTCCTTTCTAGCTTTGAAGCTGGATGGGATGGTTTGAACCTCATCTACGAGCTAGAACCTGCTGACGAAATGCCAGAAACTGATTTAGGTCAGCACTTTATCATGATTGCTCAGAATGATTTTCGGGCTAGTTTTATGTTTAATGGAAGTTGGCAGCACGTAGATTATGCCAACGGCGATATTGCTATTATTCCTGCTACTCAAACTTTTCCGAGAACATTAGTCGATCGCGAAGTTCCATTAATTGAGTTATTTCTCGAACCTGCAATGCTTGCCCGCGCTGCTTTTGAATCTGTGGATGCCGATCGCATTGAGTTAGTGCCACAAATGCAGCTACGCGACCCATTAATTCAGCATATGGGGCTAGCCTTGAAGGAAGAACTAGCAGCCGGAGGTGCAGACAGTCGCCTCTATGCAGAGTCAATGGCAACAGCGCTTTCTGTGCATTTGCTGAGGCGCTACTGTTCCTTTCAAAAGGAGATTAAAAACTATACGGGCGGATTGTGCAAGTATCAGCTCAGGCAAGTATTCAATTATATTGACGAACATTTAGACCAGAATTTAAGTTTGGAAAAACTCAGTAGTACCGTGCAGATAAGTCCGCATTATTTTGCTAGCTTATTCAAGCAATCTACAAAAGTTACACCTCATCAATATGTGATGAAATGCCGAATAGAGAGAGCAAAGCAGTTGCTGCGGCGCCGGGAGTTGACACTTGTAGAAATCTGTCACCAAGTCGGCTTTCAAAGTCAGAGTCATTTCACCAGAGTTTTTCGCCAATACGCCAAAACTACGCCAAAGGCATATAGAGATGCGCTTTGAAGGTTGGGAAGATTAGGACATTTTTGGGAAGATTGGGCAAGACAGCGGCAAAGTGCGATCGCTAAATTTAGTACCTACCCACAATTTCTTTTAAGAAGTAAACAAGGATGAAAGGTACTAAATTTGGTTTTGAAGGATGGAGTATCGTTGGTTTGTCTGCTCTGATAGTTGGCATTATGCTTGCTGTTATCTGGCTGATTCACGGTGTTGATGAACAAGGGATGCGGATGGCGATTAGAGCAACTGCTCGTACTTCGTGTATCTTATTTCTCAGTGCTTTTGTTGCTTCTGCACTTCGCAGGCTTTGGCCAACTACATTTACACAGTGGCTCTTAAAAAATCGCCGCTATTTGGGGGTATCGATGGCAGTGTCGCATACGTATCACGCGATTGCGTGGAGCGGTTTGTGGTTTGCAACCTCTGGAGCATCGCCTAAGTTTGACCCTCTGGGGATCTTAGGCTATGTCTTCCTGTTTGGGATGACTGTAACATCTTTTGAGCGATCGGCAGCATGGATGGGTCAACGAGCCTGGAAAATTTTGCACAATGCTGGAATGCACTATTTCTGGCTGGCTTTTACCTTTGAATTCAGTACCAAGATTTTCAAGTCAATGCTCCTATATTTACCTTTGACAATGTTGCTAGTTGCAGCAATTATGATTCGCCTAGTTTCTCCTAGAATCCAGAGAAAATTAGTTAGTTAGGGCTTACACACTCCCACCAAAGAAACCGGGTTTTTTAGCTAAGCTGCGGGCTATAACGAAGTATTTTCCTAAAAAAACCCGGTTTATCGGCCCCGCTGCGTAAGTTTTAATTAAACTAAATCCGGTACTTTAGGTTTGATTCGGCGCTCGTACCAGGTCATTAACGGGGTGGAAGTAATGCCGTGCAGAATCACAGAAATTACGATCGTTGTAAAGGTAATCCAGGCAATTCTTTCGGCGGTTTCGCCTTCCAAACCCTTACCGAAAGCATAGGTAAGATAATAGATAGAACCGACACCACGAATGCCGAACCACCCGCACAGCCAGCGGCTGACGGGATGCAAAGGACTGCCGATCGTACTAATCCAAGCTCCCACAGGCCGGATTAAAAAAATCAACAATCCAGCTACTAAGAGGGCGTAGCCTCCATAGGCCAACATAGGCTCTACGCGCAAAAGCGAACCTAATAGTAAAATAGTTGCTACTTCCATTAACTTTTCTATGCGCTCGGTAAAGTGCAGTTGGGAAAGCGGCTTTTCTAGGTTCTTGTGACTCCGCTGCACCACAATTCCTGCTACAAAAACTGCGAGAAATCCGTAGCCGTTGACTACTTCTGTGAGGGAATAGGTGAGCAGAATTGTGCTCAGAGCAATGAAATCTTCCATTAATTGATCGGCCGGTCGATAGTGTTGGAGTTGGCGATCGATCCAGGTGACGGCTTTAGCTACTAAAATTCCCATAACGATACCTGCAGCGATCGCCCAAATCAAGTCAACTGCTACCCACTGCGCAAACCACTTCGACCAGTTGTTATCTTTTAGCGCATAAATGCCGAAATAAACAAAGGGAAAAGCTAAAGCATCGTTTAAACCGCCTTCCGATGTTAAACCAAAGCGCAATTCATCGCGATCGTCTATATGAGCTAACTGAACTTCTGAGGCCAAAACTGGATCGGTGGGAGCGAGAATTGCTCCCAGTAAAATCGCCGGGCCCCAATCTAATTTCACAAACCAATGACCGATCGCAGCAACAGCAAAAATCGAAATTGGCATTAAAAAACCGATCAGCCGCGCTGTGGAATTCCAGGCCCAAAGTTTCAGTGGGCGATTCATTTTTAAGCCGCAACTGAACAGAGAAACAATAACTACAAATTCTGTGAGTCTTTCTAAAAATTGAGCTTCGGGACGCAAGTAAATCAGCTTGACGCCGTAGGGTCCCAATCCGATACCGACAATTAGATAAATTAAGGCATAAGACATCGGCAATCGCGAAATCCATCCGGAACCCAAGGTGACGCTCAGCAGCAGGATGCCAATAACTAGCAAGTTGAGAATGTAATTATCCACCATAGCGATCGCACTTTTAATCAGCTTTAACTAGGGAGATTTTGACACATAAAAGCTTCGGGCGCATCCGTCGTCCGCTAGATTCAGCTATCCTCCGAAAGTTCAGTTGTTATACCAAATTCTTTATGCTTCTGGCCTGCTGCTGCGGGCTTTTTTTTGTGTGCCGTAAACTCCGTGACTGACAATCGATCCGAATAGTTTCTTTCATTCATCTGATTAATAACTAATGGCTGATGATTAATGACTGAAGACTAATAATTAATTAGAAAGACCACTTGTTTCGGTAGCGATGATGTGCAAATCTACGTGTTTGAGCGATCGCACTAACTGTTGAGTCAAAGAACCCCGCAGCAGCAATTTCCAGCGGGATTGCTGGCTTTCGCCGATCACAATTTGAGTAATGCGATACTGTTTAGCTACGTCCGAAATCGCTTTGGCTATATTAGTGCCGTTTACCCGCAAAAATTGCCCGTTAAATTCTTGACAGAGTTTCTCACAAGTTTCAACGTGCAAGCTTTCTGCTTTTGTTAAAAATCGGTCTGGATCGTTGACAAACACAGCATAAAGTTGGGCATTCATGTAGTTAGCAATCCTCGCGCCCCGCCGCAGCAGTTGCAAGGAATTCGGATAAGTCGAGGCGCATACTAATACTCGTTCGTGAATGTTGCAAGATTGACCTTTTAAAGTTGCTGCCTCGTCTTCAACATTGTCTGCTACTTCTCGCAGGGCGAGTTCTCGCAAAGCAATTAAATGACGGCGCTGGAAAAAGTTTTCTAAAGATTGTTCAATTTTTTCGGGAGCATAAATTTTGCCTTCTAGCAACCTTTCTTCTAAAGTTTCCGGCGTGACATCGACAACGACTATTTCGTCAGCAGCTTCGAGGACGCGATCTGGCACTCGCTCTCGCACTACAACTCCGGTAATTCGAGCTACTAAATCGTTGAGACTTTCTATGTGTTGAATGTTGAGGGTAGAAAAAACATCAATCCCAGCTTTGAGAATTTCTTCGACATCTTGATATCGTTTTTCTCGCAGAGAACCCGGAATGTTTGTATGAGCCAGTTCGTCTATTAATGCTAATTGAGGACGGCGTTCTATGACAGCTTCAGTATCCATTTCCTTGAGCATTTTTTCGCCGCGCAGCATTTGTTTTTTTTGCACTATTTCTAGTCCCTCGCCTTTAGCTGCTGTCTCTTTTCGCCCGTGAGTTTCTAACAGTCCAATTACCACATCAATGCCTTCAGATTTGAGCCTGTGGCCTTCTTCTAGCATTCGGAAAGTTTTGCCGACACCGGGGGCCATGCCGATAAATATTTTGTGCTTTCCCCGGCGGGGGGTGCGATCGTAAGTGCGGTTCTGTTGGGCGTAAACCGCCTCTGGATTGTTGGTAAGTTCGCTCGAGTGAATCATCGGCTAATTAGTGAGTAGTTAGTCAATCTTTAGTCATCAGTCAGTTTATGACCGATGACTGCGACTGTTGTAAACTATTGTAAACGGTCGAGAGCCAAATTCAGTTTGAGGACGTTAACTCCCGGTTCGCCGAAAATGCCGAGAAATCTGCCATCTGTATTTTTGGCTACCAACATTTCTACTTGATTGAGATTGAGCGATCGCACCGTTGCTATCCGCTGAATTTGCGCCCTAGCTGCCTCTAGGCTAATGTGCGGATCGAGGCTAGAACCCGAGGTGTAAACTAAATCTGCTGTCGGTTTAATACCAGCCTTGTTGAGGCGATCTAATTCAATTTGCACCCCCTGAAAACCCTCTTTCTCATTACCTCGCTTCAGCAAATCCGAGTTACTGGGGGCAATGTTGCTAGCTCCCGAAATACCTGTTGTTTGACTTAAATTTTCTCGCTTTGTGGGAGCGTAATCTTCGGTTGCAAAGCTGCTGTAATTTGTGGTGCTGGGGCGGCTCCAAAAATATTTATCTGAGCTGAAAGGCTGACCGATTAATGAGGAACCCACGACAACTCCTTGGTTAGTAATTAAGCTGCCGTTTGCTTGCGAATTAAAACCAATTTGGCCTATTACTAGCAAGATCAAGGGATAAATAATAGCGGTGATTCCCCACAAAACTAAAGTCAGGCGAATTGCTCGGATTAATTCTCTCATAAATTACCTCGATTAATGAATGATAAAGGAAGAACAAGGATTTTGACACGGATAGACGGATTAATAATCGAGCCTTATTCAGAAGCAGTATTAAAATCTTTCTGGCTGAAAAATCACGACAATCAAATAAACCGCGAGTCCGACGATTACGAAACCCAAAAGACTTAAACCCCAGGCAGCTTTTCTGGTCAAACTTTCATCGGCAGTCGCATAAACAGCAGGGGCAATTATTAAATTAAAACACATTACCAGAAATAGCTGCACTGGGATAGGGTGGCGCTGCCAAAGCATTTGTCCTAGCTCAATAATTTCTTGAAAATCTCTGGGAAAAACATCATTCAGCCAATCATTCCGTTTCATGAATTCTCCTTGTTTTGGGAATAAATATCTGTCTTTTTATTGGATGATTTTTTGGGAGGAACCGAGGCAGAGCCTCTGGATCTGCGTTCCTCGGCAGAGCCGGGGAACGAGATTAAAAGCGAATCCGTTGCCGAGCTTCTCTTATGCTAGCCCAACGGAGCTAATCAAAATATCAATTATTTTGATAGCAATAAACGGCGCGACTGCTCCTCCCAATCCGTAGATTAGAATGTTCCGCTGCAACAGTTTATTGGCACTCAGAGGTCTAAACTTGACGCCAGTTAATGCTAGTGGAATCAAAGCGGGAATAATCAAAGCATTGTAAATTAATGCAGACAAAACTGCCGATTGACCGCTGGCTAAACCCATGACGTTTAAAGCGCCAACCGGGGCAAATATTGCCGGAATAATTGCAAAATATTTGGCAAGGTCGTTCGCTAGCGAAAACGTAGTCAGCGCGCCGCGAGTAATCAGCAATTGTTTGCCAATTGTCACTAAGTCAATTAGTTTGGTGGGGTCGGAATCTAAGTCCACCATGTTCGCTGCTTCTTTCGCGGCTTGGGTTCCAGAATTCATCGCGAGTCCTACGTTTGCCTGGGCTAGGGCGGGTGCGTCGTTGGTTCCGTCTCCTGTCATTGCTACTAATTTTCCCTCGGCTTGTTGCTTGCGAATTACTTCGATTTTGTCCTCGGGGGTTGCTTCGGCAATGAAGTCGTCAACGCCGGCTTCGTCGGCAATTACTGATGCTGTAATTCGGTTATCTCCGGTGAGCATTATTGTGCGGATGCCCATTTTTCGCAGTTGGTCAAACCGATCGCGAATTCCCGGTTTGATGACATCTTTCAAATAGATAATGCCGTAGGTGTCGCTGCCTTGACAAACGCCTAGAGGTGTGCCCCCAAGCCGCGAAACTCGCTCGTAGGCTGCATCGAGATCCGGCCCCCCATTGCCGCCGCGCGATCGCACAAAACCCTTCACCGCGTCCACCGCACCCTTGCGAACCTCGGTCCCATCGGGCAAATCCGTGCCAGACATCCGCGTTTTTGCGGAAAAATCAAGCCCCGTGGCGTTGGTGCGATCGAAATCCACCTGTGCGCCCAAATTCTGAGCCAAACGGACGATCGACTTTCCCTCTGGAGTATCGTCAAACAGGCTAGCAGCAAGGGCTACACTCGCAACCTCCTCCAGCGAGTGACCGTTTACCGGAATGAACTCCTCGGCTAAACGGTTCCCCAGCGTGATCGTCCCCGTTTTGTCCAAAATCAGCGTATTCACGTCGCCGCAAGCCTCCACGGCGCGTCCAGAGGTCGCTATCACGTTAAACTGAGCGACGCGATCCATACCCGCAATGCCGATCGCGCTCAGCAAACCGCCGATCGTCGTCGGGATCAGCGCCACCAGCAGCGAAATCAGCGTCACCACGCCCACGGGAGTTTTAACATAATTGCCGATCGGCCCAATGGTCGATACCACTATCAAAAACACCAGAGTCAGCACCGCCAGCAATACCGTCAGGGCGATCTCGTTGGGCGTTTTCGACCTTTCTGCCCCCTCCACCAGCGCGATCATCCTGTCCAAAAACCCCTTACCCGGGTCGGCCATTACCCGCAGCGTCAGTTCATCAGAGAGGATGCGCGTACCGCCGGTGACGGAACTGGCGATGTCCGAACCCGGTTCCTTGAGCACCGGCGCGGATTCGCCAGTGATCGCAGATTCATCCACCGACGCGATACCCGCAATCACTTCGCCGTCGGAAGGAATGACATCGCCTGCGATCACTTTAATTTGGTCGCCGCGTCTCAGGGATGTCGAACTAACTTCTTGAATTGAACCGTCTGGTAAGAGTTTCCGGGCTGTTGTGTCGGCTTTGGTCGATCGCAGCGCATCTGCTTGCGCTTTTCCGCGCCCTTCGGCCACCGCTTCGGCAAAATTAGCAAATACCAAAGTGAAGAACAAAATTAACGTCACTAAACCGTTAAAAACTACCTGATTTTTGCCTAAAACCGGGCCGAACAGCGTGGGGTCGATCGTTAAAAGTGCAGTCACAATTGTGCTTATCCACACCACAAACATCACCGGATTTTTTAGCATCACCCGGGGGTTGAGCTTGACAAAAGCTTCTTTAAAAGCTCTTTGATAAAGGCCTTTAGTATTTGCTTTTGGTGTATGCTTGCGAGACTGGCGAGAGCCTCTCGGAGGTTTTTTTTGGGAATCGGGAGTATGGGATGAGGTCATGTGGATTTGGGATTTTAGATTATAGAGGAACCGCAGATTAAAGGCAGATAAACACAGAGCAACGCAGATAATTTCAAGACATTTTTTTTCTTCCTGAGTTATCCCAGTTATCGGTGTTTTACTGTCCGATGTTTGGTGAAGGTATTGGTAAAGGCGTCGGCGCAGTTATCGGTGCTGCTTCCAATTTGCTGCTGCTAATTTCATATCCTTCGGCAATTGGCCCTAAAGCCAAAACTGGGAAAAATGTCAGCGCGCCCAGAATTAAGATTACTCCTGCGGTTATGCTAGTGAACAAAACTGAATCGGTTCTGAGAGTGCCTGTTGTTTCGGGAACCAGTTGTTTGTTTGTCATGCTGTCAGCTAAAAGCAGCAGGGCAATAATTGGAACGTAGCGCCCCAACAGCAAGCTAAAACAGGTGCTTAAATTCCACCAAACTCCTGTCGGGGCGGGTTGAGAGTCGGCCAATCCTTCCAAGCCCGAACCGTTGTTAGCCGCCGCCGAAGCGTATTCGTACATCACCTGGGAAATGCCGTGAAATCCTGGGTTGCTGATGCCGCTCAAACTGTCGGTAAAGGCGAGGGTAATTGCACCGGGGATTAAAACTGCGATCGGGTGTATTAATAAAACAACGCTGGCTAAAACAATTTCCCGTTTTTCAATTTTGCGTCCCAAAAATTCCGGCGTTCTCCCGACCATCAATCCGGTGAGAAACACGCTCAAAATCGAGTAAATAAATAAGTAAGCCGTTCCCGTTCCCTGTCCGCCCCAAACGATTTGCAGAAACAAATTAAACAGAGTAGCAAAACCAGCGGGAGGCATTAAAGAATCGTGCATCCCGTTGACAGCGCCGCACATTGTCCCTGTCGTAGTGACAGCCCAAAGTGCAGTCTCTGCCCAGCCAAATCTAACTTCTTTACCTTCTAAATTTGGTTGTTGCGCGCCCAGTAAATTATTAATTTGAGGGTGGCCGCCGTACTCGCCAAATGCTGCAATGCCAATCAAAATTACATAGATGGCAAACACCATCCAAAAAATCAGCCATCCCTGCTTTTTGTTGTTGGCAAATCTGCCGTAGGTGTGAATCATAGCTGCTGGTATAGAAACCATTGCTATTGTTTCCAGCAGGTTTGTAAAAGGGTTAGGATTTTCTAAGGGGTGAGCCGAGTTCATCGCAAAAAATCCGCCGCCATTTTCTCCGAGTTGTTTGATGCTTTCAAAGTGAGCTACTGGGCCGCGAGATATTACTTGTGTCCCGCCTTCTAAGGTACGGGCAACGGCCGGCCCGGCGAGGGTTTCCGGCACTCCTGAAATTAGCAAAAATAAGCCTATTATCAAAGAAAGGGGCAGCAGAATGCGGGTGATTGATTGAATTAAATCGATGTAAAAGTTGCCCAGGGGACGGCCGGTTAATCCCCGGATAAAGGCAATCGCTACTGCTAAACCCGTGGCGGCTGAGGTAAACATTAAAAAACCCAGAGTTAACTGGGATAGATAACTGAATGTTGTCTCGCCGGAGTAATGCTGTTGGTCGGTATTTGTGAGGAATGAAATAGTTGTGTGCAGCGCTGTATCCCAGGTTGGGGCGCTTAGGCTGGTGGGATTTAAAGGCAGCACTCCCTGAAGCATGAAAATTAAAAAAACAAATATGCCCATTGCTGCATTGCTGTAGAGTAAGGATCGGGCATATTGCCAACCTGTCATGGAATCTACATACCGGATGTTGCTGGCTTTATATATAATTTGTTCTAGGGGTTTAATAGCTGGGTCGAGAATGGTTTTTTGTCCCATGTACACCCGCGCCATGTAGTTGCCGAAGACTGGCGCGATTGCTATTAAAATGATTAGGGTTAATGCGATTTGAAGTAATCCTTGCAGCATAAATGAACCAATTTTTTCTCGTTGGATAAGGGGGTTTTGCCGATCGCCAAATCGGTTAGGTGGGAGGTTCCAAAAACCGGGCGAGCTTTTTTTTTGAAGGTCACTTTCAGTTTGGGGGCGATCGCCGAATTCAATGCTGCTAAGATGCAATCTCCCCAGCCAGAGGGATTAACGCCATCAGCGGGTTTTCGCTGGCGAGAATTCTTCGTTTTTTTTGGTAATTCCGTGCTTTGACAGCGATCGAGCAATTGTATAGCATTTAAGAGCGCGCCACCATAACTATTGTTAATTTGGATAAAACTGAAATCGCTTTGATTAGATAAAGTTGATCTGCCACTTCTGTGAGTCCAAAAATGCTATCTACTTTTACTGATTACTATACTGACTCTTAGAAAATTGGATAATCAGCTTTCCGGTATAAATTGCTGTTTGCACATTAGGCTTATTCGCTCTATATTTGTCAGACTAGATGAATATTTAGCTCGCGTTAAATGTCTATACTCCGAGATATAGATGTTTGCTAAACGCGAGGCTTTTGCGCTAGCATAGGCGAAAAAAATCAAAAAATATAACTATGCTAAGGTAGTAGGTAGTAGGTAGTAGTAAAAAAGACTGTGAATATAAAATATAAAATGGATTGATTGAGGATGTTTAAAAGTTTATCGGCTATCCCAAAAAACCTGGCTATTCAAGAGAAGTATTTGCGGGGGAGGTGGTCGATCGCAATTTTATTTGCGATCGTGGTAGTGCTGGAATTTACTACGCCGTCGGAGTATCTGTTTGGGTATTTCTACACGGGGCCGATTTTACTGGCAAATTCGCGATTGAGTCGGTTGGGTAAGTTGCAAATTACGCTGCTATCGGCAGCTTTGACGGTGTTAAATTTGTTTGTTCCTCCTGGAGAAGCGATCGCCCTAGCCACTGTCGCAAATAGATCGATCGCAGTCATGGCTTTAGGGGTGACGGGATATTTGAGCGATCGCAACCACCAGTACCAAGAAGCGATCGCGATCGCTAAAGCTGAGTTGCAGTCGCAGCAGCAGCTAGCAAGCATCCGAGAAGATTTTGTCTCTACTTTGAGTCACGACTTAAAAACGCCGATGCTGGGGGCTATAGAAACAATTAAAGCTTTTCAGTCAGCAAAATTTGGGGATGTCACCGCCAGTCAGCAAAAAGTTCTCGAAACAATGGCGCGATCGCACAAAATGTCACTACAATTAGTAGAAACGCTGCTGGATGTTTACCGCAACGATGCCGAAGGTTTAAAACTGCAACTTGCGCCCGTAAATTTAGTAGCTTTGGCTGAAGAAGTAATCGCAACTCTCACCGATTTATCTGCGGCGCGACGGGTTTATATTAGTATGAGTTACGGAGAGTCAGATTTCCGCCGCTCTTTGTGGGTAAATGGCGATGCGGTGCAACTCCAGCGCGTTTTTGTTAATTTGCTAACAAACGGCATTAACCATTCTCCTCGCGGTGGCAAAGTAGAAATTGTTATGGAATCTTATGCGGGTTATCAGGTGGTGAAAGTTATCGATAGCGGGTTGGGAATTACCGCCGATGAACTGCCCCACTTGTTCGAGCGTTTTTATCAAGGACACAGCGACCGGCAAGCCAAAGGATCGGGATTGGGGTTATACTTATCTCGCCAAATCATTGACGCTCACGGCGGTATAATTTGGGCAGAAAATAAATTGCCTTTAGGCGCTTTATTTGGGTTTAGACTACCTGCTATCCCAGCTTTATGATATCTTTTTCTGTTGCATACTTGTTGGTTTTATCTGCTGTCATTGTCACTCTGCGCTTCTTTCGCACAGGTGGAAAATTGCGGGCGTGCTACTTTGCTGCACTTGCAATGAACTCGGGGAATCATATCATGTCCGACCTATCGGCCACAATATTCCGGTCGGGGCGGGTTTACTGGATATCTCACTTATATTACAGACAATGCGTGAACCCGCCCCTAAGAGATTTTGGGTTAATTTACCTGACATCACATCATCCTCATAATATCAACGAACTTGACAGCGAGGGGAATTGCAAATGAAAACTGTTTTTCCCTTGCGAATTCTTCTAGTTGAAGACGACGAACTGTTTCGGTTGGGACTGCAAACCAGATTGCAACAAGAAAGTTGCTTGCAAGTAATTGCGGAGGCGGAAGATGGGGAAACGGCGGTAGAATTGACTCAGGAACACTTGCCAAATGTGGTAGTTCTTGATGTCGGTTTGCCGGGAATTGGTGGGATTGAAGCGTGCCGCCAAATTAAACAGCGGCATCCAGAAATTCCCGTTTTAATTTTAACATCTCACGCCCAAAAAACGTTAATTGAAAGGTTGATTTCAGCGGGAGCTCAGGGATATTGCCTCAAGGGAATTGCGGCGGAAACTTTGGTTTTGGCAATTCGATCGGTAGCGGCGGGTGCTTCGTGGTGGGATAAGGCGGCAACTGCGGAAATTCGGGCGGTTTTTGCTAATCCTGAACCTGTAAAAGTAGGGTCAAAATCAGAATTTTTGGAAAATCCGCTGACGAAGCGAGAACAGGAAATCTTGGCTTTAGTTGCGGGGGGGAAAAGCAATCAGGAAATTGCTCAAATATTGTACATTGCTCCGGGGACGGTGCGGGTTCACGTGCACGCGATTTTGCAAAAGTTAGAAGTGCGCGATCGCACTCAAGCAGCAGTGCTCGCTATTCAGAAAGGATTGGTAGCAGAAGAACTTTTAGGCAGTCAATCTTAAGTCGGGCAGTTTATAATGATTGCCAAACCTCCCTGGCTAAAAAATATGAGTTTTATCAACTTGGTAATCCTATTAAAAAGATTACTTGACACCAAAAAAATGAAAGAGTAGAATTTGTGTATACATAATTTTTACTATCATGTCCTCATTAGATGTATTTTTCTCAGAGTACGTAGAAGGTAGCGGTAATAATAAAGCTTTAGAAATCTACAACGGTACTACGGCGCCAATTAACTTAGGAGCGTCAAATTATGTCGTACAAACATATTTTAACGGCCAAACGGTGCCGGAACAAACCTTTTTTTTAACGGGAACAGTCGCTGCTGGTGATGTCTATGTTCTAGCACTAAATAACGGGACTTTACAAGCTATCATTGCCCAAGCCGATCAAATTACTACCGATCAATTTGGCTGGTACAACGGCAACGATCCAATTGTACTGCGAAAAGGAGGCTCTGCAGGTCAAGTTTTAGACTCGATCGGTCAAATTGGAGTCGATCCGGGTACAAAATGGGGAACAGGACTTGTCAGTACGGCAGACAACACCCTGCGTCGCAATCGGAATGTCACCGATGGCGATCGCAATCCTAATGATACCTTCGATCCGAGACTGCAATGGCAAGGATTTTCTCAAAATACAGTAGGCGATTTAGGTAGTCACTACGCTGCACCAGTTTTAAACAATTCCGGTTTTCCAACACTGACAGCTATTAATGAAGATACCCCGGCAGCAAGCAACACGGGTACGCTAATTTCTACCTTAATCAATAGTTTAGTTACTGATATTAATGGTGACCCTCAAGGTATTGCTGTCACTGGCGCAGATAACAGTAATGGCACTTGGCAATACTCCGTCAACGGCGGCAATTCTTGGACGCCTTTTGGTGCTGTTTCTGATACTAACGCCACGCTACTAGGCTGGACCTCTCTGTACGCAGGTCAACGGGGAACTCCACCTGCAAGTCAACCTTGGATGACTTTAGGAAATGTTAATCCGGCTAATCCTTTGGGTGGTCCAGTTGCTAGTGAGACTTTAAATGGTGGTTCGACTACCCTCAACAGTCTTGACAATCAAAGTATTTATGCAGGTTTCAGCACTCACACCGCTGTCCCTGTCTTTAGCGGTTTTCCTCCAACTTTAACAAATGTTACTTTTAGTCCTAAAAATGCGGCGGTGCCAGTTCTCGATCGCACTTTAGGTTATCGCGTGCGTTTTGATGTCAAAATTAACAGCGAGAGTCACACTTTTGCCGACAGCGACAAAAACGGAGACAATCTTTCAGACCGCGCCGGTTTCAGCCTTGTAGCTATTAGTTCCGACGGTCAAAAAGGTGTAGAAATAGGTTTTTGGGACAACGAAATTTGGCTACAAAAAGATGGGATTTCCGACTCGGGGCCGCTTTTTACTCATGATACTGCCAATCCTTCTGGCGATCGCTGGTTTGGCGATACAACCCAACTAAGCAGTTATGAACTCGCTGTTTTAGGCGACAACTTTACGCTGTTTCGCAACGGCACTGCGATTCTCAACAACCGTCCCCTGCGAAACTATACTAGCTTCACGGGCCCGATTAACCCCTATAAAACTCCCAATTTTCTGGTTTTTGGGGACGACACTACCTCTGCATCTGCCAGTTTTGAATTAAAAAACGTAGCAGTCAAAACCGCAGAACCGAGGGTTCGTTTCGTACCGAATCAAAATTACTTTGGAACGTCGCCCCCCCTAACTTTCCGGGCTTGGGATACAAGCGATAACATTGCTAGCGGCCGGGCGGCGGTAAACGTGTCGGTAAACGGCAGCACATCGCCGTTTAGCAGCGAAAGCGAGACGGCTACAATTACTGTCAATCCAGTTAACGACGTACCCTCGTTTATTAAAGGGATCGATCGCGCTGCCAGCCCCAACGCAGGCCCGCAAACCTTTGCGGGATGGGCCACAGCCATTTCCCCAGGCCCCGCCAACGAGTCGGCACAAACTGTTAGTTTTCAAGTGGTGGGGAATGACAATACTGCTTTATTCAGCGTACCACCGGCGATCGACTCTTTAGGACAACTGACTTTTACGCCGGCGGGGGGTGCAACTGGCACTGCCAATATCACTCTAAACCTCAGAGACAGCGGCGGTACAGCTAACGGCGGCGTCGATACTTCGGCAAACCAGGCATTTGTGATTAACATCATCAACAATCCGCCGAACGCCATAAGAGACGATTACAAAACACTGCACGACCGAGTCCTGAACGTGCCTGTGGCTGAGGGAGTTTTAGCCAACGACAGCGACTTTGACGGCGATTTGCTGACGGCAACTCAAGTCACAAATCCCAAAAATGGCACTCTCGGGTTTAATCAGGATGGTTCGTTTACTTATACTCCGAATGCTGGATTCTTTGGGGTCGATAGCTTCACCTACAGTGTCAGCGATGGGGCTGCTAGTTCACCTGAAATTTCGGCAACTATCAATGTCATAAACTATCCGCCGAACGCCATAAGAGACGATTACAAAACCCTGCACGGTCGAGTCCTGAACGTGCCTGTGGCTGAAGGAGTTTTAGCCAACGATAGCGACTTTGACGGCGATTTGCTGACGGCAACTCAAGTCACAAATCCCAAAAATG
>JAUBOM010000050.1:45352-47936 GCA_036700245.1 Microcoleus vaginatus BM001213989
AATGCTGGATTCTTTGGGGTCGATAGCTTCACCTACAGTGTCAGCGATGGGGCTGTTACTTCACCTGAAATTTCGGCAACTATCAATGTCATAAACAATCCGCCGAACGCACAACCTGACACCTACACCATCAGTGCGGGAAAAGCCCTCAGCGTAACAGTGCCGGGAGTTTTAGGCAACGACTCCGACGCAGATTTAGACGCGCTGACTGCTGCGGTGGCCGCCAACCCGACGCAAGGCTCGATCGCCCTCAACCAAGACGGTTCTTTCACTTATACTCCTAACGCAGGCTTTTCTGGAACAGACACCTTTACCTACACCGTCAGCGACGGGATAGTTAATTCTGAACCGGCTACCGTAACTGTAAACGCCAACAATAACCCGCCTACAGCCAATTCAGACAGCTATACTACTGCTTTTAATACGGGTCTCAACGTGGCAGGTTTGGGAGTCTTAATCAACGATACAGACCCGGAGAACGACCCGCTGACGGCGATTCTGGTGACAAATCCGGCTACAGGGTCGATCGCCCTCAACGCTAACGGTTCCTTCGTTTACACTCCGAATACTGGTTTTGCAGGGACAGACTCTTTTACCTACAAAGCTAATGACGGCCAAGCTGATTCTGCGATCGTCACGGCAAGCATTATTGTAAATAAGTCTCCGACTCCAACTCCCACAGAAAGTCCGACTCCGACTCCCACACAAACTCCGACTCCGACTCCCACAGAAAGTCCGACTCCGACTCCCACAGAAAGTCCGACTCCCACACAAACTCCGACTCCGACTCCCACGGAAACTCCGACTCCCACGGAAACTCCGACTCCCACACAAACTCCGACTCCGACTCCCACACAAACTCCGACTCCGACTCGCACGGAAACTCCGACTCCCACACAAACTCCGACTCCAACTCCCACAGAAACTCCAACTCCGACTCCCACACAAACTCCGACTCCGACTCGCACGGAAACTCCGACTCCCACAGAAACTCCGACTCCGACTCGCACGGAAACTCCGACTCCGACTCCCACAGAAACTCCGACTCCGACTCGCACGGAAACTCCGACTCCCACACAAAATCCGACTCCGACTCCGACGCCAACTCCGACTCCGACGGGAACTCCGACTCCAACTCCGACGGGAACTCCGACTCCAACTCCGACGGGAACTCCAGACGATCGCGATTGCATTTGCGAACAGATTACCCTACCCGCGATCGGTTTGATTCCGGGCCCGAATTCAGTCGATGACACTTTCAACGGCACTGAGGACAGCGATTTCCTCATCGGCAGCAATGTCAACGACGTTATCAGGGGTTTCAAGGGCGACGACATTCTGCTGGGCCAAAAAGGCAACGACAATATTTACGGGGGACTGCCCAGCAATATCGCCCTTGGCCCGAATGCAGACAAAGACTTGGTGTTTGGCGGCAATGGCAATGATTACCTCAACGGCGCCGGCGGCGACGATCGCATTTTCGGGGGTAAGGGCGATGATGTGGCCATCGGCGGCAAAGACGATGACTGGATTTGGGGCGACAAAGGCAATGACACTCTGGTTGGGACTCAGGGTAACGACTGCTTGTTTGGAGGCAGTTTTGACCCGTTTAGCCCTGACTCGACTGGACGCGATTTGCTGTTTGGCGGTGCGGGCAACGACTTATTGAACGGGGGATATGCTGCGGATACTTTAAGCGGCGGCGAGGGCAATGATACGGTTTACGGCGGCAAGGGCAATGATGTTGTGGTGGGGGGTACTGGCAACGATGTGTTGTTGGGCGATCGCGGCAGTGATAGCATTTGCGGCAGCGATGGGGACGATACTATTTTCGGAGACCGGGCGATCGGCTTTAACGGCGAGTCTGATTCCCTCTGCGGCGGTGCGGGCAATGATTTGATGTTTGGCAACGGCGCTAGTGACAAGCTATGCGGCGAGGAGGGCGACGATACTCTCAACGGCGGTAAAGGCGACGATTATCTGATTGGGGGTTTGGGCAATGATATTCTCAGCGGCGGCATGGGGGGCGATCGCTTTGTTTTAACAGCAGGTGAAGGTTCCGATCTAATTACTGATTTCACAAAAGGTGAAGATTTACTCGTATTAGCGAGCGGTCTAACTTTTGCTCAACTTAGTATTACCCAAAACGGTAATGCAGCTTTCATCAGGGTTGGTCAGAATGGTCAACTGTTGGCTGCTGTCAATGGAGTGCCAGCTAATGCGATCGATCTCAATGATTTTACTATCTTTGGCTAAGACCACATCATCAGCCCTGTCTGGCGTGAGTGCCGACCTGGCTCACCTATTGGTGCGATCGCTCTGCTTTACCCGATCCTACCGTTGGGCGATCGGCAATCAACCTAGTTTATTGCCGATCTCCTGTTAAAAGAAAAAGATTTAACGATCGCAGCCAGAGAGATTTCACGTCTTGGAGAGTCTTCTTCACCACGAAGACTTTCAAAGCCACTGCACCCTACAGTTTCTCCTTTCCCGGCTCTGCCTTGTATTTAAACTGGAACAAGAGTCTGTTCCAAAGTTGCCACTAATTTGAGATTGTACTCATCCTCAAAAGACGGCTTTTTAT
>JAUBOM010000286.1:0-3223 GCA_036700245.1 Microcoleus vaginatus BM001213989
GGCTATCTCGATTCAAAATTCTAAGCTTTATACAGAAGTACGCGAAAATGAAACCAGGCTGACTCAATTCCTAGAAGCGATGCCAGTAGGGATAATGGTACTCAAACCCAGTGGTACACCTTACTACGTTAATCAGAAGGCGCAGCAGCTTCTGGGAAAAGGAGTTGTGGCTGATGCTACGCGCGAGCAATTAACAGAGGTTTATCAACTATATACTGCTGACACTTCCCAGCCGTATCCTGTTGAAAAAATGCCTGGAGTGCGGGCATTAAATGGTGAAAGTTCCACTGTTAATGATATAGAAATCTACCAGACTGACAAGGTTGTACCGCTCGAAGTTTGGGGAATGCCTATCTATGATAATCAGAGCAATACTGCCTACGGCATAGCAGCATTTCAAGATATAACGGAGCGCAAAAAAGCCGAAACAGAGCGGCTCAGGTTCACCGATCAACTTTTTCAAATCAACAAAGCTTACGAGCGCTTCGTCCCGAGTCAATTTCTGCAACTTTTGGAAAAATCTAGTATTCTTGATGTGCAATTAGGCGATCAAGTACAGTTAGAAATGTCGGTGCTATTTTCTGATATTCGTGACTTTACGACTATTTCAGAAAAGATGACTCCCGAGGAAAATTTTCAGTTTATCAATGCTTATCTATCTCGGATGGAATCGGCGATCATTGAAAATAATGGCTTTATTGATAAATATATTGGTGATGCGATTATGGCGCTATTTAGCGGTAATCCTGATAATGCAGTAAACGCCAGTATTGTGATGCTGCATCAACTTCAAATATACAATCAAGAGCGGGTGAATTCTGGTGAGTCCCCGATTAAGATTGGGATTGGCATTAATACTGGGAATTTAATGTTAGGCACGGTGGGGGGGCAAAATCGCATGGATACGACGGTAATTAGTGATGCGGTGAATTTAGCTTCTCGTGTGGAAGGATTAACCAAAAATTATGGTGTTGCTTTACTGATTACACAGGAGACTTTTAATAAGTTAGCTAATCCTAGCAACTATGCTATTCGCATGATCGCTGAAATCAGTGTGAAAGGGAAAGTAAACTTATCCACAATATATGAAGTTTTTGATGCAGATATTCCTGAAACAAAACGAGGTAAATTAGCAACAAAAGATTTATTTAATCAAGCTTTGAGCTTATACCGACAACAGAGATTTATCCAAGCAACAGAATTATTTGCTCAATGTTTAAACCTCTGTCCTTCGGATCAAGTTGCTCAAATTTATTTGGATTGGTGTGAACAAAAAACTATCAGTTTAAATATCGAGCTATTAGAGAGAAGCGTAGCATTAATAAAACCTCAATCTGATGAATTTGTAAGTAACTTTTATGAAATACTTTTTAATGAATCCGATGAGATTAAAACTCTTTTCATGAATACAAAAATGGAACAGCAAAAAGAAAAGCTTTGGCAAAGCTTAGAAATAATTATTGAAAATTTACGCAAACCTAAGTTAATTAATGTGTTTGCTAAAGGATTAGGTGCAACTCATGCCAAATATGGCGTTTTAGTAGAACATTATCCTATTGTTGCCAATGCGCTCATTCAAGCCCTGAAGGGGCAGATGGGTTTAGAGTGGACTCCTGAGACTGAAAAAGCTTGGGTCGATGCTTATAAAATTATTCAGTCAGCTATGATTGATGGAATGACACTTATGTGACCTTGATGAGGTGTTTGATGCTGATCCGCCAGAAATCAAAGCGGGCAAGTTAGCTACGCTGGAATTGTTTGCAGAAGCTTTGGCGATTTATTCGGAAGCGAAGTTTGCTGAAGCGACGCGGCTGTTTTCCGAGTGTTGGCGTCACAATCAGGGCGCGATCGCGCCGCTAAAATTTATTGGGAACACTGTTACACAATTTAGATTAATTGCAACAGTCCCAAACTCGATCGCTACATGATTACACCGCGAGTCCCTGACGGCTTTGAGAGTCGGCTTCTGGTGAGAGTTGGCGGCCGCGTAGCGCGAGGGAACTCTCACCAGCTATAGCAGGGGTTGAAGGCTTTAGTTATCTAGAAGAGAGGGAAAATGCAATTGGGGGCAATGGTTTGAGCGATTAAGAACCTCCTCAACATCGGGCGCGGTTGCTATATCTGAATATCAAGGCCACAGAAAATGCGATCGACGGTTAACGCACAATACAAACCTTGCGATCGAAATCCGGACAACTAGAAAGTATTTGCAGGCTGCTACCCGAAAGACTAAACATTTTGTTAACCAACCTTTTTTTTGCCTTTCTAACGCGCTATTATCTACAGAAAGCTGGTGCATTTTGACGGCTCGTTAATTTTTAGCAGAAAAATCAATATGCTCTCTATTGCAGGCGTTGCCGCCCAGACACTTCTCTATGAAAGCGCCAACTCTCTGGTTTACCGGGCGATTCGGGAAGCAGATAACCAACCAATCATCCTCAAACTTCTCAAAGAGAGCTACCCCACACCTCAAGAATTGGTGCGCTACCGCACCGAATACCGCATCACCCAAGAGCTAAAAGAGCCGGGAGTGGTGCGAGTTTATGACTTGCAAAAATACCAAAACAGCCTCGTGATGTTTGTCGAGGACTTTGGCGGCGAATCCTTGAAAATATGGATGCAGCAGCGCTCGTTTACTCTGGAGGAATTTTTACTCCTGGCGATCGCCACCACTGAAATTTTAGGGCAAATTCACAGGGCAAACATCATCCACAAAGATATTAACCCTTCTAATATTGTTTACAACCCCCAAACAAAACAATTAAAAATTATTGACTTTGGCATTTCCAGTCAGCTAAGCCGAGAAACACCGATACTGAAAAACCCCGGAGTTTTGGAAGGAACCCTTGCTTACATTTCACCAGAACAAACTGGGAGAATGAATCGCGCTCTCGATTACCGGGCTGATTTTTACTCGCTTGGTGTCACCTTCTACGAATTGCTGACAGGCAAATTGCCTTTTGAGACAGAAGATGCTTTAGAGTTGGTTCATTGCCACATTGCCAGACAGCCGCTTTCCCCGCACGAAATCGATTCCAGAATACCCCTAATTCTCTCGCTTCTTGTCAGTAAATTGATGGCGAAAAATGCCGAAAACCGCTATCAAACTGCCGGGGGGATAAAGCATGATTTAGAAATGTGTCTGCTTCAATTACAAGAAACGGACAGCATAGAAGAATTTGACTTGGGAACGCGGGATATTACAGACCGTTTCCTGATTCCC
>JAUBOM010000287.1:0-3185 GCA_036700245.1 Microcoleus vaginatus BM001213989
AGCCTGCAACATCGTTCGTGTCACGTAGAACTTCCGAGGAGCGATTGTTCGGGTCCGCCAGCTTGTGGAACGGAAAGTCCGCTGGCTGCAGCACAGAGTTGGGACCCTTACCTGCATTAAACGTAATGTCTGGATCTGCCTCACCGATTGCATTTACCCGCAACAGCCCTGGGCTGAGCTGGTTCTTCTCACGAGTATCAACTCCTGCGTGAAAGTGGCAACTGGCGCAAGACTGGCTTCCGTTGCTGCCCACCTGCATATCCCAGAACAAAGCTTTTCCTAAGGCAATTGCAGCCGGTTTGTTTTTGACGAATTCTCCTAAGTTTGGTGGCTCAGGGACTGCTACGGTTTTAAGCGAAGCCAGTGGATTAGGTGGTCTGGGAGGAACTTGAGCCGATGCTGTGTGTCCCGCTAAGATGGCAACAGTGACAATTGTAGCGATTGCCATAATGTGGCTTGTTCGCTTAAGCAGCCTTGCTACCAACGGAAAGAAATTAGTTAGATGCATCCCAATGAATTTTTTCAACATTTTGCTTATTTGTTTGGCTCCTACATAGAGTTGTCCAAAACAGAGTCCTCAAATGCTTGAATAGCATTCCGATCGTAAACTGGAGACGGCGGCGGATATGTTGATTGAATAATTTATATTACTCTAATTAAGTTAGTATGCACACCCCTGTGAATTGTTTTGGATGCTGCAAATAGCCACAGGCACCACTGATAAGCCAAACTAGAGCCTTGCCGCTGGTTCAGGATGCTTTGTTTCGTTGTATGTTCTGGTTGTTGGAGCGTGGACTGTGCAACTTTATATAAGGCTTGCTTAATAAATTGAAAAAAAAGACGGGGCGTTGGGTTGTCTGACTGAAAAAAGGTGGAGGAGTGCCAAAAAAAAACGCGGTCTAATGGCTCAAAACCCTTCCAGCACGGGCAACCATGTACTGAAAAGTTGAGCCAGCTCCGGGCCCACCCTTCGACTTTGAATTACCCTGAGCAGGAAAGCTGGCGATCGAAGCATGAGTTTTAGTTATCAATCTATAAACTTTATAAGGAAAATTTGGACTAGAAAATTGACCGTTCTGGTTGTCGGTTCTACCCAAATGCTGGGTTTTAAGATTGTCGCTGCTGTGCTCGACAAAGGAACTGTTGAAGTTAAAGCAATGGTGGAATCGAGCAACAACAGCCATCAAGAAAAGCGCCAGAAAATAGATGAAATGAAAGCAAAGGCCGCAGGGATCGTTGAAGGCGACTTAATGAAGGGTGAAACCCTTCGGCGGGCCTGTGCAGAAGTAGATGTTATTGTATCGGCTGCTGGCAACAATGAAGTGACCGTTCTAGGGCAGAAAAACTTGATTGATGCTGGCAAACAGCAAGGCGTTAAACGCTTCATTCTTTCCGATTATTCGGTGGACTATCCCAAACTCTCCCTAGGGCGACAACGACAACCTGGATATGCCGAAGGAGGTGTTTGAGTATCTGTTTGTGGCTCGTGCTCTGGCTCGTTGGGGCTCCACACTCAAGCGATGAATACAAAATCCCCAACTTCTTTAAGAGGTTGGGGATTTTAACGGTTAAGTTGACGACTCAAAGGTGATTGCGATAGATTTCACGATCGCCCTGCATGGGTTTTCTCAGGCTTCAACCGCGGAAATCGGCTCGTAATCCCCTTTAAAGCGGTGTTCAATGCCGCAGCCCATCATTATTTAGTGACACACATATATCCTCCCTTCACAAACTTAGGTTTTGAGCCGGGTGGACAGTCTTGCTCAGTAATGCTTCCCTCAAGTGGATTCGTTGATGATGCCGGAGTAATGGTTGTCGTTGCTGGATTCGAGGAAACGCCCAAGAAGTTTGGTTGAGGAACAGTAGTCCCGTTCCGACCCACCGCAGGCAACTCTATCACTGTTGTAGTCGCTTGCCCTGTACCATCATTGGTCACGGCGTTCTGATCTCCGGGATGCCCGTTCGTCACAAACAGTTGTGGACGATCGAACGGGGCGCGCTCATAGCGAACGCGATCGTCGGTCAGAGATACAAGGAATGCGACCAAAGACGTTTTCTCTTCCTCGCTGAGTCCTAGGATATGGATGTCAGCATCGAGATTGTCAATGTTGTTCTCAGCAAAATCCCCGCCTCGATTGTAGAAATCAACGACATCTCGCAAGGTGAGTTGCCCACCGTTGTGGAAGTAGGGAGCAGTCAACTCAACATTCCGCAGTCCAGGTGTTTTGAATGCACCGTCTGCTGCAATGCGTTCATCTTCACCGACGGTATCATTTGGAGTTGCATTTAGTAATGACTCAAAGAGTCCTTGCTGAGCTAGCCGCGATTCTGAAAGGGGATGGCCGAAAGGATCTTTGGCGCCCAGGGCCAAGTCTTCCCAAGTGGGTCGAACGCCAATATTGTTGAAGCCGTTGTCATAGACAGCTTCTCCACCATTTCCCACCGTCAGGTGGTCGATCCGTTCCTCCTGCACATGGTTGACGGAGGCGGCGGTAAATTCAGCCCCATTGTGACAGTTGAAACACCCCGCTTTACCTTCAAACAGATCCTTACCTTGCTGTTGCTGTACAGTCAGCGCGTTGCTGTTTCCCTCCATAAATCGATCGAAGGGTGAATCGTTAGAAATCAAGGTGGACTCGTAGAGTTGAATCGCTAATCCGAAAAACAATGAGAAGTTGTAGTCCATCAGTGTAAACTCATCGGTTGCCAACGCTCCCTGCGGCTGCTTGAAAGACCGAGTTCCGTTAGCATCAACCTTGATGATTTGCTTCGAGTCCCACCACTGCCGCTGAAACGCATCCTCAATCATTTTTTCGTAACTTTTGTCTTTGAGTCCGGGTTCCGGCCAACGGCTCAAGCTGCCGAGAACGCTGTCTTCGGGATGGACAAGCTGTTTGCCAAGCGGCCGTAGCTGTTTGAGCTTTTTACCCGTCTCTCTAGGCAGCTTTTTGACTTTAATCCGATCGAACTTCTGCCCGACATCAGGAAGTACCCGACCCGTTGCCGATTCTTCCACAGAGCTTAGCGGTGGGCCCACTGCCTGCGATGCCAGCGCTGAATTCTTCAGGCTAATTTTCACCTGCTGCAGAGGGGATTGCTTTGTGGGTGCTTTCAGGACAAAGGCATTTGCGTCTCTTGACCCAAACGGATTCACACCATTAAATTCGTTTTGGGCGCGTCCGTCC
>JAUBOM010000051.1:0-47783 GCA_036700245.1 Microcoleus vaginatus BM001213989
TAACTGGTTTACACACTGCTGTTATTGTACCTCATCTTTCTGAGAAAGGCTATAATTTAGATGTGCTCACTTGCGGGGTGATTCCGCCTAATCCAATGGCTCTGTTGGATTCACAGCGGATCACTTTATTGATTAAGCAATTTTCGGCTACTTATGATGCAGTGATTATTAATTCTCCTTCTCTGAATGTTGCTGCTGATGCTCTGATTCTGGGGAATAAAGCAGATGGGATTTTATTGGTTGTGCGACCTGGATTTCTTAATTCTGGTACTGTGGCTTTTGCCAAGGAGCTATTGAAGAAATCAAGCCAGCACGTTCTGGGCTTAGTGGTGAATGGAGTAAGTCCTAAAAACTAACCGCACAGCCATTACTATTTTGCCAATGAATCTTACGCTCAAGAGCAGAGTCCTGGTATCAATAAAATAACCAATAACCAGTAACCAATAACAACAGTTAACAGTTAGCTGTTGACTGTTGTTATTGGCAATCGGACTCCGAAAGTCGAGCCGAGTCCTTCCCCGGGACTTTCGGCCCAGACGCTGCCGCCGTGGAGTTCCACGAGATGGCGGACGATCGCCAATCCCAGTCCCAGCCCGCCGTAATTGCGCGTAGAAGTGCTGTCAGCTTGGCGGAAGCGATCGAACACAAACGGCAAAAACTCCTTGCTAATGCCAATTCCTGTATCGCTGACAACGATCGAAACACAGTGAACCGGAGACGGCCCAGACAAGATGGCGCCACCGGCTGCTCCCGGTTCCCCATCCTCCGAGAGCCTTATTTCCACCCGACCCGACGGCGGCGTAAACTTAATAGCATTCGAGAGCAAATTAGACACCACCTGCTGCAAACGAGTAGCATCGCCCCTCACCGAGCTCACCCCTTCCTCGCAAAAACTCACCAATTCAATTCCCCGAGCTTCAGCATCAGGGCTCAGTGCCTTCACGGCCGTTTCTACAATCCGCACCAAATCCACCGAGAACAGCTTCAAACACACTTTGCCGCTCACAACCCGGGAAACGTCGAGCAAATCCTCAATCATCTGAGTCTGCAACCGTGCGTTTCGCTCAATAGTCTCCAAACCCACAGCCGTTTTTTCTGGACTCATCTGGCGCTGCCGCAGCATCTGGGCCCAGCCCAAAATCGCATTCAGAGGCGTCCGCAACTCGTGAGAAAGCGTTCCCAAAAACTCGTCTTTAATCCGGTTGGCCTCCGCTGCTTCCCGGTAAAGTCGCGCATTGTCGATCGCCACCGCCGCATCCCGCGCCAAATCCTCCAGCAAAACCAAATCGCCCTCCCCGCAGCGGCGGCCGGACTCCCCGCACAGCAGCGAAATCGCTCCCAGCGTCCGCCCGCGAGCGATCAGCGGCACGCAGATTGCCGACAGCACCTGGGATCGCAGCACGAACTGCAGTTCCCTGTCCGGTACAACCGCCTCGATCACCCATTCCGGTATTTCTGCGTATAGCTTCGATTCTCCAGTTCGCAGCACCTTTGCTACTCCGTGCCGTCCCTGGGGGTCTAGCGGCAAGCGCCGCTCGATTTGCCACAGCAGAGCGACTTTGCTCGGATCTGAGTGAGCAACTGCTTGCAAGCGGATCGAGCCGTCGGGCTCGACCAAATGCACGCAGCACCAATCCCCCAGCGCCGGTACTGTTAAATCTGCCAAACCTTGCAGCGCCTCCTCGTAATCCAGGGAAGCCGAGGACAGCAAAGCCAAAGCTTGAGCGCGAAAATAGGCTGTTTGGGCCGAACGGTGGCGATCGTCAATATCCGTACAAGTCCCGAACCATTTGAGAATTTTCCCCTCTGCGTCCCGCACGGGCAATGCCCTGCCCAGATGCCAGCGGTAAGCCCCGTCAGATGCCCGTTTAAAGCGGTATTCCACCTCGTAAGTCCCCCCCGTCTCTACCGAGGTTTTCCAGCTTTCTACGCAATTTTCCACGTCATCTGGATGCAGGGCTAGCTGCCATCCCCAGCCTTGACTTTCCTCCAGCGTCAAGCCAGTATATTCAAACCAGCGCTGGTTGTAGTAGTCGAACCAGCCTTCGGCTGAAGCAGTCCAAACTATTTGCGGGATGGCTTCAGCCAGGGCGCGGTAAAGCTGTTCGCTGGCTTCGGCTTGGCGGCGGGCGGCCTGTTCCCGCGCCAAGGCTAGATTCCGCTGTTCTTCGGCCTCTTTGCGATCGCTGATGTCGCTAATCACGCCGATCCATCTGCAGGGATTGCCTTGTTTGTCAAGCACTGCTTTGCCCCGATCGATCCAGTGGAGCAAGCCGCCCCGCCGGCACTGAACGCGGTATTCCTGAAAAAATGGGGCGGCAGAACTGTGTGGCGCACTCAAATACCGATCGACCGAGGCCTCGACTCGATCGCGGTCGAGCGGGTGCAAGATACTGTTCCAAGCTGCTCTTGTCCTCGGAAATCCGCCTTTTTCGTACTCCAAATGTTCGTCTACGTGACCGAACCACAGCACAATGCCGGTCTCGATATCCCATTCGTAAATCAAATCGCTAGCACTTTCTGCTGCAATCCGAAACCGCTCTTCAGACTGTCGCAGCACTTCCAGAAATTTAAAGCGTTCCGTCACGTCCAAAACCAGAGACAGCACCGATATCAACTGTCCCGAATCGCTGTAAAAAGCCGAATTGTACCACTCGCAGTGTACCAACGCACCCCACTTATCATAATTGCTGTTGCGAACTACATTGCAGCGATGGTCTGGTTTTTTTAAACTATAAATTGCCGGTTCTACCTCTGATAAATCGCCCTTAGAAATAAAGTTCCATTCGCTAAAATGCTTGCCTAAAACTTCTGTTGCCTTCCACCCAAAAATCTTCTGGGCCGCCGGCGACCACCCGCTGAGACAAAAGTTTTCATCCCACTCAATCACCGCTAGGGGCGTATTTTCAAAATGAGAAGTGAGTTTTTGCAGCGCGTTGCGCAGGGATGCTTCTACTTGTTTGCGCCCTGTAATATCGCTAAAAGAAATAGCAATGCCGTCGCCCAATTTAACAGTCATAATCCGAAACCAGCCGACAATGCCTTCGCTGTTGTAATAACTCTCGATATCGAGGGGAATTCCTGTTTCTACAACTTGCACGAAACGATCGAACAAACTGTTATCTTTATGACCTGGCAGCACTTCCAGCAATCGCTTCCCGACCAATGCTTCAGGGGTGCTGTGCAGAATTTTTGCGGCTGCGGGATTGACGTATTCCCATTCAAAATCCACAATTTTGGATTCGTCGCGAATGCAGCGCAACACGTTAAATCCGTCTAGAGATAATTCCTGAAAAACGCGGAAGCGTTCTTGGCTTTCTTGCAGCTTGTCTACAGTGTCTAGCAAGATATCCTCGACTCGCTGGCGCTGCATTATTTCCGAGAGCAATTGCTGGTTAATTTGCTGGATTTCGGTTGTGGGGGATGATCCGGGATTTTTAATGGCAGAGTCGGCTTGCGGTCGATCGACCTTTTGAGTTCCCAGCGCCGTACTTGCTGGTAAAGAGGCCGCCCCAGCCAAAGCCAACATTTGAGGAACCCAGGGTATCAGTTCCGCTACAGCCCACAGAGAGATGACAGCCGTCACGGCCGCGAGCGAACTTGACAGCCATTCGCTGGGATGCACCAGCATCGAAAATTGCATCAACTGAGTTGTCCCGGCGCAGAAAAACCAGACTCCCAATAGGAGAAACCCCTTGCTCAAAGGCACGTCCCCCTGCTTCCGGGCATAGTAGTATGTCAGAATTGCTGGAATTGAATAATAAGCCAAGGCAATTAACAAATCGCTGACCGCGTGCAGTCCCATCAACTGGGGCTGCCACTGGCAACATCCACCTTGCAGAATAAAATTGTGGTTAAATGACATAATGTTAAGAAATTGCAGCATTTCGGCTTTCCTGTGCGATCGATCCGGCGTTGCACTTGTGTTGCTGACCCGCTAATTCCTAGTTTATACAAAAAAACAGAAAACAAGAGTGACTTTAGTCCGGGGATGAAAGTTCACTACAGGTTTTAACCTGCCTGTAATATTCGTACATTTATTGAGAGGTTTAGGGAGAGTCAATCGATTTTAGATTTTAGATTTTAGATTTTAGATTGAAGCCTTGACCCCACGGATAAATTCGAGGGGCAAGTTTCATCGGATACAGGTTTTTTATTTCTGGGCCGTGAGTCTGCGAAGGAATGAATCCGGGGGCTTGTATCCTGGATGCTTTCGGTCAGGTACTATAGCAATCCTTGCAGGAGTCGTAAATTTTTTACCCCACCCCAACCCTCCCCGAACCCGCTCCGCTCGGGAGTAAGAAATTCACAAATGATTTAGGATTGCTATATAATGCCCAAGGAGGTAAGAAATTTAAGGCGCGTTTTAGAGTCCAAATCATAGGGATAAACCAAGCAATTTAGCGCAAGTGATGAAGCGATTCTGACTGTGCAGTTTATTCAAACTGTTTAGCTACAATCTGGCAAAATTCGATGAATTTCTCTTGATTAAATCCATTTTTTTATAATTTTGCAGATGCAGGAATCCCTTCAACATTGGAGAATCGACCTCTACTTTGGCGCTCAGCAATCCTACCCGAGCAAATAGATTCGTAGAGCCAAGCATCCCCGCGTCTCGCCCCGGAATCAAAACTAATCTGTACCTGTATCAAAGTCTACTAAATTCTGCTACTAAATCGGTTAATGTCACAGATTATCTTCCAGTAAAATTTCTCAAACCATCTCGAATTAAACATCCATGCGCTTAGAGCAGCTTCAAGCATTTCTTTCAGTTGCTGAAACCGGTAGCTTTCAGCAAGCAGCCCGGAAGTGCGGCGTTACCCAATCGACAATTAGCCGCCAAGTGCAGGGATTAGAAGCGTCCGTGGGTTTGTCGCTGTTTCACCGCACAGCCCACGCGAAGCTGACTGTGGGAGGGGAACGCCTGCTACCTCACGCTCGCAAAATCTGTCAGACTTGGCGAAATGCTGCTGAAGAATTGGGAGACTTGTTGGCGGGAAAGCAGCCGGAACTGTGCGTGGCTGCGATTCACTCGGTTTGCGCTGCTTATTTGCCGCCTGTGCTGCAAAAGTTTTGTCGGGACTATCCTAACGTGCAGTTGCGGGTGACTTCCCTCGGGAGCGATCGAGCTCTGAAAGTCCTCAAAGACGGTTTGGTAGACATAGCAGTGGTGATGAACAACCGCTATTTTACTCAAGCCCCGGAAATGTTGGTTGAGGTGCTCTACAATGAGCCGATCGAGGTGTTGATGGCGGCGGGTCATCCCTTGGCCCAGTACGATCGAGTACCTTGGCCGGAATTGATTTGTTACCCGCAAGTGGTGTTTAAGGACGGGTACGGAATGCAGCGGATGGTGCAAGAACAATTTGGACGCATCGGTGCTACACTTCATGCTGTTTTGGAACTCAACACTCTTGATGCTTTTCGGGGTGTGGTGCGACAGGGAGAATTGATTGCTTTGCTGCCGCATTCAGCTTTGCTGGAGGCGAAGGGCGATAGCACTTTAGCAATTCGGTCGATCGCCCAAGATCGTTCAAATTCCAAGGTTTCGGCGATCGACCAATCGGCGATCGATCCGACTTGGACTCGCGAAGTCGTGTTGGTGACAACACACGATCGAATGCAAATTCCGCCGATCGCCCATTTCTGGAACCTGGTACGCGAATGTGTGCCGCCATTTGATGTCATCCAGCTAGGAAAATCAGGGAATTAATTCGATAATTTTGAATTGAGAGTTCAGGATTTTAAATTTAAAACGATTCAAATCTTACCAATTACTAACTACCAATTACTAACTACCAACTACCAACTACCAATTACCAACTTCAAAAGTTATGAGTGACGCCTTTAGAGAATTGCTGCGAAAAATAGGCAGCGGAATACACACAGGAGAAAACTTAACTCGAGCCGAAGCAGCAGCAGCCACGCGGATGATGCTGCTGGGAGAAGCAACACCGACTCAAATCGGAGCTTTTATGATTTCCCACCGCATTAAACGGCCCACCGGCGAAGAATTAGCCGGAATGCTCGATGCTTATGAAGAATTGGGGCCTATGCTTGCCCCCCCAAACCGAGAAAAAGGGTTTTCCGTCTCTACCGTCGCCGTGTTTGGCGTTGCTTACGACGGGCGATCGCGCACGGCTCCAATTAGCCCTTTAACAGCCCTAATTTTAGCCGCCTCTGGCGTCCCAACCCTCATGCACGGGGGCGATACCATGCCAACCAAGGAAGGCATTCCCCTCATTGAAATTTGGCGCGGTTTGGGAGTAGACTGGAGAAAACTCCGTTTAGAAAAAGTCCAACAAGTTTTTGACAATACGGGTTTAGGTTTTGTTTACCTTCCCAAGCATTTTCCTCAAGCCGCCACTTTAGTACCCTACCGCCGCGAAATCGGCAAACGGCCACCTTTTTCGACAATGGAGTTGATGTGGTGTCCCTGTGCCGGCGATGTTAACGTCATCTCCGGCTACGTCCACCCACCGACAGAAGGTATGTTTCAAAAAGCCTTTGAGTTGCGGGGAATAAAAAGTTATACCACAGTCAAAGGATTGGAGGGAAGCTGCGATTTGCCGCGCGATCGCACTGCGATTATCGGCATTGCTAAGCCGGGTGCAGAGTTCCAGCGAGTGCTTTTAGCTCACGGAGATTACGGTTTTAGCAGCACAAATCCTGGCTTTGAATCAGCCTCTGAGTTATCAAAAGAAATGCAGGAAGTGTTGCTGGGAAAACCCTCGGAATTGATGCAGTCCGCTATCTGGAACGGCGGATTTTATCTGTGGCGCAGCGGAATTTGTTTGGATATCAACTCGGGTTTAATTGAGGCAGAAACTTTATTGAGCAGCGGTAAAGTCGTGCAAAAACTTGAGGAACTTAGCCAAGCCGTTAGTGTTTTTAGTTGAAAATGAGTGATGAGGTTTTGTGCTCAGTGGCACACTAAATTGATATTTTTTTCTAGTTCCTAATGACTAATAACTAATGACTAATGACAAATCATAAAATTGCTGTAATTGTGCTTGCAGGCGGTCAAAGTTCGCGGATGGGTAGGGATAAAGCTATGCTGGAAATTGAAGGCAAATCCCTATTGCAGCGGGTGTGCGAAGTTGCAGCACTTCTAACGCCAGAAGTTTATGTTCTGACTGCTTGGCCCGATCGCTATCGATCGACCTTAACCGAAAAATCCCAATTTCTGGTAGAGTACAATCCCGGCTGCGGGCCCTTGGTTGCATTGACTCAGGGATTGAAAGAAATAGCCGCCGAGTGGATTTTACTGTTAGGTTGCGATTTGCCTTTGTTGAATGCTCAGATTATTCAGAAGTGGGCAAGTCAGTTAACAGACTTTCCCCCGTCTACTTTAGCAGTTGTGCCTTATCAAAATCCGCGCTGGGAGCCTTTGTGCGGCTTCTACCGCCAACAATCTCTGCCCAGTTTGCAAAGTTTTATTGACAAAGGGGGACGTTCCTTTCAAGTGTGGTTAAATCAAATCCCCGCAATCCCTCTACCTGTAGGGGAACAAGAAGCAGTAATGTTATCGAATTGCAATACATTAGAAGAGTTTGAGCAATTAAAAGGTAAAATGAGTAACGGTTGACAGTTGACGGTTGACGGTTGACTGACGAATGACTAATGACTAATGACTAATGACTAATGACTAATGACTAATGACTATAGCGGTTCTCAAGAAAGTGAGGTATGCCCAATACCCAATGCCCAATGCCCAATGCCCAATGTCCAATGCCCGATAGTACCTCATGTTACTGAGAAAGGCTATAATTACTAATGACTAATTACTAATGATTAACCAATATTGGTTGCTCGATCGCAATATAACTTTCCTCAATCACGGATCTTTTGGGGCTTGTCCTATTCCCGTACTGGAAGCGCAAACCTGTTTTCGGGAACAACTGGAAAGAGAACCATTGCGCTTCTTTATGCGGGAATTTGAACCCTTGTTAGATAATGCGAGAAATCAGCTAGCAGCATTTATCGGTGCGGGTGAGGATGACTTGGCTTTTGTGCCGAATGCCACCACGGGAGTAAATGCAGTTTTGCGATCGCTCTATTTTGCTCCGGGCGACGAATTGCTAACTACAAATCAGGAATACAACGCTTGCCGCAACACACTTAACTTTGTAGCCGAGCGGACAGGGGCTAAAGTAATAGTAGCAGAAGTACCCTTTCCAATTGAGTCGCCCGAACAAATTATTGAAGCAATAATTAAGTGCGTTTCACCGCAAACAAAGTTAGCCTTATTAGACCACATTGTCAGCCAAACAGGTTTAATCTTTCCCATCAAACAGTTAGTCGGCGAGTTAGCTAACCGTGGCGTGGATGTATTAGTAGACGGATCTCACGCGCCGGGAATGGTAGCGCTAAATTTAGATGAAATTGGCGCGGCTTACTATACGGGAAATTGCCACAAATGGCTGTGCGCGCCGAAAGGTGCGGGCTTTCTGTACGTGCGGCGCGACAAGCAAAATGCCATTCGCCCAACTACGATCAGTCACGGTGCTAACTCGCCGCGCGCTGATAAATCGCGCTTTCAACTAGAATTTGACTGGATGGGAACACTCGATCCGAGTCCCTATTTGTGCGTGCCTGTAGCTATTGATTTTATGGGCTCTTTGTTGAGTGGTGGCTGGCCGGAATTGATTGCAAAAAATCATGCTTTGGCGTTGGCGGGGAGAAAAATATTGGCGGACAAATTAGGTTTGCCACTACCTTGTCCTGATGAAATGGTGGGTTCGATGGCAGTTGTGCCACTGGCAGACTCCCAGTCTGATGCGGTTGCAAAGGGAGGAATTCCACCTTTGCAACAGGCGCTGTGGGAGATTTTTAAAATTGAAGTTCCGGTGATTCCTTGGCCGGATGCTAGTAAGCAGTTGGTGAGGATTTCGGCTCAAATATACAATACTTTGCCGCAGTATCAATATTTAGCTAAGGCGCTGGTTGAGCTGACGAGAATTTGAGCTGATTTTCCCGAAAACAAACATAACACCCAACTACAAACAGTTAAAGGTTTATAGTTAGGGTGTTCGTCCTCATAGTGTGGTGAATAAAAACTATTCGTCATTACTAAAAAGGTAATAATGGTTATAAAGCTCGGCACAATTAGAAGAAAAAATCCTACAATGAATCACCATTAAGCGTCTTTGATTTTGCTACGATTTACCGAAAATAAAAAAGTTAAAAAATAGCTCTAAAGCCCGATATGCCTAGACTTCATCAATCCGCCCACGCCGAAGAAAGTTTGTAAATAACCCGCGATATTTCCTAAGTAAAAACAGGGTTGTCAAATCGGATAGTGCACAACTCCGGTGTCACAGAATATAATGTATCAACACTTGCCTTTTCGCCGACCAAACAAACGAAATAAAAAGAGGAGAATACCATGTCCAATGCCATGATGGTAATTTACCCCTATCGCGAACAGTACACCTGGGTTTTTGACGACGAGCGAGTCGGACTTGTCCGAGAACCATTTGTTCAGGGCGTCCCGGAAATGATTAACGTGCTCGTCGCAGACATTCCCAATGCCGCTCAAGGTTTCCGACTCTTATTTTCGGCCAATCCATTTCCCGGATATCAAGCAGAAATGCTGTGGTTGAAAGAAGAATACGGCGGTAACTGGTATCGGTGGGAAGCGAAAAATCTCGAAGGCTGGCTGTGTCCGGCTTTGCTCAAATACTTTCCAGAAGCACCGCCCAAGTTTTACTGCAAAGCTGAAAAAATGCAATAATTAACAGCAAGTCAATGAAAAACTGGTCAATCTTTAAAAGCAACTTTGTTAAACCAGTCGATCGAGAATCTCGAAAAAAGCCTAAATTATTTCTGTATATATTTGGGCTATTGTTCCTAGTTTTCACAGCCGCCATCTCCGCAGCAATCGGGGCAATTACCGCCCTGTTAGCTCCCGTGGAACCGCCAGTTATCAGTAGAGTCCTAGACGCTACTGGCTTTAACTATACATCATCCAACCGCTCTGGATACCGCCTGTCGCGGCCAGTTAACATCTTGATATTGGGAATTGACCGCGTGCCGGAAGCAGCAGCCAATGGCCCTAAGATTTTTGAGGGTCGCAGCGATACAATACTCTTATTGCACCTCGATCCTAGAGATAAATCTATTAGTTTGCTTTCAGTTCCGCGAGATACTCAAGTCGAAGTGCCCGGAATTCCCTTCAGCAAAATTAGCGAAGCCAATGCTAGGGGAGGAGCAGCTTTGGCGACGCGATTGGTTAGCAGTATGCTGAACAATACGAGAATTGAACGATACGTGCGAGTCAGCAGCAGTGCGTTTCAGGAATTAGTCGATTTGTTGGGCGGAGTTGAGGTATTTGTACCTCGCGCAATGTCCTATACAGATACCGCCCAAAAGTTAAAAATAAACTTAGCCCAGGGATGGCAAACTCTCAATGGAGAACAAGCAGAACAATTTGCTCGATTTCGCAACGACGGTTTAGGAGATATCGGCCGCATTCAGCGGCAGCAATCTTTGATTCAAGCTATTCGGAACCGCCTTGCAAGCCCATCAGTATTTGTACGCTTGCCACAAATTGTTCGATTGATGCAAAAATATGTGGATACAAACCTCAATTATGAGGAAATATTGACCCTGGCAAATTTCGGTTTGCAATTGGAGCGAGATACTTTTAAAATGGTAATGTTGCCTGGAAGTTCTAGTTCAAAACAAGGGGATTTGAGGAGTTATTGGATTTTAGATACGGTCGGGGTCGATCGCATTATCACACAATATTTGAACCCGAGTCTGCCGGATTTTGCACAAGGACGACTTCGCAATCCCAGCGAGTCGGTTTTGCCCAAAAACCTCAAAATAGCTGTCCAAAACGCTTCTAGCACACCGACAACCGCAAAAACCGTTGCTGAATTTCTCAGAAAACAGGGCTTTTTTAATGTATCTGTAGTGCAGGATTCGCCCCAGAAGCAGCGTCAAAGTCAAATTATTGTTCAGCAAGGCGATTTAGAGGCAGCGAATCAACTGCAAAAAGCGTTAGGCAGCGGTAAAATTGAAGCATCTTCTACGGGTGAAATTAATTCTGACTTGACACTTCGCGTCGGCGAAGATTGGGTAAAGCGATTTTAATTAGTCATTAGTCATTCGTCATTAGTCAGCAGTTAACAGTCAACAGTCAACAGTCAACAGTCAACAGTCAACTATGCCCAATTCCCCATTCCCATCATCATGAAAAGTGTATTCCGAATTTTCCTGAGCCTGGTTTTAAGTTTAGTGTTGGCTTTTGGGTGGGTGGTGCTGAGTGCTACTCCTGCATTTGCCCTGCCGAAAACAAGTATTAATTACACAAATATTAATTTGTCCGATCGCGATTTTTCCAACTCGGATTTAGCGGGGGGAACATTTGTCGCTGCGGAAATGCGGGGAACAAATTTTCAAGGTGCTGATTTAACTAATGCGATTTTGACTAAGGGAGTTTTGCTGAATGCCAACTTGTCAGGTGCCAACCTCTCCGGTGCTTTGGCAGATAGAGTTACATTCGACGGCGCTAACTTGATGAATGCTAATTTTACCGAGGCAATTATGACTCGAACTCGGTTTTTTGATGCTGCAATTTCCGGCGCTGATTTTACTGACGCGATTATCGACGCTTATCAAGTGGCTATCCTGTGCGAGAAAGCCGATGGTGTCAATCCCGTGACGGGAGTTTCTACCCGAGAAAGTTTGGGATGCCCCTAAAAATTTACAATTTTAAAAATTCCCTGGGTAATTATTTGATTAGATGCACCTGTAGGCAGGTGAAATAGACAAATTAAAGCCCCTCTCCTGCAAGGCGAGGGGTTTGAGGAAATTTCCAACTATCGGCTCTATCGAGCGCTACAAATGCCTGTGCTGGCAGTACCAACTACCAACTCGGAATCCAACTGCAAATCTAAATCGGTGTCGGGATTAACAGCATACAAGTCAACTTTATCTCGACCCAAAAACACCCCCAGCAAAGTCCCGATTCCCGCACCGCCGAGCACCTCTTCAGTGGCGATCGCCCGATCGCCCGTAACACCTGCGATCGCCGCCGCTGCTGCTGCACCCAACGCCGTATTCTGAACCAGATTACCAACATTAACGCCTTTGGTAACAGTTTCTTTCGTAGTAATCAGTTGCGAAGTGGCATTGAGAGGCACTCTGCTGCCGTTGATTATACTTAATTCTTGAGCCACAAACTGAGCGCCCGAACCAGTCGATCGCAATTCGCCACTAATTTTCGAGCCTTCGGGTATCAGCACTTGGCCATTATTACCCGTGATATCCGAAGCAACAGTCAGCGTAATCGGAGACTTGTCATTGGGGCCGAGCAAAATCTTGCCTTTTGCATACTCGACTGGAATAGTCGCCCCGCTGGGAATTTTCACAGCAACAGACTCGCTAACATCAATCTTAGCAATGTAAGGAGAATTTATTGCTCTTGCTTGATTGGTACTCACTAATGTTTGATAGATAAAAGCAGCTACTTCAGCTCGCGTTGCTGACTTGTTGGGTTTGAGAGATTTAGGACTGGGATAGCTGACAACCAACTGTTTTTCAGTAGCAGCAGCAACGCTTTTGGCAGCATAACTTTGAATCTCACCAGCATCATTATAGTAACTGAGAACATCTTGAAAATCGCACGTAGGCTCATAGCCCATTCCGTTATTTAAAGCGACTACAACTTGAACGCGAGGAATCTGCTGTGTCGGCCTGAAAACACTGCCGGGATAGCCAGACATCCATCCCATTTCGTAAGCTTCGGCGATCGCCCCGCTTGCCCAAAAATTAGACGGAACATCGGCAAACCTTACAGCAGCGCGGGTTTTTGCCTTTTTCACAGAACGCACCATTGCCGCGAATTCAGCCCGCGTTACTGGTGCATCCGGGCGAAAACTGCCATCGGGAAATCCCTTGATAATTCCTCTTTCTGACAAATCTTGAATAAAGTCTTTTGCCCAGTAGTTATTATTAACATCCGAAAAAGTTGTCTGAGCAAAAGAAGGCGCGGGAGCTAGCATCGGCGCTGCGGTTCCGGCAACTGTTCCCAGTGTTAATAAAACAGATGTACCGGATTTGATACGATGTAATACAGACATTTTTTGATTCTCCAATTTACACAATTTTTTTATTGAGGAGAACTAAGCTTTTGATAGGCTGATTGATTCGGACCAAACTTGCTCTTTCCCTCAGTTATGTAATCATTATTGAAAAATTTTACTTCTTGTGCGGGGAAGATACGGTCTTTTAAAATAAATATTTTGATGCTTCTTTTGGGATTTTAAAATGCTTAAATTCCTTAAAATCCTTATGTTGCTTATCTCCCTTATCTACCTTGTGTCTGCAATTAACAGGATTTAGGGACGAAGCCGAAAGCCGTTTGATATTAGTTAACTATATTAACTAAAAGTGAATATAATTGACTCGATCGAGAAATACCTGTTTGTTGTTTATGAGTAGCCTGACGTTTGCCTCTGCCCATCAGCTAGCGCGAATGATTCGCGATCGCCAAGTCTCTGCCGTCGAAGTTCTCGACGCTTACCTTACTCAAATCGCCAAGCACAACTCACAATTAAACGCCATTTGTACGCTGGATGAGGACAATGCCCGTACTAGAGCAAGACTTGCCGATGAAGCCCTAGCCAGAGGAGAAAACTGGGGTGCTTTACATGGGGTTCCCATCACGATTAAAGACATTTTTGAAACAGCCGGGCTCCGCACCACAGCAGGCTATATTCCCCTCAAAGATTATGTGCCTCAACAGGATGCAACTGCTGTTGCGAGATTGCGGGCAGCAGGTGCTGTCATCATGGGAAAAACCAACATGGCGGAACTGGCTGCCGATTATCAAAGCACAAATTCTCTGTTTCCACGGGTGAATAATCCTTGGCATCTTGACTACACACCTGGGGGCAGTTCTGGAGGGAGTGCCGCGGCTGTCGCTGCAGGACTTTCACCGTTGGATTTGGGCAACGATTTCGGGGGTTCGGTGCGTCAGCCTGCTCATTTCTGCGGCATATATGGTTTAAAGGCGACAGATCGCCGTATTTCTACAGCAGGGCAGATTCCTGAAGTGCCGGGAATGCCACTGTGTATTCGGCAAATGATGACCGTTGGGTGTTTTGCGCGATCGATCGAAGACATCCGGCTATGTTTTTCGTTAATTGCAGGCGCGGATCTGCGGCGCCCTGATGTCCCGCCGGTTCCGCTCGATCGACCCTCTGGCAAGCCTTTGCAAGATCTCAAAATCGCTTGGAACGATGAATGGGCCGAAGTTCCCGTTGCTTCTGAAATTCGAGCAGCTATGGAGTCGATCGTGCAGACACTCTCTCACGCAGGTGTCCAAACCGAACGCTGGCTTCCCAAAGACTTTGACCTTTCCAAAATATGGAATCTCTACGGACGGATCTCTATGTACCTCACTATCTACTCTCAACCGCAGGATAGATATAACCTGCGTCGTAGTTTAGAGTTAATCTTCCGCAGTGCAACCCAAGGCGACAAGGAACTCCGAAAATTGGGAGATTTCAGCAGATTCCTACCTGAGATATTGAATCCAAGTTTGAAAGGATATTTCGAGGCACTCACACAGCGCGATCGCTTCACTGCCCATATAGATGAGGCATTAGAACCGTGGGATGTATGGCTTTGTCCCGTTGCGGCAACCGCTGCGTTTACTCACCGTCCCGCTTGGAGTGCAGTTGACATTGATGGCAGATCCTATCCTTATGCAGTGGCAAACGGGGCTTACACCATGGCTTCTAATCTTAGCGGACATCCTGCGGTGGTAATTCCAATTGGACAAACTCAAAATGGTTTACCGATTGGAATGCAAATTGTTGGTAAGCGGTGGCGTGAAATGGAGTTGTTGGCGATCGCAGAAGCGATCGACAAAGTTGTTGGTAGCTTGCAACATCCACCTGGTTACTGAGCATTTTATCACGTTTCACTTGATGGTGAAAAATGCAATCAGTGTTAGGGTGCGTCAGGTTTGAGATTTTCCATTTGCACGCAAAGTATGACTCTGACGCACCGTTTTTTGCGGGCGTGCATCAGTTATGAGATTGTTAGTTTATAGCGAAAATAATGCTAGCTGACGCACCCTACTTCATTTTTACTGATGAGGGGTGACTGATATCTAATGACTAATACTTGCGATCGGTTCCCAACTTGTCACATCTTCAAACAAAGATTGATAGCCCACTGCATTGGGATGAAGCCCATCCGAAGTTAGACACGAACTACACCAAATATTGCCCCGAGCGAGCCATTTATCAAAAATATCTAAATAGGGAATTCCCCGCAACTCACAAGCTAATTTCGTTGCTTCTTTATACCGATATTGGTCAGCATGACTGTAATACAAACAATCTTGAAAAGGCATTTTACTTTCATCCACCGGCACCATCCCGACAAATATCACCGGGCAAAGTAGTTGGGACAGGTTTAACAAATTATCCAAAACAGTTTTAAAATGTTCAAAATCAGTGTAGCTGCGCCCGGTAAACGACTGCACTCTCGCCGAATCGTTGAGGCCTACGGAAAGAATAATCGCATCCGGGACGCGGTTTCTGAGTTCGCCCCGGTGGCGAAACTCGTTTTCGAGCCGCTGGGCGACTTGAGAGGTGCGATCGCCCCGAACGCCCAAATTGTATAAAACGTGTCCTGCACTCTCGGTTAACATCCACTGGCGCCGCAATCTTTCCACCCAGCCACCGCCTACACCGTCGCCGAAACCGTAGATTAAGCTGTCACCGAAAGCAACCAATTTGAGGGGATGAGAATTTCCCCGATGCAAGTGACCAAAGGAATAGGCTGTTGCTGCCTGCATAAGCAATGATACTCAGTTAATAAATTATGAATCTTGACATACTAAACTAGAATGTAACATTACATAAAGTAGGTAGTCTCATGGTTAAGCGTCCAACCTTCGATTCAACTCAGCTAACCCGTCGCGCGGAAGAGTTGATCGCTGCTGCATCCAACCGCTATCGGATTACGGTACAGGTGGCGAACCGCGCCAAACGCCGCCGCTATGAAGATTTTGACAATATGGACGACCATCAAATGATGAAACCTGTAATGCGGGCGATATTTGAGATGTCGGACGAACTGACTCAGCCGGAAATTATCGGAGATATCTAGGCTTCGGGAGTTTTGAGTTTTGAGTGGTGAATTGCCAGAAAATTTTGTCAACTCAAAACTCAAAACTTTGCCAAACTAGACTGGTGCGCCTGGCGTGAAAAACCCGGTTTGTTTTATATACGCAAGCGAAGGTCCCGATCGCACTTCTAAAAAACGCTTTTTACAAAATCGGGAGGCTCCCAACCGGGTTTATTTTCCTAAGTCCTAAAATAAAAAACTAGGACTCTGCTGGCGGGTAAGATTATGAACTTATTATATGTCTGAAATTGTCAAAACCGTGAATAAATTAAAGCGGGGCTTAAGTTTTCTGTTGGTTACTTTGAGTGTGGCGATTTTCACGCTTTTGAGTTGGGTATTGGAATCGGGCGAACTGAGTCTGTCAGCTTTGGAACCTTCGCTGCAGCGGAGTTCTGAGTCGGCGTCGGTGCAGCGGGTGGCTCAACAATCTGCGCCGGATCAAGTGAGGGTGCAAGATGCGTGGAAATTTGTGTATGAAAAATTGCCGGATTTCCCGATCGAGAATAACTATATTTCCAAGGAAACAGGAAAAGTCGATCCTACCAATACTTTAGTCGGGCGGTTGATTCGATATCACGTATTTGTCAAAGGACGGCCGCCCAATTACCGCTTTGATTGGAAGTTGAGTTTAGCTGACTATTTGGGGGCGACTCCCGATTATTTGGTGGAAAGCGTGTATCCCGGAAACGACGTTTTGCGGTCAAATCCGATGGAACGGGATCGCGCTGCTATTCAAAGTTTAAATAGAGCACAGCGGGATGCTTTGGTTCAAGCTTTGGTTGATGTTTTTACGGAGACTTCCGGGCGTGGGCGCACACCGGCGGCGGGGGAAACACAACAGCGCGAGAACACACCGACAATACCTGAACCCCAGCCCGGAGATGCCAAGTTGCTGATACCTTAATACTCAGGGCTGCAGAAACCGGGTTGTTTAGTGAAATACTGCATCCAGGCCTTTAACACTGGTAAAAAAAACCGTTTCTTTCGTATTTATGGGTAAGTCCTACTAATCTAAAATCCAAAATCTAAAATCTAAAATCCCTCAATGGTGGAACGTGTAATTAAAACGGGTGTTGGGTGGCGTTTGGGATGGAACCCCCAGGCCCAGGAGTTTAAGGGTTTGGTGGCTGGCGACGGTTGGGCGATCGAACTCACGGAGGCTGAGTTAAACGATTTTTGCCGATTGTTGGGACAATTGGCGGCCACAATCAGTCAAATGGCCTCTGAGTTAATGGACGAGGAAAAAATCGCCATTGAAGCCGAAAGCGATTTGCTGTGGGTGCAGGTAGAAGGCTATCCGGAAGCTTACAGCGTGCAGTTGATATTGAATGCTGGCCGCAGGTGCGAGGGTTTTTGGCCGGCGGCTGCGGCGCCCGGTTTGGTCCAGGCCGCAAAAGTTTTAAAAGTTTTTTGACTTTTTGGGGAATTCCATGCTAAGCTATTAAAGCTGTCGGGGCGTAGCGCAGCTTGGTAGCGCACTACTTTGGGGTAGTAGGGGTCGTGGGTTCAAATCCCGCCGCTCCGATAGATGGAATCCTTATACACTAAGGATTCCATTATTTTTGGGAGATGGGGCAGCCTATTGTCATTCTCAATAAGGGGTGACAATATCTGACATACTCAGACATAAAGTGGGATAAAACAGGGATATCGCTTCAGGCTCTGTGAAGGTTGATTAACAGTAAGACTTTTTCTGACATTTGCTAACAATCGCTTACATTTGCCTTATTGTCTTTATATCATATAGAATGAATTTAGCCACTCAGATGTAGGTGAAAAACCTTGGTAGTACGCAACCGCTATATAAATAAGTTGCCTCTACAGTATCAAAGCAAATAATCAGATTGGCTAATAGCTGTAAGCGATAACCAAGCTGAACGCAATAATATAAGTGCTTGTAGAAATTTCTACGGGCATCGGTTGATACGCCTTGGTTGAGATCAGCTCTCAACTTATGTATTTGTTAGCAAATGTTAGCAAAAAAGTATCGGTAGAATGCTAACACATAGAAAGGTACGGTTGAATAATTTAAAATTAATTATTCAACCGTACATTTTTTATTGTTTAATTCCTCCCGGGTTAGAAGGGTTTAATCTGACAATTGTGGGGCTAGGCTTGGGCAAATTAATCCATTATTTAAATGAGTTTCGGACTCTTGTTAATGAAGGAGTAGTTATGGATTTGGTTACCCTGCGAGCGTGTTAGATTCTTCCCGAAGCGACAAAAGAGCGATTAAATATGCGATTTAGATGCACAACAGCTTAATAGTCGCATTAGGAATTTCAAATTTATAGTCAACACGATCGCTCCCTTCTACTGTTCTACAAGTGCTGGAGATAAAACACCGTCGTCGATAAATTCCAGCAATCGCTGCCTTAAAGTATCTAAACCCAACCTTTGAGTGGCTGAAATAAATACAGCTTCGGGATATTCTTGCTGGGCTAAAGCTAGAGTTTCGCTATCGACCCGATCCATCTTATTAAAGGCAATCATTGCTTTCCCTGGAAGGGCAGGCATTTCTTCTAACACGTCCATCACTGAACGGATATGACTTTCCCAAGCTGGATGGGAAAGATCGACGACATGAAGCAGGGCATCTGCCTCAGTAACTTCCTCTAGTGTGGCTCGGAATGCATCCATTAGCGGTGGCGGGAGTTCGTGAATAAACCCAACCGTGTCTGTCAGAAGAACCGATCGCCGTTCCTGGGTTTGCGGATCTGTAATCACAATCTTTCGCGTCGTCGGGTCGAGGGTGGCAAACAGGCGATCGGCTGTGTAAACTTCGGCATGAGTCAACACATTTAACAGCGTGGATTTACCCGCATTGGTATAACCTACCAATGCAATAGAGGGGACTTCTTGCTGCTGTCGTTGTTGCCGCAAGCGGGCGCGATGTGCCTGTAGTTGGTCCACCGATTCCTGGAGTTGCGCGATTCGCCGCTGAATGACTCGTCGTTCAGTCTCTAGTTTGGTTTCACCAGGGCCTCGCGTCCCAATTCCAGCCCCTAATCTTGACATCGCCTGACCTCGACCCCGCAGCCGAGGTAGCATATACTCCAATTGCGCCAGTTCCACTTGCAATTTACCGGCCTGCGATTGAGCACGTTGAGCGAAGATATCGAGAATGACTTGAGTCCGGTCTACTACTTCGATCCCAATCTGGCTTTCCAAGTTTCGCGCTTGAGAGGGAGAGATATCTCGGTCAAAGACAATGAGATTGGCTCCAAGCTGATGAGCCAACAGCGTAATTTCTTCTACTTTTCCCTGACCGACGACAGTTTGAGGATGGGGATGCGATCGCTTTTGCTGCACCGTCTCCACTACCTCTCCTCCCGCACTCTCAACTAACCGGACGAGTTCGTTTAGTCCATCTTGAAACCGTTGGGCAGTAAGATCCTCGGTCATTAACCCAATCAGCAGAACGCGATCGCCCTCACTCTCAATTGCTGGCAATGGAGATGTTTCAAAGCCTGCTTCTTGAAACTCCATTTCCCATCCCTCAACTAAGTCGTCGAAGTCTTGCTCAGTCAGGTCATCCAGACTGAGGGGAGGAGAAACGAGGCAAGGCGTGTCTAAATCGGGTACGAGGTGAGCTAGATAAGCTTCTTTGACATAGCCAGTAGCGCCGTCATCTCGTCTTTGGGTTCCATTGCTGTTGGGGATTAACACCACCAAAGCATCTAAGCGTTGCCGTGCCATTGCCATCAGTGCAGCAGCATCAGGTGCCTCTCCTTTGAGTTGAGTGGCAACGCAACGAATTCCACTCAAGTGCCCAGCGCCCTGTTGAGGCAGCTCTTGCGGCGGAATTTGAGTCTGTTGCGGCGTACCTACCCCGACTCGGACTACCTGCCCGCGTCGATTGATGTAGCTGCATACTGGCTGATGAATTTCTGTACTAATGGCTGCTAGCTTCTGAGCAAATTCGGGGGCGATCGGGCGATCGCTTGGCTGCCGCTGCTCGGAAAGCTGCTGTAATTGTTTGATGTGACTCGGTTGTAATCCTTTAAGATTGCCGTAAATATTGTCGCTCATATTTCTCAGAAAGCTTGTGTCTGAATCCGTTAATTCTATATATTTCTATATGTTATTGGTCTTTTTTATTGCTCAAATCTTTCCTTGGGAATAACTAAGGTCTAAAGCTAGAACTTGCTTTTTAGGAGAACAGACCATGAAAATTATAAGTTTTATAAACAATAGATTAGAAGAGGATTTTTTCTAAGCTCTTCTTAAAAGAACTCCACGAATAAATTCAGGAAACTGTACCGCATTTTTTTAATCGAAAAACCATCCCGCTACGGGAATGAGCATACACTCATCCCGCAGTAGGACGGTATCAGTCCTCTCTTAATATCTGGGCGGCGTGTTCATCTGTGGCATTGTTTGTGTCGGTTGGACAAACCCAAAATAGGCAGCGACGGCGGCTGTTAGGGTCCTGAACCAAAGAGTGTTCCCGAAAATCGGCTTTAAGCCGAACTTTGTTTGAACGACACCCAGTAATCCCATGATTGCGATTAAGGCATAGGCGATCGCAAAACCGCGATTGTATAGACGCGCACCACCAGAACAGGTATACGCAACAATCCCCACAATCCCAACTACTATGTGTACGATTGCTGGTTCTGGTTCGGGGGTTGGGGCTGGTTACCAAGTTAAAATTCTATGTTTGAGTAAAGCAAGCGACTGTCCTGCCAGTCTCTCGTTTCGTCTGGTTAAAACTAAGATTTGTGGGCTTAACTGATAAACAAGTTGTCTATCTTTCTCTTCTGCTGATTTAGCTTTAAACTGCTCTTTTAAGACCGTATTTTATTCGATTTATGCTGCAAGCTGGTCATAAGTCATGGTTGTAAGTTTTGGTTTATTCATAATCAGCCTCCTCTGATGGGATGTATTTTAAACGCAAGGCTTGATTAAGTTTATTTCGACTTTCAATCTCCTTTTGGATTTGGTAACGAGTTTTGGTGTTGGTAGTGTGGATTAGGTGATTCCCCAGTGAGTCGATCGCATCACTGTTCTCGTCAATTTGCGATCGAATGTCATTGATGCAGGACAGGGCTAAATTGTAGTTTGCCAAGGATACTACACGATCTCGCAGAACGCCATTCCTGAAGCAGATATATACAATGCGAGGCGTTACTTAATCAGGGTATGAAAAAAATAAGTTTAACATCCAGAAGCTTTGTGGATACTGGTTTCTATGACTGGCATATTTAGCCTTTCATACCGTAAATCAGCAACGCCAGAAATCGCTTTTCTCTCTAAACTTTTGGGGCAGCCCTCACCAAAGCATAACTGAGGCTTCAGCACCAGCCAAGTTAGAGTATGAGCGGATTCTCAGCACATACCGCCGACCTTTATAAAGCCGAACTTTGATTTGTGCATTCAAGTCTTTGCCACTGTCGTCGTCACCAGCCACATATTTCAGGTCACCACTGTGATCCTCGAAAAGAACTATGACTGTATCTAGTTCTCCGAAAGTTGCAATTGTATAGCTTCGGGTAGCAGAGGGGTCGATCGCAAAGTTTTTCTGTTCAGCAGGCGCGAGGGATAGAATCTCCGAACGGAAGGGCTTAAGTTCTGTATAACTCGATTCATCAAGCGGGGGATAGAATAATCGTACCTGCAACACATCCTGCTCAGAAAGTCCGCCTGCAGGGTTTAATCCGTTGTGGTACTCCATAGGTTTCTCAATGAGCCCCGCTGCAAAAGCGTAATGCATGATTGAGTTGGGATCCCACTTTGACCCCTCAACTTCTCTTGCAGGAAGCTTTTGGAGAACATTATAAAAAGTTGTATCTCGATCCCAACTGTTAGGAGGACCAGCAAAATATTTATAAACGGCTTCTTCGTCCCATACGATACCTGCAAACGGGTTTTGGTGCTCGTGAGGGAAACCTAAGGCGTGGCCGATCTCGTGAACAGGGACATCTACCCGACGCTCATCAGCCTGAAGATCCCAGCCGAAGTTCATGGTTCGCTCGCCTTGCTTAGGAATATCGATCGTATCGCGGCCAATATATGACCAGGCTCCATCCCCTTGCAAAAAGCCGATTCGTATCTCGGCCTCGCTGATGTTCCGAACTTCCTCAAACTTGATACCAATCCCTACCTTCTTCCACACCTCAAACCCCTGCCGAACAATCTCCTTCTGCTCGTTCCCGCCTGAATAGGGACCACTCTCAAAAAAGTAATAACGTAATTTTGTACCGTTAACCCACTTCTTCTCGATTGACCGTATTAGACGAGCACGGTCCGGCGACACGCTCGGATCGAAAGTGCGTGGAGGAACTTTTGGCAAAGCACAAAAATTTTGTGCTTCCTTACCTGATTCTGCGCTACTTGGGCCAACTTTGATTCCGAGGTTAGCTTCAATTTGTTCGATGCGTTTTAGTAATTGCTCAACTTGATAAGAGTCGATTTGTGAAATTTTATTCATGACAAATTCCTCCAAAGTGAATACCTAGGGACTTTAAGTCCCTAGGTGTGCTGAATCCCGGCAAAATTATTTCCAAAGAACCAGCTATTTTGAGAATGTTTATTTTGATCTACCTGAATCAAGTGGGAGCACAGGAGCTTCAGGAAAGAGAAACAGCAACCCTGTCAGCAATGACCTAGATAAATGCGATCTGTCAAGCTTGTGTAAAGACTTAAATCCTTGTGCAACCCAGATTTTTTGTGATAATCATGAATCTGGACTGATAGATTTCCTACCCTCAATCTCCCCTGAGGAGATGACGATCGCACTGTACAGGGAACTCGCGATCCCCATTCTAGTTTCCTGCTTTACACTGTAAACGATCGATAGTCTGGAAAGTTTTTAGGTCGTAGCCTGAAACCCTTGAGTTACGGCTAAGCAGATGCCTGGCGGAATCGACCTGAAACCCTTATTCTACAGTTGCCAATTACACACTATCCGAAGTATTGATATGAATAATTGACAATAGCCTGTGAAAGCTTGCTGCATAGCTTTTATAGGCTAGCAAATAAAACTGTGCTTAGTGGGAGTCGTCGGCTCAAATCCCGGCTCTTTGCTCGACCAAACCCGCCTAATGAAGCGGGTTTGGTAGTTTTTGTAAAGATTTTCACTCTTTGGCAATGATTAAACAATCACTGTCAACTTTAGACAGCATATCTGGAAATGCTGATGTGTAATTGCCATCTTTGTCTACAATCCTGCGGAGTGTATATGCGTTGTCAGGAGGTCTGCCGAAAAACGAGTTTCTTCGATACCAGATATCTCCATTCGGAGTGTTCGGATCTCGATCGATCAAAAAATCTACAAGCCACGGTGGCACGGACCATCCAAACACTATCGGCGTGATGTGTCCATGCTGCAAAGTTGCATCGGAGAATCGGAACAAGTAAGTGAAGCGAGAAAATTTGACAAAATAAGCTAACATCCGTCCCGCAATAGATGAATAAAATGTCCAGATCACAGGGTCAAAAACGCGCAGCAATAACGTCCGTTGCTCAGGATTCCAGTCAGAACTGTACATCGTCAAACAATCGTCTGGTAAAACATTCCCGTCCATAAAAAAGATACCTTGCAGGACTTCCGGTAACTCCGCTGGATCTTCTACTTTCATCCAATTCGCGATGTCTTTTAGTTGCTTTTCTTCGATTAACATGGTATTATTCCTCATCAAAATAGTGGTAAGACGAAATCCGGTGGCATCGCAATTGATATTACCCACAGTCAGAACACGGCGCGGTGCCGTTTCCCGAAAATCAAGCGGGCGATGGTTACATCTCTCATCGATGGCGGGGAATTATTTTGGGGTAGGGAAACGGCACGGTGCGGTGTCCAGAGTTGCGTAGGAACGGATTTTTGCGAGTTAATTTATGCTGTGGATGAGGACTAAAGTCCTCACTACAAACCGAGCTTTTGGATTGATTACCGCTGCAAGTTAGGCTCAGAGGATCGGCGGACTTTGCCTACGGTACTTATGACATCCACGAGCATCTTGAGTGCGATGTCTTTACCGGGGCAAATCCGTCCCGCGCTACGATCGCCCACCGAATGAAATCCCATATGAAAAGGGCACAGATTCTCCCGCTTAGGGTTGAATTCGTATACCGTAGAGCCCCAGAAACTGCCGTCTAGCAGCCCCAGACTGAGCGGTATCAGTACCTTGGTCCCGGCAGGGAAAGTGCGCTCTTTGCCCGCTACGGTTGCGGTAAAGGGCTCTGTCGCGACTCGGTGCGTGGCGCTGACGGGGGCCCAGAGGCGGGCGCATTCCAGGAGGAACAGCTCGATCGACTCGCGATCGTCCAAATCGAGCCGATCCCAAAAATCAGTGGGGTTAATTTCGGCCGTCTGCTGTCCTTTATAGGCGGGGAGAGGGCGATATCCCATTGCCGTGTTGCCTAGGTGCAGGGGGCCTTGCAGTCCCGCTATCGCCATAATCGATGTCATCAGCTTCGCCAATTCCCGCTTAGTGATGCCGTTGTTTTCCGAGCTCTCCTCTTGGAAGTCGGCTAAAGCTGGGGAATTCTCATAGATAGTCGCTGCGCCCTCGATTAAAGCCGATAAGTCTCCATGTCCAAACAGGTTCAGGCTTTGCAAAAGGCTGCCGATGACGGCGAAGTAGTGCAGCGGGCTTTGGCGGGTGTAATGTAAATCGGCGAGGAGCCCGATCGACTCCTCGTCGTCTGGGTTGATCCCAAAGATGACGTAGTGCAGGTATCGGACTAAAAATCCCATCCAACCGCGCTTGACATCGGTAAAAAACGCTCCCCCCGTACCGTGCGGCATTTCGGTATAATCTGCAGCTAGCCGATCGAGCAGTCGTCGGGCGATTTCGTCTTCCTGGCGATCGGTTGTGGCACTGTTGAAGAGATACTTCTGCATACAGCTTTTGAATGCGGCATGGTGGCTGCTACTGTCAGTTTCGCGATCGGACAGAGACAGCAGGAAAAGGTTCCTACCGCCGACATCTTGGTTGGGCGCGAGATCGGGATCGAGTACAGAAGTACCCAGCCGCCATCCACGCGCCTGCGGCGATGTGAGTGCTTTTTCCAGCGTTGCAAACTCGGACATCACGACTTGCCCCGCGCAGCAAAAATTGGCTCCGAAAGCCAGCCGTTTCACTTGCAAGTACCTGGGTTCGTTGGCAATCAAACCCTCAATCAGGGCGATCGTTGGCAGCAGCGTTTTGCTAAGACTTTCTTGCGGGTTTTGCAAAGCCCAAGCTTGGAACTCGTTCAGTGCCGGGTTCATGAGCGATGAGAAAATAGTATCTAAATTTAGGTTCATCATAATTCCTCGGAGATCCACTCGCTCTAACGCGCTTTGCATTTAGCAGCAACAGGGTATTGAGCGGCTATTGAGCGGGCTTCAATACCCCGAAATTTGCCAAAAACAGTAAGTATAACTATAGCCATTTTTATTGGTAAACGCAGTGGCAATATAGATATAGTTGTACTGAATATGTCTGCGCCTAAGTGTAGCTTTGTTCCGGAGACTTGGTGTAATTTATAACGATTCCTGGTAAGTAGCTCTACTTTCGGCATCTAAAGTATTAGCCCCAATCTCTGAGAGTCGCGCATAAACCCGAGTTATGTGCGACTACTTGCTATTAAGTTTAGCTAAAATCGGCGACATTAATTAGAGTGGACGATACCCCATTTAGAGAGGCTACAATTTCTCCAGTTGCTGACAAATGGATGAAAGTTATACTGTTTTCTTGAGTAATTTACAGCTTGGAGCAAGTAAGATTGTTGCCTAGAGAAAGCAAATCTTTACCATCTTCAAAATCCAAGATAATATCGATACCAGAATTGGGAGATAGCAAGAAGCGATCGCTCTCATTTCGCTCTATCAAATTCTCATTTCCCATGTCACCGCTGAGAAAATCGTCGCCATCACCGCCAAGCAGGATATCGTTAGATGTGCCTGTATTTTCTGCGATCGCACTCTCGATCGTTGCTGATTGCTGCATTTCTTTACAAAGTGTCTCGTGGGCAAGTATCTTGCTTTTATGGCTTTACAGTTCCCCTTTAAACCCTTTGTCGAGGATGGATGGTAGCAGGGCATCAAGTTCGGCAGCAGTTTCGGTTTGCAGGCGCTTGAGGGCGTCTACTTTAGCTTGCAGGTTGTCGAGATAGGCAACGATGCGGCGCTGTTCGGGGAGACTATGTAAAGGTATCATTAGACGCAAGACTTTTTCTTTTGAAATATTCTTCATTGTTAAAGATGTTCCTGTTGCTTGATGCTCTATTTGAAGCCGAAGTGCTGGGGACTTAAGAACATGATCGAGATAATTAATATCAATAGGCTCATTTTTGTTGAAAACAAATCTAAATATTTTGTCACTTAACAATAATTTTGATCGAGTTTTTTTGACAATAGTACAAGCTCCTACCAGTTGTGTTGTATTGGCTCGACTCATTAAAAAATCTCCACGCTGAATTTCGCAAACAGGGTCGGGATTTATGGTAGGTGGCAAAGCTTTGTTTTCTAATGGCTCAAAAGTCCCAAAAGAAACACATCCCACTTTAACAACTCCCCATTCATTATCGGTGGCCGGACGCGATTCACATGACGGGCTTTTACCATTTTCAATTTCTTTTACGTATTTACTTAAATGTACCCAATTAGCTCCAGGTATTGTGCCTATGATTTGGCGCCTTGCTGATTTAATTAAAGCCTCAGCCTCCTCAGCACTCTGCCGCCGCAGCCCCCGCGCCTCCTCCACCTTAGCGGCTAGTTCCTCTATCCGTGCCACAATGCGCCGCTGCTCGTCTAGGGGAGGGAGGGGGATTTGATAGGTAAGTACCTCTTGCGGACGTATAGCAGCGTAATTTGTAGAACCTTGCGCTGCAACCTGCTCGCAAAAAAATGGTGTTCGGATAAAGAACTTAAAAAAACTTCTGTCGAGCAATTGCTCATTGATTTCAAATAAAAAGTAATGGCTGCTAACAATAGCTCCATCTAAACTTTCTGGAACAATACCAAAGCCTCCCATTTTTGCATCAATTTCAGCAATTAAAAACTCACCTGTTCGGCAAGGTTGTTGTTTTTTAGTCTTTATTTCAGAACCCTGAACAATATCCCGTAAAACAACACCTTTGGCATGGCACTGTACGCGACAACGTTTATATTTTTGCGTATCATCAATTTCAATAAATTCTTTACGATATTTGATAACCTTTCCTAGAGAAGTTAGTGACCAGTCCCTATTCATTCCCCACCCCCCGCTAACACATTCTTAATTTCACCTAAAATCTCTAAAATCCGCTGCTCTTTTGCCCAAATATCAGCAACTAATTGCTCTGGTGGCAGATGCTCAAAATCATCCTGAACGTTAGGGTTTTTCTTATCCAGATTGAAAATAGGCCAGTAAATTGCATCACCTTTAGCCTGAGACTCCTTAGCAACTTCGCGCTGACTCCGTTCTTCTTCTTGGGTTTGTTTTTGCTCATCCTTCAGAACTTTAATCTGATTTTTGATATCAGCTTGCTGTTTAGCCGGAGCATAGTCTAACAGAGAATTATTTAGAGTCTGAATCTGTGCCTCTAATTCCTTAACTTTCCGAGTACACTGGTTAGCTTTTGCCTCAGCTTCCCTAGCAGCATCCCAATAAGGTTGTGCCTCAGCCTTGGCTTTGTCGTAAGTTTCCTTAAACTGATACTTCCAGGCGCGTTGACTTTCCTCGCGATTATTCCACCAGCCTAAACACTCGCTAAACTCATCATCTTGAATTGCCTTAGTTTTGCTGTAATTCTTGCGACCATCTGTAATGGTTAATTCATAATACCAAATATCTTCAGTAGCCCCAGAAGCATCAAAAAATAACAAATTGGTTGGGATGCCCGTATAAGGTGCAAAAACTCCATTAGGCAATCTAACAATTGTGTGTAAGTTAAACTCAGCCAGCAACTTTTCTTTAACTTTAGCGCAAAGACCATCACCGAATAAAGTGCCATTTGGTACAACAATTCCCGCCCGTCCCAGTTGAGGATGGCGTTTGAGCAAGCGCATAATTAACTGTATAAATAACAGAGTTGTCTCGCTTGTCTGCAATTCTGGGGGGAAATTTTCTTTGATTTTGGATTCTTCCTCACCTCCAAACGGCGGATTAGTCAGAATAATATCAACTTGGTCTTTAATGCCTATTTGGTTAATAGCTCTAGCTAAACTATTTTTTCTCTCAACATCTGGGTACTCAACGCCGTGCAATAGCAAATTCATTTGAGCCAGCATAAATGGCAAAGGCTTGGCTTCAATTCCAGATAAACTTGATTGCAGAATTTCCCAATCTTTAGGTTGGCACTGCACCTTAAGATGTTCGTAAGCTTCCACCAAAAACCCAGCCGTGCCACAAGCCGGGTCATGGATAGTTTCACCCAGTTGCGGGTTAAGAACTTTCACCATAAACCGCACTACCGGCCGGGGCGTGTAGAACTCGCCGGAGTCCCCCGCAGCGTCGCGCATCTCTTTGAGCATAGACTCGTAGAGGTTGCTGAGGATGTTCACTTCTTCTGAGTTATCGAAGTGAATATCATTAACTTTATTCACCACATCTCGCAACAATGCGCCGCTAATCATGCGGTTGGTGACATCGTTAAAAACTTGGCGGATTACATCTTTGCGATCGCGCCCAGTTGCACTCTGAAGACTCCGCAAGTAAGCGAACAAACCAGGACTTTTTGTCCCATCCCGCAGCGTTACTTCATCATTGTTAATGAATTTCAGCAAGTCATCGCCGCTCATCCCTTCATCATCAGCAGCCCAATCACGCCAGCGGTAGGGCGATTCAATTAGGGGCTTGTATTTCTTCAGCGTTCCCTCTAAAAAGGCTTCTTCTTCTCTGACCTTTTCGGCATCATCTAAAAGCTTGAGAAATAGAATCCAAGTAAATTGAGGCAAACGGTCTAACTCCCCATTCATCCCCTTATCTTTCCGCATGATATCTCGTGCAGATTTAATGACACTTCCGAGACGTTGAGCGGTGGTAACGGGTTTACTGTCACCGTTTGTTTTTGTGCGTTTGGCCATGAATAATTAAGCTGTGTATAACAAAGTTTGTAACTGCTCGACTGCCTGCTTCAATTTATCTCTCCCCCCAAATAAGCCAGCAATTTCCCGCAGGTTGCCATACTTCTCAACCGCTTTCACCTTCAGAGATGCTGGCATTACCAACTGCTGCGGCCCACCTTGAGCGTAACCGTCAAGTAGAATTTCCAGAATTGCTTTAGCATCAGCGCCGTATTGCTCAAAAAAGTCTTTTTTCTGACGTTTTAGCCGTTCTACTCGTTGCTTGCAAGTCATCACCGGGGCATTAAACGCAATGTGACACAGTAAGTCAAAGGGGTCAGCGTCGGGCTGATTGGTAACGGTTTTCAAGTCCTCAAAGTCAATTCCTCTTTCTGCTAGCTGGTCAATAAGTAGCGATCGCTCCTCTGGATTTACCCACCGCTGCTGAATTTCCAGGGCAGAGCGGTAGAGGATACGGACTTGTTCTTTGGTATAGTCTACCAGCTTGAAGGAACGAAGCCGATTGCCGTTGGGGTCGAGTTCATAAACTATTTCGCCGATGACTTCGCACTGACCCCCATCAAAGTAATATTTGCGGGGTGGCATCTCGTCATCATCAGGCACACCAGTAAAGCCACGAGGGGCAGCGCCTTCAATGGGTTCAACTTCATCCACTTCTGGCTGTTGTGGTTCTATGACTTGCTGGCTACCCTCAACCGTTTGCCCTTCATCGTTCATCGCCTCAATTTCAATCAAAGCCGGTTCGCCGTCAAACTCTGAGTCAGCAAAAAGTCGGGTGCTGTGGGTGTAGTCGAGGATGTTGAAGAACAGCTTGCCGTTATCTTCATCTACACGGGTGCCGCGCCCAACAATCTGTTTAAAGTCAGTCATCGATCGAATGACCCGCACCAGGACAACGTTTTTGCAGGTGGGAATGTCCACGCCCGTTGTCAGCAGCCTGGATGTCACTGCGATCGCAGGTGTCTGGGTGAGCACGTCTTTGAATTTGTAAAGCTGCGATTTACCCGTATCCCCGGCTGCTGCGGTCACGCGACATACATAATCGGGATGTTGTTTTGTCAAGTCAGCGTTGAGGTTGTTGAGCGCTGCTACCATTTCCAAGACGTGCTCTTCATCCAAACAAAAGACGATTGTTTTGCCAAAGCGGTCAGTTTTCTTGAGGAAGTCGGTAATGTGGCGGGCGATCGCTTGCGTCCTGACTTTGAGAGCCACAGCCCGCTCAAAATCTCCTGTCTGGTATTCTTCATCGGGAATGGTGCGCCCGTAGCGATCGAGGTCATCAGAGTTGGGTCGCCACCCCAAAGCATCGTAGCTGGTAGTAACGCGATGCACCCGATAAGGCGCTAAAAACCCATCTTCGATACCTTGGGCTAAGGAGTAGGTGTAAAGCGGATTGCTGAAATATCGGTAAGTATCAATGTTGTCATCACGCAGCGGAGTAGCTGTCAGCCCCAACTGATAAGCAGGACTGAAGTATTCAAGGATTTCCCGCCAGTTGCTATCATCCCGTGCACTTCCTCGATGACACTCATCAACCACAATTAAATCAAAGAAACCCGAGCTATATTCTCGATATAAACCCGGCTTGTTTTTATCTTTAGCAATTGCTTGATAAATGGCAAAATATATCTCGCGACTCTTGACCGATTCCCCTTGAATTTTATGAATAATATCCTCTGGAAAAGCCGAGAAGTCTTTGAGCATCGGGTCATCAACTAGGATATTCCGGTCTGCTAAAAATAGAATCCTGGGTTTGCGGTGTTCGTCGGTTGCATTCCAGCCAAGATTCCACAACATTTGGCTGATTTGAAATGCAACAGTAGTTTTGCCAGTCCCAGTGGCGAGGGTTAGCAGTAAGCGTTTTTGGCTGCTGAGGATAGCTTTCATGGCTCGGTGAATGGCGATGCGCTGGTAATAGCGAGGGATTTTCCCACCCGTCAAATCAAAGGGTGTCAGCAGTTCCTCTGCTATTTCATCGCTCAATCCCTCAGATTGCCTTAACCTTGCCCAAAGTTCATTAGGGCTGGGAAACGAGTCCATCTGGGTAATTAACCCAGTTGTGTAGTCAAATTCATATATGCTCTCACCATTCGTAGAGTAAGCAAACTTTAAGCCTAAAACTTCAGCATATTTCTTAGCTTGTTGCAATCCATCCTGAGCGTGTTTGTATTTCCGTTTTGCTTCAACCACAGCTAAAGGAAAATCGCGAGTGTAACAAAGAAGATAATCAGCAAATAGACGTTCAGAAGGGCTACGACGGCGGACTTTCCCCCCCGTTATCAAAATCCGACCCGCATCAATGTAATACTGCTCTGTCAAAAAATGAGGCTCTTTATCCCATTCGAGAAGTTTGGGCAGAACGTATTTGCGACAAGTATCTGCTTCGTTTAGATTCATTATCTATTTTCGAGCAATTTAACTAATGATAAGCTATTATTTCAGTTTTGCCATATTACTGCATCAAGCTGCAATAACTTGTAACCTCAGCAATAGAGCGATCGCCCCAACAATATCCTCGATGTTCCTTACTTCACAGTGTGCAAATTGATAAGTAAGTAGCTACAAATAAACATTACATGGTTCAGGCGGGTGAACTCACTCCTTTATTCGCTGGTATCATAGATATTAACGGGGACTCCCCCTTACAAAATACTCTTATTTTGTTTGTGCTTATATAGTTAGATATATTTTATAATTATGAATTTTATTGAATAAAGTTAGAGAATTAATTACCGATAATTATTAAATTTTAGAGCTAAAAATCCCAAATCTAAAATCTAAAATCTAAAATCAAATGACGCCCGCTAAAGTTTCCCAGCAGTACCAAAGCACTTTACAGGAAACCCGCAGGCGTCAAAATCAAGCAAGCTTAAATCTTAGAAAAGACCCAGCGTGAAAGATTTGTCGATCGGGAAAATAGCACCAATACCCAACCACAGAGTGAACACAGTTCCCAAGAGGAAAACAGTAGTAGCAACAGGGCGGCGGAACGGATTTTGAAACTTGTTAACGCTCTCGATGAACGGAATCAAAATCAAGCCAAGGGGAACACCAGCCATGCAAGCAATACCCAACAATTTGTTAGGCAAAACGCGCAGGAGTTGGAACACAGGCCACAAATACCATTCCGGCAGAATTTCCAGCGGAGTAGCAAAAGGATTAGCAGGTTCCCCAACCAAAGCCGGGTCTAGTACCGCCAAACCGACGCACAGAGAAATCGTTCCCATGATGACTATAGGGAAAACATAGAGCAAGTCATTAGGCCAAGCTGGTTCGCCGTAATAGTTGTGACCCATGCCCTTAGCGAGCTTAGCGCGGAGGTCTGGATCGCTCAAATCTGGTTTTTTGAGAATAGACATAGTAAGAGTGTTCTCCTTTTAGTTTTAGCCGGGCCTGGGATTCCGCTGTATTCGTTAGTCTGAATCAGCGGTGCGATCGCAGGAAGTATTGGCCGTAAATAAATATCATGAGTGATGAATTCTGAATTTTCAACTCAAAATTCAGCGGGGGGCAAAAAAATACCGCCCCCAGAACTCAAAACTTACAACGGGCCAGAGATACCTTGCTTGCGAATCATCAAGAAGTGAGCCAGCATGAAAACTACAATCAGCCAAGGCAACACAAAAGTGTGCAAGCTGTAGTAGCGAGTCAAAGTGCCTTGACCGACGCTGACACCGCCGCGCAGCAGTTCAACCATCAAAGAGCCGACAACCGGGATGGCTTCGGGGACACCGGAAACGATTTTAACCGCCCAGTAACCGATTTGATCCCAAGGCAGCGAATAGCCGGTCACGCCGAAAGAAACAGTGATGACTGCCAAGATTACTCCTGTCACCCAGGTTAACTCGCGGGGCTTTTTGAAGCCACCGGTCAGGTAAACCCGGAAGGTGTGCAAAATCATCATCAGTACCATCATGCTGGCGGACCAGCGGTGGATGGAGCGGATCAGCCAGCCGAAGTTGACTTCATTCATCAGGTATTGCACTGAAGAAAAAGCTTCTGCTACCGTCGGACGGTAATAGAAAGTCATGGCGAAGCCGGTGGCAAACTGGATCAGAAAGCAAACTAAAGTAATTCCGCCCAAGCAGTAGAAAATATTGACGTGCGGGGGTACGTACTTCGTAGTGATGTCATCGGCGAGCGCCTGAATTTCCAGGCGTTCCTCAAACCACTGGTAGGTTTTTGAGTCGGTGATTTGTTTAGAAAACATGGAGCCAGAATTCCTAAAAGAATATTGCTGTGGTTGAGGTTCAGGGCAGCAGCCACAAGGTTTTTTGTCGCCCCGCGCCGAGCAGCTTGCTTTTACTAGCAAATGCCTGAGGCTATTTTTTAAATTTGGAGCTGACGAAAGGAACTCTATTGTGCGATCGCCTGCAAGCCCTGGGAAACTAAGCGGTCGCTTGTCCCTACTCGCTGGCGTTGCCCGATCGAATTCCAGACTGTGATAAAAAATGTAACATAATTGCTGTGCAAATTTCACGCGAGCGATGCTTTTGCCGAGTCTTAAATACCATTTTCTGCAAGCTCAACATCCGCCCCAAGCTGGCATACAGCCAAGAGCCTAGCCCAGGGCCCAAGCCCGACCCTGCCAGCGGGTCGCTGGGGTGTAAATTTTAATATTTATGATAAAACTTCACTTATAGGGCGATTAAATGTTACATTTAACTAATTTTTTGTTCGGGGCGGACGTTTGACGAATGCCGAATGCCTTGGGGAGAGTTAAATGCGCAAAAGCTTAAAAGCCTACAAACTTAAAATACAGGAGATGCAATACTTGCCTATCTTTTACAGAAAAATCATGCACAGACGAGTTTTCCAGATTGCTATTTTACTTTTTCTCCAAGTCGCCCTAGTTCTAGGCCCGTGGGCCGGGCCTGCAGCAGCCCTAACTCCAGAACAGCAGCTTTTGAGCGAAGCTTGGCGAATTGTCAATCGCTCTTATGTGGACGACAAATTCAACTCTAAAAACTGGTGGTCGATTCGCGAAAAAGCTGTCAAGCAACCGCTCAACGACAGAGAGCAGACTTACACGGCGATCCAGGGGATGCTGGCGAATCTCGACGACCCCTTCACGCGACTGCTGAAACCCGAACAGTACCGCAGTTTGCAGGTCAACACTTCGGGAGAATTGACGGGAGTGGGGCTGCAAATTGCGATCGACCCCCAGACAAATACCCTGACAGTGGTAGCTCCTTTGGCCGGCTCACCGGCGGATAAAGCTGGTATCCAACCCCTCGATCGCATCCTGAAAATTGATGGCACTCCTACCTCAGAATTGAGCCTAGACGAAGCAGCAACTCGAATGCGCGGTCGCATCGGCACTCCCGTTACGTTGACCTTGGGGCGCGAGGGAAGGGACGCTCCTGAGGAAATTCAGCTAGTGCGCGATCGCATTGCTCTGAATCCGGTTTACGCCGAATTGCAGTCGCCGGAGAATTTACCCGTGGGCTACATTCGCCTGAGTCAATTCAGCGCTAACGCCACTGAAGAAGTCGCCCGCGCGATCGACCGCTTGGAAAAACAAGGAGCCGCCGCCTACATTCTCGACCTGCGGAACAATCCGGGGGGACTGTTGCAAGCAGGGATTGAAATTGCCCGCCTGTGGCTCGATTCCGGGACGATCGTCTATACTGTGAACCGACAAGGCATTCTCGGCAGTTTTGAAGCCTCGGGAGAAGCCTTGACTGGCGATCCGCTGGTTGTTTTGGTGAACAAGGGAACGGCCAGCGCTAGCGAAATTTTGGCGGGTGCGCTGCAAGATAACGGCAGAGCTCAACTGGTAGGAGAAAACACTTTTGGCAAAGGGCTGATTCAGTCGCTGTTTGATTTGTCTGACGGTTCCGGGTTAGCCGTGACTGTTGCTAAGTACGAGACACCGAACCATAAAGATATTAACAAGCTGGGGATTGCGCCCGATCGGGTAGTGCCTTTGGAACCCATTGCGCGCGATCGAATCGGCACAGCAGCAGACTTGCAATATCAAGCTGCACTGCAACTACTTAAAGAAAAAACCGTGCTGGCAAAGTCAGTATAAGCCGGAGTTTGAAGTTTTGAGCTTGCTGCAGGGCGTCAATACACAGGTCTTTGTCTGTCTCTGGGTTTCGCTGACAATCACAGACAAGAACGATCCTAAAAACTCTTTAACTCAAAAGTCCGATCGCGTCCGACAGATTCATCTGTCATTGTTCGCTGCGCGAAGCAATGACATACAAGAAGGATGCTATCGGACGCGATCTCAAAACCCAAAACTCCCATTCCCTTAAGGTTGCGGGGTTGATTCCTCGGCTTCGGGTACCTCGGGTTCCTGCAAAATCACCGGACGCTGCTGGGGGTCAGAGCGATTGCTTTGCTCTTGCATCACAGTTTTAGCAAGACTGGGGTCAAAGTAGCGGTTAAAGTTCGATCGCGACTGATTTACTCGCCCTTGGGTAAGATTGACTTCAGCTTGGATTTCATGCAATTTTTCTTGCACGGCCCGGTAGTGAGGCCAAAGCTGAATCAAAGCAGAAGAGGCACAGACTGAAAGTACCATGTTGACTGCTAATTTGACTCCTGTTTCGGCGCCGAGGGTTTTGTGAGGGTAAGAACGCTGGCGGCGGCTGCTGCTAGGAGCAACCCGAGGAGACTTTTTTACAGGTCGCAGTGGAGTAACGGTCGGTTGAATCGCTTGCATAATTTTTTTTCAAATACCTGAGACTGAGGTTTTAGAGCTCAAAAGAGCAAATTCTGAGCTTAACGCACACCCGCCCCGGTTTGTCAGGGTGCCCAGAGCCAAAATTTTTGAGACTGATTGACATCCTACCCGGATGCGATCGCAGCAACTGACGCGACCTTCGTGCGGCGTTGCTGATGCGCGAACCTCAAAGCTTTGGGATTGACCATGACCGCGCCACACGAATGGGTAGCCAACTGTTTAACTCCCAAATTAACACCAACAAAGTCCCGCGACCCCAGGCGTAACTTCTGGCTCTATTTCATAGCTAAAGCCGATCGACCAGCTTCCAGCTTCTTGTCAAATAGTAAATGCTTTTGTGGTGACATGGGGCAAGCCTTCGTAGGTAGATACCCAGCCAATTGTAGGTAACATCAATCGAGTGCCGCCCAAAGCTATAGGTCTGGCCTAGCATCAATGGTAAAACTATCGTGCCTACCCTGTTTCTTGAACTTGGGATAAGTTGTCCCGATCGTCAGCCCTTAAGATTTACTCCTTCGTCTCCATTCCTCTATTAGCAACAAGCTTGGGCTGTGGCGGGGGCATTCTGGGGTTGCTAGGTGACGCCTGATGACAGAAATTCCGAATAAAAATGCCTGCCCTTGCAGTCTCGTCTTGCTGACCACAGACAATTTACTCCACTGAGGCAGCAATTGTCTGTAATGCGAGAGAGTTAACTACTCGGGCAGGTTCGCTAAGCGGTTCGCGGCTGGTGCCTGGAAACTACTTGTACAGTTCAGTTGCGAGCCGGAAAGCCATGATTCCGGGAATCAAAGCAATTACGAGCGCTACGTAGACTTGGGTATCTGTTAAAGACATATTGGGAAAACTCCTTTTCGCGGGCACGAGCTTTCACCAATTTCAGACAAATTGGCGCTTTTGGGAATCATTTGTTACAACTTGAAATAAATTTGGTGCGTCCGGGGAGGAGTGTCCGACTGTGCGAGTGGGGGTGTGAGGGAGCCGGAGATGGGGAGAGTGTCCGAGTGTCCGAGTGGGAAAAATCCTGCTTCTTCCCTCTTCTTTGTACCCTCTTACCTCAACATCCATCCGTTATATCCGTTACATCCGAACCAAGCAAAGCAAGCGAATCCGCTGCCGAACTTTCTTCGTTCCGACCATCGGAGTAGTGCAGAATTACCGCATTAGGTTAAGATTTAAGTGAAGGTGACACTAATTTGAGACAGAGCGGGTAATTTGCGCTGCGCTCGACCCTTGCCAATCTTAGGTGCACAAAATAGTTAATGGTAGATAAATTTCTCGAAGCTTCGCCCAATGTGGGACTTGACGGCTTTTTATTATTGTTGGTTTTGGTGGCTTTGGAAGCTGTACTTTCGGCTGACAACGCGATCGCCCTGGCATCTATTTCTAAAGGTTTAGAAGATCCCACGGAACAGCAAAAGGCTCTCAACTTGGGTTTGATAATTGCTTTTGTACTGCGGATTTCACTAATTTTAACGGCTACTTGGGTGATCCAATACTGGCAGTTTGAACTGCTTGGCGCTCTCTACCTGCTGTGGCTTGTTTTCCAACATTTTACTTCCGATACAGACTCCGAAGGAGAACATCATGGACCCAGATTTGCCTCGGTGTGGCAAGCAATTCCCATGATAGCTTTTACGGATTTAGCGTTTTCTTTGGATAGCGTTACTACTGCGATCGCTGTGTCTGACAACACTTTTATCGTCGTAACCGGCGCTACTATTGGAATTGTTGCCCTGCGATTCATGGCCGGATTGTTCATCCGCTGGCTGGATGAATTCGTTCACCTAGAAAGTGCTGGTTACATCACAGTTGGGTTCGTGGGAATGCGGTTGTTGGTGAAAGTAATTAATCCGGAGTTAGTTCCTCCGCAATGGCTGCTAGTTTCCAGTATCGTGTTGATGTTTGTGTGGGGATTTTCTAAGCGCACTCCCGAGCCAGTCGAGCTTGCAAAATCTCTAGACGTTGCTCTCAATCAGGCGGATTCAGAAGTTGCTGTGCCAGAATCGCAAGGACAGAAGTCCGAAATTTAACATACTTCCATCTGAATAAAATTAGCTTAAATGTGTTAAACCAACAAGATTGAAGGCTGGTAAAAACGTGCAAAAGCCTTTCATCCCGGTGACTTTAGTGCGGGGATGAAAGGCTTTTATTTTGTAATATCGTTTCCTTCACTAGCCGATCGAACTCATAGGAGTACAATTGGGCCTTTGGCAAGGCAGTTATCAAAGTCAGACTCAGCAATGGTTGCGCTGGTGGGATAGCGAGGGGAATTTGTTGCTGACGGGGAGGAACAAGCCGGCGCAGGAACGCCAAGGAGCACAAGCCCAGGGCCAAGTAGCCGATCGACAACTGCAACAGAAATAGCGATTGGCGGCATATGGGCGATTGCAGGCGATCGATCCGCATCTGATTTGAGCCTTGGTGGTGGCTGTATTTTTTGAGGAGAGGGAAAGAGGGCGAGGGATGGGAAGGAGTTGCAGGCGATCGCAATTTTTCGGCACCCTAAATCTAGTGTGCCTGCGTAAGTCCTGTTAAATAAGGAAGAAGGAAGAAGGAAGAGGGGGAGACTGGGAGATGGGAAGAGGGGGAGGATTTTTTCCCAATTAGCAATTAGCCATTAGCTATGGCTTAGGCTTTCCGACAAAGAAAGCTAAGGGAGAATTATCACCACAAGATAACCGAACTTTAGAACCAATGGGAAAAACATTTCCTGCGGTTGTGAGTGCATATAACTTTTCGCCAGAAGGAGTCTTTAAACAATAACGATTTTCTCTGCCTAAGAATTGGCGATCGCAAATCACCACAGGCGAATCTTCATCTAAGTATAAACTCAAGTCTTCCTGCCGGATCATCAATTCTCCTTGAGTAGAAACATCACAGGGAACTGGTGAAGATGAATCTCGTTTAACAGCAAAACAACCTACTTCTGTTTCCCAAATATCCTGCTTCAGCGATGCAGACAGAAAATTAGCTTGCGTCACAAACTCAGCCACAAATCGAGATGCAGGTTCTTGATAAACTTCCTCTGGAGTGCCAAACTGTTCTAATTGGCCTTGACGCATTACCGCTACCCAATCAGAAATCGAAAGTGCTTCTTCGCGATCGTGGGTGACAAATACACCAGAGGTTCCCGTTGCTTTGAGAATCTCGCGGACTTCCTGACGCAATCTTAACCGTACTTGTACATCTAAATTACTCAAAGGTTCATCTAATAAAATAATCGCAGGTCTAGGGGCTAAAGCACGGGCCAGGGCTACTCGCTGTTGCTGACCCCCCGATAATTCATGGGGATAACGGTTTTCTAATCCTTCTAATCCCACCAACGCTAAAGCTTCTGCGACACCTTTCTGAATATTATGCTTTGACTCTTTTCCTTGATGCGTTAAGCCAAAAGCTACATTTTTCGCGACTGTCAAATGCGGGAAAAGTGCATAGTCTTGAAACACCATACCAATGTCTCGCTGTTCCGGCGGCACTGACATATTAACACTCGCTACAGTTTTTCCTGCTAAAGCGATCGTCCCTGCTTGTAGCTGTTCAAAACCAGCAATTAACCGCAGCAAAGTTGTTTTCCCACAACCCGATGGCCCCAACAACCCCAGTATATCTCCCTGATGTAAAGTCAGGGTGACAGATGCCACCGCAGGTGATGCTGCTTGAGCATACTGTTTTGTTACACCATCCAAATGCAGAATTATAGGTCGAACCATTATTGCTATAAATAATCAACAACTTACTATTCTACAATAAACCAGTTTAGTGATATAAATTGTCATAAAGACTTGACAAATGTTTACACGTACTGATAAACTAGCAAGCTAGACTTTTTACTAGCGATGAAAAATTCCAAACAATCACTACAGCAAACAGGAATCAGGACAATCGAATGGCGATCGACCTTACGCGGTCTATCGGCTAGTGGGTGGACTGTGGCAATTATCGCTTTAGCATTGCCGATCGCCATACCAGTTCTCAGTGTCTTATCCAGTATCTTTTTTGAAGCTAAAGATACATGGCAACATTTAACGGAAACCGTTTTAATCCGTTATATTGTCAACTCTTTATGGTTAGCGATCGGTGTCGGCTGTGGTGTTGTCGTAATTGGCGCAGGATGTGCCTGGCTAGTAACAATGTGTCGCTTTCGGGCCAGTCGCGTATTTGAATGGGCATTACTGTTACCCCTAGCGGCCCCAGCTTATGTGTTAGCTTATACTTATACAGACTTTTTAGAATTTTCCGGCCCCGTTCAAAGTGCTTTGCGTTATATTTTTGGGTGGAGTTATGGAGACTATTGGTTTCCTAACGTGCGATCGCTCCCGGGAGCAATCTTAATGCTAATCTTAGTTTTATATCCCTACGTCTACCTATTAACAAGAGTTGCATTTTTAGAGCAATCCACCTGTACGCTAGAAGCTAGTAGAATACTGGGCTGTAGTCCTTGGCGAAGTTTTATTACAGTTGCCTTACCAATGGCCAGACCCGCAATTGTTGCAGGTTTAGCACTGGCTTTGATGGAAACTCTCAACGATTATGGCACTGTTCAATATTTTGGAGTTGATACATTCACCACAGGTATTTATCGGACTTGGTTTGGCATGGGAGAACGAATTGCAGCCAATCAATTAGCTGCGCTGCTATTATTATTTGTTCTGGGTTTAATTTTAGTAGAACGCTGGTCGCGCAGTCGGACTAAATATTACCAAGCTAGCAGTCGCTATCGCCAACTGCAAACTTATCAACTTAAAGGAATTCGGGAGATTTTAGCGGTAATGGCTTGTTTCCTGCCACTATTTTTTGGCTTTTTATTGCCAGCAGGTCTTTTAGTCAAGTTGACCTTAGCGAATTGGCAACTAACCTTAGATGAACGCTTTTGGATATTTGCCCGTCATAGTTTAATTTTGGCAACACTGACAGCAATTTTAGCCGTAGCTATTGCCTTGATTATGGCTTATGGCTTACGGTTATATCCTAATTTAGGAGTGCAGTTAGGAACTAGATTTGCGGCAATGGGCTATGCTGTACCTGGTTCTGTCATTGCAGTGGGGATTATGGTTCCCATTGGAAAATTTGACAATCTATTTGATAGTTGGATGCGTGAAAACTGGGGAATTTCTACAGGCTTGTTGTTAAGTGGTACGATCGCAGCTTTGGTATTTGCTTATATAGTTCGCTTCCTAGCTGTTTCTTTAAATGCCGTGGAGTCAAGTTTGAGCAAAATTAAGCCTAATTTAGATGATGCGGCGAGAAGTTTGGGTTATAGTCCGATGCAAACTTTAGTTACAGTTCATACACCAATGATGACAGGAGGTTTATTAACTGCTATGATGTTAGTATTCGTTGATGTGATGAAAGAGTTACCTGCTACTATAATTATTAGACCTTTTAACTTTGATACCTTGGCTGTGCGAACTTATCAGCTTGCTTCAGATGAGCGATTGGCTGAAGCTTCTGGCCCAGCCTTGGCAATTGTTTTAGTGGGGATGTTACCGGTTATTTTATTAAGTTGGAAAATTGCGCGATCGCGCAAGTCTTCAACAGAGTTGACAGTTAACAGTTATACAGTTGACAGTTAACTGTTAACATTATTCTTTTGAAAATCAAGATGATTAATAAAAACTTAGCAATGTTTACCCGCACTACTGGCACAATCTCTTTCTTACTGCTTACTATTTTTGTCACCTTTGGATGCCAAAAACAGGAGGCTGATTCCCTCCAAACCTTACAAAAAACTAAGCAATGTCCAGAATGCGATCTGACTGATACCAAGTTAAGTGACATGGATTTAACCAGCGCTAATCTCAATGGTGCTAAGTTGGAAGGTGCTGTGCTAGAAAATGTCAAACTTAATGAAGCCTTACTCGATAGCGTCAATCTCAAAGGTGCAAATTTAAAAGGTGCTTCTCTGGAAAAAGCAGGTTTATCTGCCGCCGATCTCACAAAGGCTGATTTGAGTAATGCAAATCTCAAGGGGGCTTTTTTGCGAGGGGCAAAACTGAATAATGCCAATCTTAGTAATGCCGATTTAAGTGAAACTGACTTAAATAGTGCTGATTTGACAGGGGCAAACCTGAAAGGGGCAAACCTGAAAGGGGCAATAATGCCGGATGGTACAATTAAAAATTAAAGAAGTTCTACCAATTTAATCTGAAGTTACACACTAATTAAACCCCCTTTTCTAGTCCCCCTTACTAAAAGGGACTAGAGAAGGGGTACTTGATTCAGTTGATGATTACAGAGAAATGATATCAGGAGTCAGAATTCAGAATAATTCAGTATGAATTATTCTGAAATTTAAGTTCGGACTCCTGACTTCTTGTTCAAAACGTCTCTATTTCCATCCTGCGCGATCGGTAATCTTTAAAGCGTCGGCGTTATTTTTCCCAAACACATCAGGGTTAAGAGGGTCAGATTTGAATGTACCAAAACTGGCAACTGCAGGATCGATCGCCACACCTGAAATCACAGGGTATTCGTAATTACTCCTAGCAAAAATTTGTTGAGATTCCTTAGTGGCTAGGTGTTCTAAGAATTTGATCGCCGCTGCTTTGTTACGGGAGGTTTTGACTACACCGGCACCACTAATATTGACGTGGGTACCGCGATCGCGCTGGTTGGGGAAAAATACACCTACTTTCGCAGCGATCGCCTGATCTTTTGGATCTTTGGATTTCATTAAGCGAGCTACATAATAGGTATTAACGAGCGCAATATCGCCTACCCCATCAGCAACAGCCTTGATTTGCGCCGTATCATTTCCCTCTGGAGGACGTGCAAAATTAGCCACCAATCCTCGCGCCCAAGCTTCTGTTTTTTGAGGTCCATGAACCGCTAACATCGCCCCAACAAGAGACTGATTATAGATATTAGTGGACGATCGCACTAAAATTTTGCCTTTCCACCGAGGTTCTGTCAGCGCTTCATAGGTTGACAATTGGGCAGGGTTCACCTTGCTTTTGTTATAAACAATCACCCGTGCCCTGCGCGATAGACCAAACCAGAAACCTTGAGGATCTCGCAAGCTTGCTGGAATTGCCGATGTCAGGACTTGTGAAGACACAGGTTGTAGGATACCTGCTTGTTTCGCCCGCCACAAACGCCCACCATCAACGGTGAGGTAAACATCAGCGGGGCTATTTGCACCTTCATTTTTGATCCGTTCAATTAGTTGGTCAGCCTCCGCTTCAACGAGGTTAACCTTGATGCCAGTTTTTTTGGTGAAGCTTTGGTACAACTGATTATCAGTGTCGTAGTGACGTGCTGAATAAAGGTTGACGGTACCCGCTTGGGCTAGGACTGGGGCTTTTTTGCTGAGTTCCCCCACAGCCACGACAGCCATTGCTGTACTGCTGGCAAGAAAAATACGCCGAGAAATGCTCATTGTTCTATAATGATAGATTTTTTCATCTGGTAATTGACACGATGGTGCATCCACAGCCATCTATAGTCATTGCTATACTATATTAATGCAAGTAATTCTTATTTGTTTATAAAGATGGTAACTATTTTAGGGCTGACGCACGGGTGGTCAGAAACCGGGTTTTTTACGGCAACACTTCGTGCAGCCCGCAGATTCGGTGGTAAAAAATTCGCTTATGAAGGTCTTGATGCGTGCAGGACTGTATTTATCACACAGATTTTTGCTGACTAGGTATCACAACGGTTGTTTGCAATGATGTTGACATTACCATGATTTGACATTTAAGTGGCAAATCGCATGGCTTTATTTCATCCGTAACGATCAAATACACTGCTTCACAGGAATTCAAGCATCATCTCAAATCCGGGTTAGCTACCCCCTCGCTCGTGGGGAGAACAAAACTCACTTCTTGCGATCGCCAAGAATCTGCCAGCTTGCTATTTTTCCCTCAGCAGGATTGTCATATTCCAGCAGATGGGTAGCAAGCCAAGAGTTCCTGCTCATAAAATATGCAAAAAAAGCATAATTTCAGTTAGTTAGTGAAAACAACGATCGCAATTATGAAGTTACCAGCAATTGTTTTACGGTAAAATATCCGACGATCGCTACTCGGATGGTGGAGGTAGGATTTCGATACCGTACTTGGGAGCAGTAGTAAGAATTTTGTCAAGGTCTTCAGGGCTCAAGGATGCTCCAAGGTTAATCTCACCATTCACGGCCTTTCCAACTTCGGCAATAAATTTCTCAAAGCCAGCAGGAGTGACCCAAACCAGAATTTTAGCGGGTGTAGCGGTGGTATTCGTAAATCGGTGAAGCTGGCCTTTGGGTGAATGAAGGAAGGTTCCAGCCGTCGCAACGAAAGTACGATCGTCAAGCTGGAATTCAATCTCTCCGTCTTGAACATAAAATGATTCATTTTCTCGGGTGTGCCGATGGGTTGGCGCACCGCCACCAGGTGCAACAATTACCTCACAAAGCGCATAGGCTTCCCCTGTCTCTTCACCAATTGCTTTGAAGGTATACAGGTCTTGACCAAAGTAGTAAGAACGACCTTGACCAGGTTCAACAAAAAGTCCGTTTTGATGAATTGTCATTTGTTAATTGGTAAAGCGAAGTGTTAGCTGGCTGGCGATGGCTTTTTGTGGAACATTCTTCAGGAAGTCAGAATCTTCTCAATACGGCGATCGGGGATAAGCCACATGATGGCAACTAAAACATACAGCATGAAAGCCAACCATGAGTTGACAAAGGAAAGCAGGATTGCTACGGTATAAATCACCACTGATACTTTACCCTTCAAGTCTCGCCCCAGTGCAATTGCCAGAGTGGATTCTTTACCGTGGTGAGAAATAAGAGCACGAGTAAGAATGAAGTAAGCGATCGCAGCCAACAACAGCACTGTGCCATAAAGCGCAACTGGCCAGGCGGCGAAGTGGTTCTCGCCGGTCCAGCCAGTGACAAAGGGAATGAGTGACAACCAGAACAGCAGATGCAAATTAGCCCACAACACATTACCATTGACCTGCCGAGTCGCCTGTAACAAGTGATGGTGGTTGTTCCAGTAGATACCAAGATAAATAAAACTGAGTACATAGCTCAGAAATACTGGAACTAGCGGACGCAGCGCAGCTAAATCAGCTTCATGGGGCACTTTCAATTCCAGCACCATAATGGTGATGAGAATGGCGATTACACCATCGCTGAATGCTTCTAACCTGCCTTTACCCATTTGTGTACATCCTCTTTTTCTGCTGGCGCGGTCGATCGCTTCTCATTCCAACAATAACTTAGCATAAGGTCGGTTGCAGTGATGTGCTATACCGATGGGCGATCGCTTGCCCTTACCAACAAAGCTAACGATTTTGCTTGCCTAATCTCGGCTGAAAACAGATAACCTTAACGGACTTTTCGCTGATCTGTTTAAGCAGTCGATCGGCATGATTTCTTATAAATACCCGATCGCGCAACGGGTAAAACGGGAGAAGCAGTTGTTGAAATAAAAAGAGCGATCGATTAAGGAAGCGCGTAAGATTGTATAATAGCAGGTAACAATGAGACTTCTATTTTGCATTTTTACATAAATTTCTCATTAATAACTCCATTGATTCAGCACCACAAACTGATTATTGAGATTATATTCTGCCGTCTCTAAATTATTAATTGCTTTCACTATCGCCTGATAACTCATATTCTTAGAAGCTTCAGAATCTTGATAAACTGCCAAAATTCCTGAATGTTCTGGGTTCGCTTAATGCAATTGCTGAAAGTCATCATAATTGCGTGTAAGCAGCACTATCTCATTTTCTCTGGCAGCGTCTAGCACGACTCAATCTGGATGATTCATTAAATCGAATGTATTGACTGTGGCTACATCGTGACCGGCTGCCTGAAGAAGATTGACTAAATACTTTGCTTGAGAATCTTCGTCAAGCAGCATTCGTAGGCTCAACTTGGACTCCTTTTACTTCCAATCGATAGCGTTCCTCGTCTGCTTCTAATTTTAAAATTTCTTGATGTTTCTGGCAGTAATGAATCGCCTCATAGATAGCAGACAGGGGTAAGTCCCAATTTTCGGCATCTTGTTCGGGTGACATCTGATTGGCAGTCATGTCTCGCCAAATAGTCGATGCCAGTAATTTACGTCCCTTAATGTAAAGTTGTTTGCGCCAAGGATGAGGACGTGCAATTAAATATTGCCAATTCTCGATTTCTGGTGTACTTTGCAGGGATTGAACGATCGCACTTAACAGGGCAAGGCGATCGCTGACTGATAGTTGGCTGGCTTTTTCTTTAAGCTCTTGCAAGGACATAAAAAGATACTCCAACAAAGGTTGGTATTTGAATTATAGTACATGGGAAGGCGATCGAGATTGACATAAACCTTTTGAGCATCAGGATGGAGAAGAATTTTATACAGCAGAGATCGTAGCCTCTTCTAGGCGATCGAGATCGGAGCGAAGTCCTTGTCCAATATAGGCACGTACTAATGGCCGATCACCAGAAAACCCAAGTAAGGGTGCAACTCGCTTCAAATCTTCGATCGCATCTTCGGGAATACGAATGGCGATCGCTGTCATTCGACGATTTCTATTCAACCGTTTTTTCAATGTCTCAACTTTCATAGTATTCACGTTCTTTGCGTGTCGCTCGTGCGTGCCGAAATAATCCGAACAATCGTGTATTTACACTGTCAATACGTTCCGCTGCATTGCAACAGTAGGTTACACTTACTCATGATAATTGTATACAGGAGTCTCAATAATACGAACTGGCTTTTCCCCATTCAGAATGAGCTGCTGCAAATGCTTGACAACGGAAGGATCAAAAAACTGTTCTCCAGTCTCCTCGTTTACACGAGAAGGTACGTTCTCAACTAAGTAGAACTTGCCGTTGAGTTGTAGTGTGTAAGTTACTCGACAATTAACTAGAAATTCTTGGTCATCATTCATCATTGCTAATATTTCGCCTCATTGTAAAGTTGTCACACCATCGATCGTGGTCAGGTTGATACACTGCGATAATTTTAATTAACTCTCGCATGGGATAACTGCATTTGACATGAATTGGTCGTTGAGCTTGGGTGAAGCCACAAATAACATAACTTGAATTATGTTTACCGTGATGGTAGTCTCTAATTAGTTGTCCATTAGCAATTGCCTCTTTAATTTCATCGACTTGAATCCGATCCATTATAGACTGGCATACAGCATAATTGGAAAACTCAAATTTATTCCTGGCGACTTTGTGGCGAATTTCCATGACAGGGTGATTGCACAAGCCCAGATGAGGAGCAAGCAACCCAAGATAAGCATAAGCCACTGCATTATCAGGATTCAACCAAAATGATACAAGAAACTCTCTCAATGCCTCATCATTGTTATTGTCTAAGTCGAGATTAAGCTTCTTTTCTGCTTGGCGAGCTGCGTGGATGGATCTAATCTGACACAAAATTATCTGAGCTAATATAGGACTTTTTAGTGGCAAAAACATATAAAGCATTAAGAGTGACTCAGGAATTCTGCGTTTCATTAAATTTATTCGTGATTTTGTTAATTAGTAGAGCGAATTGACAATACTTCGGACAGTTTTTTAACTGCGCTGTAAGCCGAGGGCGAGGAAGCCCTGCCATTTTTGAAGCATTTTCTGAAACGAGTGCGCCCTTGCTCAAACGAAAGAAAAAATAGTCCAGCATATTATAGCCACTAAGGGTTTGGGAGACTCGATTAGATCTAAAACTGTCCGAAGTATTGAATTGAGCAATATCTTAATATCGAAATTTTATCCATATGGTTTTTGTTTGTCAATCCCCACTGCCGATCGCACTTCAGTCAAAGTTGACCCATTTATCAAGATTTAGATAGTCTAAAAAATCCAGTTCGCCCTTGTCTTGAAAAACTTTCATCGGAACGACAGACCATATCCATGCAACCGGACAGGATCGAACTTGCGTTAAACTTGCGTCAGGTAAATGACTTTCTATACAGATGACTATTTTTACTCTGCGATCGCCCAAAAAA
>JAUBOM010000288.1:0-3175 GCA_036700245.1 Microcoleus vaginatus BM001213989
CTGTGACGCTTTCGCTGAATGTTGCTGTGACTAAAAATGCTGCCGTGGTTGTTGGTGATTCCGAGGTTAAGACAACTGTTGGTGCAACAGTTTCAATAACTATGGCTTTACTACCGCCGAGGGAATTGGCTGTGGCGGTATCGGGGAGGGTTAAGAAAGCGTCAAAGGCGGCTGTATCAGCACTTTCTTTAATTGTGCCGCCGTTGAGGGTGAGGGCGGTGGTGGCGAGGTATTCTAAGTCACCCGAGGTGTCTTCGGCTTGCACTACATAGTTGAAGGTGAGTACAGTACCGCCGCTACCAGAGTCGTAGTTGGCAAAAGAGTCGGTTGTGCCTGTTTCGAGTTGCAGTTGGGGTGTGCCGGTGACGGCGACAGCAGCATCGAAGGTGACGGTGATGGCGATAGTAGAACCGACACTGTAGCTGCCGTCAGGGGTGGTAGCGGTGACAGCAGTAACTTTTGGAGTGGTGTTGAGCAGGATGGAGACATCGTTGCTGTTGAAGTTCGCCACGGCTAAGTCAGGTTTCCCGTCGCCGTTGAAGTCCCCGATGCTGACGAAGAGGGACCCATCGCCAGTAGGGAAGCCTACTTGGGTGCCGAAAGTGGGGGTGGTGGCGAAGGTGGCGGTAGTGTTGAGCAGGATGGAGGCGCTGTCGTAGAAGAAGCCCGCCACAGCTAAGTCAGGTTTCCCGTCGCCGTTGAAGTCGCCGCTGCTGAGGTTGTTGGTGCCACCAGTGATGATAGGGAAGGTGACTTCGGTGCCGAAAGTGGGGGTGGTGGCTCCTGTGGCGGTGGCGTTGAGCAGGATGAAGACATCGTAGCCGTTGTCTGCCACAGCTAAGTCAGGGAGGCCGTCGCCGTTGAAGTCGCCGATGCTGATGGATTCCGGGCTAACCATAATAGGGAAGCGTACTTGGGTGGCGAAGGAGGGGGTGGTGGCTCCGGTGGCGGTGGTGTTGAGCAGGATGGAGACATCGTCGTCGCCCCTGTTCGCCACAGCTAAGTCAGGTTTCCCGTCGCCGTTGATGTCGCTGATGCTGACTGATTTGGGGTTAAAGCCAGTAGGGAAGGTAACTTCGGTGGCGAAAGTGGGGGTGGTGGCGAAGGTGGCGGTAGTGTTGAGCAGGATGGAGACATTTTCAAAGCTGAAGAAGCTAGCCACAGCTAAATCAGGTTTGCCGTCGCCGTTGATGTCGCCGATGCTGACGAAATAGGGGGCCTCGCCAGTTGGGAAGTCAACTTTGGTGGCGAAAGTGGGGGTGGTGGCTCCTGTGGCGGTAGTGTTGAGCAGGATGGAGACATCGTAGCTATTGGAATAGGAAGAGCCGTTTCCGTTCGTCACAGCTAAGTCAGGTTTCCCGTCGCCGTTGAAGTCGCCGATGCTGACGGAATAGGGGGCTTTGCCAGTATCGAAGGTGACTTGAGTGGCAAAAGTGGGGGTGCCGGCTCCGGTGGCGGTAGTGTTGAGCAGGATGGAGACACTGTAGCTGCTGATGTTCGCCACAGCTAAGTCAGGTTTCCCATCGCCGTTGATGTCGCCGATGCTGAGGGACCAGGGGCCAGTGTCAGTATCGAAGTCAACTTTGGTGGCAAAGCCTAGTATGCCGCTGTAGGTTTTGAGAGTGTTGGCGTTAAAGGGTATTGGTGTTTCAATCAGGCCTGTTTGTACTTCCAGTTCCCAGTCTCCACCCAGTGCGGCATTGCCTGTAACGTTGGCGGAGGCGGCGATGTCGGCACCGGTTAATTCACTCAGGCGTTGAAGGAATTGGTTTGGTTTTGTCGGCTTAACACCAGTCACGCCGAGGGTTTTAACCCCCCTCTGATAGCGAAAGTCATCGACAGATGACCCCATAAGTGAATTGTCAACATAGTCTTGAGTCGCTTTTAACCGACTTAAGCAAAGAGACAGGGGTGTTAACTCCTCGCTGATGTGGCGGATATAGTCGATGTCACTTGTCAGGGATACATCGGCGGCGACATTACAGCCGTAGAGGAGAATATCGGCACCGGGAATTAGTGCTTTGCGCCACTGTTTGAATTGAGGGGCGAAGCTTTCTATGTTGCTGCTGTTGAGTGTATTTGCACCGAGTTGTACGGAACCAGGACTGCCGTGAGAGAGGATGTGGATTGCTTCTATATTTTGTTTACTTGCTAGCCTTTGGGTGATTTGCTCAATGCCATCGAGCCTTTCATCTAGGATAATTACTTCAGCATTTGGGGAAACGCCGCTAATTAAACTCTGGTAACCTTCAACATTTGAGTCAATAAAAACTAGAGTGGAAACTAATTTTCTATGTATCATTTGTAACCTCTGAGTTTTTCAAGCGGTGAGCAGAATAAAAAGTATTTATTTATTGCTAATTAAAAAAAACGTCTCTAATGGAGCTTCTGGTGTGACTCGACTCCTGAGTGGGCTATTGAGCGCACACCGCCGCCCGAAGCCAGTTGCGTAATTCCTGTAGGTATTGCTCCTGAATACATCAGGTTTACTTTGTTACATCTACAAAACTCAACTACTGCATATACAAAGAGTTCTAATTTGCGTGACCTACGAAAAATAGGAGCGATCGCTCTTTTTTTTAGGTGACTACCCCAAAATAAATAATACCGTATTATCTAATTTTGCCTGGCTCTCTGGATGAACTTCACCAATTTTATTTCTCCGTTTTTATTTCTGGGTATTGTTCGATACAAAACTCGCATTCGATCGCACAATGCAACAGAATATTGAGCTAATCCTTACCGCCGGGAATGCACACAGACCAAGGAACAGAGGCACGGCGCAGATTAGTTGTCAGAGGAATTAGGCACTCACGCCCGTTGGGTGGCACAATTTGTCTCGGCAGCTTTTATGGGTAAATTGTTGGTAGGATGCAAAATATATCGGCATCCCCGAAAGCTACACCACGAAAGTTACTAGCGAAACTATATTGCTGGCAGTAACTCCTTTCAAGATAGCTAAATATTCCCCGGTTACCTGATACTGAATTATCGTATCGTTCACCAAAGCGCCTGTTCCTTGAAAAATATTTAACTGGTTAATAGCCAGGGGGCTAATTAAATCAATTTTGTCTTGATTTAGGGTAAAATCAGTAATCACATCGGCGGCGTCCGCGCTTTTTGAACCAGTGTCGATCGCGAGGGCAAACACATCAAAACCCGATCCGCCGGTGAG
>JAUBOM010000289.1:0-3161 GCA_036700245.1 Microcoleus vaginatus BM001213989
TCCAACAGTGGCGCAAAGCATTAATTCCCGGTGCCGATATTCTCCTCTACGGGTGTAATGTCGCCGCCGATGTATCCGTGACAAGTGACAGCGACTACATCCGCCACATCAGCGAGGAATTAACACCCCTGTCTGATAGCTTAAGTCGGTTAAAAGCGACTCAAGACAATCTTGACAATTCACTTATGGGGTCATCTGTCGATGACTTTCGCGATCGGACGGCGGTTAAAGGCCCCAGCGGGTCTGGTGTTAAGCCCACAAAACCAAACCAATTCCTTCAACGCCTGAGTGAATTAACCGGTGCCGACATCGCCGCCTCCGCCAACCTTACAGGCAATGCCGCACTGGGTGGAGACTGGGAACTGGAAGTACAAACAGGTCGTATCGAAACACCAATACCATTTAACGCCAACACCCTCAAAACCTACAGCGGGGTACTAGGCTTTGCCCCCAAAGTTGACTTCACAACTAGCAATAGCCCCAACTTCGTCAGCATCAGCGACATCAACGGCGACGGGAAACCTGACTTAGCAACGGCGAACACTAACGGCAACAACGCCTCCATCCTGCTCAACACCACCGCCACAGGAGCCACCACCCCCACTTTCGCCACCAAAGTAGACTTCAATAGCGGCACTCGCCCCAGCTCCGTCAGCCTCGGCGACTTCAACAGCGACGGCTTCCCTGACTTAGCTGTGGCGAACCTCGACACCACCGACGTCTCCATCCTGCTCAGCACCACCGCCACCTTAGCCACCACCCCCACTTTCGCCACCCAAGTTACCTTCCCTATTGGCAGTCGCCCCAACTCCGTCACCACCGGCGACTTCAACAGCGACGGGAAACCTGACTTAGCTTTGGCGAAGCTCGACACCAACAATGTCTCCATCCTACTCAACACCACCGCCACCTTAGCCACCACCCCCACTTTCGCCACCCGAGTTGACTTCCCTACTGGCACTGGGCCCACCTCCGTCAGCATCGGCGACTTCAACGGCGACGGCCTCCCTGACTTAGCAACAGCGAACAGGGACAGCGGCAGCGCCTCCATCCTGCTCAACACCACCGCCCCCGGAGCCACCACCCCCACTTTCGCCACCCATGTCACCTTCGTTACTGGCACTAGCCCTTGGGTTGTCAGCATCGGCGACATCGACGGCGACGGCCTCCCTGACTTAGCAACGGCGAACAGGGACACCAACAATGTCTCCATCCTGCTCAACACCACCGCCCCCGGAGCCACCACCCCCACTTTCGCCCCCCAAGTCACCTTCCCTACTGGCACTGCCCCGAGATCCGTCAGCATCGGCGACTTCAACGGCGATGGGAAACCTGACTTAGCAACGGCGAACTCCAACATCGGCAGCGCCTCCATCCTGCTCAACACCACCGGCACCGACGCCGCCACCCCCACTTTCGCCACCCAAGTAGGCTTCGCTACTGGCTCTTTGCCCATCTCCGTCAGCATCAGCGACTTCAACGGCGACGGGAAACCTGACCTAGCAACGGCGAACTACGACAGCAACAACGTTTCCATCCTGCTTCAAACTACCCCCAAAGTTACTGCTGTCACCGCCACCACCCCTGACGGCAGCTACGGCATCGATTCTATTATCGCCATCACCGTCACCTTCGATGCTGCTGTCACCGTCACAGGTGGCACACCGCAACTGCAACTAGAAACAGGCACAACTGACTCTTTTGCCAACTACGAGTCTGGTAGCGGTACGACAGTCCTCACCTTCAACTATGTAGTCCAACCAGGAGACACCTCTGCCGACTTAGAATACCTGGCAACCAACGCCCTCACTCTCAACGGCGACACAACAATTAAAGATAATTTGACTGTGGATGCCGATTTAACCCTGCCCGCTACCGCCACAGCCAACTCACTCGGCGGTATTAAAGCCATAGTTATTGAAACTCTTGCACCCACAGTTGACTTAACATCAACGGACCCAACAAGCACAAACGCACCATTTTTAGTCACAGCAACATTCAGCGAAAGCGTCACAGGATTTATTGCCGACGACGTTAATCTTACTAACAGTACGATTAGCAATTTCACAGGTAGCGGCACAACTTATAATTTTACCGTTACACCTAATGCTGAAAGCCCTGTCACCGTTGATGTACCGGAGGCTACAGCCACAGATATTGCTGGCAATAACAATACCGCTGCCACTCAACTGAGCCGCACTTATGATGCTACAGCGCCAACAGTTGAATTAACCTCAGAATCACCCACAACCACAAACGCACCATTTTTAGTCACAGCAACATTCAGCGAAAGCGTCACAGGATTTATTGCCAGCGACGTTAATCTTACTAACAGTACGATTAGCAGTTTCACGGGTAGCGGCACAACTTATAATTTTACCGTTACACCTAATGCGGATGGTCCTGTCACTGTTGATGTCCCTGCTGATACAGCTACTGATATTGCTAACAATAATAATACCGCCGCCACTCAACTGAGTCGCACTTATGATGCTACAGCGCCAACAGTTGACTTAACCTCAGAATCACCACCAACCACAAACGCACCATTTTTAGTCACAGCAACATTCAGCGAAACCGTCACAGGATTTATTGCGGGCGACGTTAATGTTACTAACAGTACGATTAGCGGTTTCACGGGTAGTGGCACAACTTATAATTTTACCGTTACACCTAATGCTGAAGGCCCTGTCACGGTTGATGTCCCAGTCGCTACAGCCACAGATATTGCTAACAATAATAATACCGGCGCCACTCAACTGACTCGCACTTATGATGCTACAGCGCCAACAGTTGACTTAACATCAACTTCCCCAACAACCACAAACGCACCATTTTTAGTCACAGCAACATTCAGCGAAAATATCACAGAATTTTTTGCCGAAGACGTTAATCTTACTAACAGTACGATTAGCGGTTTCACGGGTAGCGGCACAACTTATAATTTTACCGTTACACCTAATGCTGATGGCCCGGTCACCGTTGATATCCCTGCTGATGCAGCCGCTGATATTGCTGGCAATAACAATACCGCCTCCACGCCACTGACTCGCACGTATGATGCTACAGCGCCAACAGTTGACTTAACCTCGGAATCACCAACAAGCACAAATGCACAATTTTTAGTCACAGCAACATTCAGCGAAAATGTCACCGGGTTT
>JAUBOM010000052.1:0-47534 GCA_036700245.1 Microcoleus vaginatus BM001213989
TCTTCCTTCTTCCTTCTTCCTTCTTCCTTCTTCCTTCTTCCTTCTTCCTTCTTCTATACCTTTACGCGGCGCTTGAACCGGTGCGAACTTTGTCAATCGTCACTGCGATAATTATCACCAGGCCTTTCACAACTAACTGCCAGAAGAAAGACACATTCATGAGAGTTAGTCCATTGTTGAGCAGGGCAATAATTAAAGCCCCGAGCAGAGTACCCCAAATAGTGCCAATTCCACCTGTGAAACTCGTTCCTCCCAAAATTACAGCAGCGATCGCATCTAATTCGTAGCCTTGCCCTAACATCCCCGTCGCACTGTAGAGGCGCGACGCGCTCATAATTCCACCTAAACCAGAAAGCAACCCACTCACGCCATAGACAAATAACAGCACCCGACTCACCTTAATACCTGTCAATCGTGCTGCCCGAATGTTGCCTCCCACGGCGTAAATATGCCTCCCGAGAACAGTCCGCCGCAAGACAAACCAACTCGCTAGAACTGCGAGGAAAGCGATAATAACCAACCAGGGAATTGGGCCGACATAATTGTTACCTACCCAAGCAAAATTCAGATCTCTATTGATAACCGTAGTGCCGTTAGCGACTAAATAAGCAACTCCCCGCAAAGCTGTGTAAGAACCGAGGGTGACGATGAACGGAGGCAAACCTAAATAGGCAACTAGCGAGCCGTTAAGCAATCCCAAAAAGGCTCCGGTTATTAACGCAGCCGGTACGGCAAACCAACCCAGACCTGGAACTAAGGAAACCAGCACCCCGACAACTGCCGTCACACCCAAAATTGACCCCACTGAAAGGTCAATTCCGCCAGTCAAAATCACAAAAGTCATGCCAGTAGCTAGGACAATATTGATCGATGCTTGCCGAATGACATTGATAAAATTTCCTACGGAAAGAAAGTTGGGCGTTACCAGGGAAAAAATTACACAGATAGCAACCAAAATCGGCAGGATACCGGCAACTTGGATAAAATTTTTCCAAGCTTGAGCTTTACTTGTTTTCTGCCGGCTCCCTGAATTTATGCTGGTTTTTGTTTGCGTTTGACTCATGATTTTACTACCTCTTTTGCACCAGTGGCATAAGCCATAATGTTTTCTTGCGTAATCTTTTCCCCAGTCGATCCGCCTACTTCACCCACGAGGCTTCCTGCTCGCATCACTAAGACGCGATCGCTCATTCCCACAATTTCCGGCAGTTCGCTGGAAATCATCAAAATAGCTACACCTTTGGCTGCTAAATCGCTAATAATTCGATAAATTTCGCTTTTTGCGCCAATGTCCACACCCCGCGTCGGTTCATCTAGCAAAAGTACCTTTGGGTTGATAGCCAACCAACGGGCTAGCAGCAACTTCTGCTGATTTCCCCCAGAAAGATCCATTGCCCTGATGCTCGGACTTGCAAGGCGAATCTGCAAATTATTAATGGCATCATTGACAACTTTCAACAGAAAATTTGAGTTAATAATGCCAGATTTTGCTTCTCGATCGAGGACATTCATGGTGATATTCTCACCCGAACTTGCCTCCAAAAATAGTCCGAGAGCCTTGCGATCTTCTGGCACGTAAGCAATTCCGGCAGCCATTGCTTCATTGGGTGTGGAGACATTGAGAGGACGATTTTCGATTTTAATTTCACCGCTTGTTTTTCGATCGGCACCAAAAATCAGGCGGGCAAGTTCTGTTCTGCCGGCGCCAACTAAACCCGCTAAACCCAAAATTTCGCCCGCATGAAGTTGAAAACTGGCAGGCTTTACTTTGTGGCCGTCGCTTAAATTTGTTACCTCAAGAACAACTGCACCCGGTGTTATTTGATGCTTGTTTTCGTACAAATCCTCTAAAGAACGACCCACCATCATTTCCACCAGGCGTTCGGCCGAAATTTCGTGCTTTTCAAGAGAGCCAATATACCCGCCATCTCGGATGACGCTCACGCGATCGGCAAGGGCATAAATTTCTGCCATTCTGTGGCTGATATAAATAATAGCAATGCCCTCATTCCGCAAGCGGCGAACCACTTCAAAAAGCTTATCTGTTTCGCGGTCTGAAAGCGCGGCTGTCGGCTCGTCCATCACTAAAATCCGGCTGTTGTGTTTGAGCGCCCTAGCTATTTCCACTTGCTGCTGTTCGGCAATTGAAAGTGTCGAAACCAGGTCTCCAGCCTCAAAATTTGCGTCGAGGTTTTTCAAGACCTCAGATGCCTTACGCCGCATTTCATCTTGGTCTAGAAATGTACCTCCTTTCTTGATCTCGCTGCCCATAAAAATGTTTTCAGCAACTGTCAGATTGGGGGCGAGATTGAGTTCTTGATAAATAATCGCTATCCCTAAATCTCTGGCTTGAGCGGGGTCTGTCATCTTAACAGCTTTGCCGTCAATTCTGATTTCGCCTGCATCAGCTATGTAGGCTCCCGCCAGAATTTTCATCAGCGTACTTTTGCCCGCGCCGTTTTCCCCCATGAGGGCGTGGACTTCGCCCGGGTAAACGGTGATATTTACATCGTGCAAGGCTACAAAACCGTTAAAGGTTTTTTTAATACCTTGCATTTCGAGTACGGGCTTAGTTTTAATTGAATCTTGAGTGCTATTTACCATCGCAAATACCGTAATTTTATGCGAATTACAAGTCAAGGTTTGCTCCATCAATTTGGGGAATTAATGGCAGATATATCTGTAGGGTGCACCGGGCCGCGCACCTTACCCCTAGCAATAGCGGCAGGACTACTAAAACGAAGTATTTTTGCAAACAACTCGATTTCCCGCGAGTCCTGATTTATTCGCTGGTCCAGCCTTTATGTTGATGGACGTTTTCGCGAGTAATCAGCGCGACTGGAATCAGAATGTTTGGATTGGCTGGCTTGTTTCCTTTCCGAATGTCGTTCCCGACTTCAACTGCCTTGGCTGCCATGCGAAATGGATCTTGAGCTGCTGTAGCCACAAAGAGACTGTTGTTCTGCTTGAGGGCATCTAAAGCTTCAGGTGCACCATCGACTCCCACAATAAAGAACTCGCTTCTTTGTGCCTGTTTGGCGGCTAATTCTGCACCAATGGCACAGGGGTCATTAATTGCAAAAACAGCATCAATTTTTGGGAAGGAAGTAAGGATATCACTCATCACTCTCAATCCGCCATCGCGGCTGCCTTCTGCGTTCTGATCTTTGGAAAGAACTTTGAGATCGGGATATTTGGAGAAGACACTCTGGCAACCCTGAACTCGCTCGACGACTGAAGCGACGGGAGGCCCGTTGATAATCACAACGCTGCCTTTTCCTTTTAAGCGATCGGCTATATATTGACAGCTTACTTCGCCAGCTTGCACGTTATTTGAAGTAACTGTGGCATCAACGCCTCCCTCGGCGGCGGTATCAACTGCAATTATCGGAATTCCGGCTTGCTTGGCTTTTTCGACAGCAGGTGCAATGCCTTTGGTGTCTGCAGCATTGAGTACAATCATGCCGACATTAGAGGCAATAAAGTTTTCGATTTGATTAAATTGCTGATTTAAATCATCGCCACTGGAAACGAGAGTTGTCCTCACGTTTGCACCGCCGATTTTCTTGGCTTCGGCCTCAGCGCCTTTGCCAACTTGTACGAAAAATGGATTGCCGAGGTCGCGGACTGCTACAGCAACTGATGAAAGTTCGGAGTTGCTTGGTTGTGTGCTGTTTTGAGCGTTCTGGGAAGCTGCGCTGCAACTTGCCAGAGTGCTGCTGAGTACACTAAAAAGACTGAGTGCGATCGTTACTCGTTTCACCTCAAACTCCAATAAAGGCTCGTTTGGAGAGAGTCGCTCGTAAATATGACGTTGCCAACCTAACATTAGTTTTTGTTAGGTTTAAACTCGAATAACTAATGTTTTAGGTGAGCGGCTTTTCTTTGTACATGATTGTACGAGATCGTGTTTATTTTCGGCTCTTAAAACTTTCTCACTCGGCTCGCCAGACTACTTTGGTCAACCGAAAAGATATGAATATTCAAACTATCTCCTCGATCCTAAAATAATCAACGATGTTGATTATTTTAATGCTTTATGAGCATTAATTTTTTTGCAATCCGTGAGAATATTTTAGGAGAATATTTTCGACAAAATCTTTCAGAAACTGCTTTTAAAACCTGGCAGAGTCATATTAAATTTAACTCTCTATGTTCTGATGATAACAATTAAATACTGGCTCTATATCTATCTGTGGATAGACAATACTTTTACCAAAAACTAAAGAGGCGAGATCCTCGATCGCCACCGATCTGCTAATCCTCAGTCTGCTCGGACGCGCCGCGCCAACTCAATAAATCTTAAATTTTGCTTGGGGTAAAATTTTGTAAAAAATCATTAAGTTTACAGTCAATTACGGTAGATTATAGTAAACTGCAAACAAACTCTCGCATTCACAGATGCAGCCCGTTAAAAAGCCTTAGTAAAAAAGCAGATAGTCGCTCAAAACCTACGGTGAGAGTAGGCGAGTTAAATATTTGCCTGTAAAACCTGCAATTACAGTCATCATGACATGGTTTAAAAGGTCTGGATAATGGCGATCGCCCGGATTGGCAAAATCACTATACTGCAATAATTGTCTGCGCTGTCAATGGGTAAATCTGAGATGCGATCGGCAAATTACGTGTTCTGTTTCCTAGAAATATTTGCCAGCGAAGGCGGCATTCAATCCTACGTTAAAGACATTTTCAAAGCTTACCTGTCCATAACCGCAGGGACAAACTCGCCGCCACAAGCTGAAGTTTTGCTGTTGCGAGATTCCGAAGACTGCAACAATCCTTACGAGTCACAAAATCTGAAATTTTATTACCTCAAAACCGAGAATCTCGGGTTGGGCCGTCTTAAGTTTGGTACAGTATTACTAACTCGCTTGCTGCAAAAACGACCGCAGCGGGTTTTTTGCGGTCACATCAAACTCGCACCGCTAATTCAAATTATGTGCCAACCCTTGGGAATTCCCTACACTATTTTAACTTACGGCAAGGAAGTGTGGGAACCGCTTGGGCCCAAATATCAAACAGCAATGAGTAAAGCTGACAGTATTTGGACTATTAGCAGGTACACGCGCGATCGCACTTGCAAAATTAACAAATTAAACCTTGAAAAGTTCCAAATAGTGCCTTGTACGGTAGATGAAAACATATTTACGAATCGGCACAAGCCACAGGATTTATTAGAGCACTACAATCTGGTTGGTGCTAAAATATTGATGAGTGTAGCCAGATTGCGATCGACGGATATTTACAAAGGCGTCGATGTCACAATTCAAGCTTTGCCGCAAATTGCCAAAACTTTTCCAAATGTGAAATACTTAGTTATTGGACGCGGAGACGATCGATCTAGATTAGCCAAACTCGCTGATGATTTGGGAGTTACCGAAAGGGTAATATTTGCGGGTTTTGTAGCGACAGAAGATTTAGCAGAACATTACCAGTTGGCCGATGCTTATGTAATGCCCTCCCAGGAAGGCTTCGGTATAGTTTATTTGGAAGCGCTGGCTTGCGGAGTACCCGTACTCGCGGGGGACGCAGACGGGTCAGCCGATCCGCTGCAAGATGGTAAACTGGGATGGCAAGTTCCTCACCGAGATTCAGCAGCAGTAGCGGTTGCTTGTGTGGAAATGCTGCGAGGGGAGGATAAAAGGTGCGATCGCCGCTGGTTGAGGGAACAAACCCTGGCAAGATTTAGTTTTGAATCCCTTTGTCAATCCTTACAAGGAAGTTTTTAATCCTCTCACTCAGAGCAACTTATGCCGTAGAGAGCGGTTTCTGGGTGTACAATGGGAAAATTAACTCGATCGACCGCCTGAATTTCTGAGTAGGATAGAGTTATGCCTACCTGCAAAGACACCCAAGGAGACCACCGTGAACCAAGGCAGCCCCAAAATATCTTTCAAGCTACCCCGTATTAGCAATTGGCTGATACTGCTGGGCATCGCGTGTTTGTTGGTGTCAATTGGTTTGGGTTGGGTAGTTAAATCATTGTTGATTGTAGTAGCTTTTTTGCTGCTGACACCTGTAGTCGCATTTTTCGCGCTTCAGTGGTGGCTGAAACGCAATTTAATTCAGGACAAGTGTCCAGTTTGTCAATACGAATTTCCAGCTTTAAATCAAACTCAGTTTCAGTGTGCCAACTGCGGCGAACCTCTGAAAATAGAGGAAGGTCATTTTAGTCGCTTGACACCGCCCGGTACGATCGATGTTACCGCAGTTGAAGTATCATCGGTTCAACAGTTAGAAGATTAACCATTGGGAATTGGGAATTGGGCATGGGGCATTGGGCATTGGGCATGAGTTAGTTGTTGGTTATTATATGTTTGTTGTTATTTGCTATTTGTTACTTGTTGGTTCTAATAACCAATTCTCCATGCCCGATGCCCAATGCGCGATGCCCGATGCCCGATGCCCAAAATTACTTTTCTAGACGCACTGCGTACCACTGCAAAAATTTTCCCGGCCCGACATCTAATTCACAATAAGTATCAATTAAATACTTGGCTTGAGCTTCCACGCCCGATATTTTCTGCACGTCCTGCGGCAAATCTTCGTGTTCCTGGGCTAACACAGCTTTAAGCTTTTCTAACAGTTCCGCCGCAGTTAAAAAATGCTCTGGCTGGTTTGTTTCTAAGACCACAAAGGTGTCTTCGTCATACAGTGACATAGTTTCAAAGGTTGAGGTGAATTATTTCTAAAGTTTCGTGAAGTTAAGCGATCGAAAGTATAAACTCTGGATTGCAACTTTTCAGCCCGGGTTCGATCGTGTTACAATTAAGCACCATCAGAATTCCTAGCGGATTACCGTTATTAACTTAGTTGTTAACCGAGTTCTCAACAGATCCGACACAGCATTTCTGAGGAGATTTGTCAAGTGCAAATTTGTCAAGTGTCAAATTGTCAAGAAATATTCGATCGGCTTTATCTAATTATAACTGGCACTACACATTCCCATGATCACATCTTCCATTTCAACCCCAGTTGCGCGCAAGCCCTCTAAATCAGAAGGTCTGAAAGAACGGAGCAACTATTTGCGAGAGCCCGTTGCGACTGAACTGTTACAAGAAACTACCCACTTCACCGAAGACGGGATTCAGATTCTCAAATTTCACGGCTCGTACCAGCAAGACAACCGCGACAATCGAGTTAAAGGACAAGAAAAAGACTATCAGTTCATGCTCCGCACCCGCAATCCCGGCGGGTTCACTCCGCCGCAATTATACTTAGCCTTAGACAAGCTATCTGAAGAATACGGCAACCAGACGATCCGCGTCACAACGCGCCAAGGTTTCCAACTGCACGGGGTGTTGAAAAAAAATCTAAAAACAGTGTTTTCCTCAATTATTAAAAATATGGGGTCAACCTTGGGAGCTTGCGGCGACTTGAACCGCAACGTCATGGCACCGCCAGCACCATACAAAAATCGCCCAGAATACAAGTATGCGCTGCAATACGCTAACAATGTCGCCGATTTGCTGACACCGCAAACCGGTGCTTATTATGAAATTTGGTTGGACGGCGAAAAAGCTGTTTCGGCCGAGGAAGACCCCGCAGTCAAGGCCGCGAGACAGAAAAACGGCAACGGCACAATCTTTAGCGACGACAAAGAAGAACCGATTTACGGCAGCCATTATATGCCGCGGAAGTTCAAGTGTTCCGTTACCGTGCCCGGAGACAATTCAATTGACTTGTACTCTCAGGATTTGAGCTTGGTGGTAATTACCAATGAAGCTGGCGAGTTGCAAGGTTTTGACGTGTTTGCTGGCGGCGGTTTGGGCCGTACTCACAATAAAGAAGAAACTTTTGCGCGGGTTGCTGATGAGATTTGCTATGTTGCCAAGGATGATGTTTACGATTTGGTCAAGGCAATTGTAGCAACCCAAAGAGATTACGGCGATCGCACAGACAGACGGCACGCGCGGCTAAAGTACCTGCTTAACGACAAAGGTGTACAGTGGTTCCGCGAAAAAGTAGCCGAATATTTTGGCAAGCCGCTAGAAGCCTTTAAACCGCTACCTGAGTGGAAGTATTTGGATTTCTTGGGCTGGAACGAACAAGGAGACGGCAAGTTGTTTGTCGGCATTTCTGTGGATAATGGCCGGATCAAGGATGAAGGTTCATTTCAGCTAAAAACTGCTTTGCGGGAAATTGTGCAGAAGTACAACTTGCCGGTACTGGCGACGCCACACCAAAACGTGCTGATTTACGATATTTCGCCGGATATCAAACAGGAAATTCAGGGAATACTCGATCGATGTGGCATTCAGTCGGAAAGTGCGATCGACCCCTTAGTGCGCTATGGGATGGCGTGTCCGGCAATGCCGACTTGCGGGCTGGCGATTACCGAGTCTGAGCGGGTGATTCCGAGCATCTTAGAGCGGATTCGCGCACTTTTGACCAAAGTGGGCTTGAAAGACGAGCATTTGGTGGTGCGGATGACTGGTTGCCCAAATGGATGCGCCCGCCCTTATATGGCAGAATTGGGGTTTGTCGGGAGTTCGCCGGAATCCTACCAAATTTGGCTGGGCGGTTCTCCAGATCAAACGCGGCTGGCAAAAGCAATTGAGGAAAAGCTGCACGTCAAGGATTTTGAAGCTTTTCTGGAGCCGATTTTTGTTTATTTCAAGCAAAAACGGCAACCGAGCGAGAGTTTTGGCAATTTTTGCGATCGCGTCGGGTTAGAATCTATCCGTCAATTTGTAACCAACTACCAATCTACTGACTCGATGACAACTGAGATTAATGAATTAGAAGTTACGTCTAGTAACGATGACGGGAACGACGCTGCCACTGCGACCGGTGGCAAAGTCCGCCGTCGAATTAGCGTCCGCGATGAAATCTACAACGAGCTCAAGGAAGAAGCAGCCCGTCAGGGCAAGCCGATTACACAGCTAGCTACAGAGGCGATTTCCACTTATTTAAAGAAGATTAAGGAGGAAGGATAAGCCGATTTTCGATGGTCGATTTGTGATTTTCGATTGTATTCAATAGACTTCTGGCAAAAGTAATATAAAGGCAGAGCATTTGCAGAAAAAAACTTGAATTTGTAAGATAATTCCAGTTGTAGATGCTTTGCCTTTATTCTTTCGTAGATAAAAGTCTGCGGTAGAAACCGATCCTATTTAAACGAAATCCTAGCAGAGAGAAACTGAAAGAATAAACGAGGTATAAAAGACAAAAGTGGTATGAAGTTACAAACCAAAAACCGATCTCCTCTCTTCCTCTGCGTTCTCTGCGTTCTCTGCGGTTAAATAAAAAAATATATTAAGGAAAGAGCAATCCAAAATCCAATGGCTCAATTACAAAGATTAGCAATTACTGCCAGTCAAATTTGCGATCGCACAATCGACTTAACTAGGGAACAGCAGCATTATTTAAATCGAGTGCTACGTTTGCAAGCCGGCGATAGATTTATTGCGATGGACGGCCGAGGACATTGGTGGTCGGCCGTCCTCGAAGTGCGGGAAACCGGGTTATTTGCCTCGATAGCAGAGGAGATTGCGGTGAACAGGGAGCTACCCGTTGAACTAACTTTGATGGCGGCATTGCCCAAGGGAAACGGCTTTGATGAGGTTGTCAGGCAGGCGGCGGAGTTGGGGGTGGCAAGTATAGTGCCGGTAACGAGCGATCGAACTTTGCTCAAACCGAGTTCTCAGAAGGTCGATCGGTGGAAAAGAATTGCTGCCGAGGCAGCGGAACAGTCGGAACGTCAAATTGTGCCGACGATTTTAGAGCCTGTTTCGTTTGATGTTGCGATCAAAGATTGCGGTCAAAAACATCGGTTTATTTGTCTTTCTCGCGGGGAAAATCGGCATTTGTGGGATTGTTTGGTCAGTTTAGAACCTCCTCAGCCCCCCTTAATAAGGGAAGAGCAAGATGGGGAAGAATTATCGATAGTAATAGCAACGGGGCCCGAGGGTGGATGGACTGACGGAGAGGTGGAAAGGGCGATCGAATTGGGTTTTGAAGCTGTTTCTTTGGGTAGTAGAATTCTGAGAGCAGTGACAGCACCGATTGTGGCTTTGTCTTTAGTTGGAGCAGCCTTTGAGAAGTGCTAATATCTACAAATCGCCTCTACCTTTGCCTTCATCCGCGTTAATGAGCGTTCATCTGCGGTTAAAAAATCATAAAATACGATCGCTGCAAAAAGTCTCCACAAAAAAAAGATTTACTCTGTTTAACAACTCTGATTTTACAGCTAACGGTCAAAACTACTCGTTCTACGCAGCCCGCTATCTAGACGTAGCAGTGCTTTTCTGTATCTCAAAACCCAACTTCAACCAACCTAGTCGATCGCCCAAAACTAACCCCCCTTTCCATCCTCAAGCAGCGGGGAAGCCTCAAAAAAGGCTAATCCCACCAACACACATATCAAGGACGGGCAGGGCAATCTATTACGATCGACCTCAAAAGCAGAGCATTCGACCACAACTCAACTTTAACTTATATTTATTTTCACCTCCACCCAACATCCCTCTCCACGCATCCGCGTTCATCCGCGTTCATCCGCATACATCTGCGGTTAAAAAATCCAAATCTTAAATTTTCCCAACAGCCCAAAATCCCAAACAAAAAAAAGCGAAAGTTATTAACCAGTAGCGGAACCAACCAAACATCAGCCAAGATAGAAACAACGCCATTCCCGCAACCGCCATGACAAACATCAACCAAATAGCCGCCGCCCTAGAGAGTAAAGACTACAAACAAGCAGCCCAACTCATCAAACAACTGCAAAAAGAATCCCCCGAAAATCCGTGGGTGCAATACTACATCGCCCGCTACTACGAACTCACCAACAACCTCGAAAAAGCCCAAACAACCTACAAACAAATACTCCGCAACATCACCAACCCCAAAATAGTCTCCCAGACGCGCCAAGGTATTCAACGGATTGAAACTGCAGAACTAAACCTCCGCCAACAAGCCATACAAACCGCCAAAAACGACCCCAGCAACCTCGAACCCGGACTCCTCATCCTCGAACCAGTTAGCCCCGAAAAGAAACCCGCAGCCGTACAAAATATCAGCAGAATCTTTAAAATCGACGCCTACACAACCCGGATGCAAATCCAAAGCCGCGGCTGGAGACTCTACAAAACAGGCCCCATTGGCGAACTCCGAATTTACGGTCAAGAACTCCTCAACGCCGACATTCCCGTATTTTGGGCAACCCTAAGGGATATTCAAAAAATCCAAATCTTCCGAGTGCAACACTTTCAGTCTCTCTCTTCCCCAGCCGTTGTTTGCAAAGATAAACTCGATCGACTCGGTGCGATCGAGTTTAACTGGTCAGAAGTTACCCAAAGAGTAGAAGGCTTGTTGCCGATGTTCATCGAAATCATGGACTACTCGCCCCACCGGCGAAAGGATCAATTTCGCCACAGAGAAATCAGGCAAGATTACGCTCAAATCTGCGACTTGCACATTCCCAGCAGAAACTGCATTTTGCGAATTTCCGACCAAAGTTACGAATTTCAACAAGGCGTTGACTTCACCCAAATTTCAGCAGATATCCCTGGTTTAGCCCATCCCAAAAACCAAAAATCCCGTTCCCAAAAATCTAAACAAATCCCTCAAAGTACCACCAGAATTAACTGGAATCGCTTACTTGAAATACTTGACCAACAGCTTGACGTTACAGTTTGGTCAGAATTTACTTCATTTGCCGAGACAGCGATCGATTACACGCAGATGTTGAGCAAGATCGAATCTCATATAGAGGTCGATCGCAAATCCGAAACTCCTTGGGACCCCGCTTTTCAGCTATACAGCGGATTAGCGTTCCTCAGAAACCAAGAAAATAGGGAATAGAACAAAGAGTTAAAATTAAAAATGAGTAATGCCATTTTTAAATTTTAACGCCAGTATTTGGAATTATCCAATGCCCAATTCCCTATTATCAATTCCCAATTTCCTACTTCGTTTTCACCTGACGAGCCATTTCCCGGAAATTGTTCATGCTGGGGCCCGGGCTGCGACGACTTGCAGTTGGTGTCGGCATTAAATTATTAGGAGCAAAAGTCCGAATAGGTTCAGCTTGACTCGGCACTTTCCCGTTAGTTGCAGCAGCAGGGATCTTAGCGGGTTCCGCATTATTAGCAGGAACGCTAGCGACTGGTTCCTTTTCTTTCTTAGACTTTTTCTCTACCTTAGCTTTCTTAGCCGGTTCAGACTTCTCAGACTTAACTGGCTCAACTTTTGCCGGTGCACTCGCAACAGGCTCAGCCTTCTTGGCAACAACAGGCTCAGCCTTCGCAGGCTCAACTTTTGCTGGTTCCTTCGCTCCAGAGTCGCCCAAATCTAGGAAATATTCAGACTTTTTAAAGCCCAACAGTCTGCCGAGAAAGCCGAAAATACCGCCGAAGAAATTTTTGATAAAACCAAACATTAGACTTACTCCTTTTGTTCTTTTAGAGAAATTTGTACAAGCTTGTCAACAAAGTTAGATTAGGAGGTAGGGCAACTTTTGTCTATATTTCTTAATCAAAATTTACATAGTGCTGTATGTAAGCTACCTCATCAAAGCAAATTTTAGGTATAAATACCAGCAATGCTTTGCACTTATTTACAATAATCTCAGAATTTGTTAGCGGTTCTCACTAATGGTCGATCGTACCTCGATCCGATTCGCTAGCTGTCCTAGTAGTGGTAAAACTCCCTAGGGGAGTGATTTATGCTGTAATCAGCAAGCAATTTTCCAGCAACATGAACAGTTCGCTCGATCGAAATCCCGTCATCCTGATACACGGCATCTGGGACACAAAGATTATTTTCAGCAAAATGTCAGCCCGCCTCACCCAACTCGGATGGTCAGTCCACAGCCTCAACCTCACCCCCAACGACGGCAGCCTCGGCCTCGACTTACTGGCCAAGCAACTCGCAGAGTACATCAGTGAAACCTTCGATCCAGAACAATCTTTGGACATAGTAGGCTACAGCATGGGTGGCATCGTCAGCCGCTACTACGTCCAGCGACTCGGAGGAATGAACCGCGTACAGCGTTTCATCACCATCTCTTCCCCTCACAACGGCACCCTCACCGCCTATTCCCTACGCCTACCAGGATACCTAGATATGCGCCCCGATAGTGGCTTGCTGCGCGATTTGAATCAAGATGTGACAATGCTCAAACGCATAAACTTCACATCAATGTGGACGCCATTTGACATAATGATTGTACCGTCTAACAGCTCCCAACTACCAGTAGGCAAAGAAGTTAAAGTCAACGTTTTGCTGCACCGCCAAATGGTGACAGAGCCCCAAAGTATTAACGCATTAGTTGAAGAACTAAAAGCACCTATTAAAAATAAAATTCCCACTTAAAAATGAATAGCAATTTCAGCCGCAACCCAGTCTTGCTCATTCACGGAATCTTCAGAAAATCGGGAATTTTTTACAAAATGTCTGCCTATCTCACCCAACTGGGATGGTCAGTATACACCCTCAATCTCTCCCCCCATTGGGGCAACGCCAGCATAGATGAATTAGCCCAACAAATAGCAGATTATATAGACAAAACCTTTGCGCCAGAACAGCATCTAGATATAGTAGGATTGAGCATGGGCGGTTTAGTAACTCGCTACTACCTGCAAAGGTTAGGCGGCATTAACCGAGTGCAGCGCTTTATAGCCATATCTTCTCCTCACAGCGGTACTTGGATGGCTTACACTCTCTGGGGAAAAGGCTGCATCCAAATGCGTCCGGGCAGTGCTTTTCTGGAAGATTTAAATCGAGATGCTGCCTTGTTGGAAAAGCTCAATTTTACTTCGATTTGGACAGATTGGGATTTCATCATCGTACCGGCTTCTAGTTCCCAAATATCGGCTGCCAAAGAAGTAAAATTGTCCGTATTCGCCCATGCCATGATGGCCAGGCATTCCAGCAGTTTAAAAGCTGTGGCTGAAGCACTTTTAGAACCATTGAAAATTAATAATTAAATTGTAGGGTGGGTCATAAGAGTGTTCTTTTTTATATAAAATAACACTTTTATGACTCACCAGAATCACGGCTAAAAATTTGAGACCTGAGTTCAAGCTTCCCGATTCATCTGTGGAGCCAATTCTTCAATTCTTCAATCTAAACACGACTAAAAATTTTAGACCCTAGTTCAATCTCCCCGATTTATCTGTAGAGCCAATTCTTCAATTTTTTAATTCTTCAATCTAAACACGACTAAAAATTTTAGACCCTAGTTCCAGCTCCCCGATTTATCTATCGCCAACTTCAGCGTAGTCGCTGCGGCCAAAAATTGCTTCAGCTTCACAGTAATACTTGAACTCCAGTATATTGTGGGAAGGGTCTTCTAAAAAGAAAGTGCGGTGCTCTGTAGGCAAACCGACAAATCGCCGTCTCGGTTCTTGATAGAAATTTAAGTTGTTTTGCTGGGCTTTTTCTAGCAACCGTTCCCAGTCAGCTTCGGAAGTAAAAATTAACCCAAAATGCCGGGGATAGATGCCTTGCTGAGGCGTCAAAGGTTCGTGGCTGACGTGTGCGACAATTTGATGGCCGCACAGACCCATAATCGCAGAATTCGGCGATTCGCGGCCTAGTTCGCAGCCGAGCCCGTCTACATAGAACGCTTTTGTTTGGGCAATATCGGTCACGGGGAAGGCAAGATGAAATAAGACTTGGTTCATGGAGGTACTAAATGCAGAATTCAGAATTGTTGTTTAATTATTTATCTTGGTCTAATCCTTGGTTGGTGGCGATCGTCCTCAATACAGTTTTAGCCGCGATCGCCACCATTGCTCCTAAAAAATTGCTCACGGACGCTGGCCAATTTCACGCCTGGGTATTGGGTGTCCTCATCTGGGGCTGTTTGGGATGGCAAGGCTATGCTGTGGTGATGTTTTACTTTCTTGTCGGATCGGGAGTTACCCGCATCGGCAAAGCCCAAAAAGAAGCAGAAGGCATAGCCGAAAAGCGTTCAGGCGCCCGAGGCCCAGAAAATGTCTGGGGTTCGGCTTTAACCGCTACTATGAGCGCTTTGGGAGTTTTGGCATTATCTATTTTAGGAGAGACTGGCAAGATGTCTGTGCCACAAGATGCTATTTCCCTGTTATTGCTGGGTTACGCGGCGAGTTTTTGCACCAAACTTTCCGATACCAGCGCCAGCGAAATCGGCAAAGCTTACGGTTCGCGGACTTTTTTGATTACCAGCTTGCAGCCTGTACCTAGGGGTACCGAAGGGGCCGTAAGTTTGGAAGGAACAATCGCGGGTATTGTCGGATCGATTCTGATTGCGCTTTTGAGTTGGGCCGTCGGTTTAATTGACTTGACAGGAATTGTTTTTTGTGTTATTGCAGCTTTTATTGCCACGAACATCGAGAGTGTGATTGGGGCGACGCTGCAATCAAAGTTTGAGTGGCTGACCAACGAGGTAGTAAATTTTTTCAATACACTCATAGGGGCGATCGCAGCGATCGTTTTAGCTGCGACCTGGAGAGCCTTTTTAGCTTAGTTAAGCCTGGACGCATTCCCACCCAAGAAACCGGGTTTTTTACGAAAATTCAAGGCATTTACCCAGTATTTTTAGAGAAAAACCCGGTTTTTTCCTCCCGGGTTATTAGTTATTAATTATTAGTCATTAGTCTCAAGCAATCAACTCATGACTAATGATTAATAACTAATGAAACTAAGCGTCGTCTTGCGGTCCAAAAACCATTTGTAGAATCATCGTCGGTTCGCCCCGCTTGTGATAGCGATCGGCCCAATTGCGAATAATCTCATCTAATTCCTCAACGGCTTGGTCGAGGCGTTCCGGCGGAATATCCAAAGTCTCCATAATTCGCATCACCTTGGGTTGTTTTTCCGCCCAATCCTTCATCAGCCGGAAATATCTAGCCGTATCCTCCACCATAGTAAATGTCCGCTCTTCCTGCTCTGCCGGAGAGTAAGTAGCGCGGCTGAGGGCATAAAACGGCATTCCCCAAGGAGAATCAATGCGAGTCACTGTCCCAGAATAGATCAAGCGGCGCTTGATGTGTTCTGCTAGAGCTTCGCTCAAAGGCATTCGCCTTTCCGGAGACATATCTTCTTGCGATCGCCGGTGCAGAAACTCGATCAACTCCATAAACTGAAAAGAATTGATCAGTTGAGCGTCAGGCGGATTAGGAGGAATCTTGCTTTCGAGATATTTTTTTTCATCCGCTGTCAAGCTGTTTCCCGGAATGCGAGGGCGTCCCGGCGACCAAGCATACTGTTCCAGCCAGACATAAGGAAACTGAATCAAATATCTAGGTTCTTGGGAACCCAACATTTTCAGCAATTTTCCCTTAGTCAGAGCTTCCCGGACTTCTTCAACAATCACCTTCACCCGTTTGGGCTCAATGTGATGCAAGTGTCCGGTCATCCGCAGATTGCGGTCCTGCTCCATATAAGTCATATAAATGGCACACTTAGCCGCCGTTGCGGCCGCGTCTAGAAACGCCCCGTGCCTGTGCCCACTGGTTCTCATGGCGCTAAACGCCAGATATAGCATGATCTGATCCATTGCACTAGGGCTGAGGCTTTTGACCAGATCCAAAGAGTCATTTTTCATCACTATCCCCGAAATAGCCAAACTGGGAGGCATCTTGTCGTCCTCCTTTAAATTATTGCGAGAGCGCCGAATCAAGCATAGCCGACTGTCGCCGGAAAGCTTGCCAGCTACCCTAATATTCAGGTTAGTTAATTTCCCTGAGGTAACAGGGGCATGGGCTTAAAGGCTATCCACACCGCATAAGTGGTTCTTATTGGTGGCGAATTTAAGTAGATTGCTGCACCCTCTGCGCTGACAGTTTACCTATATATAAGTTAGTTATCGCACGTTAATTATAGTGCAGCCGTTGAAAATTAAACCCCACCTGCGGCGGGGAGAACGTAAATAACTGTTGCGAACCTATCCATGTGAGGCGACTCGGAGCTGATAATTTTTGAATAGTCATGGCCGAAACCCGGTTTCATCGAGTAACATAAGGCGTGGAGGGTGAGGGAGGTCTGTTAAAAAACCCGGATGAACCCTGGGCTGTGGGTAATTCCTGTTTAATTGAAGCGTTTTCAAGACAAAACCGCCACAGACTAGAATGTATCTCTAGGTAGATGGCGGTTCGTGGTTTATATGCTATTCGGTTTTAGACAAAAAACAATCTCCTAAAAACTGTCAACAAAAAGTGCAGTTGTCGCTTAACCTGAAAAACTAGAATCCGAGAAAATCCGATCGGTCGAATGAACGGCCCGAACTAAGTCAGTTGTGGAAATCACTTGCGTCCAGTACCATTAGAAATTTTGTAGCGGATGAGTGTAAACATTAGGCTGGGTAAAATTCCTGCGTCCGCTGCCCCTCTCTGGACCTCGCTCCCGCTTTTGCTGAGTTTGGGCGGATAACATATATTCGGCGGTGGCAGTTTCGAGGCTTGGCAGTGGAGTTTCCAAAGCTCGAGCGGCATTGGCACTCAAGGTAATGCCCAACAGGCTCAGTAAAGCAATTGCAGTGTAGGTTTGCATGGGTAGTATCCGTGTCAGTGTCTATTACCTGATACGGACTTGCCCTGATATATCAGGATAGATATTTGTAAAATTTTCGGATCTTTGCAAAAACCCACAAAAAACGAACGGCAAGCCGAAAGCGAGCGGGGCTTTAGTCTGCTCTCTCGAAAGGGACACCCCTAGACTTGAGTCCCCGTGTCGCTTTCTACAAGTCAATAGAAAGTGTTATCGAAAATTGAGGTCTAATACCCCCTCGTTTTAGGGCGGCTTTATCCTAGAAGGTAAAGAAGTCGGGATAGGGCATTGCCACGACAAAGATTTTGAACGTGGAGGGAGAGTAAGACTACTCCGGTAGCATCACCCTGTGACACGTCAAGAATCACCGCAGGTTCGATCGGGCGGTGAGTATGTCAAAATCGACCCATAGCACAGGTAGAATAACCGCTAGCATCGATTGGATAACCAACCCCAAAAAGACTGGCTAGGAAATAATGATGGTTAGTGGGCGACGAGAACCACGATAAACATGAGGAAGGGTAGCCAACGCGCACCCATACCAGAAAAATCAAAAACTTATTAATTAGGTGTACCGTCGGGCACAGGGAAGAGAAGTGATTCTGGCAATTATTGGGGAGATCGGCCCTAGACGGGCTGTTTAAAGGAGGGTCAAGACTTGGTTTAATTAAACGAAACGGGTTTTAGCCCTAAGTATTGCCGAAAGGATAGACAGTTTAAAGGTATATCAGTCAACCAAGAATCGAGCGTGGCTTGGGCTCGCTTGAGTGTCAACTCTTCAATTCTACTGATACCGACAGCAGCCAAGCACCGGCAAAATTCAGCCTGCCCCATACTGTCAGAGGCTGTTCGGTTTCGCAACTCTGTAAAAATCTGTCGGTTTCCGAGTCCAAAGTCACGAGTTGCCAAGTTTGACCGGCTAAGGATGCGGGACTTGTCAGCGTTAGTGTCCAGTCTTGTTCGCCGAGGCGGCGGAAAATGCCCGAAAATTGGCTGTGGGTATTTGCTGTTTGACTGCTTTTTTTCTCTACTGACTCCTGACATTCGCCGCTGGCGGGATATGCTTCAGGCCGATCGAGATAATAGCGCTGCCAATCGAGCCAATCCGATCGCCCCCGTGTCAAATTAAATAAAGGAATAACCGCCGCACTCGCCTCGGAATCTTGCAGCAAAGCTTCTTGCAAAACTCTCACCGGCAACTCCCGCGGCTGACATCCAGATTCCGCGCACAAAGCCGCCGCCATCCCCGCCGCCTGTCCAATATTCATTACCGTCGGTTGCAAGCGAGTTGCACCGTTGGCGATGTGAGAGACGGAAATATTTTTTTCGCAGACTAGCAAACCATCTGTACTCGCAGGAATTAGCGCGCTATAAGGAATGGTAAACGGAGTTCCCGTCCAGCGGCCACCCCAGCGGATCGATTTTGGCTGCAAGGGAATGTCGCCACTGGTGTAGTGGTGGTCATTGGCGTAGTTGCCGATAGCCACCGCAGAGCAAATTCCCTCGGCATTGATTGGCAACGAAGCTACTTTTCCACCGACAATAGGCAAAATATCTTGTTCTGTCACTGTACTTATCCCTCGCAAGCGGCGACTTTCTCGGTAGTAAGGATGTAAGGCGAAGGAAGGAAGAAGGGAAGAATTTTGTTGATTTTCGATCTTTGAAATCGGGAAAATGTTCTTTGCTAAGCCGTAGCGGGGGCCGAGTTGGGTTTGAATGTAGCGGGCGAAACTTTGAGTGTGCCACTGACTTTCTTGGAGGAATTCTTGTCGAGATGCTTCAGATTTAATGAGTCGATCGACTCCTTCACCATAATCATTACCTCGAATCGGCCAATTAATCATCAACAATCCGCCCGGAAGCCGGCCGTAATTGAGAAATTGTTCGGGAGTGTAACCGTCCCAAGTACCAGTAAATCGATCGGGATTGTCAAGAGGCGGCGCGGGAATTTCTGGCGCCACCGCACATAAACCAAAATCCTGCATAATTGCCACCCAAGTCGGAGCTTGCACCGAATAACGCTCTGTCAGAGCATTAGAGGCAGCGGGCGCGCTGGGTTCTCCCCACTCGGCTTGAAATTCCCAACCCCAGCGGTGCCCAACTTTTGCTAAAGCCAGCAAATCTCCCAATTCCGTTGCATCCAAAGTGATTTTGGCCGAAACCGTAAAATCTGCAAACCGGACGCCAGAAATGCGAGATCCTTCCTTGACCACATCTTGAGCAGTTTGTCCAGAAATCCAGTGCAAATTCGGCAAACATTTAACCCAATCAGCGAAAATTTCAGCACCGGTGCGGGGATCGTAAGTAAAAAAACTGACCCAGCCCCAATCCAAACCTCCCGGCTGTCGCTGCTGCAGTTCCCGGAGAAACGCGCCCCACAAACCGGTTTGAAAAGCTGCTAATTCATTACCATCGGGGGCCGAAACGCCAGCGGAAGTCAGCATTCCTCCCAGCCAGGGAAATTCGCTTACTAAAATAGTTTTGGCACCTCGGCGGGCTGCTTGCACGGCTGCAGCGGTGCCGCCGGTGCCGCCACCGACTACCAAAACATCTGCTTTCAAAACGGAAGACATAGGCAATACCATTTGAGATTTTAGGTTTATCGAAAACTTTGGGTCTAAAACCCCGTCATCAGCTTGACGGCTTTATCTGTCGCTTTTTTTGTACTCCACAGAAGAAAGTAGTGAATGTGGAAAAGGTAATCAACCACTTAAAAAACCTTACTGTCGAAAGACACGCTGAACCTTGACAATTGAATCTATGCGGTTCTACTGCTTTGTTCTAGTTTCTTCCTAGCACTAGGTAAAAGATTCTTAGGGACTAGACAAATCAGCATTTTGGAGCGATTTGCTCCCCCTCAGACAAAACTCGCAGCAATGCTTTCTGCAATTGGGGCATACCCGAATTAACGCCAGGGCGTGAATCCCACCTCTGGGCTAGAAGATACAAGAAATCTAGTTTAAGTGGTTTCGTTGAGCCAAGAATCCCCGCTCCTGATTGACGGGGAGTGTCAATGCGAAAGGCTCGGTCAGGTGATCCGTGCCGTGAACCCTGCGGATAGATGTTGGGCGTTTGTCATTTTGTGATAATGTAAGGTAAGGTGTTCTGTGCTGTGAACCCTACGGATAGATGTTCGGCGTTTGCGATCGCCCATTGAATTTTACTCTGTAAAGACTTGACAAATAATAAATCGGGAATTATGCAGCGAGCGCACAATTTTGTTACTAAATGACTGCTGGGGCGATAGCAACTTTTGATTTATCATTTTTGGCGCGCAACTATTGCCAATATGACACCGCGAATAACGATAATAGAAAAAAGGGAACTGTATCTATAAAGTTTTACGTCTTAATAATTTCCCAGTTACTAATTAACGGCTGAAAATGGAAAAAGGTTTTATATTGTGGTGCACCGGGCTGAGCGGTTCCGGCAAGACAACTATCACCAAAGCTCTCGAACCCGAATTGAAGGCAAGAGGTTGCAAAGTGGAAATACTGGATGGAGATGTCGTTCGCACCAATTTGTCAAAAGGTTTGGGATTTAGCCAAGAAGACCGAGATACTAATATTCGGCGGATTGGATTTGTAGCTCACCTGCTGAGCCGCAATGGAGTAGTCGCAATGACCGCAGCTATTAGCCCCTACAGAGCAGTTCGCGACGAAATAAGAGCAATGGAGCCAAATTTTGTTGAAGTATATGTGACAGCGCCGTTAGAAGTGTGCGAAGGTCGCGATGTCAAGGGGCTATACGCTAAGGCCAGAGCAGGAGAAATTAAGGGTTTTACGGGAATTGACGATCCTTATGAAGAACCGGTCAATCCTGAAATTATTTGTTACACAGAGCGAGAAAGTGTGGAAGATAGTGTTAAAAAAGTTCTGACCAAGTTAGAGCAGTTGGGTTACATTTGAGGTTGGCGGGGTTGGATGAGGATAAAGGCAAAAAGCGATGGTGGTGAAAAGTTATTGGCCGGGCGTGCAACTTGAGAAAAAATCTCACCCTTGTGTCCCCTTCGCGGAAAGTCCAAGGGAAGAATTTCTCCCGTTTCCTGCAAGGAGGGGATGTGAGGGAGACGTTTCCAGCAAAAGCTGGAAGCGGGGTTATTGGGCAAGCAATGCTGTCAAAAGTTTAATGATTCAAAGTTTAACCGTTTCAGTGCTGGCGGCGGGGGTGGGTTCATCTCCTGCGGCGGCCCAGTTTTTGCCTCCTCCTCCTCCTGCTTCCGGTTCTCCTGTTCCTGTACCGATACCTGTAGCGCCGGGATTTCAGGGATTTCCGGCAAGTGCACCTTCAAGTATACGATCGGAAGTTTACACTTTGGGAGCGGGCGATCGTATTCAAATGGACATCTTCAACGTCCCGGAATACAGCGGCCCCAACGGTCAACACCAAGTACAGGCCGACGGTTCCCTGAGTTTGCCGTTAATTGGCAGCGTTTCGGTGTACGGGATGACCTTAGAACAAGCTTCTAATGCTGTTAAAGACCGATACGGCAAATTCCTCAAACGTCCTTGGATTACCCTGAAACTGCTAGCGCCGCGTCCTTTGCAAATTGCGATCGCCGGCGAAATTAACCGCCCCGGAGCTTATACAATATCCTCAGCAGCAGGCCCCGGAGGCACAGCAGAGCAAATGGGAACTCAAATGCCGACAATATCGCGGGCTCTGCGAATGGCCGGCGGAATTACGCAGTCAGCAGACGTGCGGCAAATCAAAATCCGCCGCCCCCAGCGCAACGCAGCGGAACAAATTATTAGTGTGGATTTGTGGGAATTATTGCAAAACGGCGATTTGCGGGCCGATATGACTTTGCGCGACGGCGATACTATATTTATTCCCACTGTAACTAGCCTTAACCGCCAAGAAGCACCGACTTTAGCAGTAGCTAACATTACCGGACAAAGCACTCAACCAATTAATATTGCTGTGGTGGGCGAAGTAACTCGCCCCGGTACTTATACTTTGGCAAAAGATGTTCAAAGTAGGGCACAAGAGTATGAAATGGGTGCAAATTCCGGTTTGTTTGCTGCCAGCGAAACAAACGGCGGGGAAACTATTTTGCAGCAAACTGTAACGAGGGCAATTAAAATGGCGGGCGGCATTACGCCGATAGCTGATATCAGACAAATACAAGTTCGCCGCCTGACGCGGGCGGGTACAGAACAAATTATTAATGTGAATTTGTGGGAACTTTTGGAAGGGGGAGATGTATCCCAAGATTTAGCGCTGCAACAGGGAGATACGGTAATCGTTCCCAAAGCCGAAAATCTCGATGTAGCCCCAGACGAACAAGTTGCTAATTCTAATTTTTCACCGGATACGATTAAGGTGAACATTGTAGGAGAAGTCGTGAAACCCGGATCGATTGCTATGGTGCCCAACACTACTTTAAATCAAGCGCTGGTAGCAGCGGGAGGTTTTAATAAAGCGCGGGCCCAAATGGATTCGGTGGATTTAATTCGCCTCAATCCTAACGGCACTGTTTCGCAGCTAACTGTTAAGGTTGATTTTTCCGCAACAGCAAATCAAGAAACTAATCCCAAACTGCAAAATAATGATGTAATTATGGTAAGGCGATCGGGCCGCGCTACGTTCTCGGATAATGTAGGCGGGACTCTCGCTCCTTTAAGCCCCCTGTTAGGAATTTTTCGGTTGTTCAATATTTTTCAGTGATTTGAATAGACTAGGATTAAGGTTTCAGAAACCCACTTTCTAGAAAAAATTTCGGTTGGCTAACGCAATTATAGGAATCAACCGGGTTTCAGAAACGGCGCCAACGGTACAGACGGTTAAACTAATAAGTTGTAGAAATCAAATGAAACTAGGGAAAAGCTCTCAATTAGCACTGTTTAATAACCATAAAAAAAACGCCGACCTGCAAAAAATATCTTCTGTAGTTTATGAAGAAAATCAATTTTTAGGCAGAGACCAAACAGAGGAAGAAGAGTTAAGTTTTTGGGAAGTTTGCCGCAGTCGCTCCATCTTAGTCATCGGCGTAGCAGCGGCAGTGACTACCGGGGTTTTCGCCTGGACGCTGAATCAGAAAAGCGAGTACGAAGGGCGCTTTCAATTATTAGTAGAACCCGCAGTTACGCAAAATACTTTAGCTAAAATATACTCCGGTGAGCTGAAACTGCAACCAGCGGCCCCCGCAACGACAGAAAATGCCAATTTTGACTACGAATCGCAAATTCAAGTTTTGCAAAGCCCGCAAGTAATGTCGCCGATTATTAAACAGTTGCAGGCTAAATATCCGGAAATAAATTACAACTACCTCTTGAACCAAAAAGCCGATAATTTGCCGTTTTCTCAGGAAACCAGGCTGTCAATCAATCGGTTCAAAAATACCAAAATTATCGAAGTTAGATATCGGGATTATGACCCGAAAAAAATTCAGTTTGTTTTGGAAAAAGTTGCGCTAGGCTACCGCAACTACAGCGTGCAAGATACCACAACTCAAATTAGTCAGACTCTGGATTTTTTGAAATCGCAAATTCCCAACCAGCAAAAGCGCCAACAAGCTCTGCAAACAGAAATTCAAAAGTTGCGACAGCAGTACAATTTCATCGACCCGCAAATTCAAACCCAACAACTGGCGCAGCAAGTCAGCCAACTTCAAACGCAAAGATTGGACGCGCTAACGCAGCTAAATCAGCAGAGATTGCTCTATTCCAATCTGCAAAATCAGCTTGGACTGAACCAGAAGCAAGCGCTGATGGCCTCGGCTCTGAGTCAAGCTCCCCGCTATCAAGCGATGCTGACTCAATTGCAGCAATTAGAAGGGCAAATTGCGATTAACTCGGCTACGTTTACAGACGAAACTCCGCAAATGCAATTGTTGCGAGAACAGCGCAAAAACCTAATTCCTTTATTGAAGAAAGAAGCCCAACAGGTTCTGGGAACTGATTTAGCTAAGGTGAATTCGCAGGTGCTGGCTTTTCAAGATCCGGTGCGGATTAAGTTAATTGAGCAGTTTATTGGTACTGCTAATTTAATTCAGGTTCTAGGCGTGCGGAATCAAGTTTTGGAACAAGCTGCTAGGCAGTTGAATCAATACTCTCAAGGATTACCGGTGATTTTGCGGCGCTATTCGGATTTGCAGCGCGAGTTGGATTTAACTAACACTACGCTGAATGGTTTGCTGGCAAAACAACAAGCTTTGCAGCTTGAATCGGTGGGTAAAAAAGAGGTGGCTTGGGAAGTTATTGCTAAGCCGGAAATTCCGCGCTACAAAAATGGCGAGTTGATGGCTGTTGCTCCAATTATGCCTTTGAATTTGGCTTTGGGGGGATTGGCTGGTTTGCTGTTCGGTATGCTGGCGGCGCAGTTGGCGGAACGGTTTAACAATAAAACGGTGTTCCAAACTCCGGAGGATGTCAAACATTCGATTCGGTTGCCTTTGTTGGGGGTGATTCCTGCTAGCGATAAAATTTTGAGACTTCCTCCTGCTGAGACAAGTGCGGTGGATGTGGGAAGTTCGCCGATGCCGACGGATGCTTTTCAAGAAGCTTTTCGATCGCTCAATGCTAATATTCGGTTGCTAAACGTTGATACTCCGATCAATTCTTGTGTAATTACTTCTTGTCAAGTAGCTGACGGCAAGTCTACTGTCGCAGTAAATCTGGCGCGGGCGGCGGCTGCAATGGGGCAGCAAGTGCTGTTGGTGGATGCGGATTTGCGGCGCCCGCAGGTACACGAAATGCTGGGTTTACCGAATTGGCAAGGCTTACACAATGTGATTGCTGAGGATGTGGATGTGCAACAGGTGATTGTGCGATCGCCCCGCGATGAAAATTTGTTTGTGTTAACTTCCGGTCCGGTTCCTCTCGATCCCACAAAGGTGCTTTCTTCCAAAAAAATGCAGCATTTAATGGGAGCTTTGTCAAGTCATTTTGACTTAGTTATTTACGATACTGCGCCGCTTTTAGGTTTGGCGGATGCGAATTTGTTGGCGGCTCACACTAACGGATTGATGCTGGTAGTAGGCCTGCATCAAACTGAGCGGGAGGCGCTGGTGTTGGCTTTTGAAGATTTGAAAATGGCGGGGATTCCGCTGTTGGGAATGGTGGCGAATAACGATAAGGGCAGCAGGTATTACTATCAGTCTTACGTGCAGGATTACGTTCAGGAAAAGTCTGTTTGAGGAAGAGGAATTGAGAAATGTAGAGGGGAACAGGCCGGAAAGCCTGTTAAGCGAGAATTCTGCAAGATGTCTGTTTTAATTTTTAACTTTGTATCGAAGTCTCGCTCCCCCTCGCATCCCCCTTAAGAAGGGGGACTTTAAGAGATGATTCGGATATTGAAATCGCTCAAGAGCCAAACGAAGTCCCTCTCTAAGAGACTAAGAGAGCCAGTTGAAAAACGAATTTTCTTAAGATTTGCGATCGAGACTCTGGACTATAATTAAAAGTAGAGAGTTTTAAACAAATCACGACACTTGCAAATTTGCAAGACCTGAAAGAAAACGTGGCTGGTAAATTCCCATTTTGTAATAGATTGATACAACTCCCCACCTAGCTTGAAAACTAGAGGGGAGTTTTGTGTTTTTGAGGCAGGAGATGAAACAATGGCTATTGCTACTATCAACCCGGCAACGGGAGAAACGCTGAAAACTTTCGAGGCAATGTCCTCGGAGGCAATAGAAGTTAAGCTGGAATTAGCACAGCAAGCTTTTAACAAATACCGCCACCTGCCCTTTGAGCAGCGAGCTCTGTGGATGCAGAAAGCGGCAGACATCTTGGAACGCGATCGCGAAATTTACGCTGAAATGATGACCCTGGAAATGGGCAAAACGCTCAAATCTGCGATCGGCGAAGTGGAAAAATGCGCCTTAGTTTGTCGCTATTACGCCAAAAATGCCGCTCAATTTATGGCAGACGTACCGGCAACCACCGACGCTAGCAGCAGCTTTGTCCGCTACCAACCACTAGGGGCTATTTTAGCCGTCATGCCGTGGAATTTCCCATTTTGGCAAGTTTTTCGGTTTGCGGCGCCGGCGCTGATGGCGGGCAATGTCGGCTTGCTCAAACACGCTTCCAACGTGCCGCAGTGCGCTTTGAAAATAGAGGAAATTTTCACGGAAGCGGGCTTTCCCGAAGGCGTTTTTCAAACTTTGTTAGTGGGCGCCGACAAAGTAGCTGATATCGTTGCGGGCGATCGCATCAAAGCCGCAACCCTCACCGGCAGCGAACCAGCAGGTGCTAGTTTAGCAGCAAATGCGGGCAAAAACTTGAAAAAAGTTGTACTGGAATTAGGAGGAAGCGACCCTTTTATAGTGATGCCCAGTGCGGATTTAGCAGCAGCTTTATCAACTGCTGTGACAGCGCGGATGCTGAATAACGGTCAATCTTGCATCGCGGCCAAACGCTTTATTTTAGCAGAAGATATCGCCGACGAATTCATCAAAGGATTTGTCGAAAAATTTGAGCAATTAAAAGTAGGCGATCCGATGTTGCCCGAAACCGATATCGGCCCTTTAGCTACTCCCGCTATCCTCAAAGACTTGGACAATCAAGTGCAAACTTGCATCCAATCGGGAGCAAAACTTCTGACAGGCGGCCGCGCATTGTCAGAGAATGCCGGCAATTTCTACTTGCCAACTATTCTGGCAGAGATTCCCCCGGATGCTGCTGCGCGTCAAGAAGAATTTTTCGGTCCTGTAGCTTTAGTATTCCGGGTTGCAGGCATCGATGAGGCGATCGAACTGGCAAACAGCACATCTTTTGGCTTGGGTGCGACGGCTTGGACTACAGTAAGAGAAGAGAGCGATCGGTTTATTTCCGAACTAGAAGCAGGCGCCGTCTTCATCAACGGCTTAGTAAAATCAGATCCCAGATTGCCCTTTGGTGGCATCAAACGCTCCGGTTACGGACGCGAATTGAGCATCCAAGGAATGCACGAATTCGTCAACATTAAAACAGTGTGGGTAAAATAAGTAAAACTCGATACACTGCTCGTAAAAATATTAATTAATCTGCGTTAATCCGCGTTTGTCTGCGGTTAACCGAAATTAATTCAGTGTTTTTACGAGAATTTGACCCAGATAAAAAATCCACACTTACAACAGAGGAAAAAAACGGAAATGAACACTGCTCAACTACTCGTAAAATGTTTAGAAAACGAAGGAGTAGAATACGTCTTCGGACTTCCAGGCGAAGAAAATTTAGAAGTTCTAGAAGCCCTGAGAAACTCTTCAATTAAATTTATTACTACTCGTCACGAACAAGGCGCAGCCTTCATGGCAGACGTTTACGGCCGCCTCACCGGCAAAGCAGGCGTTTGTTTGTCCACCTTGGGGCCGGGCGCAACTAACTTAATGACAGGAGTTGCTGATGCTAACTTAGACGGCGCTCCTTTAATAGCAATTACCGGACAAGTCGGCACAGACAGAATGCACATTGAATCGCACCAATATTTAGATTTGGTCGCCATGTTTGCGCCTGTTACTAAGTGGAATGCTCAAATTGTCCGACCCAGCACGACGGCAGAAATTGTCCGTAAAGCCTTTAAAGTAGCTCAAAGTGAAAAGCCGGGAGCAGTTCATATTGACTTGCCAGAAAACATCGCAGCAATGGCTGTTGAAGGACATCCGCTAACCAAAGACAACCGCGAAAAAACTTTTGGGGCTTACCAAAGCCTGAATAAAGCGGCTGCGGCAATTTCCAAGGCAAAAAGTCCTCTGCTGTTAGTAGGAAATGGCACTATCCGCGCTAATGCCAGCGAGGCTTTGACACAATTTGCTACTCGATTGAATATTCCTGTAGCTAATACTTTTATGGGCAAAGGCGTAATTCCTTACACTCATCCTTTGGCACTTTGGACGACGGGATTGCAAAAACGGGATTACATTAGCTGTGCTTTTGAAGAAACGGATTTAGTGATTGCTGTGGGCTACGATTTGATTGAATATTCCCCGAAAAAGTGGAATCCAAACGGGGAAATTCCGATTATTCATGTTGGATCTCTGCCAGCAGAAATTGACAGCAGTTATATTCCTCTGGTTGAAGTTGTGGGGGATATTTCTGATTCCCTCAATGAAATTTTGCAGCGTGCCGATCGCATGGAGAAAGTAGACCCTTTTGTTAAGCAATTGCGGGCGGATATTCGCGCTGGGTACGAACAATATGCAGCCGACGACGGTTTCCCGATCAAGCCGCAAAAACTGATTTACGATTTGCGGCAAGTCATGGGCCCGGAAGATATTGTGATATCTGATGTGGGAGCTCACAAAATGTGGATGGCGCGGCACTATCATTGCGATCGCCCGAATACGTGTTTGATTTCTAATGGATTTGCGGCGATGGGAATTGCGATTCCGGGTGCGGTGGCTGCAAAACTCGTTTATCCCGATCGCAAAGTAGTAGCAGTCACGGGCGACGGCGGCTTTATGATGAATTGTCAAGAATTAGAAACTGCTTTGCGAGTCGGTACTAATTTTGTGACGCTGATCTTTAATGACGGCGGTTACGGGTTAATTGAATGGAAGCAGCAAGATCATTTTGGTCATTCAGATTTCGTCAAATTTGGCAATCCGGACTTTGTGAAATTTGCCGAAAGTATGGGTTTAAAAGGCTATCGAGTGGAAGCTGCAACGGATTTAATTCCGATTCTGAAAGAAGCTCTTGCTCAAGATGTCCCTTGCGTGATTGACTGTCCGGTAGACTACCGGGAAAATGTGCGTTTCAGTCAATTATCGGGGGATATGAGTTGCAATTTGTAACAGTAGCCGAAATCAGGACACGGCTGTGCCGTTTCCCTACTGTTAATCTGGCGATGGTTACATCCTGAAAGTAGGATGGATTATTTTGGGGTAGGGAAACGGCATTGCCGTTCCCTCCACCGCCGTCTTGTTGATGGTTATATGCGATCGCACTTTTGGACAATTTGGGATGTAAGGGCGATCGGCTGTCAGAGAAATCGGCTTAAGTATTATCCACCCTCATTTCTAATGATCCTAAAGGATGAGTTTCAGCCTTAAAAAAATCTAATTTACTTGGCTGGTCAAGTTTTTTATGTTGTTCTGCTTTTTTGTGAATAATGTCTTTCAGTGACTTATGGCTGCTGATAGAAATAGCTATACGGCTAGGCTTTGCTCTTTTTATAGCATCCAGAATATGCTGATCGCTTTCCCCAAGTGAATGCTCAAATACAACAAGCGCTCCTTTTAGGCAACGCACCAGAACCCAACCTATTCTATAACTGCACATCCGAACTCACCACCCTCGAAAACTGGATTTTGGAAAATCGCACCCGCCTCATCACCATTTTAGGCTGATCCGGTTTTGGCAAAACCGCCCTTACACTCCAACTAATCCCACAAATTCAACACGAATTCGACTACATCATCTGGCGAAGTCTCCACAACTCTCCACCCCTGGCATCTCTCCAAACCGACTTAATTAAATTCCTCTCCCAGCAGCAAGAAACTAACCCCCCCAACCCCCCCCTTATCAAGAGGGGGCGAAGAGATTCAACCTCTTTCTCCCAGGCGCGGCGAAGAGATTCAACCTCTTTCTCCCCCCCTTAGCAACGGGGGGTTGGGGGGTAATCAACTATTTACGATCGCACCGCTGTCTGATTATCCTCGATGATACCCAAACCATTTTCAGCAGCCAACAACTCGCAGGAAATTACCAACCAGGATATGAAAATTACGGCGCATTCTTCAAACAAATAACAGAATCATCCCACAACAGTTGCTTAATCCTCCTGAGTTGGGAAAAACCCAGAGAAATCGCCACCTTACAAGGCGAAAACCGCCCCTGCAAATCTCTGCAACTCAACGGTTTAGGCGCGGAAGCACAAGAAATATTCAGAGAAAAAGGTTTAGCAGAACCGGAGAAATGGTCAGAACCGATCGACCTTTATCGAGGCAATCCCTTATGGTTAAATATAGTTGGCACATTCATTCAAGACTTATTCGGCGGTAGCGTTTCCGAATTCCTCTCCTATGATACCCTATTCTTAGGAGACTTAGAATCACTCCTGCACCAGCATTTCGATCGCCTAACCACATCCGAACAACAGGCGATCGCCTGGCTAGCCAATACCCCCGAACCAGCCGACATCTCAAAAATACCAGAAAACCTGCAACTATCACCGCCAGAACTCTTGAAAGTCATGCAATCTTTAGGACGGCGGTCATTAGTTGAAACAGTAAAACAAAACGGGCGATCGCACTTTACGATCGGGCCAGTAATTAGAGAGTATATAACAAACAAAAAATGAAAATCGCCACCTGGAACGTCAACTCAATCCGCAGCCGCCTAGAACACGTTACTAGCTGGCTGCAAACCAACTACCCAGACGTTCTCTGCCTCCAAGAAACCAAAGTTACAGACAAAGACTTCCCCCTAGAACCCTTCATCAACCTCGGCTACAACTGCTACATTTCCGGTCAAAAATCCTACAACGGCGTCGCCATTTTTAGCCGATCGCCCCTAACGCAAATCAGCACCGGATTTGCCCCCATACTCGGCGACGAAACCGCAGGTATTTTTGACGAACAAAAACGCCTAATAGCCGGAATAATCGACGATATTCGCATTATTTGCGTATACGTTCCCAATGGTTCCGAAGTCGGCAGCGAGAAATATGAGTACAAACTAAAGTGGCTCAAACTGCTACAAGAATACCTCAAAATAGCACTAGACAAATCCCCTAAATTGTGCATTTGCGGCGACTTCAACATCGTCCCGGACGATCGAGATATCCACAATCCCAAAGCCAATGCTAACTCCGTCGGCCTATCAGTAGCCGAGCGCCTCGCACTAACAGAAATCATAGAATTAGGATTAAACGACCCCTTTCGGAAATTCACCACAGAAGGCGGTCATTATAGCTGGTGGGACTACCGCGCCGCCGCATTTCCACGCAACAACGGCTGGAGAATCGACCACCATTATCTCAGCTTTCCCCTGTACGAACAAGCAAAAAACTGTACAATAGACATTGCTCCCAGAAAATTAATCAAACCCAGCGACCACGCCCCCGTAATTGTCGAATTTTGATTTATGAGTTATAAATAAAACTAAGGCAAAAGAAACCCGGTTTCTACCATAAATCTTAAGTTTAGCAACGATAAATTTAAGAAACCGGGTTCCTCGACCCTATGCGTAAGTCCCGATCCAGTTAGTAACAACCAACAACTAAAAATCATGTTCTTAGTAACCGGAGCAACAGGCGCACTAGGCCGCCGAATTGTACGAGAAATCAGACAGCAAGAGAAGCCTGTCCGCGCATTCGTTCGCCTCGCATCTCGCTACTCAGAACTAGAAAACCGAGGCGCCGAGATTTTTATCGGTGACTTAAAACAAGACAAAGATATTAAAAAAGCCTGCCAAGGAGTGCAATACATCATCAGCAGCCACGGCACCGGCGGCGACGTTCAAGCAGTACACTACCGCGCTAACATAGAATTGATCGACTGCGCCAAAGAAGCCGGAGTGCAGCACTTTGTCTTTCTTTCGGTACTGGGAGTCGATCGAGGATACGAAGATTCCCCAGTATTCAAAGCCAAGCGAGAAGTAGAAAAATACCTGCAAAACAGCGGCTTGAATTATACAATCTTGCGGCCTGCAGGTTTTGCTTCCAGCTTGTTACCCCTAGCAGAAAGATTTCGAGAAACCGGACTTTACCTGCTGATTGGCGACGGCAAAAACCGCACCTCTGTTGTCAGTACCGACGACTTAGCAAAGATTGCCGCAGAATCGCCAACAGTCGAAGGCGCCCGCAACCAAATTCTGCGAGTCGGTGGTCCGGATGTGCTGACAAGAGACGACATTCCCCGCATCTTTGCACGCTTATTCAATCGGGAACCCATCGTAATCAACCCGCCCCTGGTTGTGTTTGACGGTTTGAGAAATGCCTTGGGTTTATTGAATCGTCAAGCTCAAAAAGACTTAGGAACTTTGCGGGTATTGCTGGGTAACGAGTATTTCTGCACTCCCGAACAAGTGCAAAACTTGGAATCAATCTACGGCATGAGAATGGAATCCTTAGAAAACTTTCTGCGACGCAATTTGAGCGTTTAAAGTGCTAGTAATTCTCGTTACCAGGCTCTGCCTGGTAATGAATATCCGGAGGCTATGCCTCCAAATAGTTGTCTCATTTTAATGGAGGCAGAGCCTTCCTCTATGCGTCCCCAGGCTCTTCCTGGAAGCAAATCTAGCGCCAAATCGCAACTGGAAACCATTTAAGCAGAAATAGGTACGGGTTGAACACCAATATAGCTCGTAACTGCGATCGGCGGAGAAGCCGGTTTACTAACCAAATAACCTTGAACAAAATTTGCTCCCCGTTGTCGCACCCACTCAAACTCCTCCAAAGTTTCCACACCTTCAGCAACAGTTTTAATCTCTAATTTACACGCAATTTCTAACATCTTTTCAGTAATTAGTGCCTTATAATAATCTTGATGGACATTCCGAATCAATTGCATATCCAACTTAATAAAATCTGGACGCAGTTGATGCATCAAATTTAAATTAGAAGAACCGCTGCCAAAATCATCCAGGGCAATTAAAAATCCCGCTTCTCGGTAAAACCTCAGAATCTTAATCAAGTGATCCATATCAGGAGGGTGCTGAGATTCCCCTACTTCAAAAACAATATTGCTGTGAGGAATTCCCGATTCATCAATAGCTTGTACTGTCCTTCGCAGGCACGTAGCGGGATCGTAAACTGAAGTCGGAGAAAAATTAATAAAAAGTAGTTCTTTGATATCGTAAACATGGGCTTCGTGGATCGCGCGAGTCCGGGCTAAAGCATCTAGTTGAAAAATTAGGCCTGCTGATTCTGCTTGGGCAAAAATCCGACCCGGATAAATTAAGTTCCCCTGCTCGTCAATTCCTCGGAGAAGCGCTTCCTGGGCAAAAATTTTAGAAGTATCGGAGGTATAAACAATGGGCTGAAAATGTGTAGTAATGCGTTCTTCCGACAATAAATCTAACAGCCAGTCAGACTTGCTGAAGTTAATAAAAGAGCATAGGTCAGTGCTGCGATAAAAATCGCTAAGTTGCGGCTGTTCAACTTCGCGCATCCACAAAACTTTTGTCTCTTTCAACTCTTGATTTGTCAGCGCCGATGAGGCTATGGCGCTAAACTTTTCTTTGGCTATTCCGTCAAGCGTAACGTACAAACACTTGCTCTCTTCTAAAAGCCGGAATTCAAGTTTAGCCTTGGTCAGTGCAAAAATAACCTTGTTCAGCGTGTGCGATACTGGAAACCACAGGTATAGACCTCCCCTGCCCTCTATTTTTTCGGGTACTGTTTCGCAGCGAGAGCAGGAGCCGAAGGCTTTGCCACTTCTTTGCATTGGAATATCCTCCGGTTTTTGGGTGAATTCTAGAACGGCTAGAACCTAGCTATAATTATAAGCTGATTCAGCTATTAATACATCTATCTCAAGATGTAAATCTTAAGGAACTTGTATATAATAATTATAGCAGTATAAATAGTTACCTCGGGTTTCAAACCTTGGTCAAATTTCTCAGCATTGAGCAAGTACGTATCAGTGAACACAGTCCCAACTCCTCACAGAGGGAGAAAGCAAAGACTTGTTCTCTACCCTCTATTGCTGCTCTGATTCTTTACGTTTGATGCTCTCATTCCCTTTGCTAAAACAGCGGCTACAGTTTATTTTTTAGCAAAGGGGGATTAACACGCCCGTGAAGCGCAGCTATCCCGTAGGGAATCACCCCATCGACCAATGTATGCCCACCAAAAATATAGACAGCCGGACGATCGCCCAAAACCAAGTCACTTTCTGCAGAAGATCCAATTTAATTTTAAAATCGGGATGACAGGATTTGAACCTGCGACCCCCTCGTCCCGAACGAGGTGCGCTACCAAGCTGCGCTACATCCCGGATTTAGTCAATAGATTTTTAGCTTATCACATTCAAGTTAAAATTGAGCAAGCTCCTATATAATGATTTTTAAAACACTACTCAGGCGGAGACAGACGTGACAGTTAAGCCCCAGTGGTTGCGAGTAAAAGCCCCCCAGTGGGAGCGCGTCGGCAACGTCAAAGAAATTTTGCGCGATTTAGCCCTGAATACGGTTTGCGAAGAGGCTTCGTGTCCGAACATCGGCGAATGCTTCAACGCAGGTACTGCCACTTTTTTGATTATGGGCCCGGCTTGTACCCGCGCCTGTCCTTACTGCGACATCGATTTTGAGAAAAAGCCCCAACCTTTAGATCCGACGGAACCCGAAAGATTGGCGCAAGCGGTGCAGCGGCTTAAACTTAACCACGTCGTGATTACCTCTGTCAACCGGGACGATTTGCCGGATGGGGGCGCGTCTCAGTTTGTCGAGTGCATTCAAGCGGTGCGCTCTGCGATGCCGGACACAACTATAGAAGTTTTGATTCCCGACTTGTGTGGCAACTGGCAAGCTTTAGAAATTATTCTCGCAGCCCGCCCAGAGGTACTCAACCACAATACTGAAACCGTAAAGCGACTTTACCGCAAGGTGCGGCCGCAAGGAAAGTACGATCGCAGCTTGGAACTATTGCAGCGAAGCCGCTTCCTCGCACCAGGGGTTTACACCAAATCCGGCATCATGGTGGGGCTCGGAGAAACAGACGCCGAAATTCGGGAGGCTATGCAAGACTTGCGGGCTGTCGGCTGCGATATTTTAACAGTTGGACAGTACCTGCAACCGACTCAAAAGCACTTGAACGTAGAAAACTTTGTGCCTCCGGAACAATTTGATGCTTGGAAAAAGTTCGGCGAATCTTTGGGATTCTTGCAAGTTGTGGCTTCTCCCTTAACTCGCAGTTCGTATCACGCCGAACAAGTGAGGGAACTGATGAAACTTTACCCGCGCTAAGTAGGTGGCTACAAATTAACATTACATAGGGAGAGCGGGTTTTGCAGCCGTCTACTCCCTGGTATTTGGGATCTTAACTAAACCCGCCCCTACAAAATACTATGGTTTTTTTCTGCTGGCCTACTTAGCAATTTTAATTTGAGGGTTTTGCAGCCGTCTACTCCTTGGTATTTGGGATCTTAGCTAAACCGGCCCCTACAAGATACTATGGTTTTTTTCCCTGGCCTACTTAGCAATTTTAATTTGAGGGTTTTGCAGGCGCGGTGCAAAAAAAAACAGGTTTTTGATGCTAGTCTTATTTGATGAGGTTAACCCGGAAGCAGCAGCGAACAGCAAAAAAATATCAGCCGATCGCCCCCTCAAATTCGCGACTTAGGCAAAAGACATCGAGAAACCTGGTGTCTTCCTCAAACTTTTAGGTTTTAATCCAGAAGTTTTGTTAAGAAACCCGGTTTTTGCCGAGCGCCAATAACTCGGTACTGCTGACTGTACCAACTCTGAACCTCATATTCTGTATTGAATCAAACTTCTGCGCTCACTGAGCGGGTATTTAATCTAGAGCGGCGAGTTATATAAAGTTTTATTAAAAAAATCGATTATTTTCCGAAGTGATCGGGAACCAGCTTATATGTGATGAAGATTAACTTAACTTCTGACGAAGGTCACTTGTTTCTAGCCAGTCACTATCTATACTTGCTACATAAACAAAGAAGTACAACGCACTTTTCGGACCTTCAACCTGTTATATCAGAAAGTTCTTAGCGTTTTCCAGAATCTTGGTAAAACAAGTGGGACCGCCAAAGTTCGATCGAACAACAGCATCAAAGTCACGAAAGTTAATAAAGAAACAAAAAGCGGTGATGCTTCGTCTTAACAAAATGGGCATCATAATTATCAATAACCGCTAAGCGTAGCATCTTTTCACCCGGAGCAACTGAGAAAATTACTATGCCAGCCACCTCTTTTTACGCTGAAGCTGAATTCGACGAACAACTGCGAGTCAATCCCTTGCAAGATGATGTGTTGGATGAAGATGTTGAAGAAGCTGGAGACGAACTCATCGATCAATACCCAGCAGAAACAGAGGATGCAGACCAAGCAGCCAAATTGCAAAAAAATGCGAGCCGCCGCACTACAGACTTAGTGCGCCTGTACCTACAAGAAATCGGTCGGGTTCGTCTCTTGGGTAGAGACGAAGAAGTCTCGGAAGCTCAAAAAGTTCAGCGCTATATCAAATTGCTGGAATTGCGCAACACCGTCGCCTCCCAGGAAGAAGGGCTAATTGGGCGCTTCGTGCATTTAATTGACGTGCGCGATCGCTTGGCAGCACAGTTAGGACATAAACCTTCCCTGGAACGCTGGGCATTAACCGCCGGAGTCGGTGACGTGCCCGAACTCAAGCGAATTATGGCCGAAGGCAAGCGCCAGTGGGCCGAGTTAGCAGAGATGACGGTGGAGACCCTCGATAGAATTCAAGCTGAAGGCGTGGAAGCTAAAGACCACATGATTAAGGCGAACCTGCGCCTGGTGGTTTCGGTGGCGAAAAAATATCAAAATCGCGGTTTAGAATTGCTCGATTTAATACAAGAAGGTACTCTGGGACTGGAGCGAGCCGTAGAAAAGTTTGATCCGACGCGGGGCTATCGGTTTAGCACCTATGCCTACTGGTGGATTCGGCAGGGAATTACGCGCGCGATAGCTACTCAAAGCCGCACCATCCGCCTCCCGGTTCACATCACCGAAAAACTTAACAAAATCAAAAAAGCCCAGCGCAAAATTTCTCAAGAAAAAGGTCGCACAGCTACGATCGAAGACATTGCGGTCGAGTTGGACATGACGGCGCCCCAAGTCCGAGAAGTTTTGCTGCGAGTCCCCCGGTCTGTTTCTCTAGAAACTAAAGTAGGCAACGAAAAAGATACAGAGTTGGGCGACTTGCTCGAAACCGACTGCGTATCGCCAGAAGAAATGCTGATGCGAGAAGCTTTGCATCGCGACTTGCAGCAACTGCTGGCAGATTTGACCAGCCGCGAGCGAGATGTAATTCTGATGCGCTTTGGTTTGGGCGACGGACACCCCTACTCGCTGGCAGAAATCGGTCGCGCCCTCGACTTGTCACGCGAGCGAGTTCGCCAAATTGAAGCTAAAGCTTTGCAAAAACTCCGCCAACCCAAGCGTCGCAACCGCGTGCGCGATTATCTAGAGTCTCTGACTTAAATTTGGCCGATCCGTCAGCGCCATCAATCACGGAGCCAGGCATTCGGCGCTTATGCAGAAGGCAGGAGACATTTGGCAGAAGTAACAATATTTACTTCTCAACCACTTCTCTGTCCTCTGCATCAATGCATAAAGCTTGTTAAAAGTCAAAAAATATCAAAAACTAATTTTTTTCCTCAATCTTTTTTCAATAAGCTGCGATATTTGCAAAATATCTCGATCGTTGTGTATGATTGTCAATAGGCAGACTTTCTTGAGAGGGTCACTATGGCACTTTATACCGCGTCCTCGTTCAAATCCGAACTCAATGACAAAGGCTGGCGGATGACTCCCCAACGGGAAACCATTTTGCACGTGTTTCAGAACCTCCCCAAAGGCAACCACCTGAGTGCCGAGGATTTGTACACTTTGTTAAAAAATCGCGGAGAAAACATTAGCTTATCCACCATTTACCGAACTTTAAAGTTAATGGCAAGGATGAGCCTCCTCCGCGAACTCGAACTAGCCGAAGGTCACAAACACTATGAAATAAACCAGCCCTACCCGCACCACCATCACCACCTAGTCTGCGTTCAGTGCAACAGAACGATCGAATTTAACAACGACTCGATTTTGAAAATTGGCATGAAGCAAGCTGAAAAGTCTGGGTTGCACCTGCTAGACTGCCAGCTAACCATTCATACGGTTTGCCACGAAGCTTTGCGGATGGGATGGCCGTCTTTGGTTTCCAGCAATTGGTCTTGTCCGAGGTCGATCGCCCAGAACGGCAGCAGCGCCCCGGATTCAATTGAGTGAAGGTACACTATTTTCGCATTTTCTTGTACGGCTTGTTACAATTTTTAACAAAAATCCGTGACCGAAGCGCGACTAGCAGTTACGCCGAAACCGGGTTTCTTGAGCAAAATAAATCATTTCAGGAATCAGTCAGAAACCAGAAACCCGATTTCTTGGATGCAGCGTCCGCCAGTCCCCTGCACTCAAGTTTGGCTCAACAAATCGTCGCTGCTGACCCCGTAACTGCGCTGAGCTCGGTCGAGGGCGTCTCTCGTGGCAGCATCGAAAACTCCGCCGATGGGACCTGTGTAAAAGCCGAGGTCTTGCAGTCGCCTTTGTAATTGCTGAATGCTCGATCGAGAGTTGAAACTGCTGCTAATTGGAACAGCAGGAACAGCTACCCGCCCAGCTAACCCGTTTTCGATCTCCGCCAAAGTCGCCGGGGTGGCAATACCCGTCGCCGGTGACAAATTGCGTTCCTGCTGAAACGACAGCACCGCCAACTCGGTCTCAGATCCAAATACTCCGTTCACCGGGCCGGGGTTTTTGCCCAGACTTCTGAGCGCAGACTGAAGTTGTCGCACAGCAGGCCCAGTATCGCCCCGTCGCAGAGCCCCAGCGAGCGGCGGCAACGGCTGTGCAGCCTGCTTGTTGCCCTGCCGCAAAGCCGATTGAGTGCTGCTATCGACCCTCCCACTCCCGAACAGCCCGCGATCTTTCTGAAACCGGATCAAAGCTGCTTGAGTTGGTCGATCGAACCAACCGTGAATCTGGCTCCTGTAATAACCCAATTGTTGCAGCCGCCGCTGCAAAAGTTCTACTTGTCGGCCTCTGTCGCCCAACTTCAGAAAATCGCCGGCATTACTCTGCGGGTCATTTTTCCCAGTGGATGAGGTAATTTGAGCTTTCCTGAGCTGGGCATCGATAGCAGTCAAAGTAGCAGTGTCAGCGCAGCCGTCAGAAACGAGATTGTAATCTTGCTGAAAACGAGTCACAGCGTAGAGAGTGCGTTCGCGAAACTTGCCGTCAACGCCGCCTTGAAAATAGCCCAAAGCTTTTAACTGTCGCTGGATCAAGTCTACCGTCGCTCCTCTGTCCCCGAACCGCAATCCCTTACAACCGCCATTCCCCGAAATATTCCCAGGAGGTGTAACGGGGGGAACCGGCCTGGTGGATCCAAACAGCAAAGCTAAAGTTTGCCTGTCAGCAACTCCAGTCACCCGCAGTCGATTAATTCGCTGGAAGTATTTCAGCGCATTTAGAGTAACTTGGCGAAAATTCCCTGTGGGATGCGCCTTGAAGTAGCCTAGCTGCTGCAACCTGCGCTGCAGAGCCGAAACATCTGCACCCGCGTCTCCAAAACGCAGCTCCCGATAATTTGTATAAATAGTTTTAGAAGGTCGATCGTTATCCCCGGCAAAATTGTTGAGTGCTATCACAGTAGCTCGATCTGGTCGGCCAGTCAGCGACAGTTGATAGTCTCGCTGAAAGTTAGTCAGAGCTTGTTGAGTAACCGGGCCGAGCTGACCGGTGGAAGATCTGGGAAAATAGCCGAGATCCCGCAACCTGTCTTGAACGGATCGCAAATTTGGATTTCCCGGATCTATTTGAGCAAAAGCCGAACCGGCTGCACTCAAAACCGACAGCATCAAAGCCAAAGACAGCAAACGGACATAAGTCTGACTCGATAGGTTTTGCCACTTGGGCCCATCAAAAATTTTCGACTCTGCGGGTGCTTCGCAAACAAGAGCAAGTTCGAGGTAGGCGAGGGATTCCATAGCTTTTTACTGTGAAATTGTGGGTGGGGTATGTGGACAAACTCCCAAAGCTCAGCTTTGAGTTGCTAAGTATCTATCAAGGCTAAGTTTTACCTGTTTGCGCCAAGCACCGGTTTGAAAAAAATTTGCCTTCAAAAATAATTACAGGTAACAACCAAGATAGCATCGCTGTTTATAGAGACGCGAGTGTCAGGAAAAAAGTTGGCAGCCACATCTTAGCCTTGATGGGGGAAAAACGATCTGTTTTTAGGTATTATTGGCTCAGATTTTATTTTGTTATATCTAAAAATATTATTTACAGGATTGAGGCGCTCCCACCCAAGAAACCGGGTTTTTTACCTAATCTGGCGGCTGCAACGCGTCTTTTCGTGAAAAAACCAGTTTTCGACGCACCCGTGCGATCGCGAACTAAGTTATTGACGCTCGATTGAAAATCCCCACCTTTGCTAGTCGCAAATAGGGCGGGGATTTGATTGGTTAACTGTTCGTAAAAATGGGACATTAACTTAAATTAAGCCGAACCGATCGCAAATTACAGCTACTCCTGCTGCAAAAACAGTAATTCCGATGGCTACCAGCGGGTTTTGCCCCCTGCTAACCGCAAAAGAGGTAACGACCCCAGCTCCTAAAGCCGCAGTTACAGCAGCACTCGCCAAATCTCGATCTGGACGTTTGTCGTACATATTTTTTATTGTTGGTAGCTGTTAAGCTGAAAACTTACATCTTGTGATCAAAGCTACCATTCTTGCCTCTGCTGGGGTGACAACAGCCTGCGTTTTGCAACTAACCTTAAAATTTTGCTATTTTTCTTAACATACTTTCATTAATAGCATAAGTTAATATTATGTATTTTCTAGTTTTTCTGTTGAGTTTTAGCTCTTGAAATCTTTTGTCCGCTGGGCTTTTATGTAAAATTCAGGATTTGGCAGAGGCGATCGCACCCGCAGTCTGTGCGTCTCAAACTGCAATCCCAAATATCGCAAAAAAAATTAACTTGACTTTTCGTGATAAATATGTATGTAGCTATGGGAAACAAGAGACAGGAAAATACCGGGCGTTGGTGAACAACCTGCAAACTGCGATTGCTTCGCTGCCCTCACAAAGAGAGGAGTAGATTTTTTGTCTAACTCCTATTCGCCCTCAACTTTTTCAGTATTGCCGCCTTTGACCCAACCTTCGCGATTGCCATCCTCAACCCGAATTCGCTGCCACTCTTTATCCGGCGACTCTTCCAAAACTACGACTTTTTCCTTGTAACCAACACCACCAATGCGGTTCGAGTCTCGGCTACCAGTATCACGGAGAATTAAGCCGATCGGCTGAGTCACCAGAGCTCGGTAAGCTCCCGGTTCCAGCGGTTTCGGAGAGGGGGCCTCGCTAGATGTAGAAACAGGGCTAGCCTGGGCTGTTGACCTCGGCGCAGCGCCTGCAACCGGAACAGGTGTTTTGTCGTTGGGAAAAACTGGTCTTTCGGGCACAGTCGTTAGCTTAGCGGCAAAGTAAAGTGCAGCCGCCACGCTAGCACCTGCCATCAGGACGATCGCTAGCAGAAAGCCCACTAAAAATTTGAAAACGCTATATACACTGTTCATAAAACCGCAAATGAAGGAAGAAAGAAGTTCGACAACAAAGCCGTGTACAAGATTTAACGGATTTAAAGGATGGATTTTGAGATCCAAAGGAAGGGTCCGAGAGAGGGGGAGAGGGGGAGAGGGGGAGCTGCGGAGAATTGGGAAAATCTTCCTTCTTCCGACGGACATCCGTTACATCCGTTACATCCGTTACAGAATCCGTTGCCGAACTTCCTTCTTCCTTCAAAAGCTTACCCCTGAATCCGGCGGCTCAAACTGCCGTATCTAGAAGCAAGGCGAGCTTTTCCAGCAGCGGCCCAATCTTGGAGAAACTGAATTTGTTCTTGAGCCGTTCTGGCTAAGGGCACCATCTGACTCGCTGATTCTAAAATATCATCTGTGGTAAAGTCTCGATTTTGGCTAAACCCAATGTGCATTGCTTCTATCAAAGTTTGCTCGATTTCGGCTCCTGAAAAATCGGGAGTTTCGTAAGCCAAGCGCTCTAAATCGTAACTTTTGATGCTGTGCGATCGCAACCGCAACAAATGTACCTCAAAAATTGCCCGCCGTTCCTCCTGGCTGGGCAAACCGACAAAAAATATTTCGTCAAACCTGCCTTTTCTGAGCATTTCTGGGGGCAAAGACTGGATGTTGTTGGCGGTTGCGACTACAAACACCGGCGAAGTTTTTTCGGCCAACCAAGTGATAAAAGTCCCGAACACCCGGCTGGTTGTCCCAGAATCTCCTTTACCGTCCAATCCCCCAAAAGCTTTGTCAATCTCGTCAATCCACAGCACGCAGGGGGCCAAAGCTTCGGCTAGCTGAATCATTTGCCTGGTGCGCGATTCCGATTCTCCGACTAATCCGGCAAACAAGCGCCCGACATCCAACCGCAGCAAAGGTAAATGCCAGTGGTGGGCGATCGCCTTTGCTGTTAAGGATTTTCCGGTTCCTTGAATTCCTACTAACAACAAACCTCTGGGATGCGGCAAACCGTATTGGCGGGCTCGTTCGGTAAAAGCACCGCCGCGCCGCAGCAGCCATTCTTTGAGATTGTCCAAACCGCCGATATCGGAGATATTTTCGCGGGCTGGGTAAAAATCCAGAATTTGAGTTTGCCGAATTGTTTGGCGCTTTTCTTCTAAAATCAGTTCCGCGTCGTCGGGATGGAGTTCGCCTCTGGTGGCGATCGCCTTTGCCAAAACTCTGCGGATTCGTTCGATCGACAGCCCTTGACAGGAGCGCACCGTTTCGTCCAGCAAACGCCCTTCAATGGCTTGTCCGGTAGCCCCTAACAGCCTTTCTACCTCAATTTTGATTTCCGCCGCCGCAGGCAGGGGAAATTCCAAAACTGTCATCACTTCGCTGAGGTCTTCCGGGATCGAAATTAGAGGAGATACGATGACAATATTTTTGGGTACTGATTTGAGGAGTCTCGCCAAATTCCGCAGCTTGCGGGAAATTGAGACATCTTCCAAAAACCGCTGAAAGTCGCGCAGAATAAAAATTGCCGGCGCGGAGGCTGGCAATTTTTCTAGAAATTCCAAAGCTTGCAGCGGGTTGCGCTTGCCAAAACCAACATCGTTGGGATTGCCTTGGTAGCCATCAACAAAATCCCAGATGTAGACGGCGCGAGAACCTTGTTTTTTGGCGCTTTGGGCGATCGCCACTTCTACGCGCTCTTCTTCCCGTGTGGGAATGTAAATTAGGGGGTAGCGCGATCGCAGCAGCAGTTCAAACTCGTCGCTAAAAATAGTCATTAGTTATTGGTCAACCGACGAAGGCAATTGCCGTTTAAGTGCTGCCAGAGACGCCCAGCGACTGTCCGATGCAGCTTCTGACCTTTCTTTCTCTTCTGCATCATTTAAATTTATTCCCGGACATTGAGCATCGCATAGCTGTTTGTGCGGCAGTTCCAAACACAAGTGCTCGTACACCCAATCGCCCGGAGAGAAATAGCCGCCCGGCGACAAATTTTCCACCAAATCTTCTAAAGGCACTTCTATTTCTGCTGAACTTGAATCTGTCTGATTTGCTGTTTCCTCGAGCCAGATTAGTTCAGATGAGTTGAGTGCCAAGCGGTGATTGTATTGTTTCAAGCATCTGTGGCAGGTGAGAGTAACAATTGTTTCTGCTTTCGCTTTCACCTCAAGATAATTCCCTTGGTGACTCACTTGTAGTCGCCCCCGCACCGGAGTAAGAGTTTCTAAATCGGGGATAAATTCTTCAAAATCAATGACCTCTTTCCGCTCAGTTTTTGTGAGGAGATGAGGGATATAAATTGTCTCCATAATAATCTCTCGCCGTTTTATTATGTTTGTCTCAACGCAAAAGTCAAAAGTCAAAAGTCAAAAGGAATAGCTAATTTTTCGCTTTTTCCTTTTTCCTTTTTTCTCTTTTTATTGTCAGCGCAGGCGAACTACCAAACGCCGATCGGGTTCTTGTCCTTGACTGTAAGTTTCTATGTCCTCACATTCGCTCAAAAAGCTGTGGACTTGACGGCGTTCTGCCGAAGACAGCGATTTTAGTTCAAATTCAACTCCCGTCGAGCGCGCTTGATCTGCTGCGTACTCTGCCATCGATCGCAATTCCGCTTCGCGGCGGATGCGATAGCCATTGAGTTCAACTGTATAAGGAAGTGACTCCTCTACTTCCTGACCTATATTCTGAACCGTGTTGCAGAGGTACTGAATGGCATCTATTACATTACCCTCAGGCCCTAGTAAAATTGCAACTTGTTCTGCAGTCAGATTGCTTTCATCTATTGTCATCCAATAACAATCTTTTTTTTGTTCGCATACCACTTTTGACGAAAGGGCGGACAGTTGTAACAATTCTTCTAACCATTGCTGTCCGCGCTGCATTTGAGAGTCTTTCATTGTTGTTAAAATCAAGCCTTTTTCTTGGCACGCTTGGGCTCAAAGGGCATGGCATCTAATCCCTGGTCTTTTTTGGTTTTCGCCTCTGCTTCGTCTACTATTTTTTGGAGGTTTTCGGGCAGCGGTTCTCGCGACAAAATAAACGCCTGAACTGTCTGGAAGATGTTAGCAATCAGCATATACATCAACACGCCAGCAGGCAGTGGGAAGAACAAAAACATTCCCGAAAATATGACAGGCGTCAGTTTGTTGACTGTAGCCTGTTGGGGATTGTCGTTTGGTCCTTGTGCTTGTCCCGAAAGAGTTTGGTTGATATACAAACTGATGCCGAAGCCCAGGATCATCACCAAAATATCCCAGTGGATTGTACCGTCTGAGTCGATCGCGCCAACGCGGCCTAGAGCTTCAATAAACAGGAATCCTTTGTTAGTAGCCAATCCGGGGACTGTGCCTTGAACTGTAGCTTCACCGGGCGCTGATGCCGTGATGTTGCCCTGTTCATCTACCTTGACGATTTCTTCGCCTTTGATGACTTTCCAGCGGGGTTCAAAGTCGATTTCGCTCTTATTTTCTGCCGCTAAGGCTTTGAGAGGTTTGCCCTCTGGGGTTTGAAATTCAATCTTGGTTGTGTCGCCGACTGCGAGTTTGTCGCCGCCTGGGATTACGCCCACAAGTGGAGCATGAATAGTACCTGTGACGTAAATATTTTGGGGCGGTGTAGCAAAAGCTTGCGGTTGAACATTTTCGATTTGTTCTTTCGGCAAAACTTGAACGTTGACGCTGTAATTTATGTCAGAAAACGGCGAACCCCGTAGCGTTGCAAACAGTGCAAACAGCACTGGCATTTGCAGCAGCAGCGGGAAGCATCCTGCTAGAGGATTGCCAAATTCTTTGTATACTTTGCTCATTTCCTCCTGCTGTTTTGCAGGATTATCTTTATAGAGTTTTTGAATTTGATCTACTCGCTCTTTCATCAACGGCTGCGCTACTTTCATGCGCCGCATATTGCGAAGAGAGCCTGCGTTGAGAGGATAAAGAGCAAAGCGAATCACCAGCGTCAGTGCTACGATCGCTAAACCGTAGCTTGGCACGATCCCGTAGAAAAAATCTAGGATCGGCAGCATGAGGTTGTTGGAGAGAAACGAGATACCAAAATCCATTCGCTTTGAGTTAATTTAGCTGCTCTATGTTTGCTATTGAGAACTATTTTTACCCGCTGAACGCGAGCCGCCTCAATTTATCAGGGTTTTGTCTCTATCTTAGGACATTGCCTGTCGATCGACCGCCCGCTAGCGGTTTTTTGTTGAGTTTGCCAATTGTCGCACTCACTTCACCCTGATTTGAGGGCGAAGCGGTTCGGTTATTTAGCTTCCGCCGCATTTGCTTTTTGAGCGGCTGCGGGCAGTTTTTCGTTAATGTAGTCATACATGGCTCGAAATTTTGGCATAGCTCTCAGTTCCAAGCGGCTGCCATTTTTCATGGTGAGCACCATGTCTCCGTAACTCCCGAAACCGCGAGGTACTGTGACGATTTTGACTATATCTGAGTAGATAACGTCTGTGCGATCGCCCCCCATCCAACCGCTAGTTACGGACACTCGGCGATTCGTGATCCGATACCGCAGCCACAGAGCCCGGACAATTCCTCCTACTGCGAGGGGGATGCCGACGACTGTCAGCCCTAGGAGTAAGTTGAGGATCAAGTCTCCCGGCGCGGGGCCGCCTTCATAATATACTTCCTCTCGAATTCCCATCTAGCACCTCGGCTTCTACCAACAACTGCTCTAATTCTTGCAGAATTTCTGCATAATTGCACTCTTGTGCGATCGGACGCACGACAATTACTAAATCCCACCCGAATTTTAATCGGGGCAATAGGTGTCGCAAAGCTGCCCGAATCTGACGCTTAATCCGGTTGCGGACTACAGCGCGTTTGCTAACCTTCAGGCTGATAGAAATGCCTGTGCGAGTTGGCTGCAAGGATTTTTCGGCTGTCGGTTTGCTTAATTCGACGCTTTTGGGTTTACGCAGAGCTCTTAAGCTCAAATGAGCGGAGTTGCGACGAATTCCCTTGCGGTAGACGGCGCTGAAGTCTTTTCGGTGCTTGAGTCGGTTTGTCTCGGGCAACATGGCGTAGGGCGATCGTTGAGGCCTCTCAACCTTGATGCAGTGCTAGACTGCGAGGCGGTGGCGACCTTTGCTGCGGCGGGCTTTGATTACCAATCGACCGGTTGCGGTGCGCATTCTGGCGCGAAAACCGGATGTTCTTTTTCTTTTGCGGCTGGTTCCGTGCAGGGTTTGCTGTGTCATTTTGATTTCTCCGGGCTTGTTACTTTACTTTTGATTAATATTCACAATCTTCTAGTATACCATAGAGTTGTTCTGTTAACAAATAATTTTAAATTCATGATATTAGTTTGTGGGTAATTCCCAGAAACCCGGTTTGTTTCGAGATATTTCGTATCCCAATTAAGATTATCGAAGAAACGGGGTTTCTTAGCCTGTGGGTAATTCCCAGAAAAAGGTAATATGGATGTAGTTTTTGGAGGGTTAGGGATATGACTCCACAACCTAATGGAAAAGTGACGATCGTCCGCACAGAAAGGGGGCTTACGATCGCGGGGACACGCATAACCCTTTATGATGTAATAGATCATCTCAAAGCCCAGTATCCCCCTAAATTCATTCGGGACGTATTTAACCTTACGGATGAGCAGTTACGCGCTGCCCTCTCCTACATTGAGGCGCACCAGACAGATGTAGAAGCTGAGTATCAAGAAGTTTTGAAATCAGCCGAAGAAACCCGGCAATACTGGGAAGAGCGCAACCGCGAACGCTTTGCTCGCATCGCCGCAACTCCTCCTCGCTCTGAATATGAAGCTGTGCGAGTCAAACTTCAGGAACGCAGAGCGCAGCGGGAAGCCACAAAGCAATGATGATTCTGGCTGATTACAATTTGGTAGTGCCCTGAAGGAAAGGATCAAGATGATAAAACAAAACCGTATTCAAAAAA
>JAUBOM010000053.1:0-47478 GCA_036700245.1 Microcoleus vaginatus BM001213989
AGCAAACGAGACACGAAGCCTATACTGTACCGAAAGGTCAGTGTTAGGTATTTCAATACTAGCACTCCTGTCAAAAAAACCACCATTGTATGGTTTTCTGGTTCTCAAGCCTGGATCTTGTGATAATTTAATGGAGAATTATGGGCGATCGGGCGATCGACTGCTTGTTTCCGTAGCTATTTATCTGCCCCATATCTTATAAATTCACAATTGTCAAGCTCATAAATAACATTAATAAAATTAATTAATATTAAATTGCGGTTAAGTGTAAAGATTCTTAACCTAACCTTTACTTTTGCGCGCTATGCTGATGCGGGACACCCATATAAAGATCGCAGATTTTTTATACCTATGCTTTTTCGTGTCAACTTGATTAATTCAAACCGTCTGACTACTGCAATTTCCGCTATGGCGATCGCCCTCAGTGTAGCAGCTTGCGGCGGCAGCACAACCACAAGCAGCACCCCCAGCACCGGCGACACCGCAGCATCCCCCGGCGCATCCCCCGTTGCAGCCACCGGCACAGCAGAAAACACCAAACTCGCCCTAGCCTCAAACGTAGCCATCACCGCAGCCGGCGCCTCATTCCCCGCCCCTCTGTACCAGCGTTGGTTTCAAGACTTCAACAAAACCAACCCCAAAGTACAAATTAACTATCAATCAGTAGGCAGCGGCGCCGGAGTCGAACAATTTACCAAAGGCACAGTAGACTTTGGGGCCAGCGACACCGGCATGAAAGACGACGAAATCGCCAAAGTTCCAGCAGACAAAGGCGTGCTCTTGCTGCCCATGACAGCCGGCAGCATCGTCATCGGCTACAACCTGCCAGACTTAACCGAACCACTGAAACTGCCACGGGCTGTTTACGCAGATATCTTCGCCGGTAAAATTACCAACTGGAACGATCCCAGAATTGCAGCCGCCAACCCGACCGCTAAATTGCCAGACCAAGCCATCACCATCGTCCACCGTTCCGACGGTAGCGGTACCACCGCCGTCTTCACCAAACACCTGAGTGCCATCAGCCCCGACTGGAAAAGTGCAGTAGGCGACGGCAAAACAGTACAGTGGCCCGTAGGCGTAGGCGCAAAAGGCAACGAAGGTGTCACAGCCCAAATTATGCAAACCGTAGGCAGCCTCGGCTACATAGAATACGGCTATGCCAAAAACAACAATGTCAAATTTGCATCTTTGGAAAACAAAGCAGGCAGCTTTGTCGCACCTACCGACGAATCAGCTTCTCAAGCTTTAGCAACTGTGCCTCTGCCGGAAAACCTGCTAGCATTTATCGAAGACCCCGAAGGCGCTCAATCCTATCCAATTGTCACCTACTCTTGGATGCTCGTCCCCAAAACAGTTGCTGACCCCAACAAAGCCAAAGCCATGGAGGCGATGGTTGAATACGGGTTAACTGAAGGTCAAAAAGTTAGTTCCGAATTGGGCTACGTTCCTCTGCCCCAAAACGTTAAAGAAAAAGTAGCCGCGGCCGCTGACGGCATCAGCCCAGACTACAAGATTGAGATTGCCAAATAGCAATTGAAGGAAGAAGGAAGAGGGAAGAAGTAACACGGAAGACGGAAGAAGTCCGAGGGAAGAAAGAAGAAAAAAAGAGAGATATTTCTGTAGGGGCGGGTTTTACCAGAAATATTTGTTGAAAACTCAGGGGATTAATAAACCCGCCCCTCTTTGATTTTATTTACGGTCTTTCTTTCTGCTTCCTTCTAGCTTTTTCCGAAACAGGCTATTTTCGGCTACTATATATTTGGTTTTTTTTTCTATGATTTCAGATAATCACAGCGCTCCATCAGAGAGCCGATCGCGCTCTCAAGCAGAAAAATCCTTAGACCAAGGCTTTATCTGGCTGACTCGGATTTTGGGAATAGGAGTTGGTGTAATTTTGCTGGCAATCGCGCTCACCGTTGGTTACAGGGCTTTACCTGCGATTCAACAGTACGGTTTGGGCTTTCTGTTTGGCAGTGATTGGAATCCGGTTAAAGAAGAGTACGGCGCGCTGCCGATGATTTACGGGACGATCGTCAGTTCGGCGATCGCGCTCCTAATTGCGGTACCATTAGGAGTAGGGACTGCCATCTTTCTGAGTGAAGATTTTTTGCCGCTGCCAGTGCGCACAGCTTTAGTTTTTTTAGTAGAACTTTTAGCTGCCATTCCCAGCGTAGTCTACGGTTTGTGGGGAATTGCTGTATTGATTCCCATTATTAGCACTGTCGGAAAGTTTCTCAACAGTAACTTCGGATGGCTGCCGATTTTTAGCACTCCGCCAGTCGGCCCGGGAATGTTGCCAGCCGGAGTAATCTTGGGAATCATGACTTTGCCCATTATTACTGCTATCTCCCGCGACTCTTTAGCAAGTCTCCCGCCCGATTTGCGACAAGCATCTCTAGGTTTGGGAGCAACTCGCTGGACAACCGTTTTTAGGGTACTCGTACCGGCGGCTTTTTCCGGCATTGTCGGCGGAATTATGCTCGGGCTCGGTCGCGCGATGGGAGAAACAATGGCCGCAACTCTGTTAATTGGCAATTCCAATCAGTTAAGTGCTTCTGTGCTAGCTCCTGCAAATACTATTGCTTCTTTGATGGCAAATCAATTTGCCGAAGCTTCGGGATTGCAAGTGGCGGCTCTGATGTACACGGGGCTAATTCTGTTTATTCTGACGCTGATTGTTAATATTTTGGCAGAGTGGATTGTTTCTCAAGTAAGAGCGAAGTACAACTAGAAGTTGGCCGCAATTTCCTACATAGTTTTAGTTTATGTCAAATAGCGTCTCCGATGAGAATCCTTTGGTATCGAAAACAGGAAGTTTGAAGAAAGTTAAAAACAGCCAGCAAGGGCTGTTTAGTCTGGGGATGACTGTACTGGCTGGCTCTGCTTTGGCAATCACTCTCCTGCCTTTGTTTGCAGTGCTTTACTACGTCACCGTACAAGGTTTCAATCGCCTGAATTTAGACTTGTTTACCAAGCTGCCACCCCCGCCCGGACTATCGGGAGGCGGTATTGCTAATGCAATTCTCGGTACATTGATGACGGTGGGAATTGCTTCTTTAATTGCTGTTCCTTTTGGTATATTGGCAGCCGTTTATTTGTCGGAATTTAGCAAAGGCCAAATTGCTCGCTGGGTGCGCTTTGCTACTAATGTCCTCAGCGGTGTTCCTTCGATTATTGCCGGGGTATTTGCCTACGGTTTGTTCGTAGTAAATATGGGAGGTTTTTCGGCAATTGCAGGGGGCGCGGCGCTGGCCGTGCTGATGTTGCCGACGATTGTGCGGACTACTGACGAAGCTCTACAAATCGTCCCGCAAGATATTAGATGGGCGTCGGTTGGTGTGGGTGCTTCTAATTATCAGACAGTGTTGCAGGTGGTTTTGCCTGCGGCAATTCCGGCTATTTTAACAGGTGTGACGCTGGCGATTGCTCGCGCTGCTGGAGAAACTGCTCCTTTGATTTTCACGGCGCTAAATTCGCCTTTTTGGCCGTCAGGATTTGATAAGCCAACTCCCAGTCTTTCGGTTTTGGTGTACAACTTTGCAACGGTTCCTTTTAAGGCACAGAAAGAATTGGCTTGGGCTGCATCTTTGATTTTGGTGCTTATGGTTTTGCTGACGAGTATTCTTTCTCGCTGGGCTACTCACAAAAAAGTGTATTAAAGGGTGAGTTTTAAAAAGGCATTCATGCACTTATGGTGAAGGCCGAATGTAACCCAGGTTTTGAGTAAAAATTCAGAGGATTGTTACCTGTATGATGATGGATTTAGACCAGCAAACGGAAACAGTTTTGCGGACAGAGAATATCAATATTTTTTACGGCGCTTTTCACGCGGTTAAAAATGTTTCAATGCAGATTCCTAAAAATCGCATTACTGCCTTGATTGGGCCGTCGGGCTGCGGTAAAAGTACCATTCTGCGATGTTTTAACCGCCTCAACGATTTAGTTAGCGGTTTTCGTTTAGAGGGTAGAATTGATTACCACGGTCAAAATCTTTACGATCCTGATATTGATGCTGTGGAGGTGCGCCGCAAGATTGGGATGGTGTTTCAAAAGCCGAATCCTTTCCCGAAGTCGATTTATGACAATATTGCTTACGGTGCGAGGGTGAACAATTATAAGGGGGATATGGATGAGCTGGTGGAAAAAGCGCTCAGCCAAGCTTATTTGTGGGATGAGGTGAAGGATAAGTTGAAGCAAAGCGGTTTTTCACTTTCGGGTGGCCAGCAGCAGCGTTTGTGTATTGCTAGGGCGATCGCAATTAATCCTGATGTAGTGTTAATGGATGAACCTTGCGCTTCTCTGGACCCGATTTCTACGATTAAGATTGAGGAGTTGATGCGGGAACTCAAGGAGAAGTATACGATTGTGATCGTTACTCACAATATGCAGCAGGCTTCTCGGGTTTCTGACCTGACTGCTTTTTTCAATGCTAAACTTTCTGACGATGGGAAGCGCTTTGGCTATCTTGTGGAGTGTGACAAGACTGAGATAATTTTCCAAAGTCCGAAGGAAGAGTCTACTTTAGATTATGTCAGCGGCCGTTTTGGTTGAGTCCCTGACAGGTTGAAACCTGTCGCTACACAAACTCTCGTCTCTTAAGCTTGAGACTAAAAACATTTAATTTGCTGAGTATGGTAGCGGCAACAAAACCCGCGTAAAACTTTTGTGAATTGAGAATCCCGCTTTCTTGGAGAAAGCGGGATTCTGCGTTTTATGTTTAATAGCTCGATCGCACTTTTTGCATATACAAGCAACTGATTTTTGTGAAGAAATGCTCGAAGAGTTCACATATTCTTCATCCAATGCTTTAACAGGTTTTCTTTGACCATGTTTTGCCGCATAACTTCGAGCAAGTATTCCTGAGCTTGGTCTTGGCTTAACCTTTTGACTTCTTCGCGCAGCACTTGCAGTTTGAACTGCTGTTCCATGCTGAGGCTGGTTGTAGACATATCCATAAATCGCTCCTCCAGTTTGCTGAGATTGATGCGAGATCGATCCGAATGACGTTTCGCAGGCTTTCTTGTGTCTCCTACATTGTAAACTATCATAACATTCGCTTGACAATATGTCCAAAGTAGACATTTTGAGACTAATTTGTGTAGCAAAAGTACATCTAAGTGGGGGGAGCCTTATCATAAAAAGGCGTAAACACCGGGAAGCCTAAGCCAAAGGAGCTAGTTCGTATGGATGCAATGGAGTTTTTTCAAAGCAGCGCTGGGGAGTGGCGATCGCAGCGCAGCACTCACCACCTCGCTTTCCGCCAAGCGGAGATTGGGGATTCAAATATTCAGGTAACGGCGCTGGGTGCGGATGACGCGCGAGTGGCCGAGATTTGCAAGATGCACGAAGTCGATCCGAGCCGGGCTGCTGGGGGGGCTTTTGTGACTTGGCACGGCTCAATGGCGTGGGATAAGGATGATGAGAACCATAAAGGGTCTACGGTGTTCGCCATCGTCCCCGATCCAGAAAATCCCCGGCAGGGTTTGATGTTGCGGGAACGGGGCTATGCGGAAATTGTGCCGGTGGCTGGCCGTTTTGAGATGGATGATGAGGATGGGCTGCTGCTGATTACCGAATACGAGACGATGAGTTCGATCGAGCGTTTCTGGTTTGCCAATCCGAACGTGCGGATGCGGACGAGTAGTGTAAAGCGCTTTGGCGGTTTCAGCACTTCGACTTTTTGTACGGAAATTCGGGTCGAACCCGACTCGGATGCAACATCAGAACCCGCAGCAGCTCAAGTGGCCGCCAGCGAGTTTTATTCGGCTCTGGGCTGGTAATTTAGTCATTAGTCATTAGTCATTGGTCATTACTTTGGCTTCTTTTCCAGACTCAGCCTGGGCCTCGTGGGGTTGAGGCTCTGCCTCTGGTTAGAGTAGACGAGGCAGAGCCTCTCAAGTGGCGTTCCCAGCCAGAGACGGGGAAGGAGGGTGACTGCTGACTACTGACTGCTGACTTCCCCAAAGTCAACAAATGTTACAGATTGTTGCAAAAATTCAGGAAAATCAGATTTAGATTGCGGGAATCCCCTAATCTGTATGTTGGTTAGTTGTATCCGTTATGCTGGCAGCTCACGGTGTCAACTATTTTTGAAATTTGAGATAACGGAGATTTTAACGTGGCGCTTCCTTTATTAAGCTACGCCCCCAAGAGCCAAAACCAGCGCGTTGCTGGTTATGAAATAGGGGGCGACGAGCAGCCGAGAATTTTCACAACTGAAAATGTGCTCTCGTCTGGAGACATGGAAAATTTGATTTGGGCTGGATATCGCCAGATTTACAGCGAACACCAAATCCTCAAGAGCAACCGCCAAAAGTCTTTGGAGTCGCAACTCAAGTTCGGCCAAATTACGGTGCGGGACTTTATTCGCGGTTTGGCGACTTCGTCTCCTTTCTTGGAGCGGAATTATCAAACTAACAGCAACTATCGGTTTGTGGAAATGTGCGTGCAGCGCGTTTTGGGCCGGGATGTTTACAGCGAGCGCGAAAAGATTGCTTGGTCGATCGTGGTAGCCAATAAGGGGCCTCAAGGCTTTATTGACGAGTTGGTCAATAGCGATGAGTACCTGGAAAAGTTCGGCTATGACACCATACCTTACCAGCAGCGCCGAATTTTGCCTCAGCGAGTTGGAGGGGACACTCCTTTCAACTTGAAGACGCCCCGCTACGGTGAGTACCACCGTTCGCAGCTTGGCTTCCCGCAAATCATCTGGCAAACAAGTGTCCGCCGTTTTGTTCCTCAAGAACAGCAGGCCAAGGCTGGCGATCCGTCGAACTATTTGGGTATGGCGCGCAATATGCCCCTGCCTGCTACTCCGCCGCAGCGGGTGGCTTTGGCTAATATCAATATCGACACGATGGTTCCCCGTCGCCGGTAATTGATGCTGTCTGATGCAATTATTTGTGTCGGGCGATCGGCTGAATCGATCGGCTTTTAGGCTGAGAGAGTTTTGAGTCTTGAGTTTTGAGGTTTAAGTTTTTTGATAAACTTGGAATCCAAAACTCGGGACTCATAATTTTTGGGGAAAGAAGGAAGTTCGGCAACGAGCAATCTACAGGATTTAACCGATAAATATTAGACTTGAATAGAAGCGCTTCTTCGCTCTCCTATCTTTAAATGTATCTGCGTTCATCTGCGTGCATCTGCTTTCATCTGCGGTTTCCCTCTTACATCACTGCCCAAGATATCAAGTGTGAGATCGCAATCGCAATATTTTTAACAAGGTGTTGAATTGATCGGGCAAAGGCGCGATCGCCTCTATTAATTCTCCAGTTACGGGATGCTGCAAGGTCAGCCGCCATGCGTGGAGGGCTTGTCCGGTTAAATTGACGCCGATGGAACGGTTGGAACTGTACATCGGGTCGCCGACAATCGGATGTTTTATTTCCGCTGTATGCACGCGAATTTGATGGGTGCGGCCGGTTTCTAATTGATAGTGCATTAAGCAATAGTTGCCGATTCTTTCTTTGATTGTCCAGTGAGTAACTGCGGGGCGACCGCCTTTTTCTACTGGTACTACCGCCATTTTTTTGCGGTCTGTGGGATGCCGGCCGATGGGTAGGTCTATTGTGCCTGTTTCCGTGTTGGGAGCACCGTAAACTATGCCTAAATATTCGCGGCGGGCTGTTTTGGCTTTCAGTTGGGCTTGCAGGTGTTGGTGCGCGATGTCGGTTTTGGCGATCGCGATCGCACCTGTTGTATCTTTGTCTAATCTGTGTACGATTCCCGGCCGCTGAACTCCGCCTATTTCTGCTAGGGGACAGTGGGCTAACAGAGCGTTGACTAATGTACCGTCTTGGTGTCCGGCGGCTGGATGGACGACTAATCCGGCTGGTTTGTTGATAATAATTAGGCTGTCGTCTTCGTAGAGAATGTCGAGGGGAATTGATTCCGGCTGCAAGGAAGTGGGCTGGGTTTCGGGTAATGTGAGGTGGATGCGATCGCCCGTTTTTACTGATATTTTTTTCGATGTGCAGGTTTCGTCGTTGACTTTGACGTTACCTTGTGATATGAGGGTTTGGATTCGCGATCGAGATAAGTCCGGTATCTGGTTTGACAGCCAAATATCTAATCGCTGATTGACATTACTGCGATCGAATTCCTCTGTATTTTCTACTGTGTAAATCTGTGGCGCAGTGTCTGTTTCTATCATTTACTTTTTACTATTTTTTGCCAAGTGTGTAAAGCAAATATCTTAATCATAACATCTGTGAGTTAGTTCGCGATCGCACGGGTAGCGAGAAACCGGGTTTTTTCAGAGCAATACTTCGTTTCTGCCCGCAGACTGGGTAAAAAACCCGGTTTCTTTGGTGGGAGTGGTTAAGTCATTTGAGTATAATCGTCTCTTCTATCGGCAATTATCGCAGTGGCCGCACTGCATAGATTTCGCCTCATTTGCAAACCCAAAAGCTTGCAGCAAAAATTGCCACCTGCACTGCCGATGTTTCAAATATTTTACCATTTCCTCAGCGGCGGTAAAATTTGATTTTTCCGCTTTTTGCTGTGCGGATTTGTCGATCGCATAATTAAAAGGATCTTGCCATGTTAATTGTCCGTTGCTGTGGAGAATTGAAAGGGCGATCGCACTTTCGGGAAACTCCTGCGAAACCGCATCTACATTACCTTTAACTGGTAGGTTTTTAGCTAGCTGCTGCGCTTCTCGATATTGCGATCGCAATTTATCTTGAAAAAAATCCTTTCTTTGTTTATCTTCGGGATAAAGCAAACCCGTCGGTTCGCTAATCAATGTCAGGGCGATCGCCGATTTACCGTCGCGTCCGCCTCTACCAATTTCCTGAATGTATTCCGATAATAGCAAAGGTGCTTGAAAGTGAACAACCCACCGAACGTCGGGCTTATTAATTCCCATACCGAATGCTGAGGTACAAATCACAAATTTAAGCTCATTGTTCAGCCAAGCTTTTTCTATTTTTCGTCGTGATTCTGGATTTAAACCTGCATGATATGCTGCTGTTTCATAACCTGCTGCTTCCAACAAATCAGACAAAATTTCGCTATCTTTTCTAGTGCGGACATAGACTAAACCTGCTTGTTTTTGTCGCTCTTTGATAAAATTTAATAACTGCTGCTTGCGTCCTCTCGGCGTCCAGACAGTCTGCACTTGCAGGTGCAGGTTAGAACGGTAGGGACTTAGCAGAAATGCTTCGGGTTTTTGCAGTTGCAAGACATTTTTGATTGTCTGCTGTGCTTGCGGGTTGGCGGTAGCGGTAAAAGCTGCGATCGCAATTTTACTATTTGCTGGTTTAGCTTTCAACAAAGCCGGCCGCACTGTTCCCAAACGGCGGTAAGCTGGTCGAAAAGTATCACCCCACTGCACTAAACAGTGAGCTTCATCTAATATTAAACCATTGATTTGGATGTGTGGCTGACTGATAATTTCCCAAACAGGTTTACTGAGTAATGTTTCAGGAGACAGGTACAGCAATCTTAATTTATTTTGTTGCAGCGATTGCATAGTTTGTCGGCGCTGCGGTGTTGGCAATTGACTGTGGAGGAGGGAAGCGGGAAGATTGCGATCGCGCAATTCTTGCACTTGATTTTCCATCAAGGCGACTAACGGCGAAACAACCAAAGTTAAGCCTGTTTGTAACAAAGCTGGCAGTTGAAAGCAGATGGATTTGCCACCACCTGTAGGCATAATTATCAGCGTGTCTTTTCCTGCTAATAAACTGCTGACAATTTCTCCTTGGGGTGGTCGAAAATCGTCGTATCCCCAAATTTCTTGGAAAGTGGTGCGTGCCTGATTTAATGATGTTAATTCTGGCTGGTAGTTCATTTAATTTAGTTCCAAAATCACAGAGAAGTGCTATAAATTTTACGTCATTCCTGAATATACAATTAACCAGCAACCGCCATTCAATAAAGCTGTGACTACTGCACCAATAATTACCCCTTTGACTTGGGTAAAATTTCGCCACCGTCTGAGGATAAAAATCGCGGGAAGCACATAAATTAATTGAGCTATTCCCAAACACCCAAAAAAAGACCAGATTATTAAGAAACCTATATAATTATCTTTCCCTATGTTTCCTACTAGAGAAATATATATTAACAGTACGATTATTCCTAAGATCACTGCTGCAATATGCAAACAGACTAAAAGAAATATTCCTGACAGTATCCCCTTTCTTTCATCTATCTGCGACATAATTGTATTGCTCCCAAACTTAATTTAAACGATTAGAAACCAAATGATATCCAGCGCTTCCCTCGCGGTAGAACATATTAAACGTGTCAAACGGAATAATTCTACCATCTGGGTGTACGATGTGAATGCAAGACCGTTTCACAGAACGGACATCAAAGTTAAACGGATCGAGAAACTGCACGATCATCACTCGAAATACATTGTCATAATTAATACCTTCGGGAACTGGTATCATCGGCAAACAGCACAATAACTGTTTGAAAGCATTAGCTGCGGACTGAGGTGAGTGGCTAGTTGAAAACAGCTCGAAAGTTTTGCGTTTTAATTCTTCATTCTGCTCGTAAAGTACACTGTTTGGCATCATTTTAACAAAGTCATCCGGTGCGACTGCGCCAGTTAGTGGAATCACTTTGCCATTTAATTTGAGGGCGTAAGCCATTGCTAAACTGTCGGGATGGCAAGGAACAGGTATAATATCTTCTGGTTTGAAATGGGGACTCTGCTGCAAAATTGCACGGCGAACTTCTGTGAGGGTGTACCTGTCGGTTTTGGGGTCAAATTGTTCTAGTCTTCCGGCTACTTGTATGGGTTGAAAAGTAACGCCCCGCACGCATTTTTGCTGCAAGGCATATTCGATAATTTTGCCGATTTCACTGTCGTTCAGACCTTTTTTGAGGGTGACAACTAAAGTGGTAGAAATGTTGTATTCGTTGAGGTGGGCGATCGCTTTTTCTCTGATTTCCCTTAAATCAACTCCCCGCAACTCTTCCAAAGTCGATTTCTCAAAGCTGTCAAACTGCAAATAAATCTCAATTCCTGGTTTATATTGACTTAGCCGATCGCAAAAATTTCGTTCCTTAGCAATCCTGATACCATTGGTATTAATCATCAAATGCTTAATCGGCTTGCTTTTGACTAAATCCATCACCTCAAAAAACTCCGGGTGAATCGTTGGTTCTCCCCCACTAAGCTGCACAATTTGCGGTTCTCCTTCATTGGCTACCACAGCATCCAACATCATTTCGATGTGTTCTAAAGTGCGGTGCTTCCGGGGGCGATCGGAAATATTAGAAACTTCTTCTACACCAGAATCTGCATAGCAAATTGGACAGGAAAGATTGCACCTATCAGTCAATTCTATCAGAGTTAAACAGCTATGTTGTTCGTGATCTGGGCAAAGTCCACAATCGTAAGGACAACCGTATTTTATCGGCGTGTTAAACCTGAGTGGCATATCTCCCGGCTTGATGAATTGCTGGGAAAGTTTATAATAGTCAATATCGTCAGCAATCAAGACTTCTTCGTGTCCGTGAGTGGGACAATGCTTGACTAAATAAACGCAATCGTCGCGAAAGATAATTTTTGCTTCAACTTTTGTTAAGCATTTTGAGCAAACACTGTTAGTCAGGGCGTAAAATAGGTAATCGCGAGTTGGCATAATAAAAATTGGATAATTAAGCAGACTAAATTTGTTATATCATACAGTAATTCTATTATATAACAAATTTAACAACTTATTACATATTTAGCAGAACTTTATGCTATCTTAAGCACAGTTAATAATTTTATTATTTGAATTATGAACGCAAGCGGATTAAAGGAAGTTTTCAGCTATCGGCAAAATACTTGTGACCTTTTGGATACAGCAGGTCTCGCAGAATCTGTACACGAAAATGGTTTTGCGCTGATTCCCGGTGTGCTGAGCGCGTCGGAAGTGGGGGAGGCCAAGGAAGCACTCGATCGCCTGCAACCCTTCGGACTCGATGGTAGCAGTTGGAGTGAATTGAACCAGCATTTTAAGTGCGTTTTTAATCGCGATCGGCTGTGGCTTTCCTATGTCGATCGACCGGGTATAATTGAGTTAGCCGAAGCATTAATGGGCAGCCAGTGCCATATTATCGGCATGACTGCGTGGAAAAGCGGGCCCGGTTATGATGGTTGGCGCGTCCACGTCGATCAGGTGTTTGTACCCCTGCCCGAAAGCGTGTTTGCCGATCGCACTTTTCAACTGCCAATATGGATTTGTACAGCCCATTTCTATCTCAGCGACATCGCAGAAGACCTCTGTCCTACCTACATTATTCCTGGTAGTCACAAATCTGGTCGAAAACCAGAACGCGGGGAAGAAACTTGGAACGGACACTCCCCAGAACCAGTTTTGTGCAAAGCAGGAGATGTGTTATTTTTCCGCAGTGAAATTTGGCATTCCGGCGGCAGAAATACGACCACAGAGAGAACTCGCTACTTACTGCAAGTGCATTATTCCCACCGCAACATCGCGCAGAAATTTTCGCCTTGGCCGTGGCAATTTAATCCTGAAATTATGGCTACTGCTACTGAACGACAACTGCGACTTTTGGGCAAACATCCTGAGTCACATTATGGTTAGTACGATATACAGCCTATTCCAGGTTTATGAAGTTTAGGGACAAAGGCTTTCGCCGTGTCCCTACCGTGATCGATCGAAACGAGTAAACTTAAACAAATTGACAAGACTGCGGCGATAATAAACTAAAGCCAACAAACAAGCAATTTGAACGGCAGTTACCCCTAAAAATACGTGAAAATCAGGCTTGATAAAATCTATGAAAAAGCGAAATCCTAAATAGCCTATCATATAAAATTTAAACAGATCGCCTTCTTGCCGATCGCAGCGGCTGCGAAACTGTAAAAATACAGTTAGACCTAGTAAAAATACAATCTCGTAAAGTTGAGTGGGATGTCTGTAAATGCCATCGCCAAAATTTATACCCCAAGGTAAATTAGTGGCAATACCGTAAGTGCGATCGCTCAATCCGGTCAAAAAACAGCCAATCCGACCGATCGCAGTTCCTGCAATCAAAGGATAGACAAAAGCATCTCCAGTGGAACGAGTGAGGCCAATGATTTTTTTGGTCAACTCTACGCCAATTAAACCACCCAGCATTGCACCAACTACAGTTTTTCCCTGAAGTAGCAGCAACAGAATTTGCTCGGGGTTTTGCCACAAAAGATCGATATGCTGCAACAAAACTAGAGCTTTAGCGCCGATTAAAGCACCAACCATACCGCCTACAATTACGGAACTTCGCTGGCTGGGTGCGATAGTATCTTTTTTCTTGTTAAATAAAAGGAGGCGAAAGGCGATCGCGTAGGCTAAGGATTCAAAGAAAAAATGCGGATGAATTTGCCAAAGCCCGATCGACAAATAAACTGGAAATGTCATATTTTTTTTAGATTTTGAGTTTGGGATTTGAGATGGTCATCTAGTCCTGTCATCCATTCTATAGGCTGGCAAATACCCGAATCTCTTCAGCAATCCCAATCCAAAACCCAAAATCCAAAATCTAAAATCGCCTAAGATTGACCGTCTCGGCGGCCGAGTTCGTAAACGCCGCCGCCAATACAGGCGATCGTACCCATAGATACCGCCCAACCAGTACCCAGAGAAAATTCTACGCCCCAATTGCACAATCCGCCCGCAATCAAAAACGGCACAATGCTCAACAGCGAAGCGTAAAACGCATTTTGAGCTTCTCGGGCTTGGCGGGTTCTTTCAAACTCGGCTTCCGAGGTGTAGAGGGATCTCTCAGCAAAATTCATCCAGCGGTTGAGTTGCAGGATTACCCATTCTGTGAGGGGCGACAGGCCCCAATAGAGGGCCAAAGACCACAAAGACGCACCGGCGATCGCAGTTGCATCTATGGCAAAACTAAAGGGAAAAATTTCAGTAAGCATTGCTTGATGTTTGTGATGAATTTGGGATTTCAGACGGCATCCAAAATCCCCGAACTAACTATAGTGTCAAGCAAAAGCTCGATCGAATTCAAGCGCAGCAGAAATTCCTGGGCCCAATGACTTTCGGATACCCGTAGCATTTAACCCGAAGCCTTGACACCGGCTCTGTATGCAGTAAGATACACGTTGGTCAACTGATTCGTTTGGCGGGTAGAGCTGACGAGGCAATCTTGCAGCGAATTGGCTTGGGCAACGCACACCCGCAAATACATTCAATTTTCAGCCGTGAAAAAAATCGTGCAAGACTCTAAAGGCCCGCTGACGGGAAAACGCTTTTTTCGCCCCAGACAGATGCTGCTGCTGGCACTTTCGATCGGCATTGTTTTGCTCAGCCCTTATTTGCAGCAGCAGGTAGTCCAAGCTCAGTCAGGCTTACCAAGCAGAGTAGCGACGGGTAATTTGTGGCAAGAAGCTTCTTTTCCCGTCGAAAATTTTGAAGCCTACAGTTCCGCCTTCGGCCCCCGTGGCGGGGATTTTCATTACGGTTTGGACTTGGCCGCCCCGGAAGGCAGCTATATCCGCAATTGGTGGGGCGGGCAAATTGTGGAAGTTTGGGAAGATGGCCGGTGCGGCACTGGTATGGTGGTGCGATCGGGAAATTGGGAACACATCTACTGTCACCTCAGAGGTCGGGTAGAAACAGCTAACGGCGGGCGTTATTATATCGATCGCGAAGGCGGGCTGCAAATTTGGCAGGGTCAAGCTGTGCCGGCCGGTGCAAGAATTGCCAGAGTTGGGATGACCGGACGCACGACCGGCCCTCACCTGCACTGGGGATTGAAGTACAACGGTCGCTGGGTAGACCCGGCTTTGGTATTGCGGGAAATGTACTCCCAACAATCTTAATTAGTCCTTAGTTAGTAGTCATTAGTCATTAGTTAGGAGTTATTTTTATTGGTTTGTAGTAAGGACTAAACTCCTTATTTTTTCGAGAATGAGGAAGAAAGTCCTCACTACAAACTTGAATAACTAATTACTAATGACCAATGACTAATGACTCTTTACGTTGGGGCTAACTCTTTTTTAGTCAACTGGGTGTACCGCTCGACAATTTCGCGGAATTCGTCGCCCTCGATCGTTTCTTCATCCAACAGCGCTTCTACAAGTTTGTCTACCAAAGCGCGGTTTTCGCGGATAATCCGGCGAGCTTCTTCGTAGCAGTCAAAGGCAATTTCCCGGACTTGCCGATCGATCTTGATTGCCATGTCTTCGGAATACTCCGATCGCGAATTCCAGTTCTGCCCCAAAAACACCTCATTATTCTGACTTTCTAAAGCCACAGGCCCCAAATCCGACATTCCATAAAGCGTTACCATCTTCCTAGCTAGGCTGCTGACTTGTTTGATATCGTCGCTGGCACCCAGAGTTACTTCGGCATCGCCGTAAATTTCAGCCTCCGCCGCCCTTCCCCCCAAAGCTACAGTAATCCGGCTTAACAGCCAAGCCCGACTCATCAAACCTTCGCTGTCGATCATTTCGTCGTCGTACACATAGCTAACAAAGCCTGCGATGCCGCCGGAACGGGGGATAATCGTCACTTTATCTATGGGGTCAGTATTTTTGAGCATCGTCCCGACTAGGGCGTGTCCGATTTCGTGGTATGCTACCATCCACTTTTTCTTGCTGTCGAGGAGCGGGTTAAGGGTAAGCCCGATCGTGATCCGGTCGATCGCGTCGTGAACTTCTAAGTTAGTAATCGTGTCTTTGCGACGCCTCGCGGTGAGAATTGCTGCTTCGTTGAGCAAGTTTGCCAAGTCGGCGCCGGAAAAGCCGGGAGTGCGGCGGGCGATCGTGTCTAGGGCAACTTCTGGGTCGAGTTTTTTGTTGCGCGCGTGAACTTGCAAAATCCCTAAACGCCCTTTGTAACTGGGCAAATCTACCGTTACTTGCCGATCGAACCTGCCGGGCCGCAGCAGGGCGGTATCGAGCACGTCGGGGCGGTTGGTAGCTGCAATCACAATCACGCCGCTGTTACCCTCAAAGCCGTCCATTTCTGTCAGCAACTGGTTGAGAGTTTGTTCGCGTTCGTCGTTGCCGCCGCCGATACCAGCGCCGCGCTGCCTTCCTACGGCGTCTATTTCGTCGATGAAGACGATGCAGGGCGAATTTTCTTTAGCTTTGCGGAACAAGTCGCGGACGCGGGAGGCGCCGACTCCGACAAACATTTCGACAAATTCCGAACCCGAGATACTGAAGAAGGGGACGGCTGCTTCGCCTGCGATGGCTTTTGCCAGCATTGTTTTGCCCGTTCCCGGAGGCCCGATTAACAGAACTCCTCTGGGAATTTTGGCGCCGATGGCGTTGAAGCGTTCGGGTTTTTTGAGGAAGGTTACGACTTCTTGCAGTTCTTCTTTAGCTTCTTCGATGCCTGCTACGTCGTCGAACATCACGCCGGTTTTGGCTTCCATTTGGAAACGGGCTCTGGATTTGCCGAAGTTCATGGCATTTCCTTGAGATTGGGTCGATCGGCGCAGGATTGCCATCAACACTGCCAACACAGCAAAAATCACTAGCAAGTTTACTACTAAACTGACTGCCGCGGCGTTGTCGGCTGTTTGTTTGACTTCAAAGTCAATCTTTTTGGCGCGGATTTGCGAGTACAGTTCTCGGTGGTTGTAGTCGAAGAGAGTAACTGATTGAGCCTGACCGCTTTTTTGATTTTTTAGCGTAACTTTGGCAGTTCTTTGAGTTTCGTCTACTTCGATTCTATTGACTTGCCCTTTTTCTATGTTCTCGATCAGTTGGCTGTAACTCATGGTGTTTGACGCGCTCTCGGCAAAAACCGGGGTCGAGAGCAATATTCCTTGAGAAATCACCAAACTGCCCAGGATGCGCCAAAGATTCCGTCCTGGAATTGATTTTTTAGGATTCTGCGGGATCGATTTGTCTTTGTTTACAGCTAGATGCCCCAGCCATGCGTGTTTCCAAGAATTTTTCATATTGCTTTGCCCAAGGTTGAAGAGTGCCAAGATTGACCGCTTTTGGTTTGCTACCTTTATTTATTTTAACAAGAGGGCGGGTGTGGAATGGGTCGATCTCTCGCGGGCATCTTAAGAAACCCCTCAGGAGGGGGGGTTTTGAATCCACGGCTCCTCAAGAAACCGGGTTTTTTACATAATCTGCAGGCTATAACCAAGGATTTAGCTCAAAGAACCCGGTTTCTGGGCTCCGTCCGTAAATCTAAAATCTAAAATCTAAAATCTAAAATCGATTGACAGGTGCCGATCGAACTTGCTATCTTAATCGTACTCGTAATGAGTACGTTTTAGTCAAGCAGTTATGGTGTTTAAGTTTTATGGTAAAAATTGTCGGCATTGGTGGAAGTTTGCGGGCTGGGTCTTACAGCCAGTTAGCGTTGAAGGTGGCAGCAGAACGGGCCGAGGCCCTGGGCGCGGAAGTTGAAATATTGGATTTGCGATCGCTCAAGCTGCCCTTCTGCGACGGGGAGGATAATTATATCGATTACCCGGATGTGAAGAAGCTGCAGAATGCGGTTAAGCAAGCCGACGGCTTGATTTTGGCAACGCCGGAGTATCACGGTAGCGTCAGCGGTGCTCTCAAGAATGCCCTGGATTTGATGAGTTTTGAGCATTTGGACGGTAAGGTTGCGGGTGCGATTAGCGTTTTGGGAGGGCAAGTTAACAGCAACGCACTCAACGATTTGCGGGTGATTTTGAGATGGGTGCACGCTTGGGTAATTCCCGAACAAATTGCGATCGGACAAGCTTGGAAAGCTTTTAGTCCTGAGGGTAAATTGTTGGATGAAAAACTGTCTGAAAGGTTCGACGAATTTGCTCGGAGTTTGGTAGAAAATACTCGGAAATTGCGAGGAATTTCGTAATTGTATCTCATGAAAAATGTACTCCGGGACGCAACTGGCATAGTCTTTGGGAGCGTCCCTTCCCCTAATTTCTCGATTTGAAGAGGTTTTGTCTCTAGCAGAGCACCCTACAAGCTGTAAAGTCAACAGTCAACAGTCAACAGTCAACAGAGTTAAAATGGCATATCGATCATGTCTCCGAAAGGATGAGGTACATCGATCGGCATTCTTCCGGGTTTTGACTCATATTTGTCAATCCAGTTTTTGGCCAATTCCAAAGCTTCCTCCTCTGTCTTGGCATTTTGGACGGCGACGTGGCGGTTGCCGCGACTATCCCAAACCTCGACGTAGAAGACTTTCTGGGATTGAATAATCCAACCTTTATAAGTGTCTGCTGGTTCCATAGTTAGAATCCTAAAATAATCGGGCGGGGGGTTCCACTGGCTAGCTAATTGTAAATATTGCCCTGCATAAAATGAATTTTACGGGGGTTTCTATAGTATTTTTGGAAAAAAGTCAGTTTTACGGTTAACCTCATGACTAGACTCCTGAAGCAATTATTTAGCTGGAGAAAATATCTCCAACCTTTGGCGGCGACGATCGCGATCGCCCTAATCGCATCCCAGATGGCGGTATTGCCGGCATTGGCGACTGGCGTGTACGAAATGCCGGTGTTGTCGGCGGGCGATCGAACTTGGGTGTTCGACAAAGGCGACGTGCTCAGCCGCAGCAGCGAAAGCAATATCAGCAGCGTGCTCGACAACCTGGAAAACGAAACAGGGAAACAAGTCAGGTTTGTCACCATCCACCGCTTAGACTACGGCGAAACGGCTGCCACTTTCACCGACCAACTGTTTGAACAGTGGTTTCCGACAAAAGAAGACCAGACTAACCAAATTTTACTCGTTCTCGACACTGTTACCAACAGTGCGGCAATTCGGACCGGCGAAGGGGTGAAATCCCTGCTAAGCGATGAAATTGCCCAGAGTGTGGCTGGGGAAACCGTGCAAGTGCCGCTGCGGGAAGCCAATAAATACAACGAGGCCTTTGCGGCTGCAAGTACGCGCATTGCAACTGTTTTGTCGGGCGAACCCGATCCGGGTGCTCCTAAAGTTGTTGACAACATTCAAGTTGAAGGCACGTTTAAAAAAGCTGAAGAAACAGACCAAGGCAATGCCACAGTTGTTGTGGTTGTGCTGTTGGTATTGGCGACAGTGATTCCGATGGTGACTTATTTCTGGTATCAAGGTTTTTCGTAATCAGTGCTGCTTGCATCCGATCGGTTGCCGTTTTGTCAAGAAAATATGGCAGGGCTGCACTAATCTTGAACGTATTCTCGATCGCTCAACAATGCAATCTCTGCCCGTACAAATTCCCGTCCCAGATAAGCCGCGTGATCTAACAGTGTCACCGGGCTGGGGCGGGTTTCTTCTAGAATTTTGACACAAAGTTCTTTGGCGGTTCGGCCAGTAAAAAGTGTGGATTGGGTGCGTTCTACTTTGCCGCGGGCGGGGATGGGTTTACCAGTTTCAGGATCGACGGCGAGGCCTCGATCGTCGATGATGTTGGTGAAATGTTTGGCACAGATTAAGCTGGTTTCGCGATCTAGATAGATGATGAAGTAGCCGCCGGGATCGAGGTCGAGGTGGCGTTTGGATAGCTTGTCATCGATTGCGGTGAGGTTTTCCAAGGTTTGACTCATGGGTAAAAGGAAGTAAACAATAACTGTAATTTGTTCTGCTATTTCTAGTTTAGTCGGCTGCGGGACAAGTTTGGCAGGTTGGTTGGTTGAATGCGGGGGAAAGTTTCGGGCGATCGACATTCTACGCGATATCTGTGGGGACACGGCCCAGGCTCAGTCCGGCGCGGGCTTCTGCGACTTTTAATGATTGGTATAAGATTGAGGACTGTAGCAACACTTGTTTAAATTGATAGAATGAACTGCTCTTGGCGCCGAGAATGCAGAGTAAAAGAAGAGAGAGAAAGGAAATATGTTATCCTGGGGTTTAGGAATATTTTGGATTAAGTTATAGATGAAATTTATAGATTTATTCTCGGGAATAGGAGGTTTCAGACAAGGTTTTGAAAAAATCGGTTTTGAATGCGTTTCTTCCTGCGAAATTAACAGCAAATGCCGAGAAGTTTACACAGAAAATTTCGGTGAGGTTCCTTTTGCCGACATCAGTAACATCAATCCCGCCGATTTAGCAGACTTTGATATTCTAGTCGCCGGGTTTCCGTGCCAACCTTTTAGCATCTGCGGCAAAAAGCTCGGTTTTGAAGATACTAGAGGCACGCTATTTTTCGAGATTTGTAAAATTATCAAAATCAAGCAGCCTAAAGTTATCGTTCTCGAAAATGTCAAGCACTTAATCCATCACGACAAGGGAAATACCTTAAAAGTAATTATTGCCAGTCTTGAAGATTTGGGATACAGCGTGAATTACAAAATTCTGAATGCTAAAGACTTTGGAATTCCTCAACATCGTGAAAGAATATTTATTATTGCAACTCAAGGTAAACCATTCAATTTTTCTCGGCTTAAAACCCAGTTGACTCCAAAACTCTGGGAATTTCTAGACGAGACAGGGGATTTTGAAATATTGGATAAATCCGAGTATACTTTAATTGAGTCTCCGAAAAAGCAAGATTCGGGACTTTTGTTTGTAGGTTACAGAAATAAAGGTACTTGGAAAACTGGCGTGAGGCCGAATACAGAACATTTATCGAGAGTTCACAGACAGCCCAATCGCATTTATTCGGTAGATGGAGTGCATCCGACAATTCCTTCGCAAGAAACATCGGGCAGGTTTTTTATCTACATTTCTGAGCAAGATATCGTGAGAAAGTTGACGCTGAAGGAATGTTACCGTCTGATGGGTTTTCCTGAAGATTTTAAAAGTTATCCTAGTGCGGGGGAAAGTTACAAGCAAATTGGCAATTCGGTTTGTGTTCCGGTGGTGGAGGCGATCGCCAAAGAAATACTGGGCGGTTGAAACCGCCCAGTATTATCAGGGGTTTTTAACCCGGATTTGATCGGACAACTTGCTAAGCTATGTTTGCGAAGGTTGCCATACGATGCTCGATCGCTGTGCTAACAAATCGGCCAATCTTTCAGCTCTGTTTCGATCATCTTTCACCTGAGGTAAACCGACAATCTGAGCGTGGGATGCTGAATCAGGTACTGCATCTAAACCTAATTCACGAATTTGTCCTACTTGCAGACTAGCAACTCCGTAACAATTGTTGAACTTTGCTGCACATTGTTCGGGGGAACAAACACTGGCAATTGTCACCGATAAACCCCGATCATTGGGCCCGTAGTAAATAAGCGGAAGATAAAACTAAATTTGCTTCGTCAATCCATTGACGACGGAGTAAAGCTCTATAGACAATAGCACTGTCAGCTAAAGAATCGAATGGATAGTTTGTAGTCATAATTCGTTTGTTATAAGATATCATTCGGAGGGCGTTGCTGAATACAGGTATGAATTCAAGATTTCTCCATTGCTATAAGCCCGCTTGATGGTGAGTTTTGTAACTTCAAGCGAAAAGTTAATTCATACCGTGAATCAGCAACGCCTCATTCGGAGAGCAGAGGGGATAAACTCTGTCTACGAATAATAGATATTCTAGCACAATTTTTAACACTTCTAAGAGTGTTTTACAATAAATATAGGAGCTACCTGGTATTTTACTTGCCACTGTAATGAATCATTAGATATTTATGACTACATCTGATTCCCTCCGAGAATATTTATCGGTCATACCTTATTAAACCACTCTAGCCAATGGGCTAAGGTTGCTGCTGAAGTAATATCTTCCGAGCCATACTCCTCACACTTTTGATGATAAATGTAAGCTTTCTCATCAGCATTATGCGGGCAGAAAAAGCGTACTCTCCGATCGGCATTTACATTTTGCCAAGCAAGTCTGATACTACCTAGATCGTCTGTACCAGTGGATGCTTTAGGAAAATTATCACCCAAAATATCATAGGTTTCTACAATCAATTTCATCGCTGTTCTGAAAGCATACTCAGTCGGTCTCAAAATCCCGTACTCATCCTCTTGTTCTAAATCTAAAAGTTCGAGCAGACGTTCGACAGTGATGCGGAAATTCGATAACCCGCTGTTGCTACTGCTATCAGTAGTTTGTTCCTTTGCTAGAGTCATAAGATTAAATTCATTAAGTCGCTCACTCTTTTTATGCTAACACATTTAGAACTTACGCATTGAGGACGAGAAATCGGGTTTGAGGGAAAAAAATACGCACATTCCAGCCAAAATAAACCGGGTTTTTTGGAAAAACCCGGTTTATTTGGTCGGAGTGCGTAAGTCCTATGAACTTTTGAAGCTTGTAGTTGCGCTTGAGTCCCGGCCGGCGCCCAAGCGCAACTACAAACAAGTATTAGGCGGGAACTTGGATTTTTTCAGTCCCGGCAAGTTCAAAGGCTGCGTGAATTGCCTTCAAAGCAGTTACGCCTTGTTCCTCATCCACAACGCAGCTAATTTTAATCTCGGAAGTTGCAATCATTTGAATGTTGATTTGCTGCCGGGAAAGCGCTTCAAACATCCTTGCCGCTACTCCCGGATTGGCTACCATCCCGGAACCGACAACGCTAACTTTGGCAATTTCTGTATCGACTGCTACTTCGCCCCATCCGAATTCTGGGGCGGCTTTTTCGAGGGTGTTTTTAGCAGCTTCGGCGTCAATTTGTGCTACGGTAAATGCAATGTCGCGAGTTAATATGCCGTCGATATTGTGGCAGCGCTGCGACTGAATGATCGTGTCTACGCTGATATTTTCCTCGGCTAAAAGTCCGAACAGTTTTGCTGCTACTCCGGGTCGATCGGGCAATTGGCGAATTGCTAGACGCGCTTGATTGAGATCCAACGCAACGGCGCGGACTGCGGGCGGTTTGTGGGATGATGAATGCAGCCCTATAGGGGAGTTGGCGACATCAAATGCTTTGCAGAGTTCGGCAACGGCCCGATCGCAATCTTCAGCATCGATCGCACAACTAACTTTCACCTCGGATGTAGAAATCATTTGAATGTTAATTCCCGCATCCGCTAAAGTCTTAAACATCTGCGCCGCTACCCTCGGACGACCGATCATTCCCGCACCCGCAATGCTAACTTTAGCTATGGGCCGCTCTACTGCTTTCACTTCCGGTTCTCCCAATTCTGGGCGAGAATTCTTGCCGAGGGCGGGGATAATTGCATCTGCAACGGCGGTGGCTTGTTGGAGAGATTTTCGCGTCACGGTGAAGGCAATATCGTTAGTATTTCCTTCATGAATTGACTGGATAATTAAGTCTACATCGAGGTTTTGTTGGGCGATCGCACCGAATAACCGCGCTGCTACTCCCGGGCGATCGGGCAAACGCAGTAGCGACACCCCCGCCTGATCTAAGTCAAATTCCACCGCATCCACCGCTTTTGCGAGCTCCAAGCCCTCCAAAGGCCGAGGTTGCGGGGGTGGGGACACTACCCGCGTACCGGGGGCGTCACTCCAGCTAGAAAGCACTACCAGCGGCACGCCGTAATTCTTGGCAATTTCTACCGCGCGCGGGTGCAGCACTTTTGCGCCCAAACTCGCCAATTCCAGCATTTCGTCGCAAGTGATTTCGTCCATCAATTGGGCGTCGGCAACCAAGCGCGGATCTGTAGTCAAAATTCCGGGCACGTCGGTATAAATTTCGCACCTGTCGGCCCGCAGCGCTGCGGCGAGGGCAACTGCAGTTGTGTCGGAACCGCCACGCCCCAAGGTGGTAATTTCCAATTCTCCGGCATCGGCGATACCTTGGAAACCCGCAACCACAACGACTTTACCGCTTTTTAACTGGGTTTCGAGCCGATTCGGGTCGATTCGCAAAATCCGGGCGCGGGTGTGGGCGGCTTCGGTGACAATGCCAACTTGGGCGCCGGTGAGGGAAATTGCGGGCTGTCCCATTTCCTGCAATGCCATGCTCAAAAGTGCGATCGAGACTTGTTCTCCAGTGGAAAGCAACATATCCATTTCCCGCTTGTTGGGATTTGGGGAAATTTCCTTGGCTAGTTTAACTAAACCGTCGGTGGTTTTGCCCATTGCCGAAAGTACGACAACGAGAGAGTTGCCGAGCTGTGCTGTTTTTACAACTCGTCGGGCTACTTCCAGAATGCGCGAGACTGTACCAACCGAGGTTCCGCCATATTTCTGAACAATTAGTGCCATAGGACTTACACAAAAAGTGATGCAATACTTAAGTTAATATACGCAAATTTTCGCTCTTGACCGATGAATGTTTATATCGTTTCTGAGGAGGCTGCTAGCCGATCGGGTTTTTACAGCACATGATATTCCTAGGCACACTCAATTGCCCTTCTTCGTGTCAACAAACAGGCCAAACGTAATATCAGTCTGTTGTTTGACTGTGAGGGTTCGATACCCCCGGCGCCTGCTTCGCCTCCGGGGAGTAGGGGGTGCGACAAGAGTCCGATCTTTCCTCGTCCGGAGGCGGGGGGATGCGAGGCAGATTGAAACTTGACTGCAAACGACTTAACGTCAAATGTAGTACCAGTCTGTTGTTTGACGATTAGGGAGCGATCCGCCCGGCGCCCCCCTTAATAAGGGGAGTAGGGGGTGCGACAAGAGTCCGATCTTTCGTCCCCCGACTATCAGGGGGATTTAGGGGGAGCGAGACTTAGGTAAAACCAATATTTATCAAGGGTTTCAGTTTTAAATTGACACCAATGTGAATTGCCGTATCTCTACCGGAATCTGCGACTTATACGAATTTAGATTTTTGATTGAAGAATTGAATAATTGCCAATGACTTATGAAGAACCCAACCCCGATAATCATCAGTCATCCCCAATCTAAAATCTAAAATCTAAAATCTAAAATCGAATCACTCGCCTTCTAACTCTCGCAAACGCGCTTCTAAAGCTTGAATTCGCAACTCAGCTTCTATGCGCCTTTGTCGTTCTCTTTCAGCAGCCAATTCGGCTTGTTCGGCCGGTTCCTCGGCCGCCGGCAGCAAATTCCCGGAAGCATCCCACCAGCGCAGCCAAGGCAGTTCTACACCCTGATAAACCCCTTGCCAAATGCCTAATTCCACTCCTATTTGTGCGATCGTGTAATGTCCGCGCTGATTTTGTGGGACTAACTCGAAGCGCTCCTCTACCAAATGATACACTTCAACTTGTGCCTTTTTGACTTCATAAATGCCGTAAAAAGCAGGTCTAATTATGCGCTCGTAAATCCAGAATTTGCCCTGGCGAGGAGTCCTATCTCTTTCTTCACTGCCATCGCCCGACACAAATTCAAGTACAATTAGAGGCGGCATTAATTCCCGCCACATTACATAGGAGCGGCGAAGATTTCCGTCAAGAGTTGGCGGCACGTCGGGCACGTAAAACCAATCAGGTGCTTCGGCTCCTCTTTCTGGGGGTTCCGGGGGTTCGGCCACTCGCCAATAAATACCGGAATCTTGACCGATGCAGTATTGCCCGTCGGGATGAACTTGCTCTAAAATTGGTCGAATTGATGTTGTTAACAGGATGCTTTGAGGGTGTTCTTGAAAATTTTTTACAAAAGTACCGTCGGAGTTTGGTAATTGAGTGTGGTCTGGGAAATCTGTTGCTAGAATTTCTGGTTTTTCGGTGACACTCATGTTGACTTCTTGAATGTTGAAAAATTATACTTATCATTTGTGATTTAGAGATAAATAATGCTATTATGTAATGGGAAACCTCGGGTTGCTATCTAGAATAATTTCAGGAATATGAGTCAGTACAAGTTAATTATTTTTGACTTCGACGGCACTTTGGCAATTACTCACAAAGCTATTATATATTGCTTTACCAAAACCTTTGAAAATTACAATGTTATCCCGCCTGCTGCTGATACTATTACAGGTACGATCGGCATCAATTTACCAAATACTTTTAAAATCCTGCATCCGGCGATCGAGGAAAGCGCAATTCCCGAATGGGTTGCAACTTACCGCTCTTATTATCGGACTGAAGGTGAAAAGCAGGTAGATTTATTTCCCGGGACAAAGCAAATCTTGCAGTTGGCGAGCAAGTCGGGATTGAGCCTGGGAGTTTTCAGCAACAAACAGGTGAGTTTTGTTAATTTGTTCCTAAGAAAATTGAAAATTCACAGTTTTTTTGATTTAATATTAGGTGATAACGGACAAATAATCCCGAAACCAAATCCGGCTGTTTTTCACTCGATTATTAAACCGCTGTTCCCGGAATTGGATAACAGTCAAGTTTTAATGGTTGGGGATACAGCGGTTGATGTGATCTTTGCTAAAAATGCTGGGATAGATGTTTGTTGGGCGGCTTACGGATATGGCGATCGCGCTCAGTGTCTGGCCCTAGAACCGACTTTCGCGATCGACGATATTTTAGAACTGGCTGCGCTCGTTAAAATTTAATTTTTACTCGCTTTTTTTTAGAAGAGTTTGCATCATTTAATACAAAAAACTTTAATTAAAAATATTTCAAGAGAGCCGGACGCTATATAATTTTGATTGGAGTTAAAAAATAAATGCGCGAACCTGTAATCCGCCTAAACCCGGCAAAGCAAACCATACCAAAGATAGAGTTATTGCGACTACAAATATTATAAATTAACAATTAGGATTCATTTGAAGGCACAAGGCACAAGGCACAAGGCAGAAGGAAAAAAAATGATGGAGGTCAGATTTTTTTTAGGTAGAATTTACAGCCAAAATTCTGCATGATAGCCTTCTAACTTCTGCCTTGGCAAAACAGGGCAATTCTGTTAAAATCTAGGGTCTGCTGCCAGTCTGGATCGAAAATAAACTCAATCTATAGAAACTCATGCAGATCGATATAAGCATTCCTTCTGAAACGCTATCCCCGACTCGCACTGGTGGCAATGCACCGAATTTAATAGAAGAAGTATTCCGGCTGTACGATCGCGCGCTGGCAGCAATCAGCAACGGCATCGCGATCGCGGACGCTACTCAGCCGGACAAGCCCATAGTCTACTGCAACCTGGCTTTCGAGCGGATTACAGGCTACGATCGCAGCGAAATAATCGGGCAGAACTGCCGCTTCCTGCAAGGCCCGGATACCGATGGCGCTGCCGTCGCTAAAATCCGCGTCGCCATGAAAGAACAACAGGACTGCAAAGTAGTTCTGAAAAACTACCGCAAAGACGGCACCTCCTTCTGGAACGAACTCGCCATCTCGCCGGTGCGCGACAGCAGCGGGATGGTCACCCACTTCATCGGCGTCCAATCTGATATCACCGATCGCTTCCAAGCAGAAGAAGCCCTCAAACAAGCCGAGGCAAAATACCGCAGCATCTTTGAAAACGCCACCGAAGGCATATTTCAAACCACCCCAGACGGGCGCTACCTCAGCGCCAACCAGGCACTCGCCCGAATGTACGGCTACGATTCCCCGTCAGAACTGAAGGCAAAATGTTCGGCAAAAAACCTTTACGTCGATGGCGCCCGCCGCGCTTCCTTCATTGCAGAAATCAGCAAAAATGGCTCCCTGAAAGAGTTTGAGTCCTGCGTCCGCCGCAAAGACGGCAGCACTACCTGGATCTCGGAAAACGTGCGCGAAGTCCGCAACGAAGGCGGCGGACTGCTTTACTACGAAGGAACTGTCGCCGAAATCGTCGCCCGCAAAGAAGCCGAAGCAGCCCTGCGAAATCAAGAATACTGGCTGAAAACTGCGATCAACGCCGTACCCGACGCGATCAACCTCACAGACAGCGAGGGGCGCTGGCTGATTGCCAACGACTACGCCCTCAAACTTTTGGGCTGGGAAACAGCAGACTACCAGGGCAAAACTACTGCCGAACTCGCTGTCGCCGCCGATCCGAGAGTCAGAAAAATCCTGCTAACTTGGCAGGAAACCGACGAAACAACCTGGCAAGCAGGCACTCTCACCTCCAGCCGCCAAAGTGTCCCCTTGCCCACAGGCGGCAGCAATTTGTTTGAAGTGCGGAAAGTGCCGCTGTTCAACCCCGACGGTTCGCGCAAAGGTTTGGCAGTCGCGGGGCGGGACATCACCCAGGAAGTGGAAGCGGATGCAGCTTTGCGAGACAGCGAACAGCGGTTTCGGGCAATTTTTGAACGCGCTGCCATCGGTATGGTAGTCGCTACCCTCGAAGGTATGGCGATCGCCACTAATCCGGCATTTCAAGCTATGCTGGGGATCTCGGAACGTGAACTGCGGGGTATGGACCTCGAGGAATGCGCGCACCCGGAAGACGTACAAGCCGATCGCGAGTTGCGCCAACAGTTGGCCGCGGGTTCGTGCGAAGCTTACCAAATCGAGAAGCGCTACCTCCGCCAAGACGGCAGCATCAGGTGGGCACGCCTCAGCGCCTCTGTCATCGACAGCAGTCAGGGAACGCCACAGTTTATTTTGGAAATGGTAGAGGATATTACCGATCGCAAACAAGCCCAGTCAGCTTTATTGCAAAATGAGGCTAAGTGGCGATCGCTGATTCTCAACAGTTCCGACATCATTACTATTCTTGACGAAAGCGCTCGCATTGTTTACGAAAGCCCTTCTGTAGAAAGAGTTTTGGGCTACGAACCCGAGGAACTCGCTCGTCAAATTACTCTCGATTCGATCCACCCTGACGACCTTGCCTCGGTGATTTCCGACGGCGAAAAACTGATCGCAAATCCAGGCGTTCCGATCGCCGTAGAAGGTCGGTTCCGGCGCGCTGACGGTTCTTGGTGTTTTCTCGAAGGCGTCGGCATCAACTTGCTAGCAGACCCCGCTGTGAACGGAATAGTGATCAACTCCCGCGACATGACGGCGCGCAAGCAAGCAGAGTACCGCCTCAGCAAAATCAACGAGTGCTTTTTGGGATTCACCACCGACGCCGCTGACAACATCCAGCGCCTGACATCTTTAGCCGGCGAGCTTTTGGGGGGAACCTGCGCCATCTACAGCCGCGTCTGTGACGGTCTGCTGCGCGCGATCGGGACTTGGCAAGTGCCGCCGGACTACCCGCTGGTCGATGGCGCCGAGGGCCACATCTGCACCGACGTATGCAGGAAAGGAAGCGATCGGGCTGTCGCCCTTCCTGACTTGCAGAACACGATCTACGGTCAAATCGATCCCGCTGTCATCCGCTACCAACTGCGAAGCTATCTGGGACAAGCAGTGCGCCAGGGCGACAATTACGTGGGTGCGATGTGCGTTGTCTACACCGACCCGATCGCGCCCACAGAAGCCGACTGCAAGCTGATCGGAATTATTGCTGGGGCGATCGGAGTCGAGGAAGAACGGGCCGCCGCCGCCGCTCGCGACCACCAAAAATCCCAAGAACTGCAAACAGCTTTGCACGAATTGCAGCAAACTCAAATGCAGTTAGTACAAACCGAAAAAATGTCTTCCCTCGGACAGGTGCTAGCAGGAATTGCCCACGAAATTAACAACCCAGTTGGCTTTGTCGCTGGCAACCTCTGCCACGTCCGAGGCTACGTTCTCGACTTGTTAGAAATCGTGCAAGCCTATCGAGAAGAGTACCCAAATTCCCCAGCAAAAATTCAGCAACAAGCCGATGATATAGACTTAGAATTTCTAGCAGAAGACCTGCCAAAATTGCTCAATTCGATGCATACAGGATGCGAGCGAATTGTAGAAATTATTCAAACACTGCGCAATTTCTCGCGGGCTGACGAAGCGAAAATCAAGACTGCCGACATTCACGAAGGTTTAGAAAGTACCTTGTTAATGTTGAACAGCAGGCTAAAAGCCAAGGCCAACTGGCAGGGCATTAAAGTGATTAAAGAATACGGAGAACTGCCGGAAATAAACTGTCATCCCGGACTGTTAAACCAGGTATTTATGAATGTATTGGCAAATGCGATCGACGCCTTGGAAGAAAGCAGCAGTCAAGCAAAAGACACCGAAGATTCTACCTGCCCTACTATTACGATTCACACAGAAACGATTGATGACAAGTGCATTTGCATTCGGATTAAAGACAACGGTTCGGGCATTTCCCAAGATCAGATCGTGCGTTTGTTTGACCCGTTTTTTACCACAAAACCCGTAGGCAAAGGCACAGGTTTGGGTTTATCAATTTCGCACCAAATTGTCGTTGAAAAACACAACGGCAAATTGCAGTGCCTCTCGGAACCCGGTCAAGGCACTGAATTTATCATCGAAATTCCAATTCGTTGACATCAGGACGCCGTTAATCAGGATATCATGCTTGATATGATGGGTATTTCTCCAAATCCGCTTTAAAAACCCCTTGATAAGACTGGTTTAAACCGCTCCTACGCAATCGAAGTCAGAGTCCAGACTGACTAAGAAATAAACGGGGTATTTAAGCCGGGTTTGGTATTAGACCGGATAGGCAACAAGTGGTTTGACATCAAATCTGTTAGCATCGGAATTATTCCTATCTCTCTTCTATTCATCTGCGTGCATCAGCGTCAATCCCTTGTCATCTGCGGTTAACAAATTCTCTTTTTTTAACCGCAGATACAGGCAGATAAACACAAATTAACGCAGATGAATTCTCTCTATTTCGGTGGCACCATCCATCCGTGATTGTTGACTGTTGACTGGATTTGACGCCAGACGATGCAACCGCAATTGATATGACATCCTACCCTACGGCGGTAAGGTGTTTAACGCGTATTTTACATACAGCAGTTTTCAACTGAGTCAGGTAATCTACACTCAGCGCCCCATTACCCATTATTAATGTGTACCTGACTCAACTGAAAAATATTATAGCAATCCTAAATCATTTGTGAACTTCTTACTTCCTCTGTGCGGGTTCGGGGAGGGTTGGGATGGGGTAAAAAATTTATGACTCATGGAGGATTGCTATATAATTATGTTCAAGTCAGCCCTAATTTACTTAAAAACTAAACTGCGTCCGCAAATTGCCCACAAAAATTGTCGGGTTGTTATCGAAATTATTGGCATTGCCGATCGCATAAAATGCCGGCACGATCGAAATATGGTCGGTGAGAGGCAAATAATAAGTTGCCTCAATGTCGTACTGCGTGCCACCATTCCCTCCGCCAGAAACCAGAAACCTCCGACCGCCAGTAAAGTCAAAAGGTACTAAAAATGACACCGTAAGCAAAGCTCCTTCTTTGAACAAATCGGGAAATGCAAGCCCTAACTGATAAGATTGATTTTTGATCGTGCCGTCAGGTCGGTTAGTCTTGGGAAATATATTGGTTTCGGCGTAGCCGTAGCGGCCGAAAAGACCAAAGCGGCGAGTGACTAACCAATCGAAATTGAAACTATAAGTATTCGCAGTCGCATTGCCCAGGCGGCCGCCGAAACCGTCATCTGCCACACCGTTTAACGGCTTGCTGTTAGGAGATCCAATTAAGCCGCCGATTTGCTGGATGTTTGAACGGCTGTACAGAAATCGCAAGTTAGCCCGATCGCTCGGACTGAATGTTAATTCTGCTGTAGTCGTATTCGTGCCGCCAAACAAGCCTTGAGACGGATTGGAAGCGGAATTAAACACGGAAGTCGGCAAAAATTCCGTACTCTCGCCCAAATAGCCAAAACGCAGTTTCAATGGGCGGCCGATATCCCACAAAACCAAAGCACCGGCACCGCGTCTGGTAGCGCTTAACAAAGGGCTATTGTTAGAATTAAAGCTGCTCGCACCGTTCACGAAAAAGTTAAAGTTATTGTTGTCAAAGTAGCGGTAGAAATTAATCCTCGGCCCCACTACTACTTGCAAGCTGTTGCTAAGCGGGAACCGATAGGAAAGTTCCCTCAGGATAACTTCATTGGGATTTGCTCCCGCAGTTTGATCGAGAAAAGGAGTGCCGAATGTATTGAAAAAGCCCACCGAAGTAAACTGATTCGCTGGGGAATTGCCGTTACCTACAGCTAGCTGTGTAATCAATTCGTCTTTCCCTGTAAACGAAGTAGTCAGGGTCAACCAAACTAACTGGCTGAAAGTGATTTCTGGGTCGTCCACTGTCTGCACGATCGGTCTGTTGGTGACAGGATCGCGTCCGGCTACTCGATCGAGCGGAGCAGCTTTTCCATTTGTTGCTTCAATTCGGACTCGATCGCCGGCAAAAGCTCCAGTCAGGTTAAACCAAGCAAATCCGTTTAGTTTAGTAGTAGTTGAAAATTGGTTGGCTTCTAGTTCGGCCGTTCGAGCTTCTAAAGCATCTACTCTACCGCGCAATGTAGCTAATTCTGCCGCAAATTCTTCTTGCAGTTTTTGCAGAGATGCTAAATCTTGTCTGCTGACTAAATTACCAGTAGAACCGCTAATTTGTTTGGTAATTTGATCCAAGCAAGCATTTAATCCGGCGGCAAATTCGTAGCGAGTCATTGCCCGATTGCCTCGGAATGTGCCGTCTGGATATCCCGCAATGCAGCCGTATCTTTCTACTAGGGATTGCAAGGCGCCAAAAGCCCAATCAGTGGGCCGCACGTCGGACAGTTGGGAAACAGAGGTGATTTGTGCTGCGTCTTCTTGTATGCTGAGGTCATTAGCGGTGCCCGTCTCGCTGCTGAGTTCGGCAACGTTGCTGGCTTCAGCAACGTTTTGAGACTGAGGAGAGTTGGCAATTTCTAACTCCTGTGGGGGCGATTCGCCAATAGCCCCCGTTATTTCTGGGGCTGTTGCTGTTTTATCCTCTGCTGCTTTATCTTGTTTGGGTAAAGTTCGATCGACTGTTGCTGTATCTGTTTCGGGTAAAGCGCGATTCACCCATGCTGCATCTGTTTCGGCTTCGGGGCGATCGACTGTTGCTGCATCTGTTTCGGGTAAAGCGCGATTCACCCATACTGTATCTGTTTCGGCTTCCGGGCGATCGACTGCTGAGTTAGTCTCTGCGGTTATCGCTGCTAACTGCGGTATCTCAATCTTAACTGCTGCCAGCGCGGAGTCTGGGTTAGCCTCCGGGACGGCACTACCTTCTAGCGCAACTTCTGGAGTAGAGGTATCCTGAATTTGAGCTGTTGCGGCGATCGCCCCTAAAGGCACCGCCACACCAGAAATCAAGAAAGACAGCCAGAAAGCTGTAACGGAGGTTGAATTCTTCACCATAAAACTCACACCACTGGTTAAAAATTAAATCTGGCCAAGCTTAACCGATAAGCTTGCTTATAAATGTAGTTTGTTTAACAAATTCTTATAAATAGTTAAAGCTATTTTAGGAAGCGATCGATTCCCAATCTTTAATGACTAATGACTACTGATTACTGACTAATTGCCAAAATGAAGTTTTTATTAGTTACAGATTTAGACAACACGCTAGTTGGAGATGACGAAGCAACTCAAGTTTTAAACCAGTTCTTGCAATCAAAGCGATCGCAAATTTGTTTGGTTTACGCTACCGGGCGTTCTCATGCTTCAACTAGCGAATTAATTGCCCAAAAGCAACTGCTAGCACCCGACTATTTGATCGCAGGTGTAGGCAGCGAAATTTACCAAGACGGAACCCTCGATTTAGATTTGGCGGAAGATCTTTCTCAAGGCTGGGATAAAATGGCGCTCGCCTCTTTAGCTCAGCAGTTTTCCCAGCTTAAATCCCAATCCCCAAAAGAACAAAATCCTTGGAAAATCAGTTATAGTCTGGAACCAGCAGCAGAGAACAGCTCGACTGTCCAGGCTTTGCAGCAAAAGTTAACTGAATCGGGACTGCCAGCTCAAATCATTTTTAGCAGCAATCGCGATCTGGATATTTTACCGCAAACTAGCAATAAAGGCAATGCCATTACTTATTTACAAAAGCGCCTACAAATTCCATCTGAGGCAACATTAGTTTGCGGTGATTCTGGCAATGATATCAGTATGTTTGAACAGGATGTCCGGGGAGTAATCGTCGCTAATGCTCTGTCAGAACTCTTAGAATGGCATCGCGAATGCGGCACTGAAAATCATTATTTAGCTGGTTCTGCTTGCGCTTGGGGAATCATGGAAGGAATGGCATATTTTTGGGAATTTTGATTGCCGAAAATCCGGTTTGGTTTGTAGTGAGGGCTTTAGTCCTCATAAAAATCAGAGGGCCCAAGTGCTCACTACCAACACACCCCAAGCACCCCAATCACCCCAAGTCCCGCAAACCCTTAAAATCTGTTCACAATCTCAACCGCGTATCGATCGAACCTGCGAGTTGCGATACCATTCGCCTGTACTGCTTTATAAAACGTAATCTAACTTAACTTTAGTTACCTAAAGCGAGTTTCCGTTTATTTCCTACCCTGTTGGGCCCAACGTAGTGGAGGAAGTCGGTTATCCCAAGATCCGTCGGCTATCCCCCGATCGCCAAAGGTTATATAGTTAAGCTTAGCGCCTCAACCTAAATTACTCTCTCTAGAAGAAGTTATCTTTCTAGAAGAAGATGTAGGTTTAGTCTACTATTTGCCCCATTAGTTCAGCTCGCGAACGCACCGCCACATGGAACAAAATACTTTACCCGTAGAGGTGATTCTCTCTCACCCCCGCCAATCCTTAGGCAACATTCGGCTGGATTGGACGCCACAACCTGGGAACTATCTAGATTTAGAGGGAGAAACCTATGCTGTTTTGGAACGCCACCACCGCTATCAACTCAAATCCGGCCGCTACCGACTGCAAAAAATTGCCCTGTACGTGCAGTCTGCCACAACGCCGACGGAAAGAACTTGTGTAAGTGGCATCTGGGTTATCGGAGATGCTAGCTGTCGCTTTAATGCTCGATCGGAAATTCTGCGCTGTGCTGTCAATCCCAATGGCCCGTGCTCGCGCTGCTGCGATTACGAAAAGCCTTGAACCATTGAGCCTGTAAACAATTCCACCTCGCTCGCCCAACCGAGAATGCCGAAAATCTGGGCGTCTCCCTCATTTACGACAAACTATCAAAACCAACTAGCAACTCTCGAAGCGGATTTAACTTGTTCGCGAAAGCGGTAATCGATCTTCTGATAGCTGTGCAGCACGTCGCGAATGCCAGCATGAATCAAATTTTCTATGTGTAGCAACTGCTCTGAAGAACAGCGAACCTGGACTGTTTGGTTTGACAAAGACTCGCCGGAGTCGATCGCAGTATATCTATTAGGAACTCGGCTGAGTACGTAAGCAATTAAATCCTGTCGCAAGCCAGAAGGCGAAAAAGCTTCTTGGTACGGATGCGTCGGATAAGACTCCAAGATAATTTCTACTTCTTCTGTAACTACTGCCAAGGTAATATTGACAAGATTTTTCTGCATTTTCCCCATCCCCAAACACTCGTTAACTAATATTTTTGTTGCCGAACTCGATCTCGTGTGATTTCTGCTGAATCTTAGCCGGCTAATACCGCACATCGTCCTTCGGGAATCACCAGCTCGCTCTCGGAACTTACCTCTTCTATAACCCGCAGCACGTAGCAGGGAATCTTGTCCGATAAAATAGCACTTGCCACCACACCCGTGTGAATTTCTAAGACTGCTTCTGCTGGTGCTTCAAACATCAGTCGCTGTCCCGGAAATATCACTTTCTCCATGTACCAATTAGGAATGTTCGCAATCCGAACCACCTGAACTAGGTGGGTAGCATTTGCGTAATAGCACAGAATCTGGTTGTTATCTTTAGAAGATAGCTGATATGACATTTGAAAATCTCCACACTCTTTGAAAAACTTACTGAGACTTGGCTTTACCTGTTAGTGGCAATTTCGAGTTTGGCTCTTGACCAAACGACCGATTTATTTTTGGGGTGTTATTCGAGAGCGCGAATCACATCCTCAGTTATTAATTTTTTTACCATTGAGTTCTCATGCCAACACTTAGAGGAGTGGCGCAGAAACCCCGTTTTTCCCGGTTAAAAAACCCGGTTTTTGTGGTATGCAGAACCTCACTCCTGACTTATTCAGGCTGGTTGTGCTGTGGCACCAGTTAATCGAAAGTACCGTCACTGACCCGAACTCCCCTGACAGCAGGTTCGTTCTTTGGCAGCAGAATGGTGCTGAGATTGGGATCCGGCTTCTGATCCAGAGCTTAGAGTAAACTTTATCTAAAAAATATGAGGAAATTATGAAGACCATCTTTTTTTTGATAAATATACTTTTGCCGAAGCAGGGATTACAGCACTTAGGCAAAAACCGGGTTGTTTACCATAAAACTTGGCTAGATCTGCGATCCTGGGTTAAAAAAACCCGGTTTCTGAGGGAAGTCTTCGTAACTCTTGGATTAGCAGGCCCAAACGGGGTTTTTTACTAAAAAACTTCGCTGCATCTGCGATCCCGGATTAAAAAAACCGTTCTTGAGGCAAGTCTGTGTAACTTCTGGAGGAGTTATTCTGCCTGTAAATACGGTAATAGCCGATCGGCTTTGCGGGAAACAAAAAACCCCGACTCCCTAAGCTCATCTCTGGAACTTCTAGGGAATCAGAGTTTAAATTAACCAATCACCGATCCATCTCAAAGCTAAATCAAAAAAATGAGGAAATTCTGAAAACAGCAGGAAAAACAAGGACTTTCCTGGACGCAGAAACCCGGTTTAAAAACATAATTGCGTGATTTTTGCAAGAGATTGGGAACGAGAAAGCGGGTTTGGGATCGTCATCCGGCTTTAATGCCCGCTTGATTCTTCAGTCGGACTGGACCGACTTTGTTTGTCTAGTAGCGGTTTCAACCGCCGAGTTCGATCTGCTATTTGCTATGTGCGATCGCATTTTCCCCCAGTTTAAGACAACGGTTCCCAACCCAGAATTTCCGCAACTTGCTGTGCCAAACTCAAAGGATCAAAAGGCTTGGCAATCACCCCCGCTACCCCCAAATCAGCAAATTCGCTCAAATCCATCGCCTGCACCTTAGCAGTCAGGAAAATCACCGGAATCTCCCGAGTAGGCGCATTGTTTTGCAGCAAACTAAACAAAGCAACTCCGTCCATATCGGGCATCATCACATCTAGCAGAATAGCGTCAGGGAGTTGAGTTTCAGCTAAAAGCCATCCTTCGCTGCTGCTGAGCGCGCTCAGTACCGTCCAGCCGCCTAAATGTTCCAGACAGGCCTGAATCACGCTGCAGAGGTTTTTTTCATCATCGATTACCAGAATGCGCTTTGCTGACATAATTAAAACTCAAATTTTAGATTTATCATGGTAAACCGAAAAAAAACTTACGCACCCTGCCTCATCAACCCGGTTTCTTCGCAGATATGGCAGAAGGAAGAAGCAATCAGCAATAAAATTAACTGTTACAGCAATTAAGAACGTCCTAATAGTCTTGGCGGTTCCTATATTTTGCCGCTTACCTACTTAAACCGAGAACAGAACAATCGACACATCGCCCTCGCAAACTCATTCTCCCCGCGTGCGTTGCGAGGAAAGTTAGCTTTCGCGATGTCTTATGAAAGCAATCTCAAAACTCCAAACTTTTTCCCCCTTCGCCTTCCAACGGTGCGGGCACTGTGAAATAGAAACTGCTTCCTTCTGAGACAACACTTTCGGCCCAAATTCTGCCGCCGTGCTGCTGTACGATGCTGCGACAGATAGCCAAACCCAAACCCGTACCTCCTTTTTGGCGCGAGTCAGAAGCATCCACCTGTTGAAACCGTCCAAAGATTGTTTCTAGTTTATCCGCAGGAATCCCCCGCCCTCGATCTTTGACTTCAAATAAAACCCGTGAAGCGTAGCTATCCCGTAGGGAATCGCCTAAATCTTCAACCCTGACAGTTACTGTACTCTCTGCAGGCGAGAATTTAATCGCATTGCTCAACAAATTTACCAGCAGTTGAACGATCCTGTCCGGGTCAGCCCAAATTTTTACGGTTTCGGGCAAAATCGACAAATTAATGTTATTCTCAGCAGCCACAGACAGCACAGCTTCCGCAGACTTCCGCATCAAAACAGCCGCATCGCACCACTGCTTTACGAGAGTAACTTGGCTCGAATCGAGCCGCTCTAAGTCTAGAATATCGTTGACCAAACGCACTAACCGTTCGGTATCGCTAGATGCGATTTCTAACATCTGTTTGGCAGTTTCCGGTTGATGTTTCAGTACCCCAGCCGCCAGCAAACCTAAAGAACCGCGAATTGAGGCAAGCGGCGTTCGCAGTTCGTGGCTGACAATGGAAATAAACTCATTTTTCATTTTTTCAATTGCCCGACTTTCTGTGATATCTGTGATTGTGCCGACGTGACCGATTAGTTGATCTCTGTCGGAAAAAATCGGAGCTGTTTTAAGCCGACAAAACCGGATTGTTCCGTCTCGCTGGATGTGGCGGAATTCGCAGGAAAATTCCCCATCTAGCGATTGCGATTCCGACCACTTAGACAGAATTAGTTTGATGTCTTCGCGGTGAACAAACCGCATCCAGCCGTTTCCTAAAGCTGCAGCAGGTTTGAAGCCGCCAATTGCTTGACAGCGGGGATTTGTATAGGTACATTTCCCCTCAGTATCGATTTTGAAAATGCCGACGGGCGAACTTTCGCTCAGAGAGCGAAATAAAGCTTCGCTTTCCCGGAGTTCTGCTTGAGAGCTTTCTAGTTGTCGGGTTCGCTGCAAAACTCGCATTTCTAACTGTTCGTTTAGCTGTTGGAGGGCGGCTTCAGCAAGTTTGCGATCGCTAATATCGCGCTGCACTGATACCCAATGGGTAAACCAACCATTTTTGTCAGCTATGGGCACAATACTCATTTCTACCCAAAATTCCGTCCCGTCTTTGCGGTAATTGATCAAGTCAACCCGCACCGCCTGCCAGGTTTCCAAAGCTGTCCGAATTTGATCGAGACTGGCGCGGTCTGTTTTTTGTCCTTGCAAGATGCGCGGTGTTTTACCCAAAACTTCTTCTAGCGTATAGCCCGTCATCCGCGTGAAAGCTGGGTTGACATAAAGAATTCGCGGGCCCGGTTCGTCAATCGGTTCAGCTTCGGTAATTAACACCGCGTCGTCAGTGGTGGTGACTGCTGATTCCAACAGGCGCAACTGTAATTCTCTAGCTTTGCGATCGGTAATTTCTGTAACTGTCCCCACCATCCGCACTGCATCGCCTGCTTCGTTGTAAAAAAACTTACCTTTCTCCTCAATCCAGTGAATGCTGCCGTCGGGCCAAACCACGCGGTTTTCGTGACAGTAATCCGATCGCTGGGCGATCGCCTGATTTATAGCATTCTCCATACTTTTTAAATCTTCTGGGTGAACGCAAGCTGCAAAACTTTCATAAGTTCCAGCAAAAGTTCCCGGGGCCCACCCAAACAACTCTTCGTGTTCCCTCGAGCAAACAAGGCGATTTTTCTGCACGTCCCAGTCCCAAAATCCGATTTTGGTAGCCGACAAAGCTAAGCTAAGCTGCTGATTGGTTTTCCGCAACTCAATGCTAGTAATAGCAACTCGAAGTTCTCGGGCTATTTCGATTTCGCACCGCTGCCAAGGCAAAGATTTTAACCTCACAGTTTCTTGCCACAACTCAAAGGAAGTGCGAGGAGACCTCGGCCGGCCGTCCTCCGGTTTAAATTCAATTGGCTCGTCTGGTTGACCAGCCCAGTTGACAGTTTGAATTGCTTCGGGACGGAACCACAAAATGTAATAATTTTGCATCTCGGACATGGCAAGCACCAGCAAACCGCTAGCAACTTCTTTAAACTTCTCGGAGGGCGGATACAGTTTTGAGAGAGAATCTGTATGAAAAATATCATTATTTATTTGAGTTTTTATCCAAGCAATTAATTTTTCGATTTCTACCCATTCCGGGGTTTTGCCGATGGTTGTTAAATTTTCATTGGCACACACAACCGCACCGGTAGCGCCCACTAAGGTCAGCAATTCATCTCCGAATGTAAGCAAACCTTCTACAAAGCAGTTTTTTCGAGAGATTTCTGTAATAAATTTATGGCAATTTTCTTTTAAATAAATTGCATATTCCCGGTCTTCGCTATCTTGTTTGTAGCTGAGTTCTAGATTCACAAACTTTGCTAGCATTTCACAAGCGGTTCTTGTTTCGTAGGTGACATACTTTCGTGTTGGATGGTGACAGGCGAGCAATCCCCAGACTTTTTTATCTTTGATTAATGTCAGGGTCATGCTAGCGGCAACGTTCATATTTTTGAGATATTGAACGTGGCAAGGGGAAACTGTTCTCAACAAAGAACAGGCCATATCTAGGGGGCGACCGGTCAACGGATTGCAGTGAGGAATTAGTTCTACAGGCCGACCGTTAATATCGGGAATAAACCGAATTAAATTCATGTTGAACAGGTTTCTTGCCAGGGGGGGAATATCGGTAGCCGGATAGTGCAGTCCCAATAAAGGAGCCAAACTTTCTACTTTGTCTTCGGCGACAACTTCCCCCGCACCAGTGGCATCAAATTGATAGACGATCGCTCGATCGAAACCGATCATCCTCCGCACTTCTTCAACTGCTGTCTGACACAGCACTTGCAGGTTTGGTGTTTGGTGGATTTTGTCGATCGGCTCTTGGACTAAATGATAACAATTGAAACAATTGCTAGCTTTTGGGGAAACAACCGACTCTAGTTCAACAATTAATGCTGAACTAGATTGATGCAGCGTCCCCTCAAAAAAAGACTGGTGGTTTTGACTTTTGAATGATAATCTGATACCGTTAGAGTGATGACTTTTTTCAAATAAAGCTTTTTCAATAGCCTCAATTTCCTCAGTCTCCACAAATTCATGTAAAAATTTGCCCAAAAGTCCTTCGGGGTAAATGCCCAGAGCCTCAAAAGTATTGTTGCTAACTTGCAAAATTTTCAACACAGGAGATTCCAGCACTAAAAGGATGCCGTGAGGTTGAATCGAACCCGGAGCGTAAATTAGTTCGCAGTCGCTGTTATTGAGAGTGCCTGTGTCTGAGGACAATATTCTTGCTTTCATATGATTAATACTTCTTTAAATTAGTCTATGTTCTTGATGAGCGGGCCAACATCTATCAACGCCACCGCGGCCGAATCACACAATCAAAAAATCCCAAGCCTTGGCTAAGGCTTCCTGATTCGTTTCGGACACGCACTGCATATTTACTCCTAGTTATACCAGTTTAAAAAAAGAATTAAACTGTAGGCCCGTGCTCGTGGTTTCGAGCTTCACCATTCATTCCCCATTCTTCAGTTATTTAATTCTTTAAACTTTTAATCTAAAATGGTATTAGTGTTGTGCCTGAGCCAGTCTGTGCCTGAGTTGAGTCCGCTCCAAACGATTCAGGAGGCGAGCAATCAATTCCGGTTTGACGATCGGCTTGTTCACGTAGTCGTCAGCACCGGCCACAAACATTTGGCGCACTATTTCCGACTCGGAATGAGCCGTCAAAAATAGCACGGGGAGCTTGCTCCAGCGCAAATCGTTGCGCACTGCCAAACACAGCTCAATACCACTGTAACCGGGCATCTCCACATCTAAAATTAGCAAATCCGGACAAGTGGTTTCGAGTACCTCCCAGAACTTTTCGGGATCGTCCAATGTTGTTACTTGAAATCCCCAAGGTTGCAAAATCACTTGCAGTGCAGCCAATAGATGCACATCATCGTCTACCACCATAACTTTAGCTTCAGCAGGGCCGACCTGGTCGAGAACTTGGGCGACTGCTTTGAGTATATCTGCTGGGGGGATAGATTTGTGTAAAAAGCCGGAAGCTCCCAAACGAGCAACTTCTATTCGATCGCTCAATTGATTGTGCTCGCTAAAAATCATCACCGGAATTTCTGGTTTTTCACGGAGGAGTTCGGCTAGGAGAGAAAGTCCGTTTTCCTGAGTTCTGGACAATGTCAAATCCAGCAAAATCGCGTCGGGAGGCTGTTGAGAAATCGCATTTCTTGCCGCTTGCGGAGAGTTGGCGACTTCTATCTGGAAGCCGTTCGCGGATGCTACTATTTTCAGTTGCTCGCTCTCAAAAGTATCATCATCAACAATCAGCATTCGGCGCTTCTGGGAAACCGCAGGAACTAGATCGACTTCTGGTTCGGGCGACGGGCGATCGAATATCTGTGTGAGCTTCTGCAGAAATCCCTCAATCTGCTGAGCCGTATCCGGTTTCAAGATATTTTCAGCCTTGAACAAATGTTCTATCTTGCGCGCAACTTCCGAACCTTTGGGCAGCCCTAAAGTTCCCAAAGAACCGACTAATTTGTGAGCTTGAGCCTGGGCTTCCTGGCGCAGTTCGCCCTCCAATGTTCCGCTTTCCAGTTGAGCGATCGCGCGCTCGAATATCGCCACCTTTTCTATAAAATTGGCTTTTAAATTTTCCCGCATTTTTGCCACCATATTCAGGACTTTGAGGCGGCGGTCGTCATTGTTTAATTCCTGGCTCGACCCGCTGGATTCAGCAGATAAAGTCTCTTGACTTTTAGGGGTTTCTGCGGTTTCCAGGGCAACTTTTTGGCTTTCAATATCCTCCTGCAGACTTTTGAGCCGATAGCCCAATCCGTACACGGTTTCCACTAAATCTACAGTCATCCCGGCTGCTTTCAGCTTCTGCCGCAGCCCCTTGATGTGAGCGGTAACGGCTTCTTCCTGAGGAAATTCGCCAGCAGACCAAATGCGATCGAGGATGGCGCTGCGGCTGAAAATGCGCCGGGGATTTCTCAGGAAAAGTTCTAGCAAATTGTACTCTTTCGGAGTCAAGTGCAGCACTTTTTCGGCATAAGTTACTTCCGTAGTGTCCGGGTTGAGTTGCAGTTTTTCCCAGGTCAAATTTGTACTCGACAAAGTTGACTTACCCCGGCGCAGCAAAGCCCGAATTCGAGCGATTAATTCTTCGAGATTAAAGGGTTTGACCACATAATCGTCTGCACCCGCCTCTAAACCTTGGACTCGATCGTTGCTGCTATCTAGCGCTGTCAGCAGTAAAATCGGCATTTGGCACCCGGACGATCGCAATTTCCGACACAAACTAATGCCGTCGAGTTTAGGAATCAGCACATCCAAAACAATCAGGTCGTAATCGTATGCCTGCACAAAGTGCAAGGCTGTTTCACCGTCTGCTGCCGCATTCACATTGTAATTGTGAGAGTTCAGTGCTTCGGTCAGCAAACTGACTGTAAGTGTGTCATCTTCTACCAAAAGAATTTTCATAAGCGTAACCTGTTATTTAAGAGTTTTTTGTGACTTATTATCGAATTATGGGGATATTTAAATACCCTTTATGCTAGTTTATTTTAAATATTCCCACCCTAAGTCTAACAAATACTATTCTTAAAATATTGAAATGGTAAATTATTATTTTGTTTTTATCTCTCCAGTGTTTTATCAGATTTTTCGTGGGCTTTTAGGGCTTTTTGGACTTCAGCGCCTGCTGAATTTTTTGAATCAGATATTGCGATTGCGATGAATCTTGTTGCTGAACTCTCTGTTCCAACTCGTAAACCGCGACTTCGGCGTGTTCTATATCTTTAACTAAAGAATCAGCGGTAACACTTTTTATGACTGGCACAGGTTCTTTGATAGGGGTTTGTGAAGGTAAACCTTTTTCCGCTATTAATTCCTCCAACTCTAACAGGGCCATTTCCGCGCGATCGATCTTGATAGTCACAGATTTAGCCACATTAGCACCCGCTCTTGCTGCCTGCGTGAGTTCGTGAACCCGAAGTTTAAATCGGCTGGCAATTTGCTCCATTTGATTCCCCAATTCAAAAGTTTTACTCGCCAGTCTGCCAATTTCCAGACTCACTTGGCTCAGACCGCTGGGCTGACTTCCCATTTGATTGGTAACTACAGCCACCTGTACTGCTAAGTGCCTGACTTGCTCGATCGCCTCCCGGATGGTTCGGGAAGTGCGGTTAACCGTTTCTAAATCATTAGCTATTGCTTTGCCAACGCCCAAAATTTTATCTGTATTGTTGCAAATAGAATTAGCACCTTGAAAAGTAGCTTGAAATGCTTGGCGACCTTCCGAGGAAATCAGTTTCGCAATCCTCACAAATCGCTGATTCATTTGAGCAATTTCTTCAGCTTGTTTTACCAGTGCCACTTGCTGGAAACTGGGAAGACTCTGCGATTTTTCGGTTTGACGTTGTTGGGATTTTAAAAGCTCATTACATTCTTGAAACTTCGCCTGTTCTTGTTTAATTATCGCCCGATATTTGTGTCTTTCTACTCGGTGTTTTTGAATAACTTTGTTAGCTTGCGCTAAAAGTTTCGACTGGGCAATCACCAGAGTCTGAACGTCCAAAAGGCAGTGGCTCTCGTTTTCCATTACCACAACAATGGGTTCATAAATCAAGTCTTTGTGCCTGTTGAGAGACGCTTGCACCGCATCGTCAACTTTCCAGTTTTCCGAAAGCATCAAAGGCGGAATTCTAATAAAATCTAACAAGGCTCGAATCGGGTGCTGCCCGTAAATTTCTAAGCGATCTGGAAGACTCATTTGCTCTCGAAACTTGACGCGAGAAATCATGCCCAATACCTGTGATTCGTGAGTAATAATGACTCCCGGCAGGTCGGGTTCTTGCTCGAATCTTTCAGCCACTACCTGTCCTGGAGTTGCAGCACTCACTTGAAAGTGGTGACAAGGCAGATGTCCGATCGTTAAATCGGGGGTGAGTTGAGTTGGATTGCTCATTTACCCGGATAGTGTTAAGTAGAAGTTAACAAATTATATATTGATATTATACTAGAATAAGATTTTTTAAAGTGGTCAACAACCCACCACTAATCGGAATACCGATTTAGTGGGGCTTGAAAGAGTCCTAGTTGACCAGCCTAAATCTTAAGTGACAGGAGTTGTGGGCAAATGTTGTTCACACGCCCGGAATGCGTAGCTAGTTAAGAGCTCTGTAACGAAAGCATTAAACAGCCATTTGGGAGGCAGTGTGTTGGGCAAAGTACCGACCTACAACAAAGGTGCGTGGTAACTTGACCCCAGCAATGGGAGTGGAATTCCTGAGTTTCCATAAAAAACCCGCTACCCAAACACGACCAGAAGCGATCGATTATTCAGCCGTATCCCTGCCCCCATTTCCTCCCACCGCTTTCGCACTCGTACAGCTATGGCGGGGTCGCTCGCGGCTAAGAAAGATGACAAATATAGGGAGAAATAAGCTTTCTGGTTCCTGGCCGGCTCCTTGAGCCTGCCTTCTGACTACTTTCCTCTCAAGTCTCAAGGAGCGGCCGCGCCTGCTGCGCCCCGGGTGCCGTCCCCACAACAGAGGCATTCATATTTTGTTCTTTAAAACAACCGGGAAAATATCTAGATTGAAACCAAAAACCTTAAATCGGACTTTGCCACTAGCAACCTTTGAGGCTGCTTACAAGTTGTTACAGCAAATGGCTGAACTCCCGGGGGCGATTTGGCTGGCCGACGATGTTGGCGCTGATGCTCAAAATCTGGAAAACTCGTCGGAAAGGTTTGCAGCAGTGGTATCAGATCATTTTAGCGCGCTGCTGCGGGGCAAGCTATTAGATGAGTTCGCAACAAACGGATGCAAACACAGCGAAAAAAATCTCAATTCGCAATTGAATGTGCAGTTGACTTTCGATCCGGGAGCGATCGCCAATTTCCTCTCTCCCCTCGCAGACAAACTCGCAGAAATAACGCCCGCACCTTCGCGGCAAATTGACATTCGCGCCCTCAAACAAGCAATTAAAAATATACAGCCAAACTCGGCACTTTTTCAAAGCGAATTCACCCTAAATTTGCTGGATATTCTGGCTTCAGATGCCAGCAAAAACAGTCACCCGCCCCTACACTACCAAACAGAAATAGAGCCAAATTCCGCGCCCAAAGTGAGAGAGCCAGAAACGCTACAGCTCCAGATTACCGAAGCCGTCAATCAATTACAACTTGCCAGTCCCTACATTTCATTTTGTCAGCCAGTGGAAGATGCTTTGCAGCAGCAGCTCGAACAAGAGCGACTTTTGAATCAAGTGACAACTCAAATCCGCCAGAGTTTGGAATTGCCTGTAATTTTGTCAAAAGCAGTCGAGCGAGTGCGAGAGTTTTTGGAGGTCGATCGCCTGTTAATCTATCAATTTGAAAAAGTGCTAGCACCGCACAATGGTGAGTTAGCTAAAAAAATACCTGCGGCGGTTTCTGGGTCTGACGAAATCAAAGAAAATTTCGGGTCTTACTTGTATTTAGGTCGCGTCACCTACGAAGCTTTAGCCAACGATGCTATCTCGTCTGTACTGAATTTTAGTGATGGCGCGCAGTGTTTTACCAATGGAGTCATTGACAGAGAGAAATATCGCAAAGGCTTGGCTTTGTGCGTCGCGGATGTGGAAACAACTTACTCTTCGCAACCTTGTTTTTTAGAGTTGATGCGGCGGGCGAAGGTGCGGGCGAAGTTGCTAGTGCCGATCGTAGTTCAAGACGAATTGTGGGGGCTGCTAATTGCCCACCAGTGTACTTGTCGGGAGTGGGAAGAAAGCAAAAAAACATTTTTGCGGCAAATAGCAGAACATTTGGCGATCGCCATTTATCAAGCCGAACTTTATGCACAAGTCCAGCAGCAAAAGCGCACCTCAGAACAGCGCGTAATAGAGCGCACGCGAGAACTGCGCGATGCACTGGCCGCGGCCCAGTCGGCCAGCCTCGCCAAGAGCGAATTTTTGGCCGCTATGAGCCACGAATTGCGGACTCCCCTCACCTGCGTCATCGGCATTTCCGACACCCTGCTGCGGTGGTCTTACGGCAAAGTTGGCAGCAAAGAAGTGCCGGTGCAAAAGCAGCGGCAGTACCTGCAAACTATCCGGGACAGTGGCGACCACTTATTAGAATTAATTAACGATATTTTAGATTTATCGCAAGTAGAAGCGGGAAAAGCAGTATTAAAAATTAGTGAATTTTCAATTTCTAAATTAGCTTCTCAGAGCCTGCACGCCCTCAAAGAAAAAGCTATGGCTAAAGGCGTGGAACTGCTGCAAGAACAGCGGATAAAACAAGAGTGCGATCGCTTCATCGCTGACCCGCGGCGCTTGAGACAAATTCTCTTCAATCTTTTAGGAAATGCGATTAAATTTACTCCCGAAGGCGGGCAAGTCATCCTGCGAGTTTGGGTGACAGAAGATAAAAATCGAACGCCGGCAGTGCGGCAGCCCGGTACTGCACCTGCTGGCAGCACCGCTGTTTTTCAAATCAAAGATACCGGTATTGGAATTCCCGAAAATCAGCGATCGCTGTTGTTTCAAAAATTCCAGCAGTTGGATTCCCCCTACCGCCGCGAATACGGCGGCACCGGTCTGGGATTGGCTTTAACTAAACAGTTAGTAGAGCTTCACGGCGGCGCGATCGAAGTCAACTCTACAGTTGATGTCGGCTCTACTTTTACCGTTTTTATACCCATCCAAACTCAAAGCAAAGATGAATCCACAAAATTCACATATGAAAAATCGAATTCATCTTTACCGCTGCATTCTTCCTCCTTGCGGGGCAGCCTCGTGCTCGTCGAAGAAGATGAAGAAACTGCGATGCTGATTTGCGAGATCCTGACAGTCGCAGGACTGCAAGTGGTGTGGATGATTGAAGGTTCGGCGGCGGTGGAACAAATTGAACTTTTGCAGCCGAATGCTGTGATTGTCGATATGCGTTTGCCCGGTATGAATGGCTGCGAAATAATTCACCAACTGCGTCAAAAACCCGCTACTGAAAATATCAAAATTCTGGCTTTAAGCGCTAAGGAGATTCCCGCAGATGAGATATCTTCCGTGACGGCGGGAGCTAACGATTGTTTGGCTAAACCGATTCACCCTGAGCAATTGCTTGACAAAATTATTTCTTTAATGGCCGGGATTGGTAATGGGTAATTGGGAATTGGGCATGGGGCATGGGGCATGGGGTATGGGGCATGAGATC
>JAUBOM010000290.1:0-3085 GCA_036700245.1 Microcoleus vaginatus BM001213989
GAAGCCAGCCATTCGGACAGGGGGGAGATGGGTGATGTCATTGGACACCCCCGGTTTTGGTGAAAGGTAGGGGTGTGAGGCTTTGTGGGTTAGGTGGAGTTGAGCGGGCTTTTCGTCTGCACAGGGGCGCTTTTTTGATATCAGCGAGGTAACGCGCAATTCCCGTGCGTTTGGTTTGACGGCAATGCTTCGAGCGCTTCTGACAATTTTCTCGTTTCACGTTTTGCGTTTTGCAGGATTTTGACCAACTCTTAGCCTGTCAGACTCGGTTGATGCGCTTAGTGACACTCCATCAAACTACTCAAACTACTCAGGAGATTTTTAGGCGCTGAAAGCTATACAGGGTAAGGTTTTAAAATTTTAAACTTTTCCGAATACCCCTAAAACTTTTCCGAATACCCCTAAAACTTTTCCGAATACACCCAAAGTGTTTAGGCGCTGAAACCCTTGTTAGATAATTGATTCAAGCAAATTTGCCAATTTTTTAGGTGTTTAGCGGTTTAAACACTTTTGGTGTATTCGGAATGCTAAAAAGACCCCCTGAGCAGGGAGTCTTTTCGACGGATGCAAGATGCCTTTTGGTTGGCTAGTTAGTCATTTAAGCCAAGGTGACGAATTATTTGGGTTTTCAGGCTGGGCTTGATGGTATGTCGATAGCAGCCGTTTTCAATCTGAGATAGCTGGGATGCTGAAATCCCCAGCTCTTTTGCCATTGTTCTCAGGCTTTCTCCCAGAGCTTTCCGAGCTTCTCTCACCCACTGACCAAAAGCTATGGGTTCGCTTAGATTGGCTGCTGGCTGAGCTGACTTCCGCTTGCGGGCGGGTCTTTTTGGCGGTTGCGGTTGCTCTGGTTTTGGTTCTGGTGGGTGTTTCGGTAGCGCTTCTGGCTGGCGTAAAGTCCCGTTAAGCTGTAGCCAGGTTTCAAACCAGTGATTGGGCTTTTTAACTTTGCTGTTTGGATGCGCCCAGTCTGGGACATCCGGTTCGTAGTCAAAGAGGTAGGGGTATTCAAAATTTCCCAGTGTTTTCAGCCCTCGATCAAAGCTGCGCTTTAAATTCGAGGCAGTAACTCCGTTTCTTTTGGCTGTCTCTATGTCGTTCTTATACCCGATTCGCGTCAGCAGTGTCTCTATTTGATACCGACCGCTTTTGTGCTGTTGCAGTGCAAATAAAGCAAAATAAGCCAGTCTGAGGGCCATTTTTTCCTGGTAGGAATCTAGTTTTAGCGCCTCGCTGGTAATGTACCCAAATTCCCGCAAGTATTCGTGACCTGCAAATTTCTCAAACCATTTGCCAGGGCGATAAGTGATTTCAATATCGATTAAGGTGTTTTTTTCTTCTTGATGAAACACCTCGGTAATTTGAAAAATCTCCCAGAGATTGGAGTGTTCAATAGTAAATATTTTATTGCGTATCCGCCAAGCCTTAACGGAAACTTCTAATCGTTTTAGCAGATAGCCATGATAGGCTAAGGCTCTTAGTTTTTCTTCTTTAGAAAGGTATCGGGCTGGCTGGCTATTGGCGTCTCGTTCGGCTTTTGGGATGTAGTGTTTCTTTTTGTTATTCTCACCAAAGTCAGCTAAGAGTTTAGATGCTGATACTGTAATTTCCTCTCTCCAGACTTCGGGCTTGCGGAAGGCAATCATTGCTAGTGCATAGTGCAGTTTAAGGGTTTCTTCTCCGAAATTCTGGGCGATGATTTCTTTGGCTTGATAGGCAATTTCAGCAAAGTCTGTTAGGTCAAAACGATCGCGGATTTGCAATTCCACTCGACCTTTGGAAAAATCTTTGCGACCATTCAAACTGGTTTCGCTTATTTCCCAGAAATCCATACCAGTGACTCCAGCCGTATAAATCGTATCTGTGATTGCACTACTGGGGCATTCTTCGTAGAATTTTCTTTGGCAGAGGCGGGGTTCTGTAGATGACTTATGTGACCGTTGCGATTGCTTTTGCTCCGCGTAGGGGCTGTTGCTAAGGTTATTAGAGTCTACATTAACCTCAAGATTTTGATTATCGCAGATTTTCTTGCCAGACATGGGGGTGATCTGTCTCCACCTGTTATGGTCGGTCCATCGTGCTTGTCAGGTTGATGGGTTTGCTAATTATATCATTTCTCCAAAATTATGCTACAGTATTTAGTGCCGATCGAATGTAATCCCATCCGGTTATCGATGCTATTGTCTCCCTTAAAAATTCTTCACTAAAAGCGCAGACTTTTTATTTTATTTCATCTAATACCACTTCTCCAAAATCATGCTACAGCACTATGAGAGTTTAAGGGTAGTTATATGAAAGTGAACTACCAAGAAAGAATTGAGGCAACCACTACTGAATTAAAAATAATTATGGCCGGGCAGCAAACTGTAAATAATAGACAAAAAAAAAGTTCAGGCACTTTATTTGTTAAAATCAGGTTTGAGCCAGAGCATTACAGATATAGCTGAACTTTTAGGGGTACATAGAATCACCGTACTTCGATTGTTAAAGCAATATAATGATGGTGGCCTGTCATCATTATTAAAGCTGCGCCACTCGGCTGGGAGACCCCGAGTAATTCCCTCAGAAGTAATAGCAGGAATCTCGACAAAAATCAGTGAGAAATCCTACGAGTTTAAGAGTTACAAAGAAATTGCAGCATGGGTCGAAGATAACTATCAAGTATCCATCAAATATCAAACTTTACACAAACAAGTGCGCTATCGAATGAAAGCCAAGTTAAAAGTACCCAGGCGTTTGAGTAGCAAAAAATATCCGGCGGCAGCAATCGAGTTTTAAAAAAACTAGAGAAATTGCTGAAAGTGGTCTCCTGGTTGGAGTCTACTACCCCTAATCCAGCAAAAAATGGTCTCAAATATTGGTGTCAAGATGAAACTAGAATCGGCTTAAAAACGATTGAAAGGAAAAAAATAACAGCCCGTGGAGTCAAACCAATAGGTTTAGTTCAAGGGAATTTTAAAGCTTACTATTTATATGGAGCGGTAGCTCCGGAAACAGGAGAAAGTTTTTGGCTGGAATTTTCACATCTGAATAGTCTATGTTTTAAAATATTCTTAGAGCAGTTAGCCGGGGAATATCCAGATAA
>JAUBOM010000291.1:0-3079 GCA_036700245.1 Microcoleus vaginatus BM001213989
ATTGTATTCGGACCGAACGCTCGGTTAGATGTGCGCGGTTCGTTTCTGGCTTCAAGTGCAGACAGTATTGTGTTTGATAACGGCGTGGAATTCAGCAGCGCCAACCCGCAGGCGGCGCCGCTATTAACGGTAAATATTCCGATGGGTTTGAGATTTCGAGAGAATTCCGGTGCAATAATCAACTCTTCGAGTGTAACCGAAGTAATTGAAGGCAGAACAATTCCCGTAGGTTTAGCAGTGCCTCTAGGTCAAACCTTAGCACTCCTAGGAGGAGATGTAATCTTTAACAATGGTGTTGCCAGCGCAGTGAGTGGCAACATTCAATTAGGAAGCGTGGCAAGTCCAGATTTGGTCAGCTTCAACATCACGCCCCTAGGATTAGGTTTAGACTACACAAATGTGGCAAATTTTGGCAACATAGAATTATCAGGTTTATCGGCGGTGATAGCGAGCGGGCCCGGAGGAGGGCCGATCGCAATCCGGGGAGGAAACGTGACATTGCGCGATCGATCGATCCTAGCATCCGATACCATCGGAAGCATTGACGGCCTCGGCATCAATATCGAAGCAGCACGATTTAGCCTTTTAGATAGAGCCTTTCTCAGCTCCGGCACTAGCGGCAGCGGAGCCGGAGGCCCGATCGAGATCCGAACCACCGAGAATATAGAACTCAAGGGAATAGGATTTGAAGACTTTCGACGAAGGGTTCTCGATGCTGGTGCAGCACAAGAGCCGGGAGATATCGCCTTTCGCCAAAGCAGCATCAGTACCGGAACCCTCGGTGCCGGCAGAGCCGGGGACATCGCCCTCGACACCAAACGATTAACTATCCGAGACGGATCGGTAATACTCAACCCTACACTCGGTACCGGAGACGGCGGCAGCGTGACAATTAGAGCCTCAGAATCGGTAGAAATCAATGCCTCCGGGCTGTTCACCCCAACTTTTAACACCGGAAATGCAGGCAGTATCGCTATCGAAACCCGTCAACTGAGTGTCACCGACGGAGCCTTGGTCTCGCCCTCGACTTTTGGTGTCGGCAACAGCGGAAATCTGATCGTGAGAGCTTCTGACTCGGTAATAGTAGCCAGAGACCGAGCGGATAGCCCCCTGAATACTGGTCTAGCCACTAACAGTGTGGGTACGGGAAGGGCAGGAAACATCGAAATTAACACTCGCTCCCTGCGGGTAGAAGCAGGGGCTGGCATCTTTGCTTCGAGCGGGGGGTATCTAGGGGCAAGGCTGATTACGGGGGGGCCCGGCGGAAACATCACCGTCAACGCAAAAGACTCGGTGGAACTGATCGGCACTACCGCGGGCGAAATTCCTCCCCGAACAACAAGTGCGATCGTTGCGGGAACACTTGGGAGCGGCAAAGGCGGGGATGTGACGTTGAACACCACACGGTTGATCCTGCGAGACGGAGGAGTTATCAAAGCCTCAACTGTGGGTGCGGGACAAGGGGGAAATGTGACTGTCACGGCGGACGAATCCGTGGAAATAGTGGGGACTACCAGAGAGGGCTCTGCCAGCGTCATCGTCACAGCTTCCGGAGATTTGCCGACCCAGAATTTTTTCGAGCAGCAACGTGCATCTGGTGCGGCGGGAAGTTTGAGCATTGCGACGGGCCGGTTGAGTGTCCGAGACGGCGCACTGGTTAGCGTCCAGAGTTTTGGAACCGGGGCCGCTGGCAGCATCAATGTTGTCGCCGATTCGATCGCCCTCAACACCAAAGGCACCATTGACGGCAGGAGTGTATCGGGTACCGGGGCTAATATTAACTTGCTCGCGCGAGACATCCAATTGCGCGACAACAGCCGAATTACCACCGATTCGGGTGCTGCTGAGGGCGGCAACATCACCCTCAACAGCGATATCCTAGTAGGGCGAAACAATAGCGACATCACGGCCAACGCTCGTAGCGCGGAGGGCGGCCGCGTTAATGTCAATGTCCCGAATATCTTGGGCTTTGCAGCAGCCAGCCGCGAACAAATCCAAAGCAGGTTGGGGCTGAGTGACGCTCAATTTGCAGCTTTGCAAGTAAGTCCTACATCTCGGCTTCCAAGCAGCGACATCGCCGCTATTTCCCAAAGTAGCGGCCCAGCTTTGCAAGGTACTGTTACCTTTAGTGCTTCGGGCGTCAATCCCGCTCAAGGTTTAGTGGAACTGCCACAAAATATTGTCGCTCCCGCTGCTTTAATTGCGGCAAATCCCTGCACGAAAGGAACCGAGAGCGCATTTACCGTCACTGGGAAAGGAGGAGTGCCACCAAGTCCTGATGATACCCTCAGTAGCGCTCGATCGCGGTGGACCTGGGTGGAAGAGGCAGGAAGTTCGGCCGCGGATAATAATGTAGGGGATGTAACAGATCGAGTCCCGAGGGAATTCGGGGAAATCCCGGATCGGGAAGTTGTTCCGGCTCGCGGTTGGGTGGTGAATGCTCGAGGAGAAGTTATGCTTGTTGCGAATCAAGTTGCGGGCCAATTGGACGATCGCACCAGGAATCCTGTATCGGTTTGTCAGCCCCGATGACCCGAAAATAAATAGCAAATGCTTTTAAATTGGTCGCTTTTTCAGCTAATAAAAGGTTAATCATGGTTTTCCAATATCTCTACTTCTGGCTCAGCAAAATTAACGAACTAAAAGACCGAGACAAATACTATACACCAGTTTTCAATTATCTAAAATACAGTAGGGACAAGACCGTGCCAAGGTGTGACAATTTAACGTCTAACCGACCGTCTCTGTTGTTTGTATCGAAGTCTCGCTCGCCCCTAACCTCCTTGGATAAGAAGGGGACAAAAAATCTTCTCAAACTCCCCCGAATTCCTGGAAATTCAGAGGGATCTAGACTAGAATGCAAGGGACATTTATTATGGGTTTGGCTCTTAATTCGTCACGGCTTGATACGGCCGTTATCCTCCCCGATATCTGTACTTGAATCAACAGAAAATCGCTCGATTTCACTCGGGATTTACCTTTTACTTTTGAGTGGTTATTTGTGCATTTTTCCCGGAGGTGCGATCGCCCAAATCATCCCAGATAATACCCTGGGGCCGGAAAGTTCGCGCTCGGTTTC